>NZ_BAAGVR010000005.1:0-8007 GCF_054780775.1 Larkinella ripae
GTTAAGCCCCGTTACGCCGATGGTACTGGAGTCATGTCCGGGAGAGTAGGTGGCCGCCACCACAGATTACGTACCCATCTCCCTAACCGGAGATGGGTATATTTTTTATTATTTATAAAAGTTTTACTTTTGTCTCATCGGGGTGTAGCGCAGCTCGGTAGCGCGCTACGTTCGGGACGTAGAGGTCGTGGGTTCGAATCCCGCCACCCCGACTTAAATGTTAACGGATTACAAACATGCCTTTTGAAGTAACATCTTCTATTCTTTGGTGGCGTTCCTCTTCAATCGAAGTTGAACAGTCTACCCATGCTTTGTAACCAATTTGACCGGTTTTAGAAGCCCACTGTTCAACACAGTGGGCTTTTTTTATTTCTAAACTGTACCTTTTCTCACTATGACTGCTCCAACGATTCAAACGAAACAGATTCAATTCAGGGTAATGAGCACGTATCGAAAAATGCTGGCCGATACGTTGACACCCGTTAGTATTTACCTCCGCCTGCGGGATAAATTTGTGAATAGCATTTTGTTAGAGAGTTCGGATTATCATGGTAACGACAACAGCTATTCTTACATCTGTTTTGATCCAATCGCTAAGTTTGAATTTGATGGTGTCACTATTACTACTACGTATCCAAACGGAATTTCTAGCAGTTCTGAAGCCTCTCCAAAGGCAGATCTTTTGGCTAAAATTGAGGAGTTTAGAGCGTGTTTTCATTACCAAAAGCACGCTTTTCCTTTTATAACCAACGGCCTCTTTGGCCACATTGGTTACAATGCCGTTCAGTCTTTTGAGGACATATCTTTCAATGCCGTTCCTTCCGAAAATGACGTGCCGTTGGTCGTCTATCAGGTATTTCGTTACGTTATTGCGATCAATCATTTCAAAGACGAACTGTATCTTTTTGAACATTCTTACCTGCAGGAAGGTGAACAGCCGGGCCCTGATAACCTCGACTATATTGAGACACTGATCAAAAACCGCAATTTTCCGTCTTACACCTTCAAGATGACGGAAGAAGAGCAATCTAATTTTACAGACCAGCAGTTTTTGGAAATTATCCACAAAGGGATTGATCATTGCCACAGAGGAGACGTTTTTCAGATTGTCCTTTCCCGAAAGTTTTCAACGGCTTTTCGGGGTGATGAATTTAACGTTTACCGCGCCCTTCGTTCTTTAAATCCCTCGCCTTATCTTTTTTATTTTGATTACGGTAATTACAAACTATTTGGGTCATCGCCTGAATCACAGATTGTTATCAAAGGCCGGAACGCAATTATTTATCCGATCGCCGGTACGTTCCGTCGGACTGGCGATGACATTGCGGATGCGGAATTAGCGCAGCAGTTGCACAATGATCCGAAGGAAACCGCTGAGCATGTTATGCTGGTGGACCTGGCCCGGAACGACCTGAGCCGGAATTGTAAAACCGTCAAAGTAGAAACCTTTAAAGAAGTTCAGTACTACTCGCACGTTATTCACCTGGTTTCAAAAGTGGTTGGTGAAATGGATGAAAACGCAGAACCCTTGCGGATTGTGGGGGAAACGTTTCCGGCCGGAACTTTGTCGGGCGCACCCAAGCACATGGCCATGCGGTTGATCGATCGCTATGAAAAATCAAGTCGCGGTTTTTACGCAGGCTGCATTGGTTTTATGGATTTCAAAGGCGATTTCAATCAGGCGATTATGATTCGGACCTTTCTGAGTAAAAACAATACGTTGCATTATCAGGCCGGAGCCGGGGTAGTTGCTAAATCGAATCCGGAGAGTGAATTGCAGGAAGTGCATAACAAATTGATGGCGCTTCGGACCGCCATGAAACAGGCAGAAACTATTTAAAATCAAGGTTTTATGAAAGTGCTGGTAATCGACAATTACGATTCGTTTACATACAACCTCGTCTACATCCTCCGCGAACTTGGTCATACCGTTGATGTTCACCGGAACGATAAAATCTCGCTGGAAGAGGTCAATGCGTACGATAAAATTCTGCTGTCGCCCGGCCCAGGCATTCCATCGGAAGCCGGGATCATGCAGGAAGTTATTCGGACCTACGCGCCCACAAAAAGTATCCTGGGTATTTGCCTCGGCCACCAGGGAATCAGTGAAGTTTTTGGAGCGATGCTGGAAAATATGACTGATGTTTATCACGGTGTGGCGCATCGCACATTTTTGCAAAATACCTCGGAACGTTTGTTCAATGGGTTGCCGGAAGAGTTGCTGGTCGGGCGGTATCATTCCTGGACGGTTATTCCGGACAGTGTTCCGGCGGAACTGGTGGTTACGGCGGTTGATGAAGAAGGCCGGGTGATGGGCATTGCGCACAAAGAGTACGACGTTAGGGGTGTTCAGTTTCATCCGGAGTCGGTTTTGACCGAGCACGGGAAGCAGATGCTGGCAAACTGGTTGGACGCATGATTTTAGAATCGGTGGTTCCGTGGGGGCGTTCACTCGACGAATACCGGCGGATGTTCAACTTAACGGCTTCGGATCTGACGAAAACCGTATTGGGCGTTGGTGATGGCCCGGCGAGTTTCAACCGTGAAATGCAGCAGCTGGGCAATTCGGTGGTGTCGGTCGATCCGATTTACAGATTTTCGGCGACCGAACTTGCGTTGCGGATTGAGCAGACTTACTCTTCCGTTGTTGACCAAATGCGGTTTAATGCAGCTCAGTACAACTGGACTGAGTTTCGGGATGCCGATGACCTGGGCGATCAGCGGATGCGGGCGATGACCCGGTTTTTAAGCGATTACGAAACCGGAAGGCAGCAGGGCCGCTATTGGGCGGAATCGTTGCCGACCCTTTCGTTTCCCGATCAGGCATTCGACCTGGCACTTTGTTCGCATTTGCTGTTTTTATATACGGCGCATCTATCAGAAGAGTTTCACCTGCAAGCCATTAACGAACTAATGCGGGTGGCTAAAGAAGTTCGAATTTTTCCACTCGTGGATCTGACGGGCCAGTTTTCGCCTTACGTAAAAACCGTATCGACGGCCTGTCGGAAGAGCGGTTTTGGGGTTGAACAGATCGAAGTGCCGTACCATTTTCAGAAAACCGGGCATCAAATGCTTTGCATCAAAAAATAAAAACGCATTCCTACATACCCATGAAAGAAATACTAAACCACCTGTTTGAATACAAAACCCTAACAAAAGCAGAAGCCCAGCGGGTGCTGGTCGGAATCAGTACGGGCCAATACAATACCTCGCAGATTGCTGCTTTTCTGACGGTTTACATGATGCGAAGCATTACGGTGGACGAGCTGGAAGGTTTTCGGGACGCGATGCTGGAGTTGTGTTTGCCGGTGGATCTGTCGGAATACGATGTAATGGATTTATGCGGAACCGGGGGCGACGGCAAGGACACGTTCAATATTTCGACCCTGTCGGCTTTTGTCGTGGCGGGTGCGGGCCAGCGAATCACCAAACACGGGAATCACGGCGTTTCATCCATGTGCGGTTCTTCGACAGTGATGGAATACCTCGGTTACCGGTTTACGAACGATTACGACATTTTGCGAAGAAAAGTAGAGGATGCGGGCATCTGCTTTCTGCACGCGCCCCTCTTCCACCCGGCCATGAAAAACGTCGGCCCGATCCGGAAAGAACTGGGTGTAAAAACTTTTTTTAATGTTCTGGGACCGATGGTAAATCCGGCTTTCCCAAAAAAACAACTCGTTGGGGTGTTTAGTCTTGAATTAGCCAGATTATATGCGTATCTTTATCAGCAAACCCCCAAGCGGTTTATGATTCTACACGCTCTGGATGGCTATGACGAAGTGTCGCTGACCGGCGCCTTCAAGACAATTTCGGCACATGCTGAGCAAGTGTTGACTCCGCACCAAATTGGCTTGCCCCAGCTTCAGCCGGAACAGCTGGCCGGGGGAAAGTCCGTTGAAGATTCTGCCCAAATTTTTATGAATGTGCTCAACAATGAAGCAACAGCCGCTCAGACGGATGCGGTCGTTGCCAACGCTGCGTTAGCGCTGGTGGCTGCCGGGAAAGCCGAAACTGTTGAGGAAGGCATTGGGCAGGCGCGTGAATCGCTGGAAAGCAAGAGGGCGTTGGGTAGTCTTAAAAAATTACTGGCCGATTAATGCTAATAAAACATTTCAGGTATACAAAGTGATAAGAGTACAATACCACCGGAATAACGAGGAATAGAGATAGAATGGACGTACTTGAACGGATTATTGAGCGTAAGCGAACCGAAGTAACCTATCAAAAAACCGTAGTATCACCACGGGAACTCGAACAGCAGCCGTTGTTCAGCCGGCAACCGTTGTCTGCTCGCAAAGCCATTCTTCAACCCGGCTCGTCGGGCATTATTTCCGAATTCAAGCGTAAATCACCCTCCAAAGGCATCATCAATGATCAGGTTCCGGTAGCCGAAACCACGGCGGGGTACGTCCGGGCCGGTGCAGCCTGCCTGTCGGTTTTAACGGATGAACCTTTCTTTGGGGGTACGTCGGGCGACCTGGTGCAGGCGCGGGCCGCTAATCCTTCGACGCCGATCATCCGAAAAGATTTCATTATCGATCCGTATCAGATTCTTGAAGCGAAAGCAATCGGAGCGGATTTTGTGTTGCTCATTGCCGCCTGCCTGACGCCGACGCAGGTCATCGACTACAGCCAGCTCGCCCACGAGCTGGGGCTGGAAGTCTTGCTGGAAGTACACGACGAGCAGGAACTGGCCGATCACCTGACCGATACCGTGGATCTGGTAGGAGTCAATAACCGGAACCTGAAAACCTTCGTGACCGATATCGAAACATCCATCCGGCTTTCGGCGCTCATTCCGGATTCCTTCGTCAAAATTTCCGAAAGCGGTTTGCAGCGGGCCGAATCCATTGTGGCGTTACAGCAGGCCGGTTATCAGGGATTTTTGATTGGAGAAACGTTCATGAAAACGTCCGATCCGGCCAGCGCGTTGCAGCAATTAATCGGTGAGTTAAACCAGTTGTATCCATCATCTCAAAAACAATATAGCGTATGAAAGTAAAAGTCTGTGGAATGCGGGATTCCGACAACATCCGCGAATTGCTCGCCCTGGCACCCGATTTTATGGGATTTATTTTTTACGACAAATCGCTGCGGTTTGTTGGTGAAGAGCTGGACGCCGAATTGCTGAAGTCATTTCCGCGGAACGTCAAGAAAGTAGGTGTATTTGTAAACGCCAGCCCGGATTATATCCTGCGCAGCGTGAAGAAATATGACCTGCAGTATGTGCAGCTGCACGGAACCGAAACACCGGATTTCTGCCGGAACCTGCGAAACCGGGGCGTGAGCATCATCAAGGCATTTTCGGTCGATGAGACGTTCAACTTCAGCATGATCAACAACTACAAACCGTCCTGCGATTTCTTTTTGTTTGATGCAAAAGGCGAGCAGTTTGGCGGCAACGGGGTGACATTCGACTGGAGTCTGATGAACCGGTATGACAATGAAAAACCGTTCTTTATCAGCGGAGGAATCGACGCGGATGGTCTGGAGTCCTTGGATAAAATCAAGCACCTCAAGCTTTACGGAGTTGACATTAACAGTAAAGTGGAAATGAGTCCCGGTTTGAAAGATATCGAATTGGTAAAGGCGATTATCACCCGCTTGAAACCCGTTGAAGAAGAGGAAACCGTCGCTTAATCCGTTCGCTTGATGAGATAACTTTACATTCAGAGACAGTACGCAAAACTGTCTCCCAGGCTTTTCTGCCTTTACTAAATCGACGGCACCCTCGTATGAACCGGCATTGAAACGAAGTAACCGTTTCAGTGCGATCAGAAGTTGCTGCACCCTTGTTTTTGAGTACAATGGAAACCACAGAAGTAAAATCAGCTTATCAGGTCGACGAACGCGGCTATTACGGAACATTTGGCGGAGCCTATATTCCGGAAATGCTTTATCCGAATGTCGAGGAATTGCGTCAGAATTACCTTTCGATCATTGCCGACCCGGCTTTTCAGCGCGAATTTCGGGATTTACTGACCGATTATGTAGGCCGGCCTACGCCCCTTTTTCACGCCCGGCGTTTGTCAGAAGCTTACAACACAACCATTTACCTGAAGCGCGAGGATCTTTGCCATACCGGAGCGCACAAAGTAAACAACACCATTGGTCAGATCCTGGTGGCTCAGCGGCTGGGGAAAAAACGAATCGTCGCCGAAACCGGAGCGGGTCAACATGGTGTGGCTACGGCCACGGTTTGCGCGCTGATGGGTCTTGAATGCATTGTCTACATGGGAAGTATCGACATGGAACGGCAGAGACCCAATGTGGATCGGATGCGGATGCTGGGTGCCCGAGTGGTTCCGGCCACGAGTGGTAGTAAAACGCTCAAAGACGCAACGAACGAGGCCATGCGTCACTGGATTAATAATCCGGTTGATACACACTATGTAATTGGTTCGGTGGTTGGGCCGCATCCGTATCCGGATATGGTAGCCCGGTTTCAGTCGGTCATTTCGGAGGAGGTTCGGAAACAACTGCTGGAAAAAACCGGTCAGTCCAACCCGGATTATGTCATCGCCTGCGTGGGTGGAGGAAGCAATGCCGCCGGTGCTTTCTATCATTACCTGGACGAGCCATCGGTTCAGTTGATTGTCGCCGAGGCTGCGGGTCAAGGCTTAACCTCGGGACATTCGGCCGCTACTACGGCTTTGGGAAAACCGGGTATTTTGCACGGTAGCAGTACGATTCTGATGCAAACCGAAGATGGTCAGGTTGTTGAGCCTTATTCCATTTCGGCCGGACTTGATTATCCTGGTATCGGACCGTTGCACGCCCACCTGTTTTCGTCTGAACGCGGAACGTTCTATTCCATCACCGACTCCGAAGCACTGGAATCAGCTTTTGAGTTGAGCCGTTTGGAAGGCATCATTCCGGCCCTGGAGTCATCGCACGCATTAGCCTGTATTCCCAAATTGAATGCGGGTCCGGATGCGGTTACGGTCGTCTGCCTTTCCGGACGCGGTGATAAAGACCTGGCGGCTTACACGCAACACCTTTCCCAATAAATCCCGAATCAACCTGCTCCACCTCCTCGCCTTTGGAAGGGCGGGACAAAACTCCATTCCCTAACTGCAATCTGTTATGAACCGCATCACTGAATTGTTTCAACAAAAATCCGAGCAAGTCCTGAATGTATATTTCACGGCCGGTTTTCCACACCTGAACGATACGGTATCAATTCTGGAAACCTTACAGGAAGCGGGTGTCGATATCATTGAAATCGGAATGCCGTACTCCGACCCGGTTGCCGACGGAGAAACAATTCAGCAGAGTAACCAGCGCGCGCTGAACAACGGAATGACGCTGCGGATTCTGTTCGACCAATTGGCGACAATTCGGGATAAAGTTCAGGTACCTATTTTACTGATGGGTTATTTAAATCCGGTTGTTCAGTTTGGTGTAGAAGCATTTTGTCAGAAATGCGCCGAAGTTGGTGTTGATGGCATCATTGTGCCCGACCTTCCCATTGATATTTACGAACGTGATTATAAAGCGACCTTTGATAAATACAATTTATTAAATATATTTTTAATTACGCCCCAGACTTCCGAAAACCGTATTCACCAAATCGATGAGGAATCCAATGGATTCATTTACATGGTTTCATCGGCCAGCACCACCGGTTCACAAAAAGGGATCACCGATGAAATGAAAGCATATTTCAGCCGGATTAAAGCAATGAACATAAAAAATCCGCGTCTAATTGGTTTCGGAATTCAGGATTTTGATACGTTTCAAACCGCTAGCCACTATGCAAACGGTGCTATAATCGGAAGCGCTTTTGTACGATTGCTGGAACAAAATCAGGCCAATCAGACAACCGCCATTCATAATTTTATACAATCGATTCGGCTTTCGCAGGAAAATATAAAAATAAATTCATCGCTTACCGCTTAATAACCAGCGAGATAGAAAGCACCTCTAATTTATTTTGCATTGGGGTCTTGACAAAGGGGAAAATAATGCGGTACTTTGCAGTCCCAAATCGGGGATCGCAAC
>NZ_BAAGVR010000006.1:0-3101 GCF_054780775.1 Larkinella ripae
GGCCGGAACGCAAAGCTATCCCTACCTGTGGTCCAAAATGGCGCCTTACCACGTCGGCGGGCGGGTTAAAGGCCGCACCCAGGCACTCTGGTACCGGATGGATAACGTTTCGGGCTTGACCCGCATTCCGATTATCCGGCAAACCCAGCTGTTTTTTGAGGCCGATGTGGCGGGCATCGTCAATGGTGTACCGACGGCCGCCCGGGTGCCCTTCGCCAACTTGCAGGGGTCGGTACCGTACCAGTCTGATTCGGGGACCCAGCACGTTGAAACGCCGAAGGTCTGGCTTCCACCTTACTGGATCTATTCAATCGATGTCTGGCACCGGTTTTTGAATGCGGACGGCGGACACTGGCAGTTTGGTGTTCCCCGGCGCGCCTTGCTAAACGATCCTTCGCATCAGCATCAGCAGCACAGCATCGATGCCTTTTACCAGGGCCGCCGGGATATGCAGCGTCTGGAGCACTTTCTGGATAGCAGCACCCTGGTCGAAGATCCCGAAGTGCAGCTATCGGGCGTGGGCGATTTTATCAAGTATGATGGTCCCAACGCCTTCCAAAACAACCGGCCGGCCTATTCGCTTCGGCACTGGACGGTCGGCGGCACGACGCAAATTGAAATCATCGGCTCCCACCCGCAAACCGAAGGCGCCAGTCGGACGGATAAAATCCGGGTGCCGGGCCTGTTTGGCGGCTGCGTGTTTAAAGTGACCTTAACCGGCCCATCGGCGCAGATCTTCTCTTTTGTGATTCCGGCCGCTGGCCTGAACAGTGAAATCGAAACCGGCAACGTCTCGGCGGGCAACCTTTCGGGTTACGGTGGGCTGGCGCGGCTGAGCGCGGTGGTGATCCCGGCGCCCGAACCGGAAATTCCTGAAGAGCCCGAAGAGCCAGGCGAGCCAGACCCCGATCCAACGCCGACGACCTACGTACCGGTGCAGGAAAACTGGCGACGCATCCACGGCACAAGTTGGGCGGGTAGCGATTTCCAAGCCCGCAAAGACGAAGCGCTTCGCTGGAAGCAGCGGGGTATGACCATGTTCAAATTCACGATTGAAGTTGAACAGTGGTATAACTCCACAGCAAAGGCCAACATGATCGCCTTTGCTGCGTATTGCCGATCAATAGGCTTGAAGGTAGGTATTCATTTCCAGTACAGCATCTACCGAAGCCAGATCGGGTCTAACCCGGCTATTTCGTGGATGACACTGGATAAGGCCGAGAAATTTAACTCGAACTCGGGTCTGGACGTCTATCCGGATACCTGCGTACCGGTGTCACTGGCGTATGTGCGGCAGTGGATCGCTAACCCCAACACCTGGGGCACGAGTGATTCCAATAACCCCATGTACCGAATTTCGGTCGATGTCGTTCAGAATGCCTGCAACCTCATCAAACCCGATACCGTTTCCGCTGGCCGCACCGAAGAGTATGAAATGGGGATTGGCAACAAGGTTTCTCCGCTCTCTCAGGCCCGCGTCGGACTCTACGAAGATCCGGCCAAACAGTGGTTCAAAGACCTGATGCTTGCAAAAGGTGGCGGACTCGCCGGCCTGCGTACACTGGTAGACCGTCCATCCCTGGCCGATGGTGACATTGTTCCGCCCGCCATTCAGTACTACAACGACGGCGACGGCTTCTGGGACACCTGGAACGGCGACGGAACGGGCGGTACCTGGAACCGCAAGTGGCACTGGCACTTTGGCGTATACGCTTTGGCGCAGTGGCTGAAAATGTTCAAATACTACGCCCGACTGGGCAATCCAGGCCAGCACATCACTGTCGAAGCCGGGGCGATCGACAACCGCCAGTCGGTTGCGGCCCGTACCTGCCAGTGGAAGACGCTGACCGAGACCGCCGATGCTTCGCAGGTAAACCTGGCGCCCGATGCCAACTGGCCGCGTGGCGCGGATATTCACGGCAGCCGCATAAAATACTACGGTGCGGATTGGGATAACATCTGGGATGCTACAGCGCAGCGCTACAAAAAGAACTACGGCGTGCCGAACGGCCAGGGTGACATTACGCAGGATCAGGCAGCCGACCGCATTGCGGGCTATGTCATTCCGGGCGGCTCCTGGGGCTACTTTGGAGGATCGGAGGCTAATCTGGTCGAATTGCACAACAAAGTAAAAGCCAAAGTTGGTAACCGGCTCGGGGGCACAGTACCTAATGTCAACCGCAATCCAACGATCAAATACTATACAGAAAAGATGCGGAAGCGTCAGAACGAGGGGCTGGAACTCTGGCAGACCCCCGGCACTAACCTGGAAATCGTAGAAGAAACCCCGCTATTCACTTAAGACAATGGCAGTAAGCGCAGTCAACGTACCCAAAACCACCGCCAGAAGGCTGAAAGGCTACCGGTTCCTGCTGGATATTGTCTTTCAGCAGGACGGTGCGCCCTGGAACGTTTCGGCGCTTCCGATCAAAATAGATATAACGCTGTCCAATGACGCCTTCGTCAAAACCTGGACAGCGGCCGACTTTTCGTACCCGGCAACCAACATCATCCACCTGGATTACAAAACCCCGGCGCTGGCGGGTCTTCCGGACAGTACCCAGTCGGTTCAATACAAATGCACGGTTTACCTGGACGAAATCGCCGGCAAGCAGCCTCTGCTGAGTTTTGATTTGTACGTTGACCCGTCGATCAATTCCGGCAACCAGTCGGACTATTCGACCGGACCCTATGCGGCCGAAGCCCTTGTCCTGAACGTGGTTTCCACCATTCCGGGCGTCACCGTTGAGGTCGCGGCCGGCTGGGAAATCCGCGTCCTGGCCCTTGAGCAGCGCGTCGATGAGCTTGAAACGGTGCTTGCCATGCCGGTGCGGCAGACGCTGGAAGAAATCGAGGAAGAAGCCACCGGCGAAGTCGCCAAAACGTGGGCCCTGCTTCAGGACGGCAACATTCAAATCATTTACTACGTGCCGGGGGCCGACGATCTGGTATCGCCGTTCGTCACCTCTGTTGGTGGTTCGCCCAGTATACCCACTGGACTGACGCATAGTCAGCGCATTGCTGCGCTGGAAGCGAATACCTACCTGCGGGTGCTGGCCAATACCTACGCCGATGCGCAGGACGAGGCGGTGGGCACCCGC
>NZ_BAAGVR010000007.1:0-3089 GCF_054780775.1 Larkinella ripae
GGCCGGAACGCAAAGCTATCCCTACCTGTGGTCCAAAATGGCGCCTTACCACGTCGGCGGCCGGGTTAAAGGCCGCACCCAGGCACTCTGGTACCGGATGGATAACGTACCGGGGTTGACCCGAATCCCGATTATCCGGCAAACCCAGCTGTTTTTTGAAGCCGACGTGGCGGGCATCGTCAACGGTGTGCCGACGGCCGCCCGGGTGCCCTTCGCCAACTTGCAAGGGTCTGTACCGTATCAGTCTGATTCGGGCACCCAGCACGTTGAAACGCCGAAGGTCTGGCTGCCGCCCTACTGGATCTATTCGATCGATGTCTGGCACCGCTTCCTGAATGCGGACGGCGGGCACTGGCAGTTCGGCGTTCCCCGGCGCGCCCTGCTCAACGATCCTTCCCACCAGCACCAGCAGCATAGCATCGACGCCTTTTACCAGGGCCGCCGGGATATGCAGCGTCTGGAGCACTTTCTGGATAGCAGCACCCTGGTCGAAGATCCCGAGGTGCAACTGGCGGGCGTGGGTGATTTTATCAAGTACGACGGCCCCAACGCCTTTCAGAACAACCGGCCGGCTTATTCGCTCCGGCACTGGACCGTAGGCGGCACGACGCAAATTGAAATCATCGGCTCCCACCCGCAAACCGAAGGCGCCAGCCGGACGGATAAAATCCGGGTGCCTGGCCTGTTTGGCGGCTGCGTGTTCAAGGTAACGCTCACCGGTCCATCGGCACAGATCTTCTCTTTTGTGATTCCGGCCGCCGGGCTGAATAGCGAAATCGAAACCGGCAACGTCTCGGCGGGTAACCTGTCAGGCTATGGCGGTTTGGCGCGGCTGAGTGCGGTAGTAATCCCTGAGCCCGAGCCGGAAATTCCCGAAGAGCCCGAAGAACCGGGCGAGCCCGATCCAACGCCGACGACCTACGTTCCGGCGCAAGAGCACTGGCGACGCATCCACGGCACGAGCTGGGCGGGCAGCGACTTTCAGGCCCGGAAGGATGAAGCCCTGCGCTGGAAACAGCGCGGCTCCACGATGTTCAAATTTACGATCGAGCCAGAGCAATGGTATAACCCGGCGGCCCAGGCTAATATGATCGCCTTTGCGGCTTATTGCCGTTCAATCGGACTAAAGGTGGGTGTTCATCACCAGTACAGTTTCTACCGCTCACAAATAGGTTCAAACCCGGCGATCAGTTACATGACGCTGGATAAAGCCGAGAAATTCAATTCGAATTCGGGGCTGGATGTGTATCCGGATACGTGTGTACCGGTGTCGTTAGCCTTTATCCGTCCGTGGGTGGATGGGGGCGCGGGCTGGGACAACAACAACCCGATGAAGCGCATATCGGTCGATGTGGTGCAGGATTCCGGCAATAAAATCAAACCTGATACGGTCAGCGTCGGACGAACCGAGGAGTACGAGATGGGGATTGGCAACAAGGTTTCTCCCCTTACGCAGGCCCGCGTCGGACTCTACGAAGACCCTGCCAAACAATGGTTCAAAGATAAGGTGTACGCAAAAGCGGGCGGAACCCTGGCTCAGGTCAGAACGATGGTTAACAGGCCCTCGCTGACGGATGCGGAAATCGTCCCACCGGTCATTCAATACTATAATGATGGCGATGGCTTCCACGACACCTGGAACGGCGACGGTACGGGAGGTAACTGGAACCGGCGCTACCACTGGGAATTTGGAGTCTGGACGCTGACGAAGTTTCTGGATATGTTCGCCTACTACGCCAATCTGGGCAACCCGGGTCAGCACATCACCGTCGAAGCGGGCGCCAATGACAACCGGCAATCGGTGGCCGCCCGCACATTTCAATGGAAGACGCTCACCAAAACCGCTAACGCTACCCAGGTCAATCTGGCACCCGATGCCAACTGGGCCCGAGGTGCAGACATTCACGGAAGCCGGATTAAATATTTTGGCGCAGACTGGGATAACATCTGGGATCCGGTCAACCAGAAGTACAAGAAGAACTATTCGGTGCCTAACGGACAGGGCGACATATCACAGGATCAGGCCGCCGACCGGATTGCCGCTTATGTGATCGCGGGCGGCTCCTGGGGCTATTTCGGTGGACAGGAGGCCAACTTGGTCGAATTGCACAACAAGGTCAAAGCCCGGGTGGGTAACCGGCTGGGTGGAGTGGTACCGAACGTCAACCGCAATCCGACTGTACAGTACTTCTCCGGAAAAATGAGAAAGCGCGAGAATGAAGGGCTGGATAACTGGAAAACCGCAGGTACCAACCTGGAAATTGTAGAAGAAACACCGCTATTCACTTAAGACAATGGCAGTAAGCGCAGTCAACGTACCCAAAACCACCGCCAGAAGGCTGAAAGGCTACCGGTTCCTGCTGGATATTGTCTTTCAGCAGGACGGTGCGCCCTGGAACGTTTCGGCGCTTCCGATCAAAATCGACATATCGCTGTCTAATGACGCCTTCGTCAAAACCTGGACAGCGGCCGACTTTTCGTACCCGGCAACCAACATCATCCACCTGGATTACAAAACCCCGGCGCTGGCGGGCCTTCCGGACAGTACCCAGTCGGTTCAATACAAATGCACAGTTTACCTGGATGAAATCGCCGGCAAGCAGCCCCTGCTGAGTTTTGATTTGTACGTCGATCCATCGATCAACTCCGGCAACCAGGCGGATTACTCGACCGGGCCCTATGCGGCCGAAGCCCTTGTGCTGAACGTGGTTTCCAGTATTCCCGGTGTCACCGTTGAGGTCGCCGCCGGCTGGGAAATCCGCATCCTGGCCCTTGAGCAGCGCGTCGATGAACTTGAAACAGTACTCGCCATGCCGGTGCGGCAGACGCTGGAAGAAATCGAAGAAGAAGCCACCGGCGAAATCGCCAAAACGTGGGCCCTACTTCAGGATGGCAACATTCAAATCATTTACTACGTGCCGGGCGCGGACGATCTGGTATCGCCCTTTGTCACCTCGGTGGGCGGTTCGCCTAGCATTCCCACCGGACTGACGCATAGTCAGCGCATTGCTGCGCTGGAAGCGAATACATACCTGCGGGTGCTGGCCAATACCTACGCCGATGCGCAGGACGAGGCGGTGGGCACCCGC
>NZ_BAAGVR010000008.1:0-397538 GCF_054780775.1 Larkinella ripae
GCTTAAAGTATCTCTTCTCTTTTCACCCGCATCTGTCCACTTTAAGTTGACGATATACAGCAAATAATAACTTTTCATCTTTTGTGTACTCAAGCAATTTATTGATCTCACTACGCATGTTCCTAGCGGTATTATACGTCTTATTTGTCAGAATGCCATAAGCATATTGGAAAAAGAACGTTGACGATTTTCCTTTTAAGCTATCTGCGATTACTGCAGCTGAAACTTCTTTGAGGTCCGCTTTCAGGCGGATAGCTTCCGCTTTTATAGAGTCGATCTTGGCATTTAGAGCAGCATGAAGCCGATAAGTCTTTCGCACCTCTTTTTTGTTGGGGTTCCAATCTTTGAGAGGTATATCAAATTCAAGGTAGACCCTACGATGTTTTCGGTTTTCGGTAATCCGCATGAAAAGAGGGTATAGATCTCCTTTTTTAGGCTTGTTGTTGATTTCCACAGTGAAAGAGATAGAATTGGTTCTCTTTCGTCCTTTGGTTGGCGAGGCTTCTGATTCAAACATTTTTTCGAGGTTAATAAGTGCTCTACCAAGATAGCCATTCCGAAAGTATTACTGTAACATTACTGAAACATTTTCTTCATTTGCTTAATCTCACTTTCTCTTATTCGCTTCAAAAAGTGGCTTTATGGCTCCAATTAAAGGCATTTTTAAGAAAACCAAGGTAATTCAATGCAAATGTTCGATTCCCGTTCCCGGTACAAAACTCTTCTAATGAAGGAAAGCAAAAGAAACAAAAAGTCCTGATTTTCAGGACTTTTTGCATTTCGTACCTTCTTGGCTTTTCCGATGATTTCCTTTGTCTGCGTTTCTTTGTTACTCGTTGTGGAGAGAATGCGATCGCATCCGGGAGGGCCGGATGTTTCAGGCTCACACCAACTTTCACCCGCAGCGAATCGGGCAGGATCCGGGCTTGTCAGTCCACTGTTCAATGGCATGAATGTTTTTCGTTTCCAGGTAAGGAAGCGGGTATGGTATTCGAAAGTCTCTCGTAAGCCATTGCAATTGAATCCGTAACAAACCGACCCGTTGCCAGTCGGTCTTCGCATCATTTAGACCCTTTTCCCAAAAGTAGCAGGAGTTGACCCATTTGTGACAGGCTTTCAGCGCCCGCGTGCCGACCTTTGATTCATCAAAACAGACACAAAAACGCTCTAAACAAGATACGCCATGAAAATCATCTTCAACACCCTGCTCGTCGCCCTGACCCTGACCGCTGCCAGTTTCAATGCCGCCAATGCCAGCCCGAAAGAACCCAAGAAAGCAGCCGCCTTCCAGAGTGGCCTGTACACCACCATCGACGGTAAACTCCAGATTGCCGTCAACAAGGAAGTCGGGAATGCAGTGATGGTCCGGCTGCTGGATGCGAAAGGAAAAGAAGTCTTTGTCCAGCAGATCGGCAAACGCCAGCAGGCAGTGCGACTGCGGCTGGACGTGAGCGACCTGCCCGACGGCATTTATCAGGTGGCGATTTCCAACGGAGCCGAAACCACAGTCAAAGAAGTATCGCTGGCCACGCAACAAGCTCCGGTTGCGCCCCGGTTTGTGGCCGTCAATTGAACGCACTTTTTCTGATCTGAACTGTACGAACCAATCGGTCCTATCTACCCAAAAGACTATTCTAAAATGGGGATATCCTTTTGGGTAATACAACTGAAACACAGCAATTTGGCTTGCCATTCCCTGTTTTGCACCGAAATTGACGATTTATAGCCGGTCTCCCAACAATTTTTCTGAACAATTTGACTCCAGTGTAGTTTTTTATAATACAACTAAAACATAAAGTCAACGGTATGAAAATTGCGATCGAGGAAGGACAGGACAAGACAGTATTGGAAGATGGTAGCCAGACCGTTACCATTACCCAGATTGAGGAAGGCGTCAGTGAGCATAAAAAAATCCCTTTTTTTGCTGTTCGGTTTGAGAACGAGGACGGGTATGTATCGCAGCGTTTTTATCAATCGCCTGCCGGTATGCCAGCCATCATCAAGCTGTTTGACATGGCAGGAATTGATGCCCAGGCCGGAAAGGAACTCGACACCAAACTTCTGGAAGGTAAACAATTAACCATCGAGGTAGGGGAGCGTTCGTACACCGACCCGGAGAACCAGAACGAGCGGACTCTGAAGCAGGCCGTCAATTTTTTGGCTAGTTGAGGCAAAAAGATAAAGCGATCGAAAGCCCTGTTTACTTCAGGGCTTTTGTTTTATGTCCTGCATACGAGTCTAGGGAGTACTCCAGCTTCTAAAAAACGAAGAAAAAAGCCCGGACGTAGAAATAAAAATGCCCCGGTGGCTGGACTACCGGGGCATTCAAAACATACACACTAAAAACGATAATACCGCCTTTTTAGTGTGCTGGCTGGAAGCAGGACGCTTTATTTTTCACTTTATTTTCGGCGGACTAATGACTCCTAACTGCGATTCGATTCGGTGCCCGACGTTTCACTTTCGTCCGCACCCGATGAACCTGTGCCGTAACCAGAGCCATAAGCGCCCCCTCCCTGCACATTGCCTTCATCGTCGGTTCCTGCAAAATCATGCTGCTCTTCACGCTCCGGCGTGGATTCGCTTTGCGAAGGCTGCTGCGGAGTTTGATCTGGCTTGTTTTCCATACTAGTCATTTCGTTTGTGGTTGAATACCAAACTCGCTAACTACAACTTTGTTGAAACGAAATTAGACTACATGCCCCGAAATCTTCAGGAAGTGATGCCGCTCAACAATTTACGGTGTTTTGCCCAGGCCTTCGAGTTTAGTGCTACTGGTCTACTTCAGCAACTTGCCATTCTTCCGGAACGCTGGCCAGTTCGTCCGTAATTTGCCGAATCATTTCGTCGGTCATGGTGCCGATTTCGGATTTTGGGAAAAAGAGCGTTGTGAGTTGGTCCGGGCCGATCTTGATGTCGAGGGAAAAGACCTGGCCGTAATAAGGCAAATCCGCAAACAGAAACTCTTTGAAATAGAAGGACTGCTTCACCAGCCAGTTGATCTGAGCATGGGTGAGATTCTCCCAGACTAAACGGACTGAATGATCGAGCAAGCGGTATTTTTCGGGAAGAGGAAGCGGTTGGTAGTTCATAATCCATCTTTTAAGGCTGCAAAGGTCCGAAAACAACTTACCCGGAGCCAGTTATTTTTTTGTTTTATTGATCGGGTGAACCTGACTAGCCACAACATCGCCTGATTGACAGGCGGTTTTACTTTGAAGTCGATTCGTTCAGACGGCAGGTTTGGTCAATTCAAATAGAACCCGCCCCCGCCCCGCGGATCGGGGCGAAACGGCAGCCGCTCCACTTGGTACACTTCCAGGCTTGGGGCGCTGAACTCGGTGACCGCTTTGCCCACCATCCGGTATAGGCCCATGCCCCGCAGCGGATACCGCTGCCACGAAGGCGGAAAGTGCGTGGTATTGAAGTAATGGCCCTCGACGTC
Source organism: Larkinella ripae (assembly GCF_054780775.1). Taxonomy (NCBI): domain Bacteria; kingdom Pseudomonadati; phylum Bacteroidota; class Cytophagia; order Cytophagales; family Spirosomataceae; genus Larkinella; species Larkinella ripae. Next base: position 3,446 of record NZ_BAAGVR010000008.1, read on the forward strand.
GACAAAATAGCCAAACGCCATGACCTTGCTGTTTTTGGCCCGGATCACCTTCGTCGTGATCAGGTAGCCAGTGATCGTCACGGTCCGCCCCTGATTTTCCGGCAGGCTGCGGGCCCCGATGCCCTCTACTGCTTCGGGCAAAAGATCAAACGGGGAGCATAGGGGGAAGCCCAGCAATTCGATTTCATCATAGGCATCTTCGAGCGGATCCTGCCACAGTTGTGGCAGGGCGAAATTCACTTCCTCCAGCCCAAACAACTCCGGAACGGCTTCGTGCTGGGCGTAGGCATTCACCAGCGCGTGTGCGTGCCACAGCAATTCTTTTTTGCTGTGGCCGAACCGGCGAAACACGCCGGCCCGGATCAACAGCGTCAACTGCTCAACACCCGCCGGCACCCGCTGGCAAAAATCCTCCAGGTGGGCGAAGGGCCGTAGCCGGCGCTGGCGCAGCAGCTCCTCAACGACGTTCTTTTCCAGTCCTTTGATTAAAACAAATCCCAGCCAAATTGTACTACCGTCGATGCGGGCCACAGGGTCACTCTCCAGCAAATCCGGCGCTTCGATCCGGGCACCCCAGCGCCGGGCCTCATGAACATAGAACTCGGTGCGGTAAAAACCGCCAAAATTGTTGATCACCGCCGTCATGAACTCCAGCGGGAAATACGTTTTTAGGTACAGGCTCTGGTAACTTTCGACGGCAAAGCTGGCCGAATGCGCCTTCGAAAAGCTGTAGCCCGCAAACGAGGCAATCTGCCGCCAGACCTCCGCCGTGATCGCTTCCGGATACCCGAACGCCCGGCAGTTGGCGAAAAACTTCGCCTGAATGCGGGCAAATTCATCTTTGGAGCGCGACTTGCCGCTCATGCCCCGGCGAAGCATGTCCGCTTCCGCCAGCGGAAGCCCGGCAAACTCGTGGGCTACTTTCAGCACGTCCTCCTGATAGATCATCACACAGTAGGTATCCTTCAGCAACTCCTGCATTTTGGGATGCAGCGGAATGTAGCTGCCCGGACTATGGTGACGTTCGATGTACTGATCCATCATGCCACTGCTGGCCACACCCGGGCGGATGATGCTCGAAGCCGCCACCAGCGTCAGATAGTCACTGCAACGGAGTTTGGTGATCAGCTGCTGCATGGCCGGGCTTTCGATGTAAAAGCAGCCCATCGTCTGGCTGGTAAGGAGCATCTGCCGGATGCGCTCATCGCCGACAAAATCCTGGATGCGGTGAATGTCAATGCTGATCTGCCGGTTTTGCCGGACCAGGTCAACGGCTTCTTTGATGTGCCCCAGTCCCCGCTGGCTGAGAATATCCCACTTGGCAAAGCCGATGTCTTCGGCCACGTACATGTCCCACTGGCAGAGGGGAAAGCCTTTGGGCGGTAGTTGCAGGGCGGTGTATTGATACAACGGTTCTTCACTGATCAGGATTCCGCCGGCGTGAATACCGAGGTAGTTGGGGAAATTCTCCATTAAACGGGCGTACCGGGCAATCAGGCGGGTGGGGGGGCTGCTGAGCGACTGGGCGGGATCGGCTATCAGGGCGTCGATCTCGGCTTTGGGAAAACCAAACACCTTGGCCAGCTCCCGCCAGGCGGCCCGGCCTGAGAAAGTGACGTAGGTGGCCATCAAACAGACGTGCTCGCGCCCCCACTTTTTGAAAATGTAGTCGGTCAGCTCATCGCGATCGGTCCAGCTAAAGTCCAGGTCGAAATCGGGGGGAGAACTGCGGTGGGGATTGATGAACCGCTCGAAGAACAGGTTCAGGGCAATGGGATCGACGTCGGTAACACCGATGCAATACGCAACAATCGAGTTGGCACCCGAGCCGCGCCCGACGTGGAAATAACCCCGGCTGTGGGCGTACTGCACAATGTCCCAGGTGATCAGGAAATACGCGGTGAAATCCAGGTCGGCAATGATTTTCAGTTCGTCTTCCACCCGGTTTTGAGCCTCAGCCTGGTTGGGGCCGTAGCGCTGCCTCATCCCATCGAAAGCCAGCTTGCGGAGCAGGGCCCGATCATCGGCCCGGCTGGGTGTGTACAGCTTGCGGTTTTTTGCGGTGTTGAAGTCAAAGTCGAACGAGCAGCTGGCCAGCAGCTGGCGGGTCGTGTCGATCCAGTGCGGCCAGTCCCCGAAGGTCCCGGCCAGCTGCTCCGGCGAGAGCCAGTCCTCATCGGTAGCAACGGTTTCGTACTCGGCCAGCCGGGAGCCCAGGCAATTGTGGGCGATGCACCGCAGCAGCTTGTGCAGGTTAAACCCCACTTTATCGACCCAGGTGACCGGTTGCAGCAGCACGACCTTGAGAGCCTGGAGTTTTTTTCGGTGCGACCAGAGTTGGGAGAGCTGCGAAGCCCGCACCCCCACAAACTCCCCTTCGCTGACCGGCATCAGGTGATCCAGCCGTTTCAGGGGATAAATGACATAGGCATGGACAAAGGCCGGCGCCCGCATTGGAAAGTCCTTTCCCGTCAGCAAATGCTGGGATAAAAACCGGTTGATTTCGGCAAAACCGTCCCGATTCCGGGCCAGACAGACATAAGCCAGTTCGTGGTGGTTGCGCACTTCGACCCCCACCACCGGTTTAATACCCGCATCCCGGCACCGCTTCACAAACTCGAAGACGCCCGAAACCGTGTTGATATCCGTCAGCGCCAGCGTCCGGATCCCCAGTATGACGGCCCGATCCACCAAATCTTTCGGTGAGAGGGTGCCGTAACGAAGCGAGAAGTAGCTGTGAACGTTGAGGTACATGGCCGGGTCGGGTTAAGCCGCCCACCGCAGCGGTACCGCCGGCAGGTCCAGCATCAGGTGCGTATGTTCGAAGAAATTGCCCACCTGTTTGACCAGCTGGGCCAGCTCCCGATCCAGCCGCAGGTAGGGAGGCAGCCCCAGACTATTGAGCATAAACAGGCTGTAGCCGCAGCGTTCGGGATGATTCTGAATGATCCAGTGGTGGCCGTCACATTCGACAATATCGTAATCAAACAGCAGCGTGCCCTCCCGGTCCTGCTGACCCACCGACAGCATCAGCCGCCAGGGTTCCGTCGTCTCGTACAGGCGAATATCGGCGGGATTAGCCAGATTGACCAACGCCAGTACGTCCTCCAGCAGGATGGTTTGAAAGGTGTTGGTGCGCGTCATTTGTGACGAGAGGTAGTGCATTTGCCGGTTTTGCGTATCCCAGACCCGGCACTGTAAAGCAAAAGACATGGTTGTAGGCGTTAATGGGTTAAATTCCTAAGTGATACGTGCTGGCCCGGCCAATCAGGCCTTCGCCGTACCGGTCGCGAATCCGGTCTGTTTGCTGGTAGAGCGAAGGCAACTTGGGTTGAGCGACCTGCCCGGCGGCATCAAACAGGCTGAGCTGCTCGGTGCCCCGGACCAGCCTGCCGAAGCTGATGCCCACCAGCCGCACCAGCACCCGGCGGTCGTAAAGCGTATCAAACGCCTTCAGCACAGCCAGCGTCAGCGCGTGGTCGGAACTGGTGGCGGGCAGCGTAATCTGTTTCGTAAACGTCTGGAAGTCGCTGTAGCGAACTTTCACGGTGAGCTTGCTGGTGCAGAAACCCCGCTTGCGCAGGTCGTAGGCGAGCGTCTCGACCATTCTTGACAAGGTGGCCTGCAGAAACTGCCCATCGGTCGTATCGGTCTGAAAGGTCATTTCCTTCGACATCGACTTTTGCTGGTGCGAAGGCTCAACCGGCGTGGGATCGATGCCGTTGGCCCGGTCCCAGAGAAACAGCCCGGTCTTGCCGAACGTGCGCTCCAACAACCGGCGGGGAATCTGGGCCAGCGTGCCCAGTTTGGTAACGCCCATGCAGCGGAGCGTATGGGCCATCTTTTCGCCAATACCGGGTAGCTTGGCAATGTCCAGACTCCATAAAAACGGCTGAACATCGGGCAGTGCCACCTGCAGGGCGCCATTGGGTTTGCCCTCATTAGCCGCGACCTTGCTGACGGTTTTGTTGACCGACAGCCCCCAGCTGACCGATAGCCCGGTTTCGCGGACGATGCTTTGCTTCAGCTCACCCGCCCATTTAACGCAGCCGACGAATTTTTCCATGCCGGTCATGTCCACGTAGAATTCGTCAATCGAAGCCTTCTCGACCACCGGGGCCTTTTCGGTGAGAATTTCGGTCACCAGTTTCGAGTAGCGGTCAAACGCCTGGTAGTCGCCCTTGACAATGACGGCTTCTGCACACAACCGGCGCGCCAGTCGCATGGGCATCCCCGAACGAACGCCGAACCGCCGGGCTTCGTAGCTGGCCCCGGACACCACGCCCCGATCCCCTGCCCCCCCCACAAGAAGCGGTTTTCCCTTCAGGGAGGGGTTTTGCAGCACCACCACCGAGGGGAAAAAGGCGTCAAGATCCGTGTGTAAGACTGTTCGCTGATCCATAAGACAGGTCGTATTGATCTCCGGTAAGCAGATTTCCTGCAACGTAACTACTTTTAACATTCAAATGCAACTTTTGTTAACAATTACTGGAAACTATTTTTAACGTCTCGGGGAACATAACTTGAACCTCATCCCTATCAGTAGACTGAAATGTTGTACAAAACCGGTCTTTTTTCGTTGTTTACGAATGTAAATTATTGTTGCATAGCCTTGTTAAAAATCCGTCCCAAATTAATATCTTTGTTTTCATTACACCGACCCGGTTTGGCTATGTACATCCACGAGAATCTAGTGAGCTTACGCAGTCATTTTCAATTGAATCTGGAAGAGGTCGCTACGCTAACGGACCTGACGCGGCAGACCCTTTCCAAGTACGAGAAAGGACTGGCGATGCCGCCCACCAACGTGGCGGGTCGGCTGGCGTTGCTCTACAAAGTGTCGCTGGATGTGCTGCTCAATCATCAGCTGGCAAAATATTCTGCGAAGCAATTTCAGCAACTGATGGCCGCTCCCGACCCAACCTACCGGGGCCGGTCGTTGCAGGTGCGGGAGGTGGTGCATACGGTCAATGAGCACAACGACGAGTTGATTGATCTGGTCCCCATCCCGGCGGTGATGGGCTACGCGCAGGGGGGCTTCGAGAGTGAGGAATTCATCGGCAAACTGCCCAAGTTCAAGCTGCCGCTGCCCTGGGTGAAAAGCGGGCGCAGTTACCGGGCCTTTCCGACCAAAGGGGATTCGATGCTGCCGATTCAGGACGGTTCGTACGTGGTGGGCGAATACGTGCAGGACTGGTACACGGTGAAGAATGGGCTTGGCTACATTTTCGTGCTGCGGGATGATGGCATCGTTTTCAAGAAAGCCGTTAACGAGCTCGCAACCCAGCAGCGCTTTGAACTCCATTCGCTCAACCCGCAGTACCAGCCCTACATGGTGCCGGCGGAAGAAGTTCGGGAAATCTGGAAATACGTGATGGTCATGTCGGATGTGTTTCCCGACCCGGAGCCAACGCAGGAAGTCCTGCTGGCCGAACTCAGGAGCCTGAAGCAGGGGCAGGCCGAAATCTTAAAGCGTTTACAGTGAATTCAATCAGTACCATCGGCCCCGCCATAAAAACCGGGTTGTTTAACGGCTCGCTTTCTTTTTTTCATCAACGCCCATGATCATTATCTCCGGCGCGCACTTTGCCGCCATGCTTCCCGGACGGTGTTACACGATTATTGCCAACGATCACATGCAGGGCAACGAAGCGCTGCTCTTTTGCCAGCAACTCAATGTGTCGACCGCCGTGGCCCGCCTGCTTTCGGACGAACAAGTGCGGGATACGGTTTTTTGTGACCTGCGGATTGCCATTCCGGAAAGCGTACCCAGTGTGTGACTGCCCGTATTTTACTACCTCTTTTACCGCATACGGGCCAAATTTCAGCCGGAGCAGTGACTAAAACCCCTGTTGATTTTTAAACAAATTCCTGACGGATGTCTTTATAAAAGACCGCGGTGGTATTTCGCTCAACAGCGGTTTCAAATAAACGTGCGTGTTATGCAACCCGATCAGAACTTAGATAATGTCCGTCTCGACATTGAGGCCGTGGGCTTTACGTTGGACGACGACCTGCAAGCCTCCGTACTGGACGCGCTCTCGAAGCTGCAACGCTTCTACAAAGGTGACGTCATTACGGCCGATGTGTATTTAAAACTGGAACCCAACCAGCGAAGCAACGAAAAACACGTGGGCATCAAATACGGTGTGCCCGGGAACGATGTCTTTGCCGACGATTCCGGCGACGACTGGTACGGCTTGCTCAACAGCGTGGTGGCCAAGTTACAGCGTCAGTTGGAGAAGCGCTTCGGTAATCACACCAATTCCAACCGGGCTAACCTCGACGAAATAGATCCCGCCAGTTTAGTCTGAAGGGAGTGTACGAAACCAATCGCCCGGCTTTCAAGAGAAAAGCCGGGCGATTGGTTTTAGTGGAGAAAGCCAAACGGCCCACCACCGGTTTTTACTTTTCCAGCACCTCGGATTTCATCAAGTCTTCATCCAGCGGCTGCATCAGCTCCTTGATCTGGGTTTTGGTCAGATCGGGCTTGATCCACTCGCGGGCGGCATCCAGCGGCAAGACAAAGGGCATGCGCTTTTTGGTGTTGTGGATGTATTCCATCATCGGATTGGCCGGCGTGGTGATGATCGAGAAGGTGTGCTGGCCCTTCCAGTCCGCGTAAATACAGCCCAGGGCAAACGGCTTGTTGCCCTTTAGCGAAATAAAGTAGGGGATCTTCTTCGCGCCTTCGTGGCGCCATTCGTAGAAACCATCCACGAGCAAAAAGCAACGGTTTTCCAGAATACTGCCTTTGAAAGACGGTTTTTCAAATACGGAATCCTCGCGGGCGTTGAGCGTCATTTTGGAAAGCTCATCGGCTTTGTCCTCCTTGGCCCAGGACGGGATCAGCCCCCACTTGAAAAGCTGAATGGCTTCGGGCTCTTCCTCGGTGACGACCGGCAGGAGGGGATGGGCAAAACCCGAGACGCGGCCCGGTGGGTTGTATTCATCGTTTTCGGGAGCCTGCGAAGCCTTGATCTGTTTGACGAGCTGCGCCAGGGGCGTTTCTGCTTTGACCGTGTAACACATGGGATAAGGGATTGGCTTATCCAGATAACCGGACTCCGCACGTTTTGTTAGTTCAGGATACTTTATTGGGATGCTTACTGATTGCCAACTACTGCTTCAGGCCGTGACGACGTATGCAAGACTCGTTCAGAGCAGCTCGGGGCCGGTTTGCCCGCATTGCTGAAACGGCCGAAAACCGGGTCTCCCTACACTACCTACTTCAAAAAGCGGTACAGATACGGGGCCTTGTTGGCGGCCCCCGTATACTTTTTCTCCAGCCGTTCCAGCACGTTCAGGCTCAGGATTTTTTTCTGAAAATTATTGCGGGCAAACGCTTTGTCGAAAATGGTTTCGTAAAGCTCCTGCACGTCCTTCATCGTGAACGTTTCGGGGAGCAGGTTAAACGCATTCAGCTTTTGATCCAGGTGGAGCTGAAGCGATTCGAGGGCTTTCGCCACCATCTCAGCGTGGTCGATGATCAGGGCGGGTAGCTCCCGGACATCACACCAGGCGATGACCTCATCGAGGGCGGTTTTTTGCGGAACCACCTTGCTGATGTCCACCAGGGCGTAATACCCGATGGAAATAAACCGCCGGGTAAACCAGTCGTACTCCCGCCGGTGGGCCTGACCGTCCTGGGCATCCCCCGAACTCCACTGGCTTAGCTCCGGGTTCAGTTCGATAAGCCGATCCAGAAACGCTTTGTTGTTGCGCGTTGCCCGGCCCATCACCTGAAACTGTTCCAGATAAATGGCCCTGATTCCGGTTCGCTCCTGAAGAATTCGGCGGGCGGCATCGTCAATATCTTCGTTCTGATACACAAACCCGCTGGGTAACGCCCAAAAACCGCCTTTGAATGAAAGCTTCGGGACCAGCACTTTCAGCTCCCGGCCCTGATAACCAAAGATGACACAGTCAATGGATACTTGTTGAATATAGTCTTGCTCGCTCGGTGACTGCATACAGGCTCGTTTTCACAAACGTACGGTTTCTTATTCGCTAGTGACAAATTTCCGGGCCCAACGTTTGCCCTGCCCACCGCGACCGCCGACAAGAAGCTGCGGCTTTCAGGTATGAGCGAAGTCGCCTTTTGAGGCCGCCAAACCGGATACTACCCCCTTCAGAAAGGTTGGATTGCAAAGGTATAGAATTGTAAAAAAATTATTGTCTACTGTGATAGACAATAAGAAAAAATATTTCCTACCTTTGTCCCGTTCGCGACGACTGGTTGTTCTTCTATCCAGTATGGTGTTGTCAATCAGTGGATTACGGACGGTTTTTTTGGAACGGAAAACCGGCTGGAAAGAAAAAACCGGTCGGTCGGCGCAGGCAAGGCGGTTTTGGAAAAATAGAAAAGTAGTTTGGGGTGGTTGGCCGAAGCCGCACCCGGTTTTTAGCAACAGGATGTAACCAATAACTCCAATCTCCATATGAAAAAAGTGACTATAGTGCTGTTCATTTTCCTGCTGGGCGTCGTTTTCCAGTCTTTTTCGCAAACCACCGCCCCGGCCGACTTTTTTGCCGGAAAATGGGAAATCACGGTGACGGGTACGCCCAACGGTGATTCTAAACTGGTGGCGGATCTGGTCCGGAAAGACGGCAAATTAACCGGCCAGCTGACCAACGCAGCCGACCCGAATGCGGAGAAAATTCCCGTTACGGCCATCGAGGAAAACGGTGACAAACTGGGCCTGTCGTTTGTGGCACAGGGCTACGACGTTACCATTGATCTGACCAAGGTTGACAATGATAACCTCAAAGGCACCCTGATGAATTCGTACGAAACCACGGCCAAAAGGCTGAAACAGGAGTAGGCCTGACTTATTTAAACCACCCACATCAAACCTGCAAGGTCTTGGAGACCTTGCAGGTTTGATGTTCACGGCCCCGAAAACCGGCAGCTTCTACTTCAACACGGCCCGACTACGACGATCCTCCTATGCTTCCCGTCATGCTCGGAAGTCACTTTCCACCTTCATAAAACCGGGTGCTGATTCCCAAAAGCCGGCTCCCGAATTGGGAAGAGCTATTCATTTACCCCACCGATCCGCATTCCGGTCTGCCAGGAAACCCTGCTAAAACCCGTATGCACGTTACCGGAAACCGCCCGCTGGTTGGGAAGGATAAGCCAACCAACGGGGAGTAAGCCCGATTAGGGAGAGAAAATACGAAAAAACAACTAAAAAATAGGCTGTTTTGTTGTATCTAGCCGCCAATCCTGCGTCCGTAAAACCCGCTTCGCCATGAAGGACCTGACCCTGTTTTTCCTGCCTTTTCTGCTTTTCGCCCGGACGAGCGTCGGGCAAACGAAAACAAGCAAGCCGACGGCCGCTCCGACCACGGACGCCCAGCTCGCCCAGTTCGTTACTCCGCCCCCGGCAGCCAGGCCCCGCGTGTGGTGGCACTGGATGAACGGCAACATCACCCAGGCGGGTATTCAGAAAGACCTGGAATGGATGAGTCGGGTCGGGATCGGCGGTTTTCAGAATTTCGACGCCAATCTGTTTACGCCCGTCGTGGTGCCCAAAAAGCTGGTTTTCATGACCCCCGAATGGAAGGAAGCCTTCCGGTTTACGACCGAACAGGCCAGTCAGAAAGGTTTGGAAATGGCCATTGCCGGTTCGCCGGGCTGGAGCGTGACGGGCGGCCCCTGGGTAGAACCGAAAGACGCTATGAAAAAATACGTCTGGACGGAGACGATCGTGGCGGGTGGTCAAAACGTTACGGCCAAACTACCGCAACCGTCGAACGTGACGGGGAGCTTTCAGAACGTGAAAATTGAAGGCGACGGCCTGTTGGGCGGTTTTGTCGGCACACTGCCCGCGTTCTATCAGGATGCCGCCGTGATGGCGTACCGGCTGCCCGCTTCCGAAAAAAGCCTGGCGGAACTGAAACCCAACGTCAGCTCGAGTGGCGGGAACTTTGCGCTCAGCGACCTTACCGACGGTGATCTGGGCAAAACCGCCTACCTGCCACCGCTGGAAGTGGGGCAGGACATGTGGATTCAATACGCGTTTGATACGCCCCAGACCTTTAAAGCCCTCGCCGTGGTGGGGGCCATCAAAAGTGCGCTGGCCGAATTTCGGGGTGGCTCCGAAAACCGTACGTTGCAGGTCAGCGACGATGGCACCACGTTTCGGGAAGTCGCCAAAATTCCGGGAAGCATTGCGGCCCAGAACACGGTTTCGTTTGCCCCCACGACGGCTAAATACTGGCGACTCGCCGTGAAGACCCTGCCCCCGCCCGTCAACCCCTTTGCCGGGATGATGGGCGGCAGCGCCGGCGAGGCCAAATCGGAAGGCGTGAACGTGGCCGAATTTGTGCTTTACAACACCGACCGCATCGACCAGTTTGAGGACAAAGCGGGTTTTACGCCCTGGAAGGAAGGCACCAAAACGTTTCAGCCCGCAACGGCCGACGCGATTCCGACCGAGAACGTGCTGGATCTGACGGCGAAAATGCGGCCCGATGGCACGCTCGACTGGCAGGCCCCCGAGGGCCGGTGGGCCGTTGTGCGGTTGGGATATTCGCTGACCGGACGCCAGAATCACCCGGCTTCCCCCGAAGCGACGGGGCTGGAAGTGGATAAGCTCGACCGGGAAGCCGTCCGCACCTACATCAACACCTATCTGGATATGTACAAGGCGGCCACGGGCGGGATGATGGGCGGCAAAGGACTGCAATACATGGTGCTGGACAGCTACGAAGCCGGTCACATGACCTGGACCAAAACGTTTCCCGCCGAATTTCAGAAACGCCGGGGGTACGCCATTCTGCCGTGGCTGCCCGTGCTGACGGGGCGCGTCGTGAAAAGCGCCGAAGCCAGTGAAAAATTTCTGTGGGATTTCCGGAAAACCATCGGTGAGCTGATCGCCGATGCCCACTATGACGTGATTGGTGAGGAATTGCACAAACGGGGCATGAAGCGCTACACCGAATCGCACGAGGGCGGCCGCATTTATCTGGCCGATGGCATGGATGTGAAACGGAACGCCGAGGTGCCCATGTCGGCCATGTGGACCCCCGGTAGTCTGACCGGCGGTAATGACGAAGAAGTGCGGAGCGAGGGCGATATTCGGGAGTCGGCTTCGGTGGCCAATCTCTATGGACAGAATCTGGTGGCCGCCGAATCGATGACAGCCGCCGGGAACGGTTTTTCGTCGTATCCCGAAAAACTCAAACGGACGGCCGACCTCGAAATGGCGTCTGGCCTGAATCGGTTCGTAATTCATACGTCGGTGCACCAGCCCCTCGACGATAAGAAACCCGGTTTTTCACTGGGGCCTTTCGGGCAGTGGTTTACGCGCCAGGAAACCTGGGCCGAAACCGGCAAAGCCTGGATGGCGTACCTGGGCCGGAGCTGTTACCTCCTGCAGCAGGGGAAAAATGTAGCGGATATTCTGTATTACTACGGCGAAAACCAGAATGTTACCTGGCTGACGCGCGAAAAGCTGCCCCCGGTTCCGGCCGGCTATGAATTCGATTTCGTCAACGCAACGGCTTTAACGACGGTCATGGCGGTACAAAACGGTCAGCTGGTGGCCCGGAGCGGCAATAACTACCGGCTGCTGGTGCTCGACGAATCGGCCCGGTTCATGACCCTGCCCGTGTTGAAGAAACTGCGCGATCTGGTGAAAGCCGGTGCGAAAGTGACGGGAACGAAGCCCGAACAGTCGCCCAGTCTGGCGGATAATCCGTCGGACGTCCAGGCGGTGATCACCGAAATCTGGAACAGTCCGAACGTGCTGAAAGGCTCATTGACCGAGGCCCTCAAAACGCTGGCGATCGGTGAAGATGTGATCATCAGCAACGCGGCCTCGAAAATTCGGTATCGCCACCGCCGGACGGCGGGCCAGGAGCTGTATTGGCTGAACAACCGGAGCGATACGCCGACCCCGGCCGAAGTGAGTTTCCGGGTAACCGGAAAAGTGCCCGCGCTGTGGAATCCGCAAACCGGGAAAGTGGAGCCGGTTTCGTATCAGATCAAAGACGGCCGGACGATTGTGCCGCTCCGGTTCGAATCCTGGGATGCGTATTTCATTGTTTTTAGCGGCACGGCCACGACGACGGCCTACACCAGACCCGCGCCGAAAACCACGGAAGTGCTGACGGTGGACGGCCCCTGGACCGTGCGGTTTGAAGAAGGCCGGGGCGCACCGCAGCAGGCGACTTTTGCTAAACTGACGGCCTGGCCCGACCACCCCGAAACCGGCATCAAGTATTTCTCCGGCACGGCGACGTACGAAAATACATTCAGGCTGACGGCCGTCGAGCCATCGGCGAGTTACATCCTGGAGTTGGGCGAGGTGAAAAACCTGGCCGAAGTGCTGGTCAACGGTCAAAACCGGGGTATTGTCTGGAAAAAACCGTTTCGGGTGGAGGTTACACCGGCCCTGAAAAAAGGAGAGAACACCATCGCAATCAAAGTGACCAACACCTGGGTCAACCGCATCATTGGCGACCAGCAGCCCGGTGCGAAGCAGAAAATCACCTTCACGGCCATGCCGGTTTATAAAGCCGATTCGCCCTTGCTGCCCGCCGGTTTACTGGGTCCGGTTCGTGTGCTGACCATCGCTCCGGCTGCGGCACCGACCGGGGCGAAACGGTAAGCGGGCGGGCAAGCCGGAAAGCCGCCGTTCATCAGCGAAGCCAGACTTTTCTCAATCGTTGGAAGCGGAAGCGAAGGGCTATGCCAATTCTAAAAACCGCGAATAAGCGGTTTTAGGGGGGGCAATTGAAGGATTTTAGCATTAAATTATAAAATGTTACCAAAATGTCACTTTAAGTAACATTGGCCCTGTTTTTGCCTGTAAATGTCACTGTAAGTACCTGTGCCATCACCGCGCAGGGAAATAGGACAGAGAAAAAATATTACAAGCCGGCTTGCTTAGCCGGTTTTGTCTTTTCAGGAGGGCTTGAATCAAAAAGACCCGCAAACGCAGGTGGCGATGGTGCCGGAAATGGGTTGAAAGATGAAATTCGGGGCATTTTGTAACTTAATTTCGAGTCCCGTTCACTAAAGTTCTGCCGGAATTTGCGCCGACGGGCAATATTGTTCCGGGGGTCGGCGTACAAGGGGTATTACTTGATCCACCTGCACAATGCCCAACATCCCCAAGACAAACCGGTATTACGTCGTTCACAACGAGCCGGTTTTATTAACCGAAGCGCACCTCAACGATTTGCAGACACCACCCCAGCCCATCAAACTGACCAAACCCTGGATGCTGGCGTTTGGCTTCCAGCCCGACCGGTCGGCCAACGCGTGGAGCTTCGAAAACGCCCGGCTGGTGGCTGGCATGGACCGCTGGCTGTGCGTCAACACCCGCCGGTATATTCAGTACGTTCACGAATTGCAGGACTTGTTTGAAGAGCATTACCACGAAACCAAGCTGGTGCTGAAGTCGCACAGTTTTTATCTGTCGGGTGCTGTTTAAACGCCTGACCGTCAGTTTGTCCTAAAATACAAAACCCCGGCAGAGAGCCGGGGTCTGTACGGTTGTTATCCTATTATGTATGAATTTTTCGGCTTATTACTCGTCGTCCTCCTCGTCATCATCATCTTCTTCCGGCTCGTCGGCGGCATCTTTCATCACCTGGTATAAGCTCACCAGATCGTCCGTCGACAGCTCGTCCAGCTCCACATCGTTATCGTCGCTGAAGCTCAGCGTCAGCGGGTCGCTTTCATCATCGTTCAGGGTCAAACCCGTAATCTCCAGGCCGGAATCGCTTAACGTCAGGGGTAAAAACCGCAAATCAAAATCAGACGCATCGGCTTCGTCGCCCAGCTTGGTCACCACCTGTACGATGGCGCTCTTGAGGGTCGTGCGGAAATCGTCCAACTGATCGACAAACTCGTCGGCCGGTGGCAATGCGGAAAAATCGGAAGTCGCCATAACGAAAAATGCAAGGGTTAAAGAAAAGTTCTGGTTCTAAATTCGACGGACGAAATTGCTGCGAATCCCTGACTTCCGGGCGTTTTTGAGGTTATGTTTTCGTGAACTTTCACCCGGTTTCTGTAACGCCGACGTAAAGCAATCATCCGGTTTTTCTGAATTCCTTTTGCTGCTTTCCGGCAAACCTCCCTGTCTTTCCGGCTTCGCTAAAACAAATCGAGCAGATTCCTGACCATCGCGGGGGCTCCGATGTAAATCGGCGTCCGCTGGTGCAGGCTGTGCGGTACCAGGTCCAGAATGGTGCCCGCGTGCGCAACGGCCCGGCAGCCCGCCCGTTCGGCGATGAACGCAAGGGGGTAACATTCATACAACAACCGGAGCTTGCCGTCCGGATTTTTGGGTGTCGGCGGGTACAGGTAAATCCCGCCTTTGAGCAGATTGCGGTGAAAATCGGCCACCAGGGAACCAATGTAGCGGCCCGTGTGCTGCTTCTCGCGGCAGGCCGCCAGATAGCTTCTAACCGCTGCGGGGTACGCATCCGCGTTGCCGTCGTTGCACGAATAAATCGTTCCGTCTTCCGGACTTTTGATGTCGGGATGCGAAAGAATAAACTCGCCCAGCGACATATCGTACGTAAAACCGTCGACGCTGTGGCCGGTCGTGTAAACCAGAATGGTGGAGGAACCGTACAGAATGTAACCGGCTGCCACCTGCTCGTGACCCCCCTGCAAAAAATCGTCGATTGTGGGCTCGCTGCCAATGGGCGTGACGCGCCGGTAAATGGAAAAGATGGTTCCGATCGACACGTTGACGTCGATGTTGGAAGAACCGTCGAGCGGGTCGATGGCCACCACGTATTTCGCCCGGTTGTTGCCCGTCAGAATGATGTCTTCTTCTTCCTCGGAAATGATGGCGCAAACTTCCCCGCCATTTTTCAGCGCCCGGTTAAACCGGATGTCGGCCACCACATCCAGTTTCTGCTGGCTTTCGCCCTGCACGTTCTGAACGCCCATGCCCCCCGTCAGGTCGATGAGTCCGGCCCGGTTTACTTCCCGGTGAATGATTTTTCCGGCCAGGGCAATGTCCCGCAGCAGCTGCGATAACTCCCCGGTGGCGTAGGCAAACGCGTGTTGCCGGTTGATGATGTGCCGGTCGAGGGTGGTGCCGACGGGCGAAGCCAGCGGATGGGAGGTTCTTGAGTTCATTCGGTTGGGAGATAATGAAGAAGCAACACTGAATAGGGAATAAAGAAAACGAATCGGCTTCTCAGGTTCGTCATGTACCGTCATGGCTCCTGGAAAACCGGGTGTGCCGCAGTCCTGTTAGCGGTCTTTCAGACGCTTTTTATAACTATTTTCTAGTTTTTTAAAAAAATAATCTAAAAAGGGGGGTTAGGTTTTCCGAAAAACCGGCTCTTGATCCTAAAGGCACTGTAACTCGGCACGTATGAGTAAACGGCTACTTTCGGGAGAAGCACAAGAGCTTTGGCAGGAATACCGGGCGGGGGATATGTACGCGCTTGCCAATATCATGCAAAGCTATTATTCCGACCTTTATCACTGGGGAATGCGGCTGCACGCCGACCGGGAGTTTGTCAAAGACTGCATTCAGGAAGTCTTTCTGAACCTGTGGAAACAACAGGCATCCGTGCAGGAGGTGGAGAACATCCGGGCTTACCTGCTGGCAGTGCTGAAAAGCCGCATCCTGCGCGAGCTTTCGCGGAAGCACACGACGCAGCAATCGACCCTCTCGGAGGAATACGCTTTTGCGGTGGAATTTGCGGCCGATGTGCAGTGGATCGAAGAAGAAAACGAAGTTTTTCAGATCCGCAAACTGGAGCGCGTCATCAACCACCTGCCCGACCGGCAGAAGGAGCTGATTTACCTGCGGTTTTACCAGAACCTGAGTTTCGAGCAAATTGCGGAAGTGATGCACCTGGGCCGCCAGTCGGTCTACAACCTGCTCCAGAAATCCCTGATCAGCCTGCGGAAAAACTGGACGGTGAATAGTGTTTCGTTCCTGATCACTCCGTTTGCGGTTTACGGTTTTCAGTATACGGTTTTCGGGGGCTGATGCCCGTGAAAACCGCGTGTCAGAAACCGAAGCGTCGGCCCGGCGAAGCGTCGCCCGGCGTAGCGTCGCCCGGCGTAAACCGTATACTGAAAACCGTAAACCGTGTATCGTAAACCGGTCAACCATGAAGAACTACGAAACCTATACGCTGGAAGATTTTATTCAGGACGACGAGTTCCAGGACTGGGTGCGGGGACGTAGCAATCGGGAGGGGTTCTGGCGCTCTTTTCTGGAAAAGTACCCGGATAAACGGGCGGTTTTTCAGCAGGCCGAACAGTTTGTCCGCGCGGCCAACACAACGCCCGAACGACTCAGCGAGGCCGAAATCCGGAAAGAAACGGAAAAATTCATCGACAGGGCCAGTGCGTATAGGCCAGACCGTCAGCCGGATTTCAGGGTGTCGAACCCGGCCAGCCGGCTGCCAGCCACCGGGCGCTGGCGCCTGGCGATTGCCGCGGTTTTTGCGCTGGTGGCGGGTTTGGGCTGGTATTACTCCACCCGGCAGCCAACGCTGGCGACACCGGTTGTGTATGACAGCCGGGCGGGTCAGCTGGTCGAAACCAGCAACGAGACGCAGCATTTTTTACGGCTGGTGCTCAACGACAGTTCGGAAGTGCTGCTCAGCCCCAAAAGCCGCCTGCGGTATCCCTCGCAGTTTTCCGGAAACGCCCGCGTCGTGTACTTGCAGGGCGAAGGAAGTTTTTCGGTAACGCACCAGAACCAGCCGTTTATCGTCCATGCGGGCGACATGATCACCAGGGTGCTCGGCACCCGGTTTGTCGTGAAAGCGTATGAACGGGACAAAAAAATCACGGTGCAGGTGCTGTCGGGAAAAGTGTCGGTATACAAATCAAAACCGGAGCGGATGGCCGACGCCAAGGAAGTGAAAGGGCTGATTCTGAACGCCAACCAGGCGGCTATTTTTGAGAAAAGCGACGGTAATCTGACGAAAACGCTGGTGGCCCATCCCGCACCGATTCAGCGCAAGGCGAAAGACATTCCGTTTGTGTACGACGAAGTTCCCCTGCCGGTTATTCTGCGGGAGTTGGAAAAGAGTTACGGGATTCCGATCCAGTTCGACGAGCAGGCGTTTGAAGCCTCGAAAATTACCGCCATTCTGTCGAGTGAGTCGCTGTACGAAAAACTGGATTTGCTCTGCAAGGCAGCCTCAGCGAGTTACGAGATCACGGACGGCCAGATCATCATCAGCCGAAAGGCGTATCGATAAATGGGCCAATAAAAATTGGCAGTGGCTTGCGTCACTGCCAACCGGTCTATTCACTGAGCATCGCTCGCCAAAGTAATCACTCAGTGGAAAATGTTCCGAAAACAGAACAGGTCAACCTTAACAAAACTATGAAAAAACACCTTTCCGGGCAACTCTGGTTGAAACTTATGCGGTTTTCACTGACACAAAGTTTGGTCCTGTTCTCGCTGGTGGGCGCGTCGTTCGCCCACCCGAGCAAGGCTCAGGAGTATCTGAGCCGACGCCTGACGTTACACGCTGATAACCAGGATATAAAACGGGTATTGGCGGATATTGAAAAAGCAACGGATGTGCAGTTTGTGTACAGCTCCCAGGTGATCGAGCGAAAGCAGAAAATCAGCATCCAGGCCAACAACTCGACGCTGGAGGAAGTGCTGGTGAAGTACTTCAAACCGCTGCCGGTCGACTACGAACTGGTGGGCCGAAAAGTGGTGCTGTCGGCCAGCACGGCCCCGGTTTTTGATCCCGGTTTTATCGATCTGCGCGAGCGGGTCGAGGCCCTGGCGCCCAAACGGATGGTGTCGGGAAATGTAACCGACGAAAAGGGCGCGGGGCTGCCGGGGGTGAGCATTCTGCTCAAAGGCTCCCAGAAAGGCACGACCACCAACGCCGAAGGCAGCTTTCAACTCGACGTGCCGGACGGCAGCACGGTTTTGGTGTTTAGCTACGTCGGCTACGTCAGCCAGGAAGTGACGGTGGGCAACCAGACCAACCTGAAAATTGCGCTGGTGCCCGAGAGCAAAGCCCTGAACGAGGTGGTGGTCACGGCGCTGGGCATTAAGAAACAAGCCAAAAGCCTCGGGTATGCCACGGCCACGGTGGGCTCGGAAGAGATGACGATCAACCGGACGGCCAACTTCATGAACGCGTTGCAGGGAAAAATGGCGGGCGTGAACATCACCTCGCTGGGCTCCGGACCGGCCGGAACCAGCAAAATCCGGATTCGCGGGCAGTCGTCGTTTGGCGGCAACAACTCACCCCTGATCGTGGTCAACGGCGTTCCGATCGACAACACCAACTACGGCGCGCGGGGCGATGTGTCCGACCGGGGCAGCAACCGCACCTCCGACAGTGGCGACGGCCTGAGCAGCATCAACCCCGACAACATCGAGACCATGACGGTTTTGAAAGGCGCTGCGGCCTCGGCCCTCTACGGCTCCCGCGCCAAAGACGGGGTGATCATGATCATGACCAAAACCCGCGGAACCGGCAACGGCATCGGCCTGGAATACAACTCCAATTTTACGTCCGACACCCCGCTGGATTATACCGATTACCAGTACGAATACGGGCAGGGCGAAAACGGCGTGCGCCCGACAACGCCGTTTCCGACCTCGGGGCAGTGGAGTTTCGGCGAGAAATTTCAGCCGGGCATGACGCAGGTTCTGTTTGACAACATCACCGTTCCGTACCAGCCCGTGCGGAACCAGATTACGGATTTTTACCGGAAAGGCAGCACCTGGACCAACACGCTGACGCTGTCGTCGGGGGGCGAAAACGGCGGTTTTAGCCTGTCGCTGTCCAACCTCGACAACACCACCATTCTGCGCGGATCGAATTACAACCGAAAAACCGTCAACCTGGGCTTTACGCAAACGCTGGCCAAGAAGTTGACGGTGTCGGGGAATGTCAATTACTCCCGGGAGTTGCGGAAAAATCCGCCCAACATCGCCGAGCAGGATTACAGCCCGGTGATCATCTTCAGCATGGCGAACTCCATGCCGCTGGACGTTCTGGAAAAATACGCGACGGACGCCAACGGCAACGAAACCGTCTGGTCGCGGTTTACGAACCGGACGAACCCGTATTTTGCGCTGAAACGCTTCGAGAACATCAGCACCGACCGGGTTTTCGGCAACCTGACGGCCCGGTACAATTTCACGAACTGGCTGTTTCTGCAGGCCCGGATCGGGCAGGATTTCTACGCCCGCGAACAGGATTACAACCTGCCGACCGGCACCCAGCGCCAGCCCGCAGCCCCCGCCGGTTTTGTGAACGGACAGTATGTGCAGGATACGCGGACGGTGCGGGAACTGAACGCCGATTTTTTGCTGAATGCCAACAAAACATTCGGGGTTTTTGGCGTAAATGTCAATCTGGGCGGTAACCAGATGTACCGGAAAATCAGCCGGCACAACGTGTTTGTGCAGGATTTTTACGTCCGCGATCTGTACACCATCGGCAACGGACGGCAGCGCGACGCCATCTATGAACTCTCGGAACGGCAGGTGAACTCGCTCTACGGCTCGGCGGAGGTTTCTTACAAGGATTTTATTTTCCTGAACGGAACGCTGCGAAACGACTGGTTTTCAACCCTGTCGCCCGCCAACCGCAGCATCGCCTACCCGTCGGTAACGGCCAGCTTTGTGTTTTCGCAGGCCTTTGCTACGTCCCTGCCCGTCTGGCTGACGTTCGGAAAAATCCGGGCGGCCTATGCCGAAGTGGGCAGCGATACCGACGTGTCGCCGTACGCCAATAACCTTTTTTACGGCATCAACGCACAGCAGTTTCCGTCGCCCAGCGGGGTGGCCCAGCCGCTGGCGAGCATCAGCGGAACGACGGTTCCGAACGCCAACCTGCGCCCCATGCGGGTGTCGGAAAAAGAAATCGGGCTGGAAATGCGGCTGTTTAACAACAAGCTGGGGCTGGACCTGACCTACTACGACAAAGTATCGTCCGACCAGATTTTGCGCGCCCAGACGTCCGACGCGGGCGGTTACCAGACGCAGTTGATCAACGTGGGGAAAAGCAGCAACAAAGGGCTGGAAATGCTGGTGAATCTCTCGCCCGTCAAACAGACCAACTTTACCTGGAATGCGACCTTCAACGCATCGTACAACGTCACCAAAGTGCTCGATCTGGGTTCCAGCGTGAGCGACAACATGATTACCGTCGGCACCGGCGATTTCAGTGGCGAACTCCGGCAGGTGGTGGGCTTGCCGATGGGACAGCTCTTCGGGTTTGGCTACCTGCGCGATGCCCAGGGCCGCCAGGTGTTCGACGCCGGAAACGGCCGCCCGTTGCGAACCGCCACGCAGATCAGCTTCGGGAGCGCCTTGCCCAAATGGGTGGGCGGGATTACCAACAGCTTTACCTACAAAGGCATCAACCTGTCGTTCCTGATCGACTTTAAGCTGGGGCACAAGATGATTTCGGGCACCAACCACAACGCCTGGCGGCACGGTTTGCACAAGGCCACGCTGGTGGGCCGGGAAGAAGGCTACGTGATCGGTGTGGGCGTCAACCCGAACGGCGAAGTAAACCAGACGCGGTCGGGCGTGCAGGCTTTCTACGAAACCGTCCGCTCGCAGAACATCGCCGAGGAGTTTGTCTACAACGCCGGTTTGTGGCAATTGCGGCAAATCACGCTGGGCTACGATTTTACCAAATTCATACCGACAAATGCCCGGTTTATCAAAGGAGTGCGGCTGAATGCGGTGGCGAATAACGTGGCGGTGATCAAAAAATGGGTGCCCAATATTCACCCCGAGCAGTTCGGTTTCCCGTCCGACAACCTCGTCGGACTCGAAGCCACCGGTTTGCCGATCACCCGAAGCATTGGGTTCAATCTTAACGTCAGATTTTAAGTATATGAGGGCTGTTTCGCAGCGTTAAGCGGAGCCAAGGGAGTTGAGCAGAGAATCTTTTTACCTTTATTTTCTCCGCTTACGCTGCTCTCCTCCGCTCAACTCCGCGAAACAACCCGCACTCCCAAACCAGTACTGAAACCATGAAAAAGATACTGACAAGCCTCTTCCTCGCTCTTTCGCTGACGGCCTGCGACGACGGTTTTGATGAAATGAACATCAATCCGATTGCCCTTACGGCGGTGGAACCGGCCTTTCAACTGAACAACGCCATCGTCAACAGCGCCCCCGCCTACGGAAACCTGAGTTACGAAACTACCATCGTCAAGCAGATGATCACGCCCTTCAGCGGGCAGGGGTCGGCGGCCAATTTTAACCAGGACAACCGGACCGTCTCCAACGGCAACTGGAACACCTATTACCGGACCATCATCCGGGAGCTGGTGGACGTGATTGCCCAGACCAAGGACAATCCGGCCCGCTCCAACCTCTACAACATGACGCGGATCTGGAAAGCCTATTCGTTCATGGTGGTGACGGACACCTACGGCGACATTCCGTACGGGCAGGCCGGAAAAAGCTACCTGGAAGGAATCGTAAAACCGGTTTACGACACGCAGGAGTCGGTTTACATGGATATTCTGACGGAGCTGGATGCCGCTTCGGCGGCCCTGGATGCGTCGAAAACGAAAGTCGCCAGCGACGTGCTGTACGACGGAGATGTGGTCAAATGGAAGCGCCTGGGTTATTCGCTGCTGTTGCGGGGCGCCATGCGGCTTTCCAAGGTAAATCCCGCCAAAGCGGCTGAGTACGTGGCTAAGGCCGTAGCGGGCGGGGTGATGCAGGCCAATGCCGATAACGCCATCATCCGGCACAACGCCAGTTTTACGAACCCCGTCGGGAGCCAGCTCAACGGAGGGCAATCCGCCTTTTTCTACCTGGACGAGGAGTTTGTCAGCTTTCTGCAAAAAAACAACGATCCGCGCCTGGCGTCCATCGCCGTTCGGTATGTGGGGGCCACCAGCGGAGCGCAGCAGGTGGAATCGCGGGCCAACCGGACGGCGGCTGTCCAGATTGGAGCCCCGCAGGGGTACGACAATACGACGATCAGTTTGGCGGTGACGGCCAGCAAACTAGCCAGTTTGTGGGATTACAGCCAGCTCGACAAAACCCGCATGGCGGGTCTGACCGCACCGAGTTTTCTGGTTACCTACGCCCAAACCCAACTCCTGTTGGCCGAAGCGGCTTTCCGGAAATGGACCCCGGGCACGGCGGCCACGTTCTACGCCAACGGCATCCGGGCGCACATGCAGCAACTGGCAGCCTACGGCGCGAATACGGCCGTGGCGGAAAGTGCAATTACCGCGTATGTGGACGCCAATCCGCTGGCGGCCGGGAAAGAACTGGAGCAAATCAACACCCAGTATTGGGTGGCGTCGTTTCTGATCGGGCCGGAAACCTGGGCCAATTTCCGGCGGAGCGGTTTTCCGGTTTTGAAACCGAATCCCTATCCCGGCAAAGACCTGAAAACCGAAGACTTCATCCGGCGACTGACCTACACCGATGCCGAACTGAATGTAAACAAAGCAAATGTCGATCAGGCCATTGGCCGACAGGGGCCCAATCTGCTCGACACCCGCATTTGGTGGGACAAGAAGTAATCCTGGCTCTTTTTCGCCTTTCTAGGAAATGAAAAATCTGAAAAAACGACTGAAACAAGGCGAAACCCTGAACGGGTGCTGGTTAAATCTGGGCAGCTCGCTCACGGCGGAAATTGTGGGGCAGTCCGGTTTTGACTGGGTATTGATCGACCTGGAACACGGGGCGGGGTCGGAAAAAGACGTGCTGTATCAACTGCAGGCGCTGGAACACACCGCTGCGGGAGCCATTGTACGGGTCGAAAGCTCCGAAAGCCAGCGGATTCACCGTGTGCTGGACATGGGCGCGGAAGGCATCATGTGTCCGAAAATTCTGAATCCGGAGGGCGCGCAAAAGGTCGTCAACGGCCTGCATTATCCGCCCCACGGCAGTCGCGGGGTGGCCAAGATGGTGCGGGCCACCGGTTTTGCGCAAAACTTCCCGCAGTATTACGCCGACGCCCGGGACACCATTCTGGGCGTGGTGCAGATCGAAACCGTCGAGGTGCTGAATCATCTGGACGAAGTGGCCGCAATCGACGGGGTCGATGTGCTGTTCATCGGACCCGCCGATCTGTCGATGGAACTCGGCATTTTCGGGCAGTTCGACCACCCCCGGTTCAGGGAAGCCCTGCGCGAAACCGTCAACGCAGCCCAAAAAGCCGGGAAAGCCACCGGCATTCTCTTTTTCAATCCGGACGATTACCGGAGGTACCATGAGCTGGGCATCCGGATGATTGCCTGCGGTGCCGACGGAACCTTCGTCGCCGACGGTGCGCGGAATCTGGCCACAAAGCTGGATGCCTTCCGAAATGTTTACAAGTGATTATTTCGCGGAGTTGCCCCGAGGTAAGCGAAGGAAACGAATTTTTATAAAAAACTCCGCTTAACTCCGCGAAATAACTGACTCAATAACTCAAAATGCCTAAACCCTAAAACCGCCCTGATGTCTGATCCGCTTCTTATTCTGGCCGTTGGTGTACTGATCGTTGTCGGTGGCATCATTGGATTAAAACTGCACCCTTTTCTGGCGCTCCTGCTGGGCGCTTTCGTGGTAGCCCTGATGACGCCCGCGTCGGCCATCGAACAGTTTGCCATCGCCAAAGGAACGGCCCCGACAGCCGCCCAGGCGCTGGCGAAAAAAAGCATCGGCGAGCGCATCGCCACCGAGTTTGGCAACACCTGCGGCAAAATCGGCATCCTGATTGCCATGGCCGCCATCATTGGCAAGTGCATGCTGGAAAGCGGGGCCGCCGAACGCATCATTCGTTCCATGCTGCGGCTGACGGGCATCGGAAAAGCGCCGATTGCCTTTCTGGTCAGCAGCTTCTTTCTGGGCATCCCGGTTTTTTTCGATACGGTTATTTTCCTGATGATGCCGCTCGCCAAAGCCATGACCCTGCGCATCGGAAAGAATTACCTCTTGCTGGTGCTGTGCATCATGGCGGGGGCCGCGATGGCCAACTCCCTGGTACCGCCCGCACCGGGACCCCTGTTTCTGGTGGGCGAAATGCACATCCCGATTGGGTTGATGATGATTGCCGGGACCATCGTGGGACTTTTTACCATCACGGCGGGCTATTTCTTCGCGCTCTGGGCCAACCGCAAATGGCCGATTCCGTTGCGCGATTCACTCGATGCGAAGCTGGAAGACATCAAAATCATTGCGGCCAAAGAAGACGGCCACCTGCCCGGTTTGGGCGTTTCGCTGCTGCCGGTTTTGATTCCGCTGGTGTTTATCTGCGCCGATACCGCGCTGAACACGATGGCGACGCCCGGCCAACCGCTGACGGAGTCGGCTTTTTTGAATAACCTCCTGAAACTGATCAAGTTTTTCGGCGATAAAAACATTGCCATTGTCACCGGGGGCATTGTGGCGCTGCTGGTTCTGGCGAGTCAGAAAAAAGACCGCAAAGAAGGGCTGACGCCTTTTGTGCAGGCGGCTCTGATGAGCGGGGGCGGCATTATCCTGATCACGGCTGCGGGCGGGGCCTTTGGCGGCATGTTGCAGCAAACCGGCATCAGCACCCGCATTGCCGACATGACCAAAGAATACCAGATGGCCCTGATTCCGCTGGCGTTCCTGATTGCCGCCGTTGTCCGGACCGCGCAGGGCTCGGCCACCGTGGCGCTGATTACCGCGTCCGGCATTTTGTCGGGCATGGCGACCAACGCGAACCTGGAGTTTCATCCGGTTTATCTGGGCCTGGCCATCGGCTGCGGCTCCAAGCTGGTGCCGTGGATGAACGACGCCGGATTCTGGATCATTTGCAAACTGAGCAACTTAACCGAACAGGAAGCGCTGAAAACGATTTCGCCCCTGCTGGTCGTCATGGGGCTAACCGGTCTGGTGGTCATCATGATCGGCGCGCAACTGTTTCCGTTGATTTAAAAAAATAGGTTTTCGGTATACGGTTTTCAGTTTACGGTGGGCTGCCGCATTCTTGTGGTCTATCTACTGGTTCCGGCAGGGAGCACGCGTCAGCCCACCGTAAACCGAATACTGTAGACCGAATACTGTAAACCGTATACCGAAAACCGTATATCCGTAAACGATTAAAAACATGCAAAAAATAGGATTCATTGGCTTGGGCATCATGGGAAAACCGATGGCGCTGAACCTGCTCAAAGCCGGTTTTCCGGTAGCGGTTCTGGAACAAAGCAAGGCCGCTGGTGAACTGGTGGAAGCCGGAGCCAGCGCGTTTCCGAACCGCAAAGCCCTGGCCGAACAGGCCGACATCGTGATTACCATGCTGCCGGATTCGCCGGACGTGGAGCAGGTGGTTTCCGGCCCGGATGGTGTTCTGGAGGGCATTCAGCCGGGGGCTTTGTTCATTGATATGTCCACGATTTCGCCTTCCACGGCCCGGACCATCCACCAGTCGATGCAGGAAAAAGGCGTTGACGCGCTGGATGCGCCGGTTTCGGGAGGTCAGGTGGGGGCGGTTTCGGCCGCGCTGTCGATCATGGTGGGCGGGAGCGAAGCGGCTTTCCAGCGCGCCCTGCCGGTTTTTCAGGCGATGGGCAAAAACATCGTGCTGATTGGCGAACCGGGGGCGGGGCAAACGACCAAAGCCTGCAACCAGATGATCGTCGGCATCACCATTCAGGCGGTTTCGGAAGCGTTCACGCTCGCAAAAAAAGCCGGCGTCGATCTCGAAAAAATGCGTGAGGTGTTGCTGGGCGGTTTTGCCCAGAGCCGGATTCTCGACCTGCACGGCAAGCGAATGATCGAGCGCAACTTTACGCCCGGTTTTAAGATCAAACTCCACAAAAAAGACCTGGGAATCGCCTTGCAATCGGGCGAAGAATTTTCGGTGCCGCTGAAAGCCACGGCCCTGGTTGCCGAACAAATGACAGCCGCCATCGAATCCGGTGACGCGGAACTGGACCACAGCGCGATTGTCCGGCAACTGGAAACGGCTCGTCAGGATAACAACCCCTGATCAGCAGCGGCAGCAAACCGCGAACAGCTTACGAGTAAACCATTCACCAAAAAGCCCTTACCAGCATGAAACGGAAAAGTTTTATCCAGGCAATTACAGTGGGGTCGGTCGGCGCGGCTGCTTTCGGCCCCGAATCGGCGAACGCTGAAAGCAGCGCCGTGCCCAAAAAAGTGCTGATGAAAGTCGGCTGCCAGTCGGGCGGAACGACGGTCGAAAACCTCGAATTCAAAGCCCGGCACGGGGTCTACAACCTCGATGGCGGAGCGCCCAAAACGATCGCCGGCAAAGGCTGGGACCTCGACGACTCGATGAAAAAACGGGAAGCCTGCGAGAAATACGGCATCAGCCTGGATGCCTACCATTTTCCGCTGGCTTCGTCCGGCATCGACAAAGCCGAATACCCCAACATCATGCTCGGCAAAAGCCCGGAACGGGACCGCGACATCGAGATTTTGCAGCAGATGATTCAGGTGGCCGGCAAAACCGGCATTAAAGTCCTGAATTACAACACCACGATCCTGCCGGTTTTGCGCACCGGGCGCACCACCGATGTGAAGCGCGGCAATGCTACCTACAGCACCTGGAATTACGAAGAGGCCCTGAAGCAAAACCACCCGAAGACCATCGCGGGCGACGTAACCATCGAGCAGATGTTTGAGCGCATTACGTACCTGCTGGACCGGCTGCTGCCCGTCGCGAAGGAATACAAGGTCAGGCTGGCCAACCACATCGCCGATCCGCCGGCACCCGTGGGCTACCGGGGCATTACGCGCTGGAACAGCCCGGATGTGTTCAAGGGCATTCAGCGGTTTGCCAAACTCTACGACAGTGAATACCACGGCTTTAACTTTTGCATCGGTTCGATTGCGGAAGGCTTGAAAGACCCGAAAACCGAAATTCTGCCGATTATTAAGTGGGTGGGGGAGCGGAATCAGATTTTTAACGTTCATTTGCGGAACATCAAAGGCGGCTGGAACAACTTTCAGGAGGTGTATCCGGACAATGGCGACATGAATTTCCTGCACGTCGTGCGGGCGCTGCGCGATGTCGGTTTTTCCGGCATGGTGATGCCGGATCACGTGCCGCACCACGCCGATCACGCAAGCGGACCCCAGGCCTTTTCGTTTGCCTACGGGTACATCAAAGGCTTGTTGCAGGCGGTTTCGGATGAAGTAAGAAGTTAACAGAATGGATTAATGCGTTGCGTATGAAGGTGAACATCATTGACAAAACCGGGCCGACCATCCGGGAAATTACGATTACGCCCATTGCCGTTGTGGACCCGCCCCTGCTGAACGCAGCCGGTTTGCACGCGCCGTATGCCTTGCGGACGATCGTGGAGCTGGTGACGGCCGACGGCATTTCGGGCATCAGTGAAATTCCCGGAAACAGCGATATCGACGCGGCCCTGGAAGCGTCGAAACCGTTGCTGATCGGGCGCGACGTTTTTCAGCTCAGCGAAATCCGGCAGGTGCTGATCCAGCATTTTGGCACCGACACGGCCGCGCAGCGGGGCGATGCGCCCTGGGATCAGCGCAAGATGGTGCACATTTTCAGCGCCATTGAAGTCGCTTGTCTGGACATCATCGGGAAGGTGGTGGGCCGGCCGGTGGTCGATCTGCTGGGCGGCAAAATGCGCGACCGGGTGCCGTTTTCGGCCTATCTGTTTTACAAATACGAAGGGGCCGGTGGCCAGCTGGCCTTCAACACCGATCCGCACGCCACGGGCTGGGCGGCTGCCCGGCAGGCCAGCGCCCTGAATCCGGCCGAAATTGTGGCCCAGGCCAAAGCCATGTGTGCCGAGTTCGGTTTTCAGTCGATCAAGCTCAAGGGGGGCGTGTTTGAGCCCCGGCAGGAGGTCAACGCTATGTTTGCGCTGCACCAGGAATTTGGGCCAAATGTACCGCTGCGCATCGACCCGAATGCGCTCTGGAAAGTGGAAACCGCGATTCAGTACGGCAGGGAAATGGAGCCGATTCTGGAATACCTCGAAGACCCGGTGCGGGGGCAGGAAGCGATGGCGAAGGTGCGGAAAGCCCTCAAAACCCCGCTGGCGACAAACATGTGTACGACCTCTTTCGAAGACATTCCGAGCAGCATTGCCCTGGGTTCCGAAGATATCATCCTGAGCGATCACCATTTCTGGGGCGGTTTGCGGTCGTCGATGACGCTTTCCGGTATTTGCGAAACCTTCGGTCGGGGCTTGTCCATGCACTCCAACAGCCATTTGGGCATTTCGCTGGCGGCCATGGTGCACCTCGGCGCGGCCCTGCCGCAGGTGCCGTATGCGCTCGATACGCACTATCCGTGGCAGTCGGACGAAGTCATTGTGGGCGGGCGGTTTTCGTTTGAAGAAGGCGCCGTTGCCGTGCCGCAGGAGCCCGGTCTGGGCGTCGAGCTCGACCGCACGGCCCTGGCCGCCCTGCACCAGAATTACGGGGCATGTGGCTTAAAAAAACGGGACGACGAGCCGGAAATGCAGAAAAAACAACCCGGCTGGAAATTTCAGGCCGTTCGCTGGTAAGCTACCCACGGACTTTATAAACACGGACTAAAGTCCGTGGGTCCGTAAGGAGGAAAAACCGTTCGGCATCTTTGTACAATAAATGCATTCCGGTAGGCAATTAATCCGGTGGCGGAATGGTTTATGAATACGAAGATGATTCATCACAAACTCCGCGCCTGGTTCTGGCTGGGCGTTCTCCATCCGTTTTTTCTGCTTCCGGCGGTTTTTGGACAGCCGGGCGGCCAGGCGTTCAGCCACCTCGGCGTGGAGGAAGGATTGTCGCAAAGCAGCGTGTATGCCATCGCGCAGGATGGTCGCGGTTTTATGTGGTTCGGTACCCGCGACGGGCTGAACCGCTACGATTCCCGCCAGGTGGTGGTCTACAAAAACCGGCCCGACGATCCGCAGAGCCTGGCGTCCAACACCATTAACAGCTTGCTGGTCGACCAAAAGGGGCGGCTGTGGATCGGTACGACGAAAGGCCTGGCCTTGTTTCGGCCTGAATGGAATGATTTTCAGCGGTTTTCGTTCAACGATCCCGGTTCGGCGGCCGTTGCGGATTCCACGATCATGAGCCTGACCGAAGACCACCGGGGTCACCTCTGGGTTGGAACGCTGCGTGGTTTATACCGCTTACAGCCGGACAACGCGGGCCGGTTTGAACCGCTGGCCAAGCTGCTTCCGGACCGGCTGAACCTGAAAAACCAGCAGATTCGGGCGTTGCACGAAGACGCGGACCATACCCTCTGGGTCGGTACGAACGGCGGTCTGGTCAGCCTGCGTCCGACTCCTTCCGGGAAGTACCAATTGAAACCGTATTCGCTCGAACCAACGGATCTGGTGTATCACAACCCGTTCAACGGCATCAGCACGATAGCCGAAGACCGGGCGGGGCGGCTGTGGCTGGGCACCGAACGGCACGGAATTGCGCGGTTTGATAAGCAGCGCGGCCGGGTGATTTCGTGGAATGCCGTACCCGGTCTGGACCTCAGTACGCAGGCGATTCGGGTCATTCAGCCGGACGGCAAAGGCAATTTCTGGGTGGGAACGATGTCGGGACTGCACATTGTGACGCAGGACGGCACCCGGTTTCGCACGCTGACCAACCAGCCCACCGATCCCGCTTCGCTCAGCGACAACTCGGTGCGGTCGGTTTTTCGCGACCGCGACGGTTCGGTCTGGGTGGGGTCGTATTACGGGGGCGTCGATCAGTACAGTCCGCTGGCGCGGCAGTTTGGGTCCTACCATCCCCTGGGCGACGCGGGCGGAATGCCGTTTAAAATTGCGGGCCCGATGTTGCCCGCCAGCACCCCGGATCAGCTCTGGCTCGGCACCGAAGATCGCGGCCTTTTTCTGCTCAATGCCGACAAAACCATCGCCCGGCAGTACGTCCACGACCCCAAAAACCGCCATTCGCTGTCCAACGACAAGGTAAAATGCCTGCTGACCGACGGGCCGGACGGCCTGTGGATCGGCACCCTTCAGGGCTTGAATTACCTCGATTTGCGCCGGCAAACGATCACGCGGTATCTGCACGAACCCGGCAATCCGCATTCGCTGCCGAACGACCGCATTTACGACCTCAAACGCGATGCGGCCGGAACCCTCTGGATTGTCACGAACCTGGGCGGGCTGTGTCGGTTTGTGCCCGAAACGCAGTCGTTTGTGCAGTTGGGCCATCAACCGGCGGATCAAAACTCGCTCAGCTCGAACAACGCCACCAGTTTACTGATCGACAGCCGGGGCCAGTTGTGGGTGGGCACGACGGGCGGTTTAAACCGGAAACAGCCGGGCCGCGCTGCGTTTGTGCACTTTCTGCACCGCGACCACGACGCCCGCTCGATCAGCAGCAACCACATTACCTGTTTTTTTGAAGACCGGCAGCACCGGCTCTGGATCGGCACGCGCGACGGCGGCCTGAACCGGCTCCTGCCCGACCAGCGCTCCTTCCGGCACTACACCACGGCGCAGGGGTTGCCCAGCAACACGGTTTTTGGGATTCGGGAAGATGCGCGGGGGCGCTTGTGGATCAGCACCGACAACGGCCTGGCGCAACTCGATCCGGCAACGTCCCGAATCGTTTCCTACAACCAGTACGACGGACTGGTTTCCAAGGAGTTTACCTCTAATTCGGCGCACCAGGACGGCCACGGTTTTCTGTATTTCGGCGGCTACAACGGCATCGTTTATTTCCACCCCGACAGCATCCGGCGCAACACCACGCCACCCCGGCTGGCGTTCACGCAGTTGCGGTTATTCAACGAACCCGTGAGCAGCCTGTCGGCGGCCGGCATTCAGTACGAAAAAGGGCTGACGTTTACGCACCGGCAAAACGTGTTTTCGCTGGATTTTGCGGCTTTCAATTTCGTCAATTCCTTTAAAAACCGGTACGCGTACAAGTTGCTGGGCTTCGACAAGGACTGGAATTACGTGAGCGAACCCAGGGCCATGTACATGAATCTGGCCCCCGGCGCGTATGTGCTTCAGGTGAAAGGCAGCAACAACGACGGTGTCTGGAACGCTAAACCGCTGGAACTGAGCATCACGGTGTTGCCGCCGATCTGGAAAACCGCCTGGGCGTACGGGCTGTACGTCCTGACTTTCCTGGGTTTGCTGGGGCTCTGGTCGAGGGTCAACCGAAACCGGCTGCGGTTGACGCACGAACTGGAACTGGAGCATACCGAAAAAGCCCGGCAGCAGGAGCTGCACCAGACCAAGCTGAATTTTTTCACGGAAATTGCCCACGAAATCCGCACCCCGCTGACGCTGGTGATGGCCCCCATCGAGGTGTTGACCAGCCACCGCCCCGACGATGCATTTCTGCAGAAACAACTGACCATTATGCGCGGGAGCACCGACCGGCTGCTGCGGCTGCTGAACCAGTTGCTGGATTTTAGAAAGCACGAAACCGGGCACGTCAGCCTGCAAAAACGGGAAACCGATCTGGTGGTTTTTCTCGAAAAAATCACGGATTCGTTTCGCGAACACGCCCGCTCGCGTCAGGTGACGCTGATCAATGAATCGGAAGTGGCGGTTTTTCTGGTTTGGATCGACGCCGGTGAAATCGAGAAAGTGGTGTCTAACCTGCTGCTGAATGCGTTCAAATTTACGCCCGCCGGTGGCTCCATCACGGTCCGCTTGCAGTCCGATTTTGGCGCGTCGGAAACCCCGGACCAGGCCGTGATCACCGTTGAAGACACGGGGCGCGGGATTCCGGCGGCTGAACTCGATCATATTTTCAATCCCTTTTATCAGGTCAATCAGGTCAACGGGCGCGACACCGGTTTTGGGCTGGGTCTGGCGCTGAGCAAGCGCATTGTCGATCAGCACCAGGGGCACGTCCGCGTCGAGAGCCGGGAGCAGCAGGACCGAACGGCGGGCTTTACGCGGTTCCTCATTACGTTGCCCGCAACCCGCCCCGACCTGGCCGCACCCCGGCTGGACTGGGCCGCCGAACCGGAACCGCTGTCGGTGAAATTCCCGGCTTTTGCGGATGCCATCGGCGCGCCGGCGGACGCGGAAAATGGGACGGTTCCGGGCAAAAAGCTTATTCTGGTGGTGGAGGATCAGGAAGATATTCGGGCGTACATCCGGGATTTGCTGGGCGGAATGGTTCAGGTGATCGAAGCCGCCGACGGCCGGGCGGGCTGGGAAAAAGCCGCGCAGCTGCTGCCCGATCTGGTCATTACCGACGTGGCCATGCCGCTCATGGACGGTTTTGCGCTGACGCACCGCATCAAGTCCGACGCCCGGACCAGCCACATTCCGGTTATTCTGCTGACGGCGAAAGGAACCACGGAAAATCAGTTGACGGGCCTGCAAACCGGAGCCGACGATTACGTAACCAAGCCGTTCCACCCGGTTTTGCTGCAGGCCCGGGTGACGAATCTGCTGCTGTTGCGGGAGCAACTGAAGACGAAGTACCACCGCATGGTGATGCTGGAACCGCAAACGCAGGCGCTGGAGCATCCCGACGACAAATTCCTGAGCCAGCTGATGGGCGTGTTGAACAAACACCTGAGCGACGCCGAGTTCAACGTGGGCAGTCTGGTGGGCGAGATGGGCATGAGCCGCCCGGTTTTGTTCCGGAAGGTGAAGATGCTGACGGGCTTGTCGGTCATTGATATGCTGCGGACTACGCGGCTCAAAAAAGCGGAACACCTGCTGCAACAGCGGAAAGCGTCCGTCGCCGAGGTGGCGTTTGCGGTCGGTTTCAGCGATCCGAAGTACTTCAGCCGGGCTTTTCGCGCCCAGTTTGGCCAGACGCCTACGGAGTACAGCAGCCAGTTTGACGAGCAGCGGGAAATTCCGGTTTAAAATTTTCAGCGGGAGGCTAAAGAATAACTAGCTATATAGTTATCTTGCCGGGCCCATTCTGCAAAACCGCCCATGAAAACCGCCTTTCTGCTCTTCTTTGGTTTGTTTCACGCGCTGGCCCACGGGCAGGAGTATGCTTCGCTGATCCGCGAAGCCGAAAAAAAATACACCGATAAAGCGTATGAGGAATCGGTCAGTCTTTACAAAAAGGCCTTCAAACTGGAATCGGAAACCGGCTCGGATTTTTACAATGCGGCCTGTTCGGCGGCTTTGACGAAAGATTCGAAACTGGCGCTGAAGTGGCTGAATCAGGCCATCGACCAGGGATTCACTAACATCCGTCACCTGAAAACCGACCGCGATCTGACCGGGCTGCACGGCCGAACGGCGTGGACAAAGCTGGTGGCCAACCTGCAAACCAAGGTCGATCAACTTGAAGCGAGTTACGATAAACCGTTGCAAAACCGGCTGCTGGCGATTTACGAAAGTGACCAGAAAGACCGGCTGAAAATCAATGAGCTGGGCGAAAAATACGGTTTTGAGTCGAAAGAGATCAAGGAACTTTGGAAAACCATTGAGGAAAAAGACAGCCTGAATCTGATTCAGATAAAAAACATTCTCGATGAGCACGGCTGGGTGGGCGAAGACAAAGTGGGGCCACAAGCCAACATGACGCTGTTTCTGGTGATTCAGCACGCGGATCTGGCTACGCAGCAGCGGTACCTGCCGATGATGCGACAGGCCGTGAAAGACGAAAAAGCGGAGGCCAGCGCTCTGGCGTTGCTCGAAGACCGCGTGGCGCTGGGCGAAGGCCGACGCCAGAGCTACGGCAGCCAGATCGGGCAGGATGAAAAAACCGGCAAAGCCTACGTGCTGCCACTGAATGATCCGGATCACGTCGATCAACGGCGGGCGGAGGTGGGTCTGCCGCCCCTGGCCGATTACGTCAAACGCTGGAACATCGCCTGGGATGTGGCCGAATACAAAAAGCAACTGCCGGAGCTGGACAAGCAGGCCGGGATTAAATAGGTGCTTCACCTCCGCATCCGGTAAGATCGACAGCCCACCATCCCCTGCGCGGGCGAATGTCGCAAAAATACAATCACCGTCCGGATGTCCTTCGTAGCTTCGTTAAGTCATGCAAAACCGGACTTTGCCTAAAACCAATCCGGCGAAAAACCGGATCCGCCGAATAAAAAAAGGCGTTTCCGTTTCAATTGGCGCCGGATCGGATCCGGGCGGTTTTCCGGTTTAGGATACCGGTTTGGTAAAAACCGAAGCGTTCCGATGCCTAACGAGGGTTTTGCCTTTTAATCAAAACTTAATTGGGACAAAATCGTAAGTGTTTATCTTACATAGATTTATTATCTACCATCTCTTAACCTACCCCTTGTCTGAATGGAATCTTCTGTTTCCGTTACGGCCGAACTGCATCCGGCCGCGCCTGAACCGTTTCCGCATTCCGGAATGGATCGGACCGGCCGCATCCCGACCCTCAACATATTGCGCGGACTGGCCGTGCTGGGCATTCTGCTCATCAGCATTCTGCGCTTCGGCCTGACGGAAATGCAGGTTGGCCAACTCATCGCCGGGCCCCAGGGCGGCAATTATTGGTTGCTGATTATCGCGCATGTGCTGGTCGAGCACAAAATGCGGGCGCTGTTCTCGCTGCTGTTCGGCGCGGGACTCATCCTGTTTCTGACCAAAGCCAAAAAACCGGGTGGGCTGGCCGTTCCCGAGTTGTTTCTCCGGCGGCAACTGTGGCTCATGGCTTTCGGGCTGGTCAACGCCCTGATTCTGCTCTGCCCGAACGACCTGCTGTTTCAATACGGCGTGGCGGGTATTTTGCTGTTTCCGCTGCACCGGCTGTCGGCGCGGGCGCTGCTCGTGGGCGCGCTGGTGACCGGCCTGTTTTTCAGCGGGAAAAGCTACTGGAATTACGCGGAACAGCAGCAGAAATACCAGAAGTACGCGAAGGTGGTGGCGCTGGAGAAAAAAAACAAAAAAGTGAAGCTGACCGATGAACAGAAAGCAGACAAATCGGACTGGGAAAGCGTGACGAAATGGCGGGCTTACGACGCAAAAACCGTCCAGGCCGACATCACCTCGATGCGCTCCGATTACGCCACAGTCTGGAATTTTCTGATGGAACCGCTTCAGTCGCTCCAGTCGTATGCGTTCTACCGCCGGGGCATCTGGGATGTGCTGTCGATGATGTTGCTCGGCATGGCGCTGCTGCGGTGGGGCTTTTTTACCGGCGGGTTGACCACCGGCCGGCTGGCGATCCTGGGCGTCGGTGGTCTGGTGATCGGGCAAACGCTGGCCTGGGCAGCGCTGCCGTCGTATGAACTCCAGATCGGAAATTTCACCGAACTGCACCGGTCGGGCACGTTGCCGTGGAGCGAACTGGTGCAGCCCTTCGAACGCGGTTTTTCGGTGGTTGGCTGGGCCGGGCTGGTGGTGTGGCTGTATCGGTTGGGCGTGGGAGCGGGCCTCTGGCGAACCCTGGGGGCCGTGGGGCAACTGGCGTTGACCAACTACCTGATGCAGACCGTGTTTGGTACGGTTTTTTTCTACGGCTACGGCCTGGGCTATTTCGGCAGTTTGCCGGTTTACAAACTCTACCTGGTGGTGGCCGAAATCTGGCTGCTGCAACTGGTCTTTAGCGTGGTCTGGCTGCGGTATTTTCACCTGGGACCCGCCGAATGGCTCTGGCGATCGCTGACCTACGGCGAAAAACCGCCTTTCCGCCGGTCCGAACCGGTCGCTGCGGCTTCCCAAACCGCCGTTGCAACAACCTGACTTTCCTCATCATCCGATTGCCAAACCAGTGTATTATGGAAGTGAATCCGTTACAAATTCAAGCCATTACCGACACGGCCGGTGGCTCCCTTGTCGCCGATTATACAGCGGCACCCCCAACCCAGTCGCCCCGCCCGGTTTCGGGTGCCGAGCGACTGCCCAGTATTGACCTCATTCGGGGTTTTGCGTTGCTGGGCATCCTGATGATGAACATTCCCAGCTTCGGTTACCTGCGGTCGGGCGTGCTGGATATCGTTAAACACCACGACAGCTGGGATTATTTTGCCTTTATGTTTGTCGGCACGGCGTTCGAAGGCACCATGCGCGGGCTTTTTTCGATGCTGTTTGGGGCGGGTATGATTTTGTTTGCCACCAACAAACCCGAGTTGGCGAACGGTCCGTCGGTGGTTGAGTTCTACTACCGCCGGTTGTTGTGGCTGGTGCTGTTTGGGCTGTTCGATGCCTTTGTGCTGCTGTGGGAGGGCGATATTCTCTTTGCCTACGGGTTGCTCGGGATGCTGCTCTATCCGTTCCGGCGGCTGAAACCGGGCTGGCTGTTGGGGCTGGCGCTTTGTTGTGCGGGCATCGGCGTGTTTAAAAATAACCAGTGGGACAGTCAGGTCCGCGACAATCGGGCGGGTTACCTCGAAGCCGTCAAACTCGAAAAGCAGCATAAAAAACCGTCGCCGAAACAGCTGGAAGCCAAAGCGGGCTGGGAGACGTTTACGGGTTATTTCAAAGCGGATTCGGCCAAAGATGCGAAAACGCTGACGGAAATGCGGGGCGACTATCCGGCGGTTTTTGCCCACATCATGCCCCAGAGCAGTCAAAGCGAAATCTGGACCTATTCGGGCGGTTGGGACATGCTGGGAATGATGTTTGTGGGCATGGCCCTGCTCTATTGGGGGTTTCTATCCGGCAAATTATCCACCCGAACCTACGCCGTCACCCTGCTGCTGGGCTACGGTCTGGGCCTGCCTGTCAGCTGGAATTATGTCCAGTTTTACGAAAATTACCTCCGGGATCAGGGGTCGGCGGTGGATGCGTACCGCGTGTTTCCGTTTGTTCTGTACGACATTCGGCGGGTGTTGCTGGCGGTCGGCCACGCCAGTTTACTGATCCTGATCTACCGCTCCGGCGTCGTGCCCTGGCTGATGAAGGCGCTGATCGCCGTTGGGCAAATGGCGTTTACCAACTACCTGATGCAGAGCCTGATCTGCACCTTGTTTTTCAACGGATACGGGTTGGGGTATTACGGCAAACTGTCGTACCACGCGCTTTTCTACGTGGTTGGCGCGGTGTGGCTGTTTCAATTGATTGCCTCGCCGATCTGGCTGCATTACTTCCGCTTTGGCCCGCTGGAGTGGCTCTGGCGCAGTTTGACGTACTGGAAACCGCAACCGATGCTGAACCAGCCGCGTGCTGCAGGTGAGGCTTGAACCGTCGTACGGGGTAGAACCGGGCGGTCGGCGCCGTTGCTATCCCGCACCGTATTCTTCCTGTGCCTTACAGCAAATTCAACTGCACCATGACCGACAGAAACTGATAGCAACCGGCTTTGGTGCGCGCAAACTCATCGGACAGACTGGCGAACTGGGCGGGAAGCGGGATCGTCCGGCTAAACCGCACGGCCTGGCAGGGCAGCGGGGTGTGGGGCGCGCAGGTTTCGCAGATCAGGTCGGAACGCAGCCGGCTAAACCAGCTTTTCAACTGGCCGAGCCGCTGGTGGTAGTCGATGGCCCGGTGCCGCAGATTCGGGTGATTATATTGCGCCAGCACGTCGTCGAGCAACGCCAGTAACTGGCTGATTTCCTGCTGATAAGTGGTCAGGGCCGTTGTCCGGCGCTGGTTTTCGGTGCGGCAATACTCCAGTTGGAGCGGGTCCGGGGCACTGATTGACGTTTTTGAGGATTCCATCCGGTCGATATTTCCCGCAAAGGTTCCGGTTCGGCCGGTTTTCTGCCATGACATTCGTCAGGTTTCCGGCTAACGATCCTCAGCCAAAACCGTATGGGAAGATCAGGCGGGCGACTGACGGCGGTCATCCCTCCGGCGCATTGCAACGGCCATCTTTGTGTCATCAACTTCTTCCTGATACGACGATGAACACGAAACTTGCTCTTCCCGCCCAACCGATTGCCAACACGGCCACAAACGGGTCTACCCGCTATACGAACCTGATCAAATTGATCGAAACCGGCGACTACCGGTTTACCATGATGGGCGCCATGCTGATGGTGCAGGGCTGCATCCTGAGCCCGATTTCGCTGCTGATTTTCCAATATTTTGATTTCGGTTACAGCGACGTTTTTGCCGGAATCGCCGTGGCTGGCTTTTTTGCCGTGCTGGTTTCCAACCTGGGGCTGTTGTCCGTGCGGTTTTGTCTCCAGCTTTTTGCGATCAACGTCGTGCTGCACCTGCTGATGATCGGCGTCCACTTTTTTCACTGAGAAGCGCCGGTTTGTAGCCAACGGCCCCTGTCCATTCAGTAAAAGCGTTATATTTGTCAAAATATAACGCTTTGTTTTTAACCCTGACTGGATGAAAATCACTACTAGCTGCACCTTTTTAGGAAGTTTTCTTGGCCTGATTTCCCTGATCCAGCCGGCGTGTGCGCAATCGGTTAGTCAGGTCGACTCAGGCCGGGTGTTTCGGTTGGGGGAGGTAACGGTTTTGGGCCGCCGGAGCCTGGATTCGACCAGCACGGCCCCGAGTCGCCAGATGGAAGCGTTCAACCGGCTCGACGTGGGGCGGGCACTCAACCTGCTGCCGGGTATTACACTGTCGAACGTGGGCGCCCGGAACGAAACGATGATTCACGTGCGCGGTTTTGATCTGCGGCAGGTGCCGGTTTTCATCGACGGAATTCCGGTGTATGTGCCCTACGACGGCTACGTGGACCTGGGCCGGTTCACCACCTTCGATCTGGCGGAGGTCAATGTGGCCAAAGGATTTTCATCGGTCACCTACGGGCCGAACACGATGGGAGGGGCCATCAACCTGGTGTCGCGCCGACCGCAGCAGCGGCTGGAATTTGAAGGGCGGGCCGGTCTGATGAGCGGCCAGGGACACCGGCTGAACCTGAATCTCGGTACGAACCTGGGGAAATTTTACTTCCAGGGTTCCGTTTCGCAATTGAAGCAGGAAACGTTTCCGCTTTCGGGCCAGTTTGAAGCCCGGCCGCAGGAGGACGGCGGGAATCGGGAAAACGCCTACCGCAACGACCGGAAATACAGCCTGAAAGCCGGTTTTACGCCCAACGCCACCGACGAATACACCCTCAGTTACGTCAACCAGCAGGGCACCAAGGGCACCCCGCCCTACGCGGGCACCGATTCCCGGCAGAATGCGCGGTTCTGGCAGTGGCCCTACTGGAACAAGGAAAGCTGGTATTTTATCTCACGCACGGCCCTGACCACCAGCAGCTACCTGAAAATCCGGCTGTTTTACGACCGCTTCAAAAACCTCCTGAGCGCTTTCGACGACAACACCTACTCGACCCAGCGACGGGGGGCATCGTTCAATAGTTACTACAACGACGATACGAAAGGCGGTTCGCTTGAATACGGCAACCGCTTGGGCAACCGCCACAATCTGAAAGCATCGTTTCACTACAAACAGGATCGGCACCGCGAAAACAACCTCGGCGAACCGGTCAGGACGTTTATCGACCAGACGCTGTCGGTGGGTGTCGAGGAGGTGTATCGCCTGACCAGCCGGCTGTCGCTGGTACCCGGCGTCAGCTACAACGCCCGGCAGAGCCTGCGGGCGGAAAACTACGAAAGCACCACCAAACTGATTACGCCCTTCACCGGCAACAACAGTTCGGCCCTGAACGCGCAGGCCGGTTTATTCTACAATCCGGCCGAAAACCGGCAATGGAGCCTGACGGTGGCGCGGAAAACCCGGTTTGCCACCATCAAAGACCGGTATTCGTACCGCATGGGAGCCGCCATCCCGAATCCGGATCTGAAAGCCGAAACGGCCACGCACCTTGAAGCCGCATACACCAGTCAGTTTGCGATGAGCCAACCGGGTCGGGCCGTAAGTTTTCAGAGTAATCTGTTTTACAGCCGGTTAAGCGATGCCATTCAGCAGGTGAATAATGTGCAGCCGGGCGTTTATCAGTTTCAGAATACCGGCCGCGCCGAGTTTTACGGCGGAGATGCGTCGGTACGGGTGCCAATCGGGGCGGCTTTCCAGACCGGAGCGCAGTATTCGTACATTCACCGGGCGAACCTGAGCAATCCGGAGCTGAAGTTTTTGGATGTGCCCGATCATAAAGTGCTTGTTTTTGCCCAGGCGCAGCTGCTGCGTCGGGCAACGCTGGTGGCGAATGTCGAACACAATTCGGCTCGCTACAGCACCAGTTACGGCACCCGGGCGGGCGGTTTTCTGGTGGCTTACGCCAAGGCTTCCGTCCGAATCTGGCGTTACATAAGTCTGGAAGGGGGCGTAAACAACCTGTTCGACCGCAATTACGCGCTGGCTGAAGGCTTCCCCGAACCCGGCCGCACTTACTTTATCAACCTTTTGATCACCAATTTATGAGGCTTCCACTTTCGCTTTGCTCTGGTTTGGCTCGCCGGGCGGCTGGGCTGTTCGCCCTTTGCCTGCTGGCGGGCAGCAGTTTCGGGCAATTATCCATTTCCGGTGAAGTCACCAAACCGCTGGCGCTTCAGGCCGCCGATCTGAAAGCGATGCCGCACGTGGAGGTGACCGGCAAAGACCGCGACGGCAAAGAACACCGGTATGCGGGTATTCCGCTGACCGAGTTGCTCAAACAGGCCGGCGCCACGCAGGGCGGGGAGCTGCGGGGCGAAAACCTGATGAAATACGTGGTTGTTAAGGCCATCGACGGTTACGAAGCGCTGTTTGCGCTGCCCGAACTGGACCCGGACTTTGCAACGCGGACCATCCTTCTCGCCGACAGCGTCGATGGAGCGCCCCTGCCTACGGGCGTCGGGCCGTACCGGATTGTGGTTCCCGGTGAGAAAAAACCGGCTCGCTGGGTTCGGGAGGTGAAAAGCATTGAGGTGCGGTTTGCAAAATAAAGGTCATGATCGGCAGGTGGTTACTTCTTTTCGGGATGGTGTCGGTGGCCGGGCTGGCAGCCTGGAAAACCGCTGACGATCCGGTGCCGACTGGGCCTTTTCTCCTGCATTTTCCGGCTTCGTTTGGCGGGCGGTTCAGCATTCCGGCCGACAACCCGATGACGCAGGAAGGCGTTCACCTGGGGCGGCTTTTGTTCTACGAACCGCGTCTGTCGAAAACCGGTACGATTTCCTGCGGCAGTTGCCACCAGCAGGCGCGGGCGTTTACGGACGGGCTGGCGCTGAGCGTTGGCGTGAGTGGCAAACCGACGCGCCGGAATGCCATGTCGCTGGTGAACCTGCTGTGGGTCAGGCGGTTTTTTTGGGATGGACGCTCGGGCAGCCTCGAAGAACAGACTTTACTTCCGCTGGCACACGCCGACGAGATGGGCGCGGGGCCGGGCGACGCGGCCGGAATGTTGCAGAAAAACGCGCCGTATCCGGCCCTGTTCCGGCGCGTTTTTGGCTCCGACACCATCACCGACGCCCGGATCAGCAAGGCCATCGCGCAGTTTGAGCGCAGCCTGATATCGGCCGATTCGCCTTATGACCGGTATTTGGCCGGGACGTATTCCTTGACGGCCCCGGAGGAGCGCGGCTTGCGCTTGTTTTCGGCGGTTCCCAACCCCGAAAAAGGCGTTCGGGGTGGCAGCTGCGCCCACTGCCACGGCGGCCCCCGGCTCATGCAGGAGTTATTTCATAACAACGGGCTGGATCAGCAGGCTGCCGATCCGGGGCGGCAGGAGGTGACGGGGCTGACGCTCGATCACGGCCGGTTTCGGGTGCCGACGCTGCGCAACATCACGCTGACGGCTCCGTACATGCACGACGGCCGGTTTGCCACGCTGGCGGCCGTGCTCGATCATTACAGCGAGCACGTTCAGGACAATACCGCGCTGCCCCGCGAACTGATTCCGGGCCGGGCCGGTGGACTGGGCCTGACGAGTGCCGAAAAAACCGATCTCCTCGCTTTCCTGAACCTGCTGACCGATACGGTTTTTGTCAATAACCCCCGGTTTTCGGATCCGCACCGCCCGCGCTGAAAGCGGATGCCCCGGTTTTCTTCGGTAAAAAGGGCGCGGACCCGCCTGATTTGTTAAATTAAGCTAAAAAGGGAGATAGCGGCATAATCGGCGGGTATGGGCTGCGTTACTTGCTTTAAATACCCATACCTGATGAACAATATACTTGTTTCTTTGCTTTTCATTTTCGGTCTGGCGGTGCCTGTAGCGGCTCAGAACAAGCTGGCGTATACGGATCAGCAGGCCAAAGAGCAGATCGAAAAGCTGTACGACCAATTGCAAAAAGGCGCCGATTTTGGGGAGCTGGCCCGTCAGTATTCCCAGGATGTAGGATCGGGTGAAAAGGGTGGGGATTTAGGGTGGTCAAAACCGGGTACGTTTGTGGATGCCTTCGAGAAGGAAGTCAGAGCGCTAGCGGTCCATGCGTTTACCAAACCGTTTCAAACGGAATTCGGCTACCATATCGCCCAGCTCATTGATAAAAAAGGCCAACAGATACGAACCCGGCACATTTTGATTCGTCCGGCCGGCCGGTAAATGGTTTGGTTTTTCCATTGCACCGGGAAAATTGGACAAATCATTTCCTGAAGTACTGATCCGGGTAGCCCTATCCGTGGGGTAAATATTGCCCATAGTGTGCATCAAATTGCTTCCCGCAGGAAAGGCGGCCGTTGAGGAGATGGGCTGCTAAAATTAAATGAATAGGATTATTTATAGATTTAAGTACATACAAAGACGAGCGTGGAAGTTTAGAATTGACTGTTTATCGCTTGAAAGTGACCCGTTTAATCGTTTCAGCAACCAATAAGATGGCTTTTACGCAAAAATCATTTTATAACTTTTTTGTAATCAGAAAAACTTTTTTGTTAAACAGGAGTTACTCGGTGCTAAAATTGCAAAATTTGTAGCGCTTACCTGTGTTTAGGTAAGACAGAGAATATGTATTACATCCCGGCCTATTTTAGGCCGGGTTTGTTTTATCCTCATCTTCAGAACGTTTGTCAAAACAAGCATCCGCCCCCAACTTCCCGCTTCGGTTTGAAAACTAGCCGGAGCCATTGCCGGGACCTAATGCTGAAACCGGCTGAATAAAAAGTGGATTTTTCGAGTTCCTGCGTATTTTTGACGAATCACCGGCTGCCCCGCCAGCCGGCGCCTGAACCCGACTCCGATGAAAAAAACGCTGCTCTTTTTTGCCCTGTTCATTTTCCTGAATGGACCCGCCCCGTTGGCCCAAACCGCCGATGATTACGTCTGGTGGAATCCCGCCAGCGTCACCGTTCCGGTAATCGAAGGCCAGGCCTGGTCGGGCCAGACCCTCCGGAATCCGTACGATCGCTTGCCGTCCGAATCCGAGCGGAGCGTTCGAAAAGCGGTCTGGAACCTGTCCCGCAATGCCGCCGGTCTGATGATCCGGTTTCGGGCCAGCACCGATAAGATCGTGGTCCGGTACGCCGTTGAGGGCAAGCACGCCCTGCCGCACATGGCCGCAACCGGCGCCAGTGGGGTCGATCTTTACGCCGGAACTAGCGACGGCGACTGGCTGTATTGCACCGGGAAGTTTACCTTTGGCGATACCATCCAGTACCAGTTTGCCAACCTGCAACCCAACGACACCTACCACCAGAAAGGCCGCGAATACCGCCTGTATCTGCCGCTGTATAACTCGGTGAAATGGCTCGAAATCGGAGTGCCCAAAAACGTAACGCTGACGCCCCTGCCCGTCCGGCCCGACAAGCCCATCGTGGTTTACGGCACGTCCATTGCGCAGGGCGCCTGTGCGTCGCGGCCCGGCATGGCCTGGACGGCGATTCTGGGCCGGAAACTCGACCGGCCGCTGATCAACCTGGCCTTTTCCGGCAACGGACGGCTGGAAAAGGAAATTGTGGAGCTACTGCCGCAAATCGACGCTAAAATTTA
The DNA here is from genome assembly GCF_054780775.1 of Larkinella ripae. NCBI lineage: Bacteria > Pseudomonadati > Bacteroidota > Cytophagia > Cytophagales > Spirosomataceae > Larkinella > Larkinella ripae. Next base: position 47,023 of record NZ_BAAGVR010000008.1, read on the forward strand.
CGTGCTGGATTGCCTGCCCAACCTGATCACGACGCCCGAACGAACGGCGGAAGAGGTAAAAAACCGCATTCTGGAGTCGGTCCGGACGCTGCGGCAGAAACGCCCGGCGGTGCCGATTCTGCTGGTCGAGCACGCGGGCTATACCGACGGCGAGATCAACCCGGGGCGTCGGCGGTCGTACGGTGAAGTCAACGAAATCATGCGGCAGGCCTTTTTGCAGTTGAAAGGCGAGGGCATCGACGGGCTTTATTCGCTGCCCAAAGCGCAGATCAACCTGGAACCGGACGCGATGGTGGACGGCACGCACCCGACCGATCTGGGGATGCAGCAGTACGCCGATGCGTACGAACGAACGCTGCGCGTCATTCTGCAGGAACCATCGGGCCCGGTTTCGACCATGAAACCCCGGATTCAATCCCGCGATTCCCGTCTGTACGACTGGGAAACCCGCCACCGCGCGATCATGGACCGGCTGAAAACCAACCCGCCCCGCATCGTTTACATCGGCAACTCCATTACGCATTACTGGGGTGGGGAGCCGAAAGCGCCCCTCGCGCAGGGGGCCGATTCCTGGAAAACCGTGCTGGAACCGCTGGGTGTTCAGAACCTGGGCTACGGCTGGGACCGTATCGAAAATGTGCTCTGGCGGGTGTACCACGGCGAACTGGATGACTACGCGGCCGCGCAGGTGGTGCTGATGATCGGCACCAACAACCTCCAGTGGAATTCGGACGCCGAAATTGCCGCCGGACTGAAGTTTCTGATTCAGGCGGTTAAGATTCGCCAGCCCACGGCCGAAATCCTGCTGATCGGCATTTTGCCCCGCCGAAACGAAGAAAAGCGACTGGCTTCGCTCAACGAGGAACTGGCGCAGATCGCCGGGGAGTCGAACGTCCGGTTTGCCCAGCCCGGTACGGTTTTTCTGAAACCGGACGGCAAAATCGACGAAGCGTTTTTCAGCGACGGCCTGCACCCCAATGCCGAAGGCTACCGGCGGTTGGCGGCCCAGCTCCAACCGTATTTGAAAAAAGCGCCGGAAGGGAGCCCCAAAACCAGAAAAGATTCGGCCAAACGGACGAAGTAACCACAGCCGCCAGCGGGACAATCGGGGTCAATCCGGGTTTTCGGCCTGCCGGACGCGCGGTCCCTTGATTTCTTTTTTGCCGAGTTTATACGAAAAGGTCAGCCGGATGTGCTGATTCTGAACGCGGTAGGTCTGCGTTTGGTGGAAGGCGTCGGTGCGGGTTTCTTCCGTGATGAACGTATGGGGCGTCAGGATGGTGTCCAGGCGGAGACTCATCACGAACCGTTGGCTGGTCGATTCCCGGTTGAAGGTCAGGCTGTAGTATTTCCAGCCGGTCCGGTAGCCCTGCAACCGGAGGGTGTTGCCTTCGAAAAAACCGTAAAAGTCGATGCTGAATCCGCGGGGGAGCTTGTAACTGCCGTTCAGCACCAGCTCGCGCATCAGACCCCGGTTGGCCAGGTGGAGCACCCGGCTTTCCAGCCAGCCATACTGCGGAGTAAACGTTGCGCTCAGGTTCAGCCGGGAAGACGGTTTCCAGCTCAGGTTAAGCGACAAACCGAGCCGCCGGTTTCGGCCGATGTTCTGCCAGGTGCTTTCAAAAACGCCGTCGGGCCGGGCGGTCCGGATGCTTTCGATGCTGTTGCGGTTGTGGTTGTAGAACAGGCTGATGTCGGTGAAAAACCGGGTGGCATTGCGGGCATAACTCAACTGATACCGGCGCGTCAGTTCGGGTTGCAGCCGCGGATTGCCAAATTGAATGTTGAGGGAATCGCTGTTGTTTACGGTCGGATTCAGGGTATTGAAAGAGGGGCGGACCAGTTTGACGGTATAACTTGCTTTCAGCGTACTTTTCGGATTCAGCGTGCGGCTGATCAGCAGATTGGGAACCAGGTTCTGAAAAGAAGGAATTTCGAGGGCTGTGGTTTTAAAAACCGCCCCCAAATCCGTTCGCTCATAGCGCGTTCCGGCCACCAGCTGCCAGGCTTTCCGGCGGACACTGAGACTGGTATAAACCGCATACACCGTGCTGACGTAGGAAAAGAAATTCGAGCGAACCGGATCGTTTGCGTAGGTTTCTTGATCAACATCATAGATGCCAAACCGGCTGTCGCTCCGCAGTGTTTTCCGGGTTAGCTTGGCCCCGGTTTCCCACTTGAGCTGATCCGTGAAGGCGAGCGAATAATCCGCCTGAAGCATCAGATCGCGGTTTTGGGTCAGGCTCCTGAAGTTCTCCCGGTACTCCATCGCGTGGTCCCGTTCCTGATCCAGTGCGTAGCTGCTGAGGCCGCCGAACCGAAAATACAGGCCCAGCAGGGAAAATTCCTGCCGCCGGTCGCGCGACGAACCCGTATACCCGAGGGTGAAGGTGTGGCCCTGGTTGTCGATGGGCGCGTCGATGGTCCGCCGGAAGGCCGGTTGCCGGATTTCGCTTTCCGCATAAAAATTGTCCGATACGGTTTTGGTCCGGAACGGCGTCGACCGGGCGCGGTAGCCCACATTGAGCGTATGGAGCGAATCCAGGCTGTAGAGCAGACTGGCCCCGCCGAAAAAATAAGTGCCCCGCTGCCGGGATTCACTTTTCTGCGCGATCCGAAACCGCCCGGTTTCCCGCTCCAGCACGGCACCGTTCCGGTTCCAGTAGACTTGCTGAAAACCGTCGGCTTTCAGCAGCCACCGCCCCGACTTGCGCTGCACATCGGCCATGAGTTGTTCGCTGCGGTTGGCCAAAACCGCCCGGATCGTGCCGCTGGTGGCGTTTTCGCGGTTGCGCCGGGTGATGATGTTCACCACGCCATCGGTTCCTTCGGCATCGTAGCGGGCCGACGGGTGCGTGATTACGTCGACTTTGACAATGGTTTCGCCCGGGATGGCTTTCAGGGCATCCGCTACCGAGGTCGCGTAACTTTCGGACGGTTTGCCGTCGATGAAAACCCGGATCTGCGAACTGCCGCGCATGGACAGCTCGCCGTTGGCGTTGACCGTGAGCAGCGGCACCCTGCGCAGCACGTCGGCGCCGTTGCTGCCGGCAATGGCGGGTAAGCTCTCCGCGTTGAACGTCAGGCCGTCGACCCGCTGCTCAACGAGCGGTTTTTGCCCCCGAACGGTGACGGTTTGCAGGGTTTTCGCATCCGGACGAATCGCGGTTTTTCCCAAATCCAGACCGGGCTTTCCGGCGCTCAGCGTCCAGACCGGCGTTTGCGCCGACCGGTAACCCACCCTGCTAAACGTCAGGTGATACCTGCCAAACGGAATCCGTCGCAACTCGAAACGACCTGAACTATCGGTGAGCGTTCCCGTGAGCAGCGAATCGCCCCGAAACAGGGCAACGGTTGCGAAGGGTACGGTTTTGTCGGTCAGGGAATCCGCGACCACGCCTTGTACACGGCCCTGATCCGCCAGCTCCTGCGCCCGCAGATAAGCCGGTTGCCAGCCAAACAGAAACAGAAAGAAAACGAGCGGTTTCATACTGGATTGATGCGGGAGTAAAGAGCGGGTTAACCGGAGGTTGGGCATGCGGGTAGCCGTCCGCGCCCGGGGGTGCGGTTCGGAAATGGGCGGTTTTTGGAAAGCTTAGGGGGTTGTTTGGGTCCTGGTGCCGGGATAGTTCGGGATGTTTTTGCCGAGGTAAATGTTGCGTTCGCCCTTGTACATAGTCCCCACATCGACCAGTTTGACGATGCCGCTGCCGCCCCGGTTTTCCAGCTTTTTCCGTTGATCGGCGGTTAAAAGCGGGTCGTCATCAAACACAAATTCGTCGATGTAATACTCATTAAGGCCCGGTTCTTTCACCGTGATGTGGATGTGGGCCGGTTCATCGCGACCGGGGTAGGGGGCCGGTCGGAGCGTGCCGAATTTGTAAAAACCGTTCCCGTCGGTACGCACCCAGGCCCGGATCGAACCGTGCCGTTTTTCCCAGCCTTTCGCGTCGGCTTTGGCCGTATAATGGCCGGTTTCGTCGGTGTGGTAAAGGTACAGCACGACCCCGGCGGCCCGGCTGCCGTCGGCCCTGTATACGGTGCCGTTGATGCCCAGCGGTTTTTTACCGTCCCAGGTCACTCCCGGCAGTTTGACGAAGCTCTCCAGCTTTTCGAACGGCACGGTATTTTCGTAAATCGCTTCGCAACCCTCGCAGGGGCCGCCCACTTTCTGACCGTAGAGGGCCGGCGTAACCGCGCTGAAACTGAGGAACAGGGCAATGATTGGCTTTTTCATGGTGTAAATTTATGCGTTGGTGAAGCAAACCAACACCGGTTTCGGAAGAGCGCCAAAAAAAGTAGATCAACGACTCAAAAAGTAGAGGAGAGGGCGGACCCCTATTTTTCTCTACTTTTTGGGTCGTTGGTCGATATAATTTTAAGGGTACGGTTCTTTTGGTTTCATTTACAGCGAAATACGGAGAAAAACCGTACCCGTATTTTCGTTATTCGTCATGGACTTTCTGGACAAACCGATCAAACTACCGCTTTCCAACCGCACGGTGCCGCGCAAGTACGCGCTGGTGCACGCGGTCTACTGGATTCTGATCACCGGTTTTTTTCTCTACGAAAAGCGCTACCTGATCTACAAAGCCAGTCTGTCGTATTTTACGGTTTGCGTGATAATGAGGGTGTCGATGCTGATCGTTATTGCCTACCTGAATTTGCATTATTTTCTGCCGCGTTACCTCCTGATGCGACGCTATGGCCGGTATTTTTCGCTGGTGCTGCTGTCGATCCTGGCCTACCTGATTGCGCAGAGCCTGTTTGATTATTACCTGTACGGCTACGTCATCGGGCCGATGCGCAACAGCGATTTGTGGGAAAGTCTGTCGTATAATTTTTTCAGCACCCTGTGGTACCTGGGGCTGATGGTGGCGCTGAAACTGAGCATCGACTGGTACGAACAGCAGCGGATTTTGCAGAAAATCACCGTCGAGAAATTGCAGGCCGAAGTAAATTTTCTGCGCTCGCAGGTCAATCCGCACTTTTTGTTCAACATCCTCAATAACCTCTACGCGCTGACGCTCAAAAAGTCGGATCTGGCGCCGGATGTGGTGCTTAAATTGTCCGAAATGATGGAGTACATGCTGTACGACAGTGATGATGTGCGGGTGCCGCTCGAAAAGGAAATCCGGTATTTGCAAAACTACATTGAGCTCGAAAAAATCCGCTGCGGAGATCATTCGGACATTGCGCTGGAGATCAACGGCAATCCCGACGGCCAGGAAATTGCGCCCCTGCTGCTGCTGCCGCTGATCGAAAATGCGTTCAAACACGGTGTTGGCCGGCAGGCGAAAGAAGCCTGGTTGCGCGGCAAAATCACCCTCGACCCCTCGGCGGTGGAGGTGACGGTGGAAAACAACAAACCGGCAACCCAGCTCAGGGAAGCCAAAGGCGGCATCGGACTGACCAACCTCCGGAAACGGCTCGAACTGCTGTATCCCGGTCGGCACACGTTCCAGACCGAAGAAAAACCGGATAGTTACAAAGTGTCGCTGAGCATTCTGTTTTCGTAAACGATACAACCTCAAGGTCTTGAAGACGGGGTCGCCTAGAGCTTGCAGGTTCAGTCAAATTAAAAAGTAGAACGACCATGAAAGCAACAATTCCGTATTTGCTCCTGGCACTGGCCGTCGGTTTTGTGCCGGCCAGCCGCGTTTCGCCCGATCCGGCGACGTTCTGGGCCACCAGCCCCTGCGACCAGATTCCCCGCGCGATGTTGTCGATTCCGGCCCCGGCGAAGTGCGAAATGATCAAGTGGGAACTGACGCTTTACCGGGACCCGCGTAACCAGAATCCGACTTTTTATAAACTGAATTACACCTACGGCCAGCCGAAACCTTCCACCACGGATTTCATGCCGGATCGGGTGAACGGCCTGAGAGAAGGGAACTGGTCGTTGTTGAAAGACGGTAAAAACAAAACCATTTATCGGCTGACGCCCAATGATGCCAATCCCGCGATTTCCTTTGTCCGGCTGGACGATAAGCTGCTGCACCTGCTCGATTCGGACGGAAAACTGATGATTGGGCACGGCGGCTGGAGTTACACCCTGAACCGAAAATAACCTTCTATGGCCATGAAAAACCGCCTTTTGTGGGTTCTGATTGCGGGTTTGCTGCTGGGCGTCAAAACCGCCCGCGCGCAGGAAGCCCGGGCTGCGAATGTTCCCTCCAAAACCACGTCCCGGACGCCGGTCGCCGAGGGGGCGCCGGTATTCGGTGTTTTCGACGGCCGGTTTCCCTGCGCCGAAATTCATCAGGACTGGAAGCAGCCCGTTCGGCCGGAATGCGTGAAGATGAAGTGGCGTTTGACCCTTTATCACGACGCTGAAACCCATCAGCCGACGACCTATCGGTTAACCCGCCCGGCCCGCGAAGGGAAGTGGGCGCTGGTGCGCGGCACGAAAACCGACCCCGACGCGGTGGTGATTCAACTGGATCCGGACCAGCCGGAGGTTTCGATTTACCTGCTGAAAAGGGATGACAACGTCTTGTTTGTGCTCGATCAGCAGCGTAATTTTCGGGTTGGCGACTCTTATTTAAGTTATACGCTGAACCGCGTAGCGAACTGACCGCTCATGACGACCGAATTGTTAAACCTGATTCCGGTGTTGCCGTCGGCCGACATTGCCCGGGATGTGGCCTGGTACCGCGAAAAAACCGGTTTTGTGTGCCTGTTCAGCGACGCGATGTACGCCGTTCTGGGCCGCAGCGGGCAGTACCTTCATCTGCAGTGGCACGCTGATACGGCCGACGATCCGTTGCGGGGCGGTTCGGTGGTCCGGATTTTGGTGAAAAACATCAAACCCTTGTTTGACGAACTGGTTGAACGGGGTACGGTTTTGCCGGATGCTTTTCGGGCCCATACGCCCTGGCAGACCAACGAATTTGGCTTTTACGATCTGAATACCAATGCCATTTTTATTCTGGAAGACGCGCGCTGAAAACCGTACATCCCACCCTGTTTATGCTGAAATGCGTGGTTATTGATGATGAGTCGCTGGCTCGTGAACTGGTGGAAAGCTACCTGAACCGGCTGGATTTTGTGGGCTCAGTCCGCACCTTCGGCCAGGCCCGCAACGCGCTCGATTACCTGAAAACCCACGAGGCCGATGTGTTGTTTCTGGACATTGAAATGCCCGAACTCAACGGCATCGACTTCCTGAAAATGGTACCGCAGCCGCCCCTGACGGTTTTCACAACCGCCTACCGCGATTACGCCTTTGAAGGCTTCGAGCTGGGCGTGATCGACTTTCTGCTGAAACCGATTTCGTACGCCCGGTTTTTGCAGGCCATCGAGAAAATTCGCGACTTCTTAGCCCTGAAAGACCAGAACGCGAAGCTCGACGACAGCCCGGCCGACGAACCGCTGGGCTCCGTTTTTGTGAAAAGTGGTGTGCAGCGCATCAAGCTGCATTTTGAAGACGTGACGCACATTCAGGGTTTGAAAGATTACGCGATCATTCACACCCCAACCGGCAAAATCGTCCTGAAAGGGTCGATCAAAGCCATGCACGATATTTTTCCCCAAAACCGCTTCATCCGCGTCCACAAATCGTTCATCGTGGCGGTTTCGCGCATCACCCGCATCGAGCGCAACCGACTCATCATCAACGGTAACCAGATTCCGATTGGCCGTAATTACAAGGAAGAAGTCGAGCAGGCGCTGAGGCAAAAAAGAGGATAGAAAAAAGACCAACCGCTCCTGGCTCTTCTCACTCCTTCGTCACCACTTCGTCCAGATTCAGCATGGCGTTGGCCGTCACGGTGAGGGCCGCGAGTTCGGGCGTGGCTTCGGTGCAGGCCAGTAACTTTTTCGCTTCGTCGGGTTGCTGCTGATACTGGGCCTGCGTCTGGCGGTAAAGCCGGGTCAAAACCGCCAGCTTGGCGGTGGGCAAAGGCCGGAGCATAATTCGCCGAAAACCGGCCTGAATCTGCTGTTCGGGCGTTTTTCCCTGAAATCGCATCCAGTCGGCCAGGCTTTGGGCCGCTTCCACGTACACCGGATCATTGAGCGTCACCAGGGCCTGCAGGGGCGTGTTGGTGCGCAACCGGCGCAACTGGCAGAACTCCCGGCTGGGGCTGTCGAAGGTGATCATCGACGGATACGGGGCCGTGCGTTTCCAGTAGGTATACAAAGCCCGGCGGTAGCGGTCTTCACCCTGGCTCAGTTTCCAGCTTTCGGGGCTGTAGGGCGACTGCCAGATGCCGTCGGGCTGGGCGGGCATCACGCTGGGGCCAAACTGTTTTTTGCTCAATAAACCGCTGGCGGCCAGCACCTGATCGCGCACCTGCTCGGCATTCAGCCGGATGCGCGGCCCGCGCATCAGAAACGCATTGTTCGGATCGTGGGCCAGCGCTTCGGCCGAGGCTTTGGAGCTCTGGCGGTAGGTGGCCGACAGCACCATTTTCCTCAGTAATTTTTTGACGCTCCAGTGGTCGGTTTCCATGAAGTCGGCGGCCAGCCAGTCGAGCAATTCGCGGTGCGTCGGCGGGATGCCCTGCGTGCCCACATCCTCCACGGTTTCGACGATTCCGGCGCCGAACAGCTGCTCCCAGAACCGGTTGACGGCCACTCGTGCCGTCAGCGGCTGTTCGCGGCTGACCATCCACTTCGCCAGTCCCAGGCGGTTTCTGGGCAATTCCTTGTCCATTGGCGGCAGCGATTTGGGCACATCCGGCGTAACTTTCCGGCCTTTTACCAGCCAGTTACCGCGTTGGAAAACAAAGGTTTCCCGAAACTGATCACCGGTGCCTTCCTGCATCACGGGCAACACTTCGGCTTTGGCGTTCAGGAGTTCGGCCAGGGTGCGGTCTTTTTCGCCGAGGGCGGTTTTGGGCTGGCCGGGCAAAGCCGCCTGGAGCGCCACCCATTTCACCATCACCCATTCCTGCGGCTCGCCCGGACTGTCGAGGCTGAGATACAGGTGATGCCGGCCCGAAACCGCCGGGAGCGCCAGCACCAGCGTCGTGTCTCGCCACGGACTGCCGGTTTTCGGCACCGGTTGCTGCAGCAAAACCGGGCCGGTCGGGCTGTCCTGATGAACGGTTACAACGGCTTTTTTGGACCGGGTTCCCCACGCAATGATGAGCCGGTTTTTGTTGGTCAGATCCTGGTTTTTGATGCGGGTGGAACCGCCGTGCTGGAGGGCGGTGTACATGGCTCCCATCAGCGACGCATTCACGTACTGGTCGAAACTGTGCGAATTGACCTTGGGTTCGGTCAGCCGCATAAACCGCAGAAAATCCGCTTTTTGCCGCGAATCAATCCCCTGCTGGCGGACCCAGTCCTTCAGGCCCTGCAGCTTGAGCGAATCGGCTTCCCTGTAAAACCGCAGGGTCGGCGTATCGCTCGGTACGTCCTCGTCGCGGGTGTTGTTGAAGAACGCCATGTACTTGTAATAATCCTCGTGCACGAACGGATCGTAGGGGTGGCTGTGGCACTGCACGCAGCCAAAGGTCGTTCCCTGCCAAACGTCCCAGGTTGTATTCACGCGGTCGATCACCGCCGACACCCGAAATTCTTCATCCTGCGTTCCGCCCTCGTCGTTGGTCATCGTGTTGCGGTGAAACGCCGTCGCAATCAGCGGGTTATCGGTAGCGCTTTCTGAAGCGCCGGTTTTCGGGGCTGGTTTCGGCAGTAAATCACCCGCCAGTTGTTCAACGGTAAAATCATTGAACGGTTTGTCGTCGTTAAAAGCCCGGATGAGCCAGTCGCGGTAGCGCCACATGGGTCGCGACAGATCGGCTTCGTAACCTTTCGTATCGGCGTAGCGCGCCAGATCGAGCCACAAACCCGCCCAGCGTTCGCCGTACGCGGGCGACGCCAGCATCCGGTCCACCATTTTCGCGTAGGCATCCGGGGCTTTGTCGTTCAGAAAAGCCGTCACCTCCGGCTCGGTGGGCGGCAAACCGGTCAGGTCAAGCGCCACCCGGCGGATGAGCGTCACGCGGTCGGCTTCGGGCGATGGTTTCAGGCCGTCCGGTTTGGGTTTCGCCAGCACAAAATGGTCAATTTCGTTTTGGGCCCAGGTTGTTTCTTCGCGGTCGGTCACTCCGAGTCGGGACCAGAAGGTGCCAATTGCCGGAACGTCCGGTTTTTCGACGGGTTGGTAGGCCCAGTGTTTGCCCCATTCGGCGCCCTGATCGATCCAGTTGCGCAGCAGCTCGATTTCGTCCGGTTTCAGCGGGGGCGCATCCAGCGGCATTCGTTCGTCCGGATCGGTGAGCGACAACCGGCGGATCAATTCACTGGCGTCGGCGTTGCCGGGAACAATAGCATGCTTTCCGGATTTGGCTTTGGCGGTGGCCTCGTGTTCAAAAAGCAAACTGAAATCCGAGGCTTTTTTGACTCCGCCGTGGCAGGCAATGCAGTTTTTGTTGAGCAGCGGTTTGATCTGCGTGTTGAAATCGACGCGATCTTCCCGCACGCTCAGCCAGACCAGCGAGGTTAGGGTCATCAGCACCGCAATCGCAAGACTCAAACGGACGATCGGTTTCATAAACACGTTCGGCAAAGGAAAAAGGGTCAGGACTTCCAGGCAAGTTAATGAAATAAAGCGGTTTTTGCGTCAATCCGGCGGTCCCTGCTCCCACAAAAACCGCCTTTCAATAGCGATGGGTTTTGCCCCGTAAGTCGAACAGCGTCAGCACTTCACCCGACTGGCCTTTCACCAGACGGATTTTGTCCACCTCCGTGGTATCCAGCCGTTGAACATAAGCCGCATTTTTCGGCAAATACAAATTGGTCAGCTGGGCATCCTGAATCGAGTACGGCCAGTACGTTTTTTCAACCTCATCGTGCGGGATGAGCCGGATGGACGGGTACAAAACCGTGTCGCCGGGCGCGTATTCCTCCTGAATTCGCCGGGCGGTCAGGTAATACGGATTGGGGCCGCGCGGCCGGGCGAAATAAGTGTACTTTGGGTCGCGATCGGCGTAAATCCGGATTAGCACCTGAGCCACAAAATAGCCCTGAATAAGCAGAACAACTGCCAGGGTGAACCGGATGACGGCAGGCGAGTGGACCAGTTGCCAGAGCATCATGGCGACCAGAATGACGGTGTACGGAAATGAAAAACCGGAATACCGCTGCGTAATGCCGTAGGTGTGGCCGTTGCGGAAGGCCATCACGATCAGAAACAGGGTGGGAACCACTGACAGAATGGCGATAAAAACCAGCAGGGAACCCGGAAACGGCGTCTGCCGGATGGCCTGGGCCAGCAGGTAAACGAACGAAGGCAGGGCGGCCACCACAACCAGCTGAAGGTTGGGAACTGTGTAGAATGGCAGACCCGCCACCAGCAGAAGCGGAAAAAGAAACTGCCCCCAGCGCGGCAGCGGTTTTGGCGGACCGAATCGGTACAGCAGTACGGCCGCTCCCAGGCCCAGAATCAGCGCCAGCGCCAGGTTCCGGATGCCCAGCGCGTCGATTTGTCCCAAGCCGTTTGAGATGATGAACAGATCCGCCCAGAGCGGCATCGATCGCTGAAACACGTTGGCCAGTGTGGCTGGCAGAACCACGCCATACGCACTGCTGTAGGGGTTCGTAAGCGCTACCGTCCGGTATAATTGCGCCTGATGGGCCAGTGTCTGGAACGTGTACGCGCCACCGCCGTAAATAAACCATAGCGACACCAGCCCGACGCCCGCCAGCGCCGTCAGCGCAAATGCGACCCACCGACGCGGGGGGCGAATGAAGAGCAGGGCGTAGAGTCCGTGGCACAAAAAGACGGTGAGGGTGAGGTAATGGGAGAGCAGCGCGATGACGAACGTCAGGCCGTAGCCCAGATACAGGCCCAGGGTCGGGAGCCGGTTTTTGTCCCGCTCCACGATCAGCAGAAACAGGTGCGTTGCCAGCAGCGTCAAAAAAAAACTCATCGAATAATTGCGCGCCATGTGGCTGTATGCCACAAAAAAAGGCTCAATGGCCGCCAGAAAAGCACTAAGCAGCGCCAGGGGCGGGGAGCGGAAATGCCGGTTGATAAACACGTAAATTAGTCCCACGACCAGCGTGCTGAACAGCACCGACGGAAAGCGGGCGGAGAAATCGCTGAGCCCGAAGAGTTGCATCCAGCCCCATAACACGGCGTAATAGCTGGGGCTATTGCCGATGTCACCCCGGATGTTGGCTTCGATGAAATCGTCGATGGTTTTCGCTTTCCAGAATTCGCGGGGGGTAAAGTAGGTTTTTCCCGGCGTAAAAAACACCTCTTTCTGATTGGCTCCTTCCATTACCACACCCTGCGAAATAACCAGGGTGTACTTTTCATCGAGATACAAACCGTAAGAACCGGACTGGTACACCCGCAACCCAAAGGCGATCAGCAGGATGGGCAGGAGCAGAAAAACCGGATGTTTCATAAGTCTCATAAACAGCGGAATGGTTAGCAGAACCCGAACCTGCATCAGTAGGACGGGCCGAGCTGGTTTATTTTTTTAGCGAACAGGAAATAATGAACTGGGCGGAGAAAATGTGTTTCAGCAGCGGTAACTTTTCCAGAAAAGGCTGAAAAAAGTAAATGATTTTCGCGGGTGCGGTCGGAAAGAAAAACGGCACGTACCCAACATAACTCCAGGCGTTGATCTGCCCGCCCGCGTTGCGTATCCACCGCTTCAGTTCCCACTGAAAAAACGACTGTTCTTCGTGCTCGATGTGGTACTGCGAGGTTTTCTCGATCCATTTCAGAATGGGATTATTGCCATTGGGCTCCATGATAATCAGGTTGTCGGCCAGTTGGAAGGCGTTGGCGATGGCTTTTTGCTGGTCGGATAGGTGGTGGAGAACCCCCCGGATGACGGCCACATCGTATTTTTTAGCCGGTACGGGCAGGTGATCGTCCAGCAGGTTGATGGTGTCGAACCGGACGGTTGGGTATTGCTGGCGGGCAGCCTCAATGGCGGTGTCGGCGGGATCAAAACCGGATACGGCCAGTTGCGGAAAATTCTGTTTAATGTTGGGCGTGTACAAGCCATCTCCGCAGCCAATATCTACCAGCGTTCGGTAGTGGGGCTTGATAAACTTGAAAATTTCGTCGGAGATGCGTTTGTTGGCTACATGAGATGAGAAAGTGGCATTGGTCGTGTAAAGAAATCCACCGTTTTCGTTTACGTTCCGATTAAATTCCTGAACGTTCTTTTTTAAGCTCATGGTTGTAACAGGGAGTTTGAAGTGAATGATTCAAGCTTTGGCGAAGAGTGGGTACGGGCCGTAGAAAAAGGCAAAAGAATCCCGTCGCGCTCAGTGATGAGTGCGTAAAAGTCTGCCAATCAGAAGGATATGGGTTTTTGTCTATTAAGGCGGAGCGAATGGTCGCATGGCTAAAACAGGAGTTCAGGCTTCTCCGGAAGAGAAACTAAAAGGAATGAAAAAGCCGATGAGGCTGGTAGTTTCTACCAGCAGACAAACAGTAAGAAAAACAAAAGGAAATCTCCCCGGCGCTCGAAAAGCGCCGTATGAACAGCCTGACTAAGGGATAGTCAGCGCAAAGTCGTCATCAGGGGGGAGTAAGTTGCAGCATAATGGTCGTGTAACTGGCTGCAAAGATTAAAAAGAAATTAAAAAAAGCAAGTAAATACATTAAAATCGGATTAAACGGCCAGCGTTTAACTGGTGTGTTGGGCGTAGAATGTCACCATTAGAGAACTTGAATGGAGTGTTTTAGTCGGTCGAATAGCCTTGATTTTAGCGACTTATCAAAGCCGTAGGCCAGACTGAGTGTTCGCAAAGCCGGTTTTAGGTTATGTCACTAAAGCGAATTGCAGACTACCGGTATAAAACCGGGCGCGGCATCTAGTAAAATCGGGGCAATTCGTTCTTTCATCCGATAACCGGTCGCCTGCTGACTTGGCTTCTGATACCGACAAAACCCACTAATGAACTGGATAAAAAAACAAGGACGACCGGCCGGAAAAACCGGTCGATTCACTGGGACACTGACCACCCGCAGCACAATCATCGCGGGGCTGTTTTTGGGAAGTTGCCTGCTCTACGGCCTGCAGGAACCGGGCAGAGCCCCGGAAACCGGCCGCGACTGGCCCAATTACGGCGGCAACAAAGCCGGAAACCGGTATTCGCCCCTGACGCAGATCACGACCGAAAACGTGAAAAACCTGGCGGTGGCCTGGATGTATGATGCTTCCGAAAAACCGGATGCCAACGGTCGGCGGAGGGATCGGGCCATTCAGTGTCAGCCGATTGTGGTTCACGGCGTTCTGTATGGCACCACGCCCGAACTGAAGCTGTTTGCGCTCAAAGCCGGCACGGGCGAACTACGCTGGAAGTTTGAACCCTCCAAAGACGACCGGCTGAACTCCAACCGGGGGGTGATGTACTGGGAAAATGGTGACGACAAACGCATTCTGTACACCGTGGGCGCGAGCTTGTACGCCGTCAACGCCGAAACCGGGCAGATTGTCTCCGGTTTTGGCACCAACGGGCGCGTGGATCTGCATCAGGGACTGCAAACCAACCTGGATCACGACGTCAGCAAACTGTCGGTGACGGCCACGACGCCCGGCATCATCTACCGCAACACGGTGGTGATGGGATCGAGCGTGTCCGAATCGGGCGATGCGGCTCCGGGCCACATCCGGGCGTTCGATGTGGTGAGCGGGAAGCTCAAGTGGGTATTTCACACCATTCCGCAGCCCGGCGAATTGGGCTACGACACCTGGCCCAAGGATGCGTACAAAAAAATTGGCGCGGTCAACAACTGGAGCGGTATGGTGCTCGACGAAAAACGCGGGGTCGTTTACCTGGGCACCGGTTCTCCGGCTTCCGATTTTTACGGGGGCGAGCGCCGGGGTGCCAACCTGTTTGCCAACTGCATTCTGGCGCTGGATGCCGAAACCGGTAAAATGAAGTGGTATTACCAGACCATCCACCACGATCTGTGGGACCGCGACCATTCCTGTCCGCCCAACCTCATTACGCTGAAGCGAAACGGCAAAACCGTCGATGCGGTGGTGCAGGCCAGCAAAGATGGGTTGGTGTACGTGCTGGACCGCGACAAAGGCACCTCGCTGTTTCCGGTGGAAGAACGGAAGGTGCCCACAAACGGTTTGCCCGGCGAACACCCGTATCCGACGCAGAAATACCCGCTCAAACCACTGCCGCTGAACCGGCAGGTGTATACCGAAGCCGATCTGACGGACCTGTCGCCGGAAGCGCACGCGCACGTGAAAGAGCGGTTTTTGAAACTGAAAGCCGACCACAAGTTTACGCCACCGACCACGACGGGAACCCTGCTGTTTGGGTATAGCGGGGGGGCAGAATGGGGCGGCAATGCCATCGACCCAACCGGTGTGCTGTACCAGAATGTCAACGAAGAACCCTGGGAGCTGATCATGACGGAACGGGCCAGCCTGAACAAACCGAATGCCCCGCTGACGGCCGGAAACGCGCTGTACATTGCCAATTGCGCGGCCTGTCACGGGCAGGACCGGAAGGGCAGCGGCCCCGAACTACCCCCCTTGATCGACATTGCCAAAAAACGCTCCGCCGACGAAATCCGGGCCATTCTGAAAACCGGGAGCGGCCGGATGCCGTCGTTCCAGCACCTGCCGGAGAAGGACCGCGAGGCCATTGTCAGCTTTCTGCTGAACCGGGAAACCGGTCCGGCGACGGTGGCGAAGGCTCCGGCGACTGCTCCGGCCAGCAAAGACGGTTTTCCCTACGTGCCGGCTTACGTGAGCAAAGTCTGGCAACGGTTTACGGACCAGAACGGCTATCCCGGCATCAAACCACCCTGGGGCACACTGAATGCCGTCGATCTGAACACCGGCGAATCCCTGTGGCGGGTGCCGCTGGGCGAGTACCCCGAACTGGCGAAGAAGGGCGTTCCGACCACCGGAACCGACAGTTACGGCGGACCCGTCGTGACGGCGGGCGGGCTGGTGTTTATTGCCGGAACGAAGGACGAAAAAATTCGCGCCTTCGACCGAAAAACCGGCCAGGTGGTGTGGGAATACCAGCTTCCGGCGGGCGGTTTTGCCACCCCCATCACCTACGAAGTCGAGGGCAAACAATATGTGGTGATTGCCGCGGGCGGGGGCCGTGGTCAGAAAATTGGCGGCAACTACATTGCCTTTGCGTTGAAATGAAAAACGGTTTTATGGTTTACGGTATTCGGTTTACGGTGGGCCACCGGCCCCGATCAGCAACCGTGAGCGGCCGAAAACCGTATACCGAAAACCGAATACTGTAAACCGAATACCGTAAACTGATTACCAAACCTCCTGAACCTGAAAACAAACCTGCTATGAAAAAAACACAGTCGCAGACCGACGCCAGCCGCCGGAACGCCCTGAAAATGCTCGGACTGGGTTCCACCGCCGGGATTCTGGGCCTGTTCGACAGTCCGCAGGCGCGGGCCGACACGTACGCTACCCCGTCCTACGCCAAAGGCATGGCGCCCGTCACCATCAAAAGCGTTCGGGCCATCACCACCGCGCCGGGCGGACCGAACCTGGTGATTGTCAAGGTCGAAACCTCCGAGCCGGGTCTCTACGGCTTGGGCTGTGCGACCTTCACGCAGCGGGCGCAGGTCGTGGTTCCGGCCGTGAATGTGTACCTGCATGAGTTGTGCGTCGGCCGGGATGTCGACAACATCGAGGATACCTGGCAGTCGGCCTACGTCAGCTCCTACTGGCGCAACGACCCGGTTTTGAACAATGCGCTCTCCGGGCTCGATCAGGCGCTGTGGGACATCAAGGGGAAACGCGCTAAACTGCCGGTTTATCAACTGCTGGGCGGCAAAGCCCGGATTGCGGTCGATACCTACACCCACGCCAGCGGCCCCACGCCCGAAGCCATTGCCGACAAGGTGCAGCAGTTTATGGAACAGGGGTTCCGGCACATCCGGATTCAGCAGGGCGGGTACGGGGGCGTGGGCGCCATGGCCGAAATCAAACCGGATTTTAAGGCTGCCGGTTTTGGCCGCGAGTCCGACGACTTCTCGGACCAGCAGACGTATTTGAAACGGGTCCCGAAAATGTTCGAGACGGTGCGGAAACGCTGCGGGGAGGATATCCAGCTGCTGCACGATATGCACGAGCTGACCGAACCCGTCGACGCCATCAACATGATCAAAGGGCTGGAAGAATACCGGCCGTATTTCATCGAAGACCCGTTTTCGCCCGAAAACATGAAGTGGTTCAAACTGCTGCGCGAAACGACCTCCGTGCCGATTGCGATGGGCGAGCTGTTCAACAACATCAACGAATTCAAGGAGCCGATGGTGAACCAGTGGTTCGACTTCATCCGGATTCACATTTCGCAGATTGGCGGCATTACGCCCGCCATGAAAGTGGCGCGGCTGGGCGAGTGGTTCAACATCCGCACGGCCTGGCACGGCCCGGGCGACACCTCCCCGGTGGGTCACGCAGCCAACAACAGCATCGACATTGCCGTCTGGAACTTCGGGATTCAGGAGTCGCAGCAGTTCAACGACCGCGTGAAAGAGGTGTTTCCGGGTTGCCCGACGATCAAAAACGGCTACTACTCCGTCAGCGAATCACCGGGTCTGGGCATCGACATCAACGAAAAGGAAGCCGCCAAATACCCGATCGGCACCAAGTCCCGCTGGATTATTCGGAAAAGCGACGGCACAATGTTAAGGCCGTAAACGCCGGGTGCGGCTTGCCGCCCAAAACCGGGATCTGGCAGACAACTTTTCGCTGTTTGCCGACCCGGTTTTGGGCGACAGAGGAGTTTGTGCAGTTTTGATGTGACTATGAATCAGATCCCTTGCATCATGAAAAAGCAACTCCTTCTCCTTTTGATTCTTCCCGGTTACTGGGCGGCCGGGCAAACCCGCGATACCGAAAAATCGATCAAAGAGAAAGCCTGCCGGCGGGCGATTGCGCAGGCTGAACGGTTTGTCGATTCGCTACGCACGAAACAGGCTATTCCGGGCCTCTCGGTCTGCGTCGGCACGAGCGAAAAAATCCTGTGGGCGGAGGGCTTTGGCCTGGCCGATCTGGAAGCGCAGCTTCCGGTGACGGTTTCTTCCCGATTCCGCATGGGCTCGGTTTCCAAATCCATTACGTCGCTGGCGGTTGGCAAACTGGTGGAGGAAGGGAAACTGAATCTCGACGCACCCGTTGCGCAGTACGTTCCCGGTTTCCCGGTCAAAAAATACCCGTTTACGGCCCGGCAACTGGCGACGCACACGGCAGGCATCCGGCACTACCGAAACACCGACCCCCTGGCGTGTCCGAAACGCTATGCCAGCGTGCAGGAAGGACTGACGATTTTCAGTCAGGACAGTTTGCTGTTTCAGCCCGGTACGGCTTTTCAGTACTCGACCTATGGCTATACCTTGCTGAGCGCCGTGATCGAAGCCGCCAGCCAGACCGACTACGTATCGTACCTGCAGCAGGCGGTTTTTTTACCGCTGGGCATGAAAAACACCGGGGCGGATTACCGCGATAGCCTGATTGCCAACCGGGTGCGGTTTTATGAGTACCAGAACAAAAAGTGGGTCCATGCGGCCCCGGTCGATAACAGCTACAAGTGGGCGGGCGGTGGCCTGTTGTCCACGCCGGTGGATTTGGTCCGGATGGCAGGCGGTTTGTTGCGCAACCAGCTCCTGCGCCAGGAAACCGTTGCCCTGCTGTTCACCCCCCAACGTTTACCGGATGGCAAAAACACGCAGTACGGTTTTGGCTGGCGCATCGGCACCGGTTGGCAGGGCCGTAAAATCATTCACCACGGCGGGCTGATCGACGGCGGACGCACCTTTCTGCTGCTGTATCCGGAAGACGACCTGATCGTGGCGATTGCGGCCAATAGGAGCACAGGCGGCATCAATCAGCCGGAAGCCGAAGCCATTGCCCGGTATTTTTTTCCGGCGAAGCGATGAAAACGTCAACGATACCTTTGCTGCATCTGGGGTATTGGCTGGTCTATTGCCTAGTGGTTTCGGTTCTTTTCATCCTGTCCGCCGAGAGCCTTTCGGCCGCTTTGGAGGATTGGGACGACGGGCTGATCATTCTGGCAATTGCCTTACTGATTGGCTTGATCAGCTTCTATGCCTTTTATTCGTGGCTGGTTCCCCGGTACCTGACGAGCCGGAAGATTCGGCAATTCGTCAGGTGGGGGCTGGTGGTGAACATCGCCACCACGGGCGGGATGGTCGCGTTGACGACCGTGGCGATTTCGGTGCTGCTATCGGTGGTTTTTGAGAACGTTTTCTTGATCACGTTTTCCGGAAAAGATCTGCAAATTCTGCTGATCGGATTTTCCCTGATTTCCGTGATCAACGGGATGCTGGGCACCACCATCCGGGGGTTCATTACCTGGTATACCGACATTCACGTTCGGGAAGTGCTGGTGAACAAAACACTGCACACGGAACTCGCTTTGCTGAAAGCCCAGCTCAATCCGCATTTTCTGTTCAACACCCTGAACAACATCGACATTCTGATTGAGCACGACGCACCGAGGGCCTCGTTGTACCTCAATAAGCTGTCGGATCTGCTCCGGTTTGTGTTGTACGAAACCCAGGCGGATCAGATTCCGTTGACGCTGGAACTGGACTACATCAAAAAATACATCGCGTTGCAGAAAATCCGCACGACCAACGCGGAATATGTCACGTTGCAAATTCATGGAGAGCCCAATGGGTTGCTGATTGCGCCGATGCTGTTTGTGCCGTACATTGAAAATGCGTTCAAGCATGCGACCAATAAAAAAAAGAGCGATGCGATTCGGATTTCCCTGGTGATTGATGAAAAATTCATTCATTTTCAATGCGTTAACCAGTTTGACGAAAACCGCAGTTCGGTGGAAACGCACAGGGGCCTGGGGAATAAACTGCTCCGGCAACGGCTGACGTTACTGTATCAGGAAAAATATCGATTAACCATTCAGGCGGTTGAAAACGAATACCGTGTCAACCTGGAACTTCCCGTGATAACCCATGAACTGTCTGCTCATTGAAGACGAACCGCTCGCCATGCTGCGGCTCAGGGAATACGTGCAGCGGGTGCCGTTTCTGCGGTTAAGCCACGCCGTTGACAATGGGCTGGAGGCCATTCCGCTGCTCCAGCGGGAACCGATCGATCTGGTGTTTCTCGACATCGAAATGGACGGTTTTTCGGGCCTGCAATTGCTGGAATCCCTGCCCAAACGCCCGGCCGTTATCCTGACGACGGCCTACGATCACTACGCGCTGAAAGCCTTTGATTTGCAGGTAGTTGACTATTTGTTAAAACCGTATACCTTCGACCGGTTTTTGCAAGCCGTCAACCAGGTGCAGGAGCGGATGAAACCGCGGCCGGACGAGCACCAAAATGCGTTTCTGTTTGTCAAAACCGAACACCGGCTTCAGAAAGTGGCCTTCGATACAATTCTGTACATCGAAGGCATGCGCGACTACCGGCGGATTCACCTGACGGATGAAAAAATGATGACGCTCGAAACCTTCGGGGAACTGGAGCAGCGGCTTCCCGGCCGGCAATTCTGCCGGGTGCATAAATCCTATCTGGTGTCGCTGGATAAAATCGAATCCATCGAGCGCGACCGGCTGACCATCCGTAAGGCGGTGATTCCGGTTTCGGCGACTTTCCGCGACCGGTTTTATCAGCTCATCGGTCGGGCGGAAAAATAAAAATCCCCGGAATTTTCGCAGAAAATTCCGGGGATTTCAGACCAAAAAATAAGCTACTTCAAACCCGCCAGAAACTCCACCACATCCCGAATCTCGCGTTTGGACAGAATATAGCCCATCGGCGGCATGCTCGACGGCAGATTCTCCCGTTTGTCGATGCGGGCCAGCGGCACCTTCAGCGGCTCGGCTTCGCTGGTTTTCAGAACCAGTTCGTGCTGGTGTTCTTCACTCAGAATGCCACTCACGGATTGGCCGTCTTTCAGCGTCAGCGACACCATGCCAAAACCGGGGGCCAGCCGGGCGCTGGGCTCCACCAGGGCCTGCAGAATCTGCTCCCGGCTGAGCGTACTGCCAATGTTGGTCAGCGACGGACCAACCGCCCCGCCCTGACCACCGATGGCGTGGCAGCGCACGCACTGCGCCGTGGAGTTGGTGTTGAAAATCCGGCGTCCCATCTGCGCGTTGCCGCCGAAAAGCGCATCCTGGTAGTCGGCCGTGCCCGCGCCGGTTTTCCGCAACGGAGCCAGCTTGGCAATGAGCGATGCCGATTTGGTCGAATCGACGGCTTCGCCCAGTTCCAGCGCCAGACTCGGCGGCAATTGCTTGCTGACCATTTTGTCGATCACGCTGGCTAAAATCGGTTCGGTTTTGGCAACCGGCATACCGCCCAGCACCCGCAGCAACTGCTGCTGTTCCCGAACGGTTCCTTTTTCAAAAACCGCCTTCGACACCTCCGCCAGCGTTTCCGGCGACAGGTTCAGGCCGCTCACCAGCCCGAGCGCCGTCGTCCGAACATCGGCGTCCGCATCGTTCATGCCTTTTGTAATCGCGGATTCGATGCCGTTGTATTTCAGTTGCGACAGGGCCATTAACACGGCCGACCGCACCTCGGCCGACGAGCTGGTTTCCAGAACGTTAGCCAGATCGCCGGTTTGCTCGGTCAGGCCCAGATTGCTCATCATCTGCGCCGTAGCGACCAGAACCGCCGGGTCCGAATCCTGCAACAGGGCCGCAATCTGCGGTTGAATTTTCGCCTTCACCACCGCCGGATTCCGTTCGACAACGCCCCGGTAGCGCCCGTCAACCCGGTCGAGCACCGAGGGTTTGGCCCAGGTGCCGAGGGTGGCCAGCGCTTCGGCCCGCAGTTCTTTGATGACGTCCCGGCGTTTGGAAAAGGCCACGAGCGTATTCAGTTGTTCTTCACCACCCACGCGCAGACAGGCGTTGATGGCCCGGCGCAGCAGCGGTTCCGACGAAAACCGGGTGTCGTTCAGCGTTGCCGCCAGGGCGGGCAGGGCTTTTTCGATGGACAGATCGTCGTTGATGGCGCGGGCGGCTTCCGTGGCGATGTATTCGTCCTTGTCCTGCAAAAACGCGCTTATTTTTTCACTGCTCAACCGGCGCAACACCAAAACGGCCGCCAGCCGCAGCGATTTGTCAGGGTTATTGGCCAATGCCACCATCGGCTCGGCCTGACCAATGCGCGACAGGGCCAGCACAGCGGCATGGCGCAGGTACACGTCTTCGTCGTTGTTGGCCTTGATTAAATTCAGCAGCGGTTCGACGGCGGGCTGGTATTTGATACGGCCCAGCGCCTGGGCACCGAAAAACTTCACGCGGGGATTCTCGCTGGTCAGCAACGGAACCAGCAGCGGCCCGGCTTCCGAAGCAGCCGCGTCGCCGAGCATTTTGGCGGCCTGGGCCACAATTTCCAGGTCCGAATCTTTCAGCAACGGCAGCAACGAAGCCGTGTAGGATTTATCGGCCCGTTCGAGTTGACCCATTCCCCAAATGCCGTGAATGCGGGCGAGTTGGTTGCTGGTTTGGGCGATGGCTTTCTGCAAAACCGCAGCGCCTTTGGCCCCCCGTTTCACCAGCTCGAACTGCGATTTTTGCCGAATGCGCATATCGGGGTTCGACAATAGGGCGAGCAGTTGGTCTTCCGTTTGCGACCCGTAATTGAGCGTCATCAGGCGCTTGGTTTCGGCGCGCAGGTCTTTCAGATCGTTTTTGTCGTCGGTGACATCCAGTTTCCAGACCCGGCCGTAGTTCTTCGTGTCCCAGCCGTTGATCCAGTCGGCGATGTACAGCGCGCCGTCCGGTCCGAACCGGATGCCGGTGGGCAAAATCCCGTTCAGAATGTTTTTCTCGCCGTCCAGTACAAACGAAGCACCTTTGGGTTTCAGACCAAACGACCAGATGGGCGAGCGGGCCGGATTGCCCACAAATTCCACCAGGAAAAATTTGTTTTTCCACGCTTTGCCGAGGGCCGTGCCGGGGTTGTAGACCATGCCGGTCGGGCCGTTGTGGAAATTCATGATTGGCGGAATGATGTAAGCCGCCTGTCCATCCCAGCGCGGTTTGTACAGCTTTTCGTCCATCCAGACCTTGTAGCTGTTGTTCTTGGGGTCAGTGTATTTGCCGTACTGCCAGTTGGACCGCCAGCCCGCGTCGGAGCCTTCCACAACGTGCACCAGCCGCTCGCTTTCGCCGGGGTGGTCGCCGTCGTTGTCGGAACTGATCAGGTTGCCGTATTCGTCAAAGACAAATTCGTGGGTGTTGCGCAACCCGCCCGCAAAGATCTCAAAATCCGAGCCGTCGGGGTTCGAGCGGGCAATGATGCCTTCGTTCGAGCGGTTGTGGTTGACGCCTTCCCTAGTCGTGATGTTGGCCCCAATGTCGCCGATGTTCCAGTAGATCCTGCCATCCGGCCCCTCAATGGGGTTCGACATGCCGTGGCCGCTGAAGCCGATATGGACGCCGTAGCCGTGGCTGATGGACGTTTTCTGGTCCAGAATGCCGTCGCCGTTGGTATCTTTCAAGCGCCACAGGTCGGGCGCAATGGCCACAAACGCGTCTTCGGCCCGGATCAGCAAACCGCCCGCAACGTCAGATACTTCCTCAAAAAAATCGTTCAGAATCCGCGTGGCTTTGTCGGCAATGCCGTCGCCGGAGGTGTCTTCCAGCCGCCAGACCTCGTCTTTTTCCACGGCCAGATCCTTCCAGTCGTGGCTGCCGTCGCCGTTGAGGTCCTTCACCCATTCGTTTTCCTTGCTTTTTTCCGGCGCAAAAGTGCTGCGCAGAAACGCCCGCCGATCTTCCACGGTTTTCAGGGCGATGGAGGGCGTCATCCAGTGTCGGTAGCCGCGAATGTCGAATTCGGAATTTTTCTGGCGGTTCGTCCGGGTCAGGTACACGCGGCCCTGGTCGTCGATGGACATTGCCACCGGATCGGGAGCCAGTGAGTCGGAGGCCCACAGATCCAGTTTCAGGCCGTCGGCCAGCTTGACGACGGTTTTTTCGCGAATCTCTTTAGCGCGGGCGAGGGCCTGCGCCGGGTTTTCCTGCACCACCTGGGGCGCGCCGGAAGCCGTCCGGGACGAACCGGATGGCCCCATTTTCATGCAGGATACAACGGCAACCGCGATAGCGCCCGAAAAGAGCAGCGGTGTTCGAAAGCGTTTACTCGGAATCATTCGTGAATGTGTTGAGCGATTGGGTAATTCATCTTCCGGACCGGAACCGCTGGATAGCCCCCAACAGGCAGACGGTTTTCCGGTTTTGGATTGCTACGAAGATAAAGCATTCGGAGCAGGAACCATACCCATTGCTCCCATTTTTCAAGATTCCAGTGCGTACTGAAGATTGTACTACCGAAGATCAATCTCGTTGGGGATCGCCAAAAAAACGGGAGTCGGATACGCCCCAAACACAAAGGACGAAGGAGCACCAGCTCCTTCGTCCCTGTCAGTGCAGTCGGTGCGGGAAAACCGCACCGGCGGGTATGGCTTACGGTTCGCAGATTTTAGACGTACAAGCCGTTGCGGTTTTGTGCGGGCGGCCACCCAGGACGTTCTGAGCCTGGTTTTTTGATAAAGCGATGATTTTGTCGGTCTTCAGCGTGATTTTTGAAACTTGCTTTTTCATTAGAATTTGTGTTTTAAATTGGTGTGTTTGCTGTGCCTACTCTAACCAGGTTTTCGGCGTCCCCTTGCGGCTTTTTCGTTTGGCCGATACAAACTTGGCGGGTTGCGAACGGAATCCGAAACCGCAACTGGTAACTGGCGGAAATGGGCTGGTAAGTGGCGGGAATTACTTTATGGGTCACTCTGACCGTCGGAGTCATTTTTTGCGCACGGGCTTTTGGGCGCTGTAGCCTTTTTTGCCGTGAAACCAGTGGGTCGCCTGGCCCGTCAGCCACAGGTAATAATCCGAATCCAGATCGGCTTCGATACCGACAAACCGGCCGTCGCCGTTCAGCGGCAATTCACCTTCTTTTTTCGTCTTGAAAATGGCCGTTCCTTCGTCCACTTCATCGAACATCGCCACGTATAGATTTTTCGCTCCGGCCTGTTGGGCTCCGGCGACCTGCTGCCACAGAAAATCGCCTTTCAGGCGCGGAATCTGGTTATAGACGGTGGGCGCGTTTTTCAGATTGCCCCAACTGAAGCCCGGAAACACCAGCGGTACGTACGTGATCTGGTTGGCTTTACACCACGCCACATCGTCCGCCAGCGTGGTACCCGAAACCGTCGCGTAGGTGGTCGGGTTGTAGCGCCCCACGGCCCAGGGCATGATCACGTCGGCGCTTTTGATGAGCGCATGGAGCTGCTCCGAAGGTTCGGTGTCTTTGGTCATCGTCCGCCAGTAGTAGGGCACGCCGAGCAGAATGGACGCTTTTTTGGTCGGTCCTTTCACGCTTTCCACCAGCGCCTGAATATCGGCCACGGTGTATTTGCGCCCATCGTTGAAGCCGACGCCCCAGATCGCCAGCAGGGGTTTGCCGTTGTGCCGCAGGTAGCCCGGGTGTTTCTGGTTGTCGAAGAGGGCGAAAACTTGCTGCAATTCTTCCCAGTCTTTTACCAGCAGGTCCAGGTCGGCGGAACTGGAACCGCTCAGGTCGTACATGATGCTGATGGCCCGGCCGTATTTTCTGGATGCCTTCAGGGCGTTTTCCAGCACTTTGTTGAAATGCCGTTTGCCTTTTTCCGACTTGATCTCGGCCAGAAACCGCTGCATGAACACGCCGTCGATGCCGTACTCCTTCATCCACTTGAAATGCAGATCGACGCTGGACTCGTCGTACGGACTGTACACGGAAGCTGCTTCGCCGTTGGCGTACTGAAAGGCGGTTTTATAGGTCGTGGGATAGTCTTTTACATCGGGCCAGAAGTCGATGGACGCAAAACCGGGTTCGAACTTGCCGCGTTTCTGGTAGTGGTGCCAGCCGCGCTCCGACGCATCGCCCTGGGCGGCAAACCAGCCCTGGTAGCCCGCCATCACCAGCCCGTTGTAACGCGTGAATAGACAGCCTTTTTCATCATAGGTAACCTCCTGCGCCCGGCTTTGGGCGCTCAGGAACAGCAGGATAAAGCAAGAGACAAGGAAGAAGGAACGGTTTTTCATCAGATCGTTTTGGTAAAATTTGGTCAATAGGCACCCAACCCCTGAAGGGGACGGATCACCGGTAGGGAATGGGTTTACGCAGGATGCCCGGCTTGGTGAGGTGATGGGGGCGGTTTAAAAATCGTCGGACGAGCGGGGGTTAGCGCCCACGACTACCCGGTTTGATCAGCTCGTCCATCGTCCAGGGTTTCTCGCGTCCGGTGGTTTGTTCGCGAACCGCTCTTACGTCGGCGGGCCGCACGGCCGGGCTGTTGGAAGGGGCAAATTCGTACCGGATGTAACTCAGCACGGACGCAATCCATTCGTCGTCGTTGGCCCCCATCGGCGGCATCAGGTCGGGGTAGGTCTGGCCGTCGATCGGGCCCGACAAACCGTGCAGCAAAATCCGGATCGGAATCTCCTTGTTCCGGCCGCGGAGCCGCTGCGAGTTCACCAGCGGGGGAGCGGCTTTGCTGTCCAGACCCTTGCCTTCGGGGCCGTGGCAGGTCGTGCAGAGGGATTTGTAGATGTTGGCGCCGTTGAGCACCAGTTTTCGGTCCATTTCCTCCAGACTGCCCAGCTTCCGGCCGAATTTCTTCACGTCTTCGTTCCGGTCGAGACTCCGCTGCGCGCGGGCCAGCATGTCAACCTCGGGCGCCATTGCAACCGTTTGCTGCGCCAATGCTTTGGCCTGCGGACCCTGGCTGTACGACAGCGACAGAATCAACTGCGTCCGCACATCCGCGCTCGGGTCTTTCGTCAGCTCCCCAACGCGGGCGAGCAGTTGCTCATCATTTTGTTTCAGATACGGTTCCGTCAACCGGACCGCCGTCCGCCGAACCTGCTCGTCGGAATCCGTCAAGGCACTCAGAATGACGGTTTTATCGAGCGCGTTCAGCCCTTCGAGCGTCCAGAGTGCATGAATCCGGCCCAGCGCACTGTTTTTCGGATCGGCAGCCCGGGTTTTCAGGACCGGAACCACGGATTGATCGTTGCGCACAATCAGTTCTTTCTGGGCGTTATCGCGCCACCAGCCGTTCGGATGGCTCAGGTACGTCACGAGTTGGGCGCCCGGTTCGTCGAGCAGTCTGGGCACCGGACCCGGTTTGATTCCGTCGTGCACCAGCCGGTAAATCCGGCCGTGCTGGATGTTTTTGTCCAGTCCCAGCCGCGTGATTTGCGGGCGGAGGTAGCTATCCGGTTTTGTCCAGTTGCCTTCCTGAATAATGCCCCGGTTCATGTCCACGAGGTACAGGCAGCCGTCCGGACCGGTGTACATATTCACCACCCGGAAATTCATGTCCGTCGATGCAATGAACTCCTGCTGCTGGTAGGCGTTTTCGAGCGTCGTTTTGCCCGCCTGGGTCCGGACTTTGGCCCGGCGAATCAGACGGCCCACCGGCTCGGAGATCAGCAAATCACCGTTCAGGTCGGCGGGCAGCCGGTCTCCGCGAAAAACAACCTGACCGCAACTGGCCGTGAAGTGGTTGAGCGTCGTGTCGGCGGGCCGGATGCGCTGCACCCCGCCCTGAACGTCCGGCGTTTTGATGATCGGCCAAACCGCGTTAAACGCCGGCGAATACTGATCGGGAAGCTCCAAGCGGCCGTAAATCGGGTTAATCTGAAATCCCAGTGCGGGCACTTCGCCCCCCGCCGACGAAAAGAAAAGCCGCCCGTAATTGTCGTGCGTCAGGCCCCACTGACCGCCCGAACCGCTCGGAATCGAGTCGGCTTTCAGGACCCCGTTCGCGTAGCGAAACCGGATCGGATCAACGGTGACGTAAATCCAGTTGTCGAGGTTCCAGTCCAGGCCGCTGCGCTGGTGTTCGAGGTTGCCGGGTGCTTTTTTGCCCAAGACAAAAACCGGTTTTTTTTCGTCGGCCACGCCGTCGCCGTTGGTGTCTTTGTAGCTAAAAATGTCGTACGTATCGGTTTCGTTGACCAGCAGTTCGTGCCCGACGCACAGCAGCATCCGGGGCAGCAGCAGCTTGTCGATAAAAACCGTGCTTTTGTCCATCTTCCCGTCGCCGTTGGTGTCTTCCAGCAGTTTTACCCGGCTGATCGGCGCGTGCTCGTTGGTGCCGTCCACATCCTGCATATAGGTGTCCAT
The DNA here is from genome assembly GCF_054780775.1 of Larkinella ripae. Classification (NCBI taxonomy): domain Bacteria; kingdom Pseudomonadati; phylum Bacteroidota; class Cytophagia; order Cytophagales; family Spirosomataceae; genus Larkinella; species Larkinella ripae. Next base: position 75,138 of record NZ_BAAGVR010000008.1, read on the forward strand.
TTCGGCGACGTACATGCGGGCGTTGCCGTCCCAGGCCACGGCGACGGGCTCGTGAATCATCGGTTCGCTGGCAACCAGTTCGAGGTGATAGCCTTTCGGCAGCCGGAACGATTTCAGGCTCTGTTCGGGCGTCAGGTGAGCGGGCGACGGATTCATCGTAAACGCCGGAACCGCGGTTTCGTTCGTGCTGCGGGGAACGGCCTTCGGGCTGGCGGTTTGCGGGGTGGCGGTTTGGCGGGAAACCTGGCAGGTCACCACCAGGGCGGATGCCGCCAGCAGACTGGCGATCCAGATACGGTTTTTCATGGGTTCAGGAATGACAATTTTACCCGTAAGTTACAACGTAAGAAGATAGGTTTTTCCGGCCTGCGTCGGGAAATCATACACCACCGTTTCTTTTAGGGTCAGTGGACTAGAGGTTGCCTTGGGTGATACGAGGGCTTTGGCGGTTTCTTCCGGCTGGTAGAACGAATTAGGGTTTGCGCCCCGTGCGGTTTTTAACGTAATGATGCTGGCTTTCAGGTTGTTCGGTGTCCGGATCCGGCAGTTGCCGCCGAGGTTGGATTTGACGATCAGCCTGGTCACTTTGCCGTTTTTCCACTCCAGCGACACCAGTTCAAAACCGCCCCGCGCCCGCAAACCGCTGATGCTGCCGGACTGCCAGACGTCGGGCAGCGCCGGTAGCAAATGAATGGCGTCGTCGTAGCTTTGCATGAGCATCTCGGCAATACCGGCGGTGCAGCCAAAATTGCCGTCGATCTGAAACGGCGGGTGGGCGTCGAACAGGTTTTTGTAGGTGCCGCCCCCGCCTTTTTTGCCCGGCGCATCCACGGGCGAGAGCTGGTCGGTGATGAGTTTATACGCCCGGTTTCCGTCCAGCAGCCGCGCCCACCAGTTGACTTTCCAGCCCATCGACCAGCCCGTCGAAACGTCGCCCCGGTGTTCGAGCGAGGTGCGGGCCGCGCTGAACAGTTCGGGCGTGCGGTAGGCCGACAACTGCCCCGACGGATACAGACCGTAGAGGTGCGAAATGTGCCGGTGCTGGTCTTTCGGGTTGTCCAGATCCTCGAGCCACTCCTGCAGCTGGCCGACCTGGCCGACCTGCATCGGGGCCAGCCGGGCGCGTTTTTCCTTCAGGATTTTGACAAACTCCGCGTCGGTGTTCAGAGCTTCGGCGGCTCGCAGGGCGCTCGTCAGGATGTCAAAAACAAGCTGGTTGTCCATCGTATGCCCGGCGCCGATCGTGGTGTTGGGGCGGCTGGCCGGGGCGTTTTCGGGCGACATGCTGGGGCTGACTACCAGCCAGCGGTGGGTCGGTTCTTCGATCAGGTAATCGACGAAAAACCGGGCCGCGCCCTTGATGACCGGATAGACGGTTTTCAGGTAGGCTTTGTCGCCCGAATACCGGTATTTCTCCCAAAGGTGCTGGCTCAGCCACGCGCCCCCCATCGGCCAGAGGGCGTAAAAAATCGGATCGACGGGGCCGGTGATGCGCCACAAATCCGTGTTGTGGTGGGCCAGCCAGCCGCCCGCGCCGTACATCACCCGGGCGGTTTCTGCGCCGGTTTGCGAGAGGTCTTTCACCAGCTGAACCAGCGGCTCGTGCATCTCGGTCAGGTTGGTGACTTCGGCGGGCCAGTAGTTCATTTCGGTATTGATGTTGATGGTGTATTTGCTGTCCCAGGGCGGTCTCATTTCCGCATTCCAAATCCCCTGGAGCGTCGCGGGCTGGCTCGGATACCCGGTTCCCTTCGGCTGCGAACAGGAAATGAGCAAATACCGCCCGAACTGAAAATAAAGCGAAACGAGCTGCGGATCGTGGCCCGACGCAAACTGCCGGACGCGCTCGTCGGTGGGAAGTTTGGCCGCGTCCGTAAAGCCTAAGTCCAGGTTGACGCGCCTGAAATAGGTCTGGTAACTGGCGAGATGGGCGGCCAGTACGGTTTTGAACGGTTTTCCGGCGGCTTTGGTCAGGTACTCATCGGCGCGGGCCTGCGGGTTGGCCGTCAGCGTTTGGTAATCGACAAAATTAGTGCCGATGGACACGTACAGGGTGGCCGCGCTGGCTCCGGTCAGCACCACCGAAGTGTCGGTTTTACTCAGTTTTCCGCCCTCGGGCAAAAGCCGGACGTGGGCGTTGAAGCGCACCTGGCCCCTGACGCCTTCGTGGTCGCTGGTGATGCCGGTGAGCACCAGTTTGTTCGGACCTTCGGTTGTTCGTTCTGCTTTTTGCGGACTGGTCAGGAAGGCCGCAAAGGTCAGTTTGCCGGGCTGGCTGGCGGTCAGGCGAACAGCGATGACCTGATCGGGCACGGAGGCCAGGACCTGTCGGGTGTATTTGACGCCATCGACCGTGTACGTCGTGGTCGTAACGGCTTTTTCCAGATCCAGTTCGCGGTAGTAATCGGTGCCTGTCTGGTGACCCGGAAACGCCAGATTCAGGGTGCCGACGGGCTGAAACAGCATGCCCTGTGCTTTCTTCGACTCGATTTTCTCGGCGGCCAGTTTCTGGGCTTCGGCGTGTTTGCCGTCAAAAATCAGTTGCCGGATCGTCGGCAGGGCCGCCAGCGCGTCGGGGTTGTCGTTGCGGTTGGGCCCGCCCGACCAGACCGAGGCTTCGTTGAGTTTGATGATTTCCTGCTCCGGATTGCCGTAGACCATGCCGCCCAGCCGCCCGTTGCCGACCGGCAGCGCATTGGTCCAGGTGTTGCCCGCGGGCTGGTTGTACCAGAGTTTTAAGGAACCCGGTTTTTGGGAAAAACCGGGTAGGAAACAAGTGAGCAGGAATAGGCAGGGAAAGACGGTTTTCATTCAGGCTTATTTAAACGGCAAATGCGAAATGACGATTTCTACTTTTTCGGGCTGATCTTTTAACTGGTCTTTGATGTGGTAATTATAGGCGATACTTTTTTTCTTTAAATAATTGTTCGGCCTGCTGACGAAGTTCCTCAGGATTCGGCTCCATAGTGAATTGAGATAAGGGTCGTTACCTCCCAAATATAGTTTTTTAGCTCATAATCGTTTGCAGGAAGAATGGGGCGATATTAAGTGGGGTTAGAAATAACCGTTTGGGCATGTGCCAGACACGATTCACTAACCCCCGGTGCAAACCGGGGGCTGTGCGACCCTAAGACCGCCAAGTACCAAAAACCGTCAGCGGACTGTGGCTTTGACCACCGGGCTGTAGTTGTATTTGGCCACGGCGGTGGTCCGGACGCCGACCCGGAAATAGTACTCGCCTTTTTTCAAATGGGTGTCGGCCCATTTGAAGGTAAACGTGCGGGGAACGCCCACGATGCTGGCGTCGGTCGTGCTGCCGGGAATGTCCTGCCGCCAGAGGTTGATGTAATACCCCGAGGCATTGGAGCTGACGCTTTCGTTCACGATCTCGTAGTCGCCGATCATGAAAATTATCTGCGAAATCTTGGTCGTGGTGTTGGCGGCCGGTTTCGTAATGGTGTACGAAAACGTGCTGTCGGTGACCGTGGCCGATATCCGGTAAAAGGGCGTGACGTTGAAATTCAGCTCCGAGCGGTCCCCGGCGTTCAACTGGATGGTGGCCGAATCGGCGGGCAGGTACAGAAACGCCCCGTCGCGCGGGAACGCTTTGTAGGTTCCGGCAAAAAACTGCGTGGCCGAAAACTCGCCGTTGGCTTTGATTTCGATGTCCGTCGTGCCGGGATTCGGGTACTTCGCCTTGTCCCACTGAATCAACCGGACGGTTCCTCCGCCGGGTTGCCGGAGCTCGAGCGCCTGGCCGTTTTCGGCATCCGTCAGTTTGCCGTAGATGCCCGAATCCGGGGCCACAAAATTGTCCCAGTTTTTGCAGCCGCTGAAAACCGCAGCGAGCAGAAGGGGAAGGATACTAACAAGTTTGATCGCTTTCATGGGTTGATGCTGTTAATAACCGGGGTTGCCGTTGCCTAGTAAAGAGCCCGCTTTGCTGCGCTCACCGCCCGGAATCTGGAAGTAATAATCGCGTTCTTGGTAGGTCTTGCCACCGCCGTTTGGCGTCCGTTCAAAGACGTAATCTTTGGCGTTGACGTCGTAGTAGATGTACAAGCCGTTGGGGATCCAGCCGCTGAACTCGGTGGTCAGGGTCCGCCAGCGTCGCAAATCCCAGAAGGTGCGGTTTTCCCAGGCCAGTTCGACGGTTCGCTCCCGGCGGATTTTGTCGCGGTCGATGGTTTTGTGGGTGGCAACGCCCGCCCGGGTCCGCAATTGATTGACGGCATCCAGGGCTTCGCCGGCCGGTTTTCCGAGTTCAAAAGCCGCTTCAGCGTAATTCAGCAGCACTTCCCCCAGCCGCATATCGAGCCAGTCGGTTTCCGAACTCCAGTCGACGCAAAGGTTGGCGGGGCGGGTGGGATCGAGCCATTTTTTCAGCCAGAACGTCACCGCGCCGTTGTTGGAATTGCCCGTGGCCCGCACCGAATTGGCCGTCGGATTGGCCACAATCTGCTTTTTATCGATGTCGAAATACTGGTTGAGGGCCGTGCCGTTGTAGCGGACGCCGTTGTAGATGACGCCCCGCTGGCCGGTAATCTCGACGCCCTTGAACGCGCTGTTGGTTGAAATGACGGAGCCAAAAAACCGGGGATCTTTGTTTTTAAACACGTCCTGCGGGTTTTTATAATGGACGTACGCGCCGGGTGTACCGATGTTGAGCGCACCGGCTGACCCGTCGATGTAATCAAACCGTTCCACCATGTCCAGGCTCGGCGTCAGGCGGTTGGCGTATCCAATTGGCGAGCGGATGGCTTCCGGCAAGGCCATCAGATCCTGCGAGTGCGTCCGGCGGGTCGATTCGTAGTCCCAGCCTTTGCAGAAAATCGCTTCCGGATTGCCCTGCAGTTCGTAAAAAAGCAACTGAAAATTCTGCGCCTTGTCGGTCGGGTACTTGTTGAACAGGCTGTATTTGCCGTCGGCCATGATGGTTTTGGCCGCATCATAAGCCGCCTGCAAATAGGCATTCGCCTTGGCGGCATCAATGCCGACCAGCCCGTCGAGTTGCACCGTCCCGAACTTGGCGATGGAACCGGCGTGGAGCATGGTCCGGGAAAGCAGCGCCAGGGCGACGTATTTGTTGGCCCGTCCGTAGACGCTGGTTGCGGGGAGGTTGGCGGCCGCGAAATCCAGGTCCGATTTCACCAGGTCCCAGACCTCGGCTTCCTTGCTGCGCGGCAGGTTCAGCGCCTGGGTGTCGCTGCCGTCCACGGTTTGCGGTTCCAGCAAAATGGGCACCCCGCCCCAGTATTTGACCAGTTCCTGGTAGTAGTACGCCCGCACAAACCGGGCTTCGGCTACGTACCCCTTTTTGGTAGCTTCCGGAATACTGACCGTCGCGATTTCCTTGATGAACGTGTTGACGTTGCGGATGGCGCGGTAGAGTTTACCCCAGTTCTCGTCGTTGTTCTGGGCGTTGGTCGAGTTGGTCGACTCCCAGGTCCAGTTGGCGGTGTAGCCGTCGCCGTTGCCCGGAAACTCCCCAAACCGGCCGTTGCAGTAGCTGAAATCTTCGACGGGCAAATCTTTGTAGAACGTCGCGAAATACGCTTCCACGGCCTCCGGACTGCTGAAAACCTGCTCGGCGGTTAGCAGGTCCACCGGTTTTTTGTCCAGCAGACTGTCGCTGCAGGCCGACAGAAGGATGAGGGTCAGGAAGGAAATATACGTTTTGAAACGATTCATGGTCAGTACGTTAAAAAGAAAGTTGAAGACCCAGGTTCACGTTCATGGTCAGCGGGTAGTTGTAGCTGTACAAGCGGTCGTCGGTGTATTCGGGATCGACAAAATCCAGCCCTTTCGACCAGGTGAAAAGGTTATACCCGTTGGCGAACACCCGCAAACCGCTCACTTTGGCCTTGCTCAGCAGCGTTTTTGGCAGGCTGTAGCCAATTTCGAGGCTTTTCACCCGCAGGTAGGTGGCATCGAACCGCCAGAATTCGTTGCTTTTGTAATTCTGCCGCTGGCCGGTAGACGGGTATTTGCCCGGAATCCATTCGCTGGCGGCATCCACCACGTCGGTACGGTGCCAGCGGTCGTTGAACGCGCTGATCGGGTTGGCGGTCTGGAAGTAGAAAGGCCGGGAAAGCTGATCCTGGTACGCTACCTGGTACATCGTGGCGCCCTGGAACAAAACCGCCACATCGAAGCCTTTCCACGAAAGCGTGAGGTTCGTTCCGAAATAAATGGCCGGTTTGCTCTGCCCGCGTCCGATGATGGTTTCGTCGAGGTTGTTGATGATGCCGTCGCCGTTCAGGTCCACGTACCGAATGTCGCCGGGCAGAATGGTGCGGTTTCCGGCACCGTCCATGATGGGCCAGCTCCGGATTTCTTCCAGGCTGGTGAACTGACCGTCGGTTTTGTAGCCCCAGACGATGTCGTTAAACCGGCCCGCGTTGCGGTTTCGCCAGAAATCATAATCGCTGTTGGCGGGTGTTTCTTCGCGGTAGCGGTATTGCGTCCGGGCGTAGCTCAGGTTTGACGAAATCGAGTAACTGATGCCCCGGACTTTATGGCGGTGGCCGAGCACGACCTCAAAACCCTGCGTCCGGTCCTGGTTCAGATTGACTTGCGGCAGGTTCACGCCGTAGGTTGCCGGAATGGTCGAAATCCGGTCGCCGAGCAACCCATCGCGGTCCCGCCGGAACACGTCGGCTTCGAACGAAAGCAGCCCGTTCCACAAGCTGCCTTCCAGCCCGAAATCGGTGGTGGTGGAGGTGTACCAGGTAATGTCCGGGTTGGCCGAGTTTTTGAACCCGAGTCCGCCGACGAAGGTGGTGCCGAACTGGTAGCCACTGCTGGGGTATGTGTAGCCGGTCAGGAACTGGAACGATGCGCCCGAAATGCCGTCGTCGCCCAGCACCCCGTAGGAGCCGCGTACTTTCAGATTGGAAACGAAGGGCAGATTGTCGCGCACGAAGGTCTCTTCCGAAAGCCGCCAGCCCGCCGAGACATACGGGAAAAAGCCCCAGCGGCTGTTTTTCGGGAAACTCGACGAACCGTCGTAGCGAAAACCGCCTTCGATCAGATACCGACCGTCGTAGTCGTAATTGAGCCGGCCCACGTAGCTCATGTTGGCGCTCGAACTGTAGCCGGAGCCGATGGCGTCGGTTTTCCGGTTTCCGGCCACGAGCTGATCCACGGCGTCGATGATGAACTGGGTGCTGGCGTTGTTGCTCGTGTTTTCGCGGTCAATCTGCTCGTAGAGGGCCAGGGCGCCGACGTTGTGTTTGCCGAAGGTGTTCTGGTAGTTGAACGACAGCTGAATGTCATTCCGCCGGCCCTGTCCGAAGGCTTCCGTCAGCCGCGAAGGCGCCAGGTGGGCGTAGGCTTTCTGGTAGTACGACTGCGTGGCTGCGTCGAACAGGTATTCGTACTGGTTGTACTTTTTCGTGAACTGCTTCCGGACGTTGTAGTTGTTGTCGTAGGCGTACTGGGCTTTCGCACTCAGTCCTTTGACGAACGGAATCTGGTAGGTTAACTGAAACGTGGAGGTCAGGAATTTTTCGTTGTTCCGGTTGTAGCCGCTGTAGGCTTCCGAAAAGTCGGCAATGGGATGGCTCAACGCACTGAGCGGCTGGCGCAGATACGCCGGATCGTTGTTGGAGTAGAGGGGTTCGGTCGGGTCCCACTGCCAGGTGTTTTTCAGCAACGACCAGATGGCCTGGCTCGGTTCCCGGCTGATCGAGTTGATCAGGGCGATGTTGGCCCCCATCGTCAGTCCTTTGGTCAGTTCGGCATCGACGTTCAGCCGGAGGTTGTACTTTTTGCCGATCATGATGTTCGAGTTGAACAAACCGTCTTCCCCGAAAAAACCGGCGGAGGCAAAATACCGGATTTTTTCGTTGCCCCCGTTGATGGTCAGGTTGTGCTGCTGCTGGGGCGCCCGGTTGCGCATGACGGCCTTCAGAAAGTCGGTGCTTGGCGCAGTACCGCTCTGGAAATCGGCGAGTTGCTGCGCGGAGTACTTGGGCGGGGTAAACTCCTGCCGGTTGCTGATGTTGTTGTTGACGTGCTGCTCATTGAAAAGCGTGGCATACTGGTAGGCGTTTGACAGTTCCGGGTATTTGGTGATGATCTGCTGCCCGAAATGCGCCGTGTAATTGACCTGCACCTTGCCCTGGGTGCCTTTTTTGGTCGTGACCAGCACCACGCCGTTGGCGGCTTTTACCCCGTAAATGGCGGCTGTCGCGTCTTTCAGAATCGATACGCTTTCGATCTCGTTCGGGTCCAGCCGGTCAAAACCGGCTTTGTCGCGCTGAACGCCGTCCACGATGATCAGCGGGCCGCCGGTCTGGTTGCCGTTGATGTCGTTCGGGTCCGTAAAGCTGAACCCGCGAATGTCGATCTGCGAATCGTACTTGCCGGGCTGACTGGACATCTGCACCACCCGCACGCCCGGCGCGCGGCCGGTCAGGGTGTTTGTTACGTCGTTGTTCGAATTGATGACAATGTCTTTGCTGGCGACGGTGGCGATGGCACCCGTCACGTTTACTTTCTTCTGGGTTCCGTAGCCGACCACCACGATTTCGCTCAGCGCTTTGGCGTCTTCAACGAGCGTAATGTCCAGCGTACTCCGGTTGCCAACGGCCCGTTCCTGCGACGTATAACCGACAAACGAAAAAACCAGCGTGGCTTCTCCGCCCGGAATGCTGAACGAATACGTCCCATTTTCGTTGGTGGTCGTGCCCCGTGTCGACCCTTTCAGCAGCACGCTGACCCCCGGTAAGGCGGCTCCTTTCTCGTCGCCCACCCGGCCGGTTACGGTGCGGTCCTGGACGCTCCGGCTGAGTCCGGCGGTCGGCTGCGTCTGGCGGGCCAGAACGGCCTGGGCGCAGGCAGGCGGTGACCCGGCCAGTCCGGCCAGCAGACACGCCCACACGAACGATCCCAGCGTTTGGCAAGTAGAAGTAATTTTTTTCATAAATCCTGATTTTGTTGGATTAAACAGGCTACGAAGTACGCGGGGAGGGCTTAAAAAAATCTTAATAAATGCTTAATAAGCGGGGGCAGGCTCTGTATTTTGTTAATTTTATTATCAGATTTTTCTAATTTAGTCGGTCTGCTTTGGAGGGCAGCTTTCGTTCCGGCGGTTTGACAACGACGGGATGCCGGGTAACTCCAAGGCAATGAGCAACGTGTGGTGCTCTGGAGGGCAAGCAATGACAGGAAAGCCGACGCGCAGCTAGCCAACCTACCGCGACCCGCCGGGGCCGGCGGGGTGGTTAACCGGGCGTTGGGTTTCAAAAAACCGATGGACAGCAACTTCCTGCGAATTCTTTTTCTGACGATTGTAACCGGCCTGCTGACGTTGCCAACGCTCAGGGCGCAATCCTACGGTTTGCGCTTTGTTGGCCAGGAAGACATTCAGGATGCGCGGACGTCGCTGGACCTGAGCCCGGATAAACCGTTGTGCCTCGATGGCGTCGTTGACCTGTCGTTCGATCTGTCGCTGGTTCCGAATTACAAGACCTATTTTGGGTATATTTTCCGGATTGTTCAGGACGAGAAGCACAACCTCGATCTGCTGTACGATCAAAAATCCCTGTGTTTTAAAGTGATTATCGGCGACCGGTTTTCCAAATCCGTCATCCGGCTCGATGCCCGTCAGCTCTACCGGCAGTGGAACCACTTCCGAATCCGCTTCGACCGGACGCAGAATACCGTGCAGGTGTATGCGAATCAGGCGCTGGTCGTCAACGATAAAGGATCGTTCCGGGGCAAAGGCTGTTTCAGAGTTTTTTTCGGAGGCAATGAGTTTCGGGAATTCAAGTCGAAGGATTTGCCGCCCATGAATGTGAAAGACATTGTGATTTCGGAAGACGGCAAACCCGCGTATCACTGGCCGCTGAAGGAGGTCAACGGAACCACGGCGAAAGATGCAATCAGCGGGCGGCTGGCGGTCATCAAAAATCCGGTCTGGGTTCAGTCGCTGCACACGGAGTGGAAGCTGGCCGAACAGCGGGTTATAAAAGGCGTCGCGACGGTGGCCTTCGACCCGTTTTCGGAAACCGTTTACCTGGTTGGCGCCGATCAGCTGTACCGCTATTCGATCCCAAACCGGCAGGGGCGGGTGCTGCCCCAGAAAAACCGCCCGCCGGGCTTCTTCCGGGGCAGTCAGGCGGTTTTTAATCCGTTCACCCGCAGATTGTATAATTTCTACCTGGATCAGAAAGCCATTGCCGTTTACGACTCGGTTTCCGGCCAGTGGTCGGCCGAAGCGATCACGCCCAACGCGGTGCCGGTGACCGAATACTGGCACGCCAACAAATTCATTGCCGGCCCGGACACCTCCCTGTACGTTCTCGGCGGGTATGGGCAATTGACCTATAAAAACCGCATTGAAACGTATCATTTCGGAACCCGGACGTGGGAAACCAGCCCGGTGACCAATGACGTATACACACCGCGTTACCTGGCTGCGCTGGGCGTAACCCCCGGTTCGGACACGGCCTACGTGATGGGTGGGTACGGCAGTCTGACGGGCGAGCAGATGCTGAACCCCCGGAATTCCTACGACTTTTTGCAGTATGTGGTCAGGGACCATACGTTTCATAAACTTTTTGAACTGGACCTGCCCAAAACCGATTTTGCCTTTGCCAATTCGCTGGTCATCGATCCTAAATCCCGGCAGTTTTACGGCCTTATTTTCCCCAACCAGCAGTTTAAATCGAATCTCCAGCTCATCCGCGGTTCGCTGACCAAGCCCGGATTCGAAGCGCTTGGGAAGGCCATTCCGTATCCGTTCCACGATGTTCATTCCTACGCGGATCTTTATTATTGTCCCACCAGCCAGAAGTTGGTCGCCGTCACCTCGTACTGGAATGAGAATGAAGGCAAAACCGCGGTGAAACTCTACACGATTTCGTTTCCGCCAAATGGACTGGTGGTGCAGCAGGCTTCCGAGAAACCGGCGGTTTCGCTCTATTGGCTGCTGGGTCTGGGCGGTTTGGTCGTGGGGGCGCTGGTGGTGCTGTACGTACGCAGACAATACGGCGTTGGCGTCATGCGGCTTCCGTCGGAAGGGCCACCGGCTGCGTTCCCGATGACGGAAGCCGTTGAAACGACCGTGGACGAAAAACCGCTGGCTACCAGTGAGGTTCTGCCGGTGGGGCCGGCCTTGAAACCAGATCCCGAAAAACCGGCCAGCCTCTTTTTGTTTGGTAATTTTCAGGTGGTCGATCAGGCCGGTTTTGACCTCACCAAAGCGTTTACTCCGCTCCTGAAAGAGCTTTTTCTGCTGCTGACCCTCAACAGCATCGGCAAACAGCGGGGCGTTCCCTCCGAGAAATTGAATGAACTGCTCTGGCCCGATAAATCCGGTCGGGATGCCAGCAACAACCGCTCGGTCAACATGACCAAACTGCGCAATCTGCTGGAAAAAGTGGGCGGCTGCTCGCTCTCCAAAGAGTCGGGCTACTGGAAAGTGGAGTTCGATTTTAATCAGGTTTACGTGGATTATGAGCGGTATCTGGTGCTTAGCAACGATAAGAAAACCTTCACGAAACAAACCGTCATTGAACTGGGCGAGATCACGCAGCGCGGGCCGTTTCTGCTGAATACGGAATACTACTGGCTGGACGATTTCAAGTCCGATATTTCGAATAAAATCATCAATACCTTTCTGCAATACGCTGAGAAGCTGGACCTTCACGAAGATCCGGAGTTTCTGATCGAGATAACCAATTTTATCTTTTACTACGATCCCGTCAACGAAGACGCCATTATTCTGAAGTGCAAGGCCCTGGCCCTGATGGGCAAACACACCCTGGCTAAAAAAGCCTTCGAAAAATTTACCCGCGATTACAAAGCCATCTACGGCGAAGCCTACGAGCAGCCGTTCTCGACCATCCTTGACTAAAGGCTCCTGCCGGTTTTGGCCGTGCGTTTCCCAACCCATTGACCGGACTTAGGGTTTTCCCTAATTTTCAAAAAACGGGGGTTTCCCCTATTCCGAAAGCTACTCGCATTGTCCTATTTTTGCTAAACAATATTCAATTTAAGCGCTGGGAAAAATTGATGGCGGAATTGGTAAATTTTAACGACCGTTCTGCTGTTATACGACCGATACGGTTTTTCGGCCAGCAGAGTAACGTAAACGGATTGATGATACGAGTACTGATTGCGGATGATCATAATGTGTTTGTGGAGGGGATTACAGCGCTCCTGTCGGGTTCGTCGGAAATTGACGTGACAGCGCGCTGTTTTGACGGATCATCGGTGATGGCGCAACTGCATCAGACGCCGATCGACGTGGTGTTGCTGGACATTTCGTTTCCGCACATCGAAGACGGCCTGGCGCTCTGCGAACACATCAACCGGGTGTATCCCAAAACGAGAGTGATTGCGCTGACGATGCACGATGATGCAAGTTTGATCAAGCGGGTGGTGAAGAAAGGCGCGCGCGGTTATTTACTGAAAAATACCACCAAAGTAGAGTTGTTGCAGGCGATTCGGACGGTTTACGACGAAAAACCGTATTTCAACGAAACCATTACGAACATTCTGCTGCACGACGAACCGCGTAAAAAACCGGCGCACGGGCCGGGCGTAAAGCCGAACCTGACGCCCCGCGAATCCGAAGTGCTAACGCTGATTGCGCAGGGCCTGACGACGCAGCAGATGGCAACGCAGTTGTTCGTCAGCGCCAAAGCCATCGAATTTCACCGGAGCAGCCTGCTCATGAAATTCAGCGTTCCGAATACGGCTTTGCTGATCAAAACCGCCATGGAATTACAGTGCATTGATTAACAGGCGACTTGAAGTTTTATAACAATAAATAGACATATTTAAAGGTTTTATAGATACAACGTCACCTTTGCCGACTCCTCTGATGCGATCACCTGTCCGGGCCCATTACCTCCTGAAACGATTCCTGAGCCTGCTGGTGCTTGGGGGGTTGGGCGGTTTGTGGTCGATAGCGCAGGCGGCTTCCGAACCGGCGTCGATTGATAGCGTGAAGAACCAGATCCGGCAGTTGGTGGCAGACCGCGATTATGCCGGGGTCGCCGAATCGTACGAACACCTGGGCTGGTTGTATCAGCAGCAGTACGGTTACAACAAGTATACGCTCGATGCATATTTCAACGGCATGAAGTACTACCACCTGCGGGGTGATTCGCTGGGGTATTACGACGTCCACATCAAGATTGGCGATTATTACACCCAGGACGTTTTTATGCAGCCTTACGCCGAAAAGTACTTGGGGAAGGCGCTCCAGTATTTCAGGCGGAAACAGAACTGGCCGAAGGTGATTGAGTGCCGGCTGGCGTTTGCGAACCTGGCCCAGAAGAAAGACCCGATTCCGAAAAGCCTGATTTCCGAGCTGCGGCAAACCGAACAGATGAGCGCCCGGTACAAGCAGGAGTATTTGCAGGCCTACGCGCATAATTTGTTGGCTAATACGTACTTGCGGAACAAGCAGCCCGACTCCGCCCAGTATTTCGCCAGCCGGAGTCTGGCCATGTCGACGCGGCTGAATACGCACTGGCTGATTGCGCTGAATTACTTTTATCTGGGTCTGGTCGAGCAATTTAAAAACCGCCCGGACGAAGCCATTGCGGCTTACCGGAAAAGCTACCAGCTCGCCGAAGCGGAAAAAAACGTGTCGATGATGCGGGAATTATCCCGGCATTCGGCCGATAGTTATTCGCACAAAGGCGATTACAAAAATGCGTACGAGAGCGCGCTGAAAACGCTGGATTTTACGAACCAGTTTTATTATTCGGAGCAGACCAAAAGCATCCGGTTGCAGGAACTCGACAGCCAGGTGAAAACGCTGGCCATGGAGAAACAACTGGTGGAAGAACAAAGCCGCCATCAGCATATGCTGAATATGATGCTGGCTTTTGGGCTGTTAATCAGCGTTTTAGGCGTTGGAGCGCTGGTCTACGGTCGGCGGCAGCAAAAATTAATTACGCATCAACAAACCGTTATTGCACAGCAGCAGATTCGGGATCTGGAACTGAAATCGTTGCAGGCCATGATTGAGGGGCAGGAAAGTGAGCGGAGCCGGATTGCCCGGGATCTGCACGATGGCCTGGGCATTCAGTTGTCCCGAATCAAGCTGTTTGTGGAAGCGCACCAGGAGCAGCTGCCGCTGTCGGTGAAGGAACCGCTGAACCAGTTTCTGGACGAAGCCTGCACCGAAACGCGGCTGATTTCAAGCGACTTGCGGCCTTATACCCTGTCGACCTTCGGCCTGATTCCGGCGCTGGAAGATTTGGTGCAGAAGCTGAATCTGGTGAACGAAACCGCCCTGACACTCGAACACTACGGCGAAGTGCCGGATTTGGGCGACGAAGCGTCGGTCATGATCTACCGGGTGGTGCAGGAGTTGCTGAACAATGCACTGAAACACGCTGAGGCTGACACGATTACGGTGCAGATGATGACGAATGACGAAGCCGTGCTGATCAGTGTGGATGACGACGGAAAAGGCGGAGATTTCGAAACCGATTCGATGAAGGGCAACGGCATTGCCAACATCAAATCCCGGATTGCGTACCTCGGCGGGCAGGTGATGTGGCAAAGCGAACCGGGCAAAGGAACCTCCGTGATGATTTCGCTGCCAATGCAGAAACTGGTTAAGAATCCACTGTCTTTTGTAGTCTGATAAATTTGATCCTAAACCCTTACTTAACGCTCTTTCGCTTATGCCAAACGGACTTTCTGATTGATCTGACCGGTTATTTCAATTGGACGTTTCGACTTACTGAGGTTTTTACACATTCATAAAAAACTTGACTTTTTACCCAGCGCTCTCAGGCTTTGCTTTTTGGAGAGTTGCCCATTTTTTGTCCCTTTTTTCAAACTACGTATGATAAAACATGTGCTTTCGGGGGTTTTGGTGCTGAGTTCCTGGACGGCGGTCCACGCTCAGAACCGAACCAATACCGTCACCGTTCCGGCGAAAAATCCGGTGGTGATGGCGTCTCTGAAAAATGCGAATGTCGGCAAATCCGATGTGAACGCCCTGGTCAAAGGGGTGGTGTCCGACGACAAAGGCAATACGCTGCCGGGTGCAACGGTGTCTGTTAAAGGCACCACGCAAGGTACCACCACGGACGCGGATGGCCGGTTTTCGATCAACCTGCCGGCCGGTTCCAATGTGCTGGTAATCTCGTTTATCGGGATGAAAACGCAGGAAGTTGAAGTAGGCACGCGCACGAATCTGACCATCACCCTCCTGTCCGGCGACCAATCGCTGGATGAAGTGGTCGTGATTGGGTACGGTACGGCCAAACGGTCGGACGTAACCTCGTCCATCACCACGATCAAAGCGGCCGAACTGAAAGACATTCCGGCGGCTGGGATCGACCAGTTACTACAAGGGAAAGCCGCCGGGGTAACGGTAACCAGCAACGGCGGTCAGCCGGGTGGCGGGGTGTCAGTAAAAGTACGCGGGGTGACGTCCATCAACAGCAACGACCCATTGTTTGTCATCGACGGCGTTCCGTTTGTGGGGGGCAACACCTCGAACAGCACCGGGTATGCCGGTCTGGGCGGGGGCGATGGTCAAACCGGAAACAGCGTTATGGCAATGCTGAACCCCAACGATATCGAGTCGATCGACGTTCTGAAAGATGCCTCCGCGCAGGCCATTTACGGCTCACAGGCGGCTAACGGGGTGATTCTGGTCACCACGAAAAAAGGCAAATCGGGCGAAGGGAAGATCAACTACGAAATGTATACCGGCGTTTCGGAAGTGGCTAAACGCCTGGATCTGATGGATTTGCGGGGTTTTGCCCGCTACCAGAACGAGGTGCTGCCGATCATCGGAAACCCGGTCGCCGACGAGTTTAAAAACCCGGATTTGCTGGGCCGCGGAACCGACTGGCAGGATGCCATGTTTCAGCGCGGATCGATCAATAACCACCAGCTGAGCTTTTCGGGCGGCAAAGAGCGGACCACCTACTACCTGTCGCTCAACTATTTCGATAACAAAGGGATTCTGCTGGGCTCGAATTTCAAGCGGTATTCCAGCCGGTTTAGCCTGGATACGCAATTGAAAAGCTGGGCGAAAGTCGGGTTGAGCGCCAACGTCTCGCGCAGCATTCAGGATGTGTCGCTGGCCGATGCCGCCGAAGGTACGATCTGGTGGGGCGCGGTGACGAGCCCGCTGGTGCCGGTGAAAAACCTGGACGGTTCCTGGGGCGGTGGACAAACCGTAGGCGGGGTGCAATACAGCAACTCCAACCTCGTCGGAAACAGCCAGTTCCGGGGCAATACCAAAACCTCGAACAACGTGTTCGGGAGTCTCTACGCCGAACTGCAACTGATGAAAGACCTGTCGCTGCGGAACGAAGTATCGTATTCGCTGGGGCAGGACAACAACGTTGCGTTTCAGAAAGCCGGGAATGTGGGCGGAACCTCGTTCCGGAGCAAACTGATCGACTCGCGTTCGGACAGCTACTACTGGTCGCTGACGAACTACCTGAGTTACAATAAGTATATCGGCAAACACGGTATTCAGGCGACGGTCGGTCACCAGGCGCAGAATTCGTACTATCAGTCGATGTCGGGGACGAAGGTCGATTTGCAGGCCAACATTTTTGACCTGAATACCGGTAGCTCCGACCAGACTACCTGGGGATTGAGCGGTGGAAAAGGCCACTGGGCGATGGAATCCTGGTTTGCGCGGGCCAACTACACCTACGACGACCGGTATTCGCTCTCGGCCAGTTTCCGCGCCGATGGCTCGTCGAACTTCGGTCCGAACAACCGCTGGGGGTATTTCCCCGGGGTGTCGGCGGGCTGGACGGTTTCCAACGAAAAATTCATGAAAGGCGACGTTTCGACGGTGCTGAATTTTATGAAAGTGCGCGTCGGTTACGGAACGGTGGGGAACCAGAACTTCCCCGGCGGGGCACCCAACCCGGCTTACGTGGGCGCGGTGCAGTTTTTCTCCGGACCAGTCGGTTTTGGTTCATCGAACATGATCAACGGGATTCCGAACCCGAACCTGAAATGGGAATCGGTGAGAACCACCAACGCCGGGGTTGACCTGGGCTTCCTGGGGGGGCGGATCGACGCAACAATTGACGTGTACAAGAAAGTAACCTCCGACATGATCATCTTCCTGACCGGCCCGAACCTGATTGGCGTGGGCGACCAGTGGGATGATTTGAAAGCGCCACTGGGCAACGCCGGCCAGATGACCAATACCGGAATTGACATTGGCGTGACGACTACGAACATCAAGAAAGGGGATTTCACCTGGAAAACCAATGCGGTTTTTACGCACTTCAAAAACACCTACGACCGGGCGGCCAGTGCGGCTTCGGCGCTCGACGGGAAAGTGTATTACAACAACTACCTGATCACGCACACGACGCCCGGCAGTGCCGTAGGATCGTTCTGGGGACTGGTCACCGACGGGTTGTACCGGACGCAGGCTGAGCTGGACCAGAGCCTGCCGCAGTTTGGCTACAAGGTGAATCCGAATGAAACCTGGCTGGGCGATATTCGCTACAAGGACATCAACGGCGACGGCAAGATCGACGCCAGCGACCTGACGTTCATCGGTAGTCCGCTGCCGAAATTCACCTGGGGGTTAACCAACTCACTGAACTACCGGGATATCGACTTTTCGCTGTTTTTGCAGGGAAGCCAGGGGGCGAAGGCCTATAACTTCCTCCGCTGGCAGTTGGAAGGGCTGAACAACGCCTGGTCGAACCAGATGCGGACCGTGACCGATCGCTACACCGAAACCAACACGGAGGGCGCGCTGCCCCGGTTTACGACCACCAACAAGAACAACACGGCCATGTCGGACCGCTACGTGGAAGACGCTTCGTACTGGCGGATTCAGAACATCACGCTCGGCTACCGGGTGCCGAGAAACATCCTGAGCAAAGTGAAGATGACGAACCTGCGGGTGTACGGTTCCATCCAGAACCTGAAAACCTTCACCAAGTACTCCGGCTACGACCCCGAAATCGGCGCGTTCAACAACAGCATCAAGCTCATGAACGTGGATACGGGTCACTACCCGAACCCCCGGACGTTTACGATCGGCGCGAATGTTCAATTTTAAGTAATCGGTATCCGGTTTTCAGTTTACGGTGGCTGACGCGCGAATCAGGAGAGATGGTCACAAACCGTATACCGAAAACCGAATACCGTAAACCATAAAGAAAATGAAACGAAAATCCCTATACGCCCTGGCGATTTCGGCGCTGCTGCTGTCTTCCTGCAAAGAAGATTTCATCGAGCGGCCCTCGCTGTCGGGCACAACAACCGGTAACTATTACAACAACGCCGAAGAAGTTCGGGGTGCCACCAGTACGCTCTACAGCGGTTTGCCCTGGCGGAATTACGAAAGCCGGGCGCAGGACGCCATCGGCGACGTGATGTCCGGAAATATGTTTACCTACACGGATGTCGACTACCTGAACTTTACGGTTTCGTCGGCTTCCGAGCGGATTGGGGCGTCCTGGGGGGCGTTCTACAAAATCATTGGGTACGCCAACGTAATGATCAAGACGTTTGAGGAGAAAAAAGCCGCCGGAGGTGGGGCTGCTTACCTCGATCCGGCCATTGCGGAGTGCCATTTCATTCGCGGAACGCTGTATTTCTACATCGCCCGGACCTGGGGAGCCGCGCCGATCATCACCGATCCGGGCAGCACGGCTTTGTCGGGCAACTTCAACATTCCGCGTTACCTGCAAAAAGACGTGCTGCGGTTTGCGCTGGAAGAACTGCAAATGGCCGAAGCCGGTTTGCCTGAATCGGACGTGGCCGGACGGCTGACGAAATACTCGGCGAAGGGCATGATGGCGAAGTTGTATCTCTACAACAAAGACTACGCGAACGCCAAAGCCAAGTCGGAAGAAGTGATCAACTCGGGTAAATACAGCCTGGTGGCCGATTACAACGGCATGTTCACGAAAATGAGCATGAACAACAATCCAGAGTCGCTTTTCTCGATTCAGCACCAGTTGGCGCAGGACCCCTGGGGAACGGGTAACATCAAGAACCCGGATCGGGGAGCGAGTGCCCTGCGCACCGCCGAGGCCGATGCCTGGGAGATGTACGTGCCGTCACTGGATCTGCTGAAAGAATACGAATTTGGCGATCTGCGCCGGAAATGGTCGGTGATGGAGCACGGCTGGACCAACCCCAGCTGGAAACCGCAGCGCGTCAACGCCCCGAAATACAACGCCTTCATGGCCAACGGGTTTAAGTACGATACGCTGCAACCCACCGCCGACGGCGGAAGTCTGAGTCCAACGCGCTCGAACATTACCAAATACTTTGCCGGTCCTGGCAAGAGCTTCGGGGGCGATGCGGTTTTGGGGCAGAATTCGGGCAACAACGTGGTGCTGCTGCGCTACGCCGATGTGCTGCTGATTTACGCCGAAGCCACGCTGGCGGGAGCAGCTTCCACCGCCGATCCCAAAGCCCTCCAGGCCGTGAATGCGGTGCGGACGCGGGCGGGTTTAACCCCCCGGACCTCGCTGACGCTGGACCAGATCCTGCACGAACGCCGGGTGGAATTTGCGTTCGAGGGTGACTACTGGTACGACATTCAGCGCCAGGGATTTGCCAAGGCGAAAGCCATGATTGAGAAGCAAAACCGGGGGGCAACCGGCAATCCTACGTACATCACCAACTTCACCGAAGACAAGATGTATCTGCCGATCCCGGCGGGTGAAATTGTTCAGGATCCCGAATTGGGCAAAGATCCGGTGCCGTATTATAACTAGACACTAGCGATGAGGCAGGAACGACAAGCGGGATGGGAAGGCCGATTTCCTGTTTCCCGAAACCCGCTGGTCTACCGTCTCTTTAAACGAAGCAATACCATGAAATTCAATAGATTCAATCAATGGACGGGCTTGTCAATGGCGGTTTTGGTGACCGGTTTCGTGATGAGTTCCTGCGAAAAAGAAACCGACGGCCGACCGGACTATGCCGCCGGGAATCCGGTGGCGACGACCTTGGCGCCTGACTCGGCCGCGGGCGGAACCGTGATCACGCTGACCGGTACGGGCCTGGGCGATATGCGCACCATCGTTTTCGAAAAAGACAGTGTGGCCGCCGGTTTCCAGCCGACGCTGAACACCGATCAGGCGCTGATTTTCCGGGTGCCCGACGAAGTGGTGGGGGGCACACAAAAGGTCACTTTTACGAACAGCGAAGGCCGTTCGGTGTCGGTGCCGTTCCGGGTGCTGGCCTATCCGACGGTGGCCGAGGTGTCCAATTATAACTTCAGAAAAGATTCCGAAATCACCATTACCGGCAATAACCTGGACGATGTGGTGTCGGTGAAACTGACCGGCACGTCGGACATGGCCACCGTGGTTTCCAAAGAAAAAAAGAAGCTGGTCCTGAAGATGCCCGCGACGACGGCCAACCGCGCGACGCTGGACATTATCAACGGCACGGGTTTGCTGCGCACCACGCAGGAACTGGTGAACGTTGACAAAGCGTACCAGATTTTCACGGATGCCTACGGTACCGGTTTTGCGGACGGTTCCTGGGGGGATGCCGGGGCGGTTTCGACGAAGGAGTTTAAAACCGGCGCGGCTTCGGTCGGCAAAACCTACCAGAAAGGCAACTGGCACCTGATTGCGTTTGCCAACTGGTCCGCTTCCGCCATTTCCTATTCGGCCGATTACACCTACGTATCGGGCTGGATCAAAGGAGCTTCGGCGGACTACTCGCTCTACCTGACCACCGATGCCAGCAAAGCCGGTTTTGGCAACTTTGACGACAAAAACAAAATCGACGTGAAAGCCGGAGTCTGGAACTACTTCAAATTCAAGATTTCGGACATCGATTTCTGGTCGGCGGGCAAGAAACTCTCCCAGGTCGGTTTCCGGATTCAGGGTCCTGACAAACAGGACGAAACGTTTTATTTCGACGATGTTGTCCTGATTAAATAACCGCCGTACCTACGGATCGGCGGGCGATCCCGTTGAATCCGTGTGATTTTGAATTTTTGAAGATGTTCCTGTTAAAAAAATCACACGGACTCAACGGGGTTGCCCGCCGGTCCGTGGGTACGTGTCTCCTGATCGGTTCGCTGGGCTGTGTTCCGGTTTCCAAGCCGGAACCGGTCCAAATCGATCCGAAAACCGTGCAGGTCGAAGCCGAAACCGGCACAATGGTCGGCCTGCAAACCGCCAGTGCGCTGGGCGGTTTTTCCGGAAACGGCTACGTAACGGGCTTCGATGAGGCTACCGATCAGGTAACCGTCACGGTGAACGCGACCGCCGGTTTGTATGAACTGTCGGTGGGCTATTCGTCGCCAACGGGCGATAAAGGCGTTGATTTTCAGGTGAACGGGGAGAAAGGCAGCGGCACACTCATAAAAACCGCTGCGGATTTTAGCCGGGCGAAACTGGGGACGGTCCGTTTGCACGACGGGCAGAATACCGTCACGATTCTGCGGGGCTGGGGCTTTTTCCACATCGATTACATTCAGGTTGATCCGGCGACGATTTTAGCCGTATCCAAACCGCCCAAAACGCTCGTAGACGCCCGCGCAACGCCCTCGACCCGCGCCCTTTTTTCCTACCTGATTGACCAATACGGCAGCAAAGTCCTTGCCGGGCAGCAGGATGATGTCGAATACATTCTGGAAAAAACCGGCAAGGAACCGGCCATCGGCTCGTTCGATCTGATGGATTATTCACCCAGCCGGGCGCAGCGGGGTGCGACGCCCCTGCGTTCCAGCGAAGCGGGCATTGCCTGGGCCAAGAAAGGGGAGGGGCGCGGCATTGTCAGTCTGCTCTGGCACTGGAACGCGCCGATGGATTTGATCGACGAAGAACCCGACAAACTTTGGTGGAGCGGTTTTTACACCCGGGCCACCACCTTCGATCTGGCTGCGGTTCTGGCCGATAAAAATGGGGAACGGTACCAGTTGCTGCTCCGCGACATCGACCGGGTTGCCGGCGAATTAAAGAAATTTCAGACCGCCGATGTGCCCGTGCTCTGGCGACCGCTGCACGAAGCATCCGGCGGCTGGTTCTGGTGGGGCGCCAAAGGCGCGGAACCCTTCAAGGCGCTTTGGCGGCTGCTTTACGACCGGCTGACGAATCACCACCAGTTGCACAACCTGATCTGGGTGTACGCGGGAACGGATTCCATCCACCCCGACTGGTATCCCGGCGATTCCTACGTGGACATTATCGGGCTGGATATTTATACCGACCCGACGGCCAGTCTGAGCGGCAACTGGAACAACACCGTCGCGGCATTTAACGGAAAAAAAATGGTGGCGTTAACGGAAACGGGCAACCTGCCAGACGCGGCCAAGATGCGCGATTTCGGCAGCTGGTGGGCCTGGTTTTCGGTCTGGACCGGCGACAATTACCTCAAAAAGCAACCCCTCGAAACCCTGAAAGCCGTCTACACCGATAAAGACGTAATTACCCGCGACGAGCTGCCCGACTGGCGGCAGTGGAGCGGAAACGGCGGTACGGTTTCCTCCAATCGCTGAAACCGTACCGGCTTCGTTATTTCTTCGCCTGTTTCACCGGCTCGCGGGTCCGCAGAAACGCCACCAGATCAATGATTTCGCTTTCCGTCAAGCCATCGAGCAAACCGGTGGGCATCATGGAGTTGGGCGTCACTTCGCGCGATTGAATCTCCGATTTGTTCAGCACCACGGGGTCTTGTCCGACGACGCGCAGGGTGAGCTGCCGTTCATTTTCGCCGGCCACATTTCCCGTGTACGTCCGGCCATTGCGGGTGGTGATGACCACCATTTTGTAGTCGTCCTGAATTTCGCCACTGGGGTTCAGAATATTGCTCAGCAGGTAATCCAGATTGGCGCGGTTGGAACCGGTAATGTCCGGACCAATGGAACCGCCTTCGCCGTACATCTTGTGGCAGGGGCCGCAGGTACGCTGGAATATCAGTCGTCCTTTCGTGGTGTTGGCCGCCAGCAAGGCCCGGTCGGAGAGCAGTTTTTGGTAGCGACCGTACGCTTTTTCATCAATGCCGTTCTGCTCAATCGGTCCCCAGACTTCGACAAATCCGCTGCCGACCACCCGCAGCAGTTGCCGGGCCGCGTAGGTCGGCACATCCCGCTTCGGAATCTTTTCGGTTTTCAGCGCCTGCGTCAGTTGCCAGCCGTATTTCGGGCGCGACGCCATCGTCTGCACCACCTGCAATTTGTCCGCCGGACTGAAATTCGGGTAGCGGGCCAGCAGCAGTTCACCGAGCGATTCCTGATCGTACCCGGCAATGGCCCGGATCACGTCCGTCCGCAGATTCGCTTCGTTCAGCAGGGCCGGAAATTCTCCCAGCAGTTCCGGGCGTTGCTGGCTCGCAACGGATCGGAGGGCTTTCTGCCGCTGGTCGATGGGCGCTTTGGTATTTTTCAGCGTGGCCAACGACTGGCGGGCGGTTTCGGTATCCCCAAACAACTGGGCCACCTGCTGTGCGAGGGGAGCTGCTTTGGGATTGGCTTTTAGTTTGGCATAAACGGTTTTCCAGTTGGCGGGAGCCGTCAGATCGGTGCGGCCTTCTAGCCCATCGCGCATCCCTTCCAGCAGACTGGTCGCCGTTTTGGGCGCCTGGCCGAGTACGGTTACGAGGGCGGGGGTCTGGTCGGCATCGACGGTCCGGCGGGCGGTAAACCGGGCCACCATCGGAATTTCGCAGCGGGCGGCCAGCGCCAGGGCGCGTTCGGGATTTTGTTTGACGAGCGGCTCAAAACCGTACCAGATCATTTTCGGCAGGTTGTGATCCCCCTTGTCTTCCCCGTGCTGCATCAATTCCCCGGCGATTTTCCAGCCGGTTTCGGCCGGTACCCGTTGCAGGGCCGACGCCAGATACAGCCGCACTACCGGCGAGGCTTCTTCGCGGGCCATGGTTACAAACTTTGCCTGAGCAGCCGCGGATGCCGAACGGCTTTCGCACAGCAACTGAACGGTCCAGGCCCGGACGTACGGATCCTTGTCGTCCAGCGTTTTGAACAGTTCCGGTTCGTTAAAACCGCCCGTAACGTGCAGCGCCCACATCGCCCGCAGCCGGTAATCGGCGTTGGCATTGGCTTCAAACAGGTGCCGAAGCTGGGCATGGGTTTGGCTGTCGAGTTTGCCCTTGGCCGCCCGGCTTTGCAGAATAATCCGGGCCCGGCGGGCGTGCCAGTCGCTTTTGGACGTTTGCAGGCCGACCAGTTGCGCATCGGTCATTTTGGCCAGATCCGAATACCGTCCGGCCCAGTTTTCGGCCAGCGAGGTTTTGGGCATGATCCGGAAAATCCGGCCGGTTTCGCCGTTCAGTACTTCCTTGCCGCAAATATCGGCATCGTGCCAGTCGAGCACGTAAAGTCCGCCATCCGGCCCGATCTCCACGCTGAAGCCGACCCACTGGGCGTTGTTGGCCTGCAAAAAATCGTCGCCGTGGTGCCCGACATAACCCGACCCTTTGGGTTCCAGAACGTCCGATAAAACCGCGTGCTCGTGAATGTTCGCCATAAAAAGCCGCCCCTGCTCCGACTGCGGAAACGCATCGGACTGGTAGACCCGCGCCCCGCCGTGGGCCGAGCGGTGGCTGTGGTCCGTGATGGTTTTTAGGTCTTCGTACACGTACGGATTGAAGTGCTGCCCGCCCTGCCGGTGGTAAATACCGCCCGGGATGACGTGCCAGAGATGCGGAATGACGCAGGCCGTCATCACCAGCTGGCCCTTCGCGTTGTAGTCGATGCCCCAGGGATTGCTGAAACCGTGCGCGACTACCTCAAAGCGGTCCTGGGTGGGGTGATACCGCCAGACGCCCCCGTTGATGTCCGTGCCCTTGCCCTCCAGAATATCTTCCGGAAACGGGTCATTGTGTTTATACAGCTTGCCTTTGCCGTCCGGTTTTCGCACTTTCGAGGGGGTGGCAAAACCCTGGAGCCCGTAGAGCCAGCCATCCGGCCCCCAGTGCAGGCTGTTCAGGGTTTCGTGCCGGTCGCGGATGCCCCAGCCCGTCAGCCGGACTTCAATGTCTTTCCCGTCGGCCCGGTCGTCGCCATTGCGATCCGGCACAAACAGCAGATTCGGCGGAGCGCCCAGAAACAGCCCGTCGAAACCCACCGCCATCGCAGCCGGGAACGGAATGCTGTCCAGAAACACCTTCTGGCTGTCGGCCACACCGTCGTGGTTGGTATCTTCCAGAATCAGGATCCGGCTGTTGCCGGCTTTGGAAAAACCGTGTCCGCGTGATTCGTAATCCCGGTTTTCGGCCACCCACAGCCGTCCGCGGTCGTCCCAGCAGAAGGCCATCGGCTGCGTAATCATCGGCTCCGATGCCCAGACGTTGGCCTGATAACCGGCTTTCAGCGTCATGCTTTTGACGGCTTCGGCGGGCGTCAGAAATTTGGCTTCCAGGCCCTCTTTCTGCGCCAGTCCCCACAGCATCGACGTGTTGTACATCGAGGTGTTGCCGCTGAACTCGCTCCAGGTCTGGGTCAGTTTAACGTCGTTCAGTTCGCCGGTATAGACCACCAGCTGGTGCCGAATGATTTCCGTATCGCCTTTTTCAATTTTCCAGTCGCCGTTGCGCGCCCGCGCCGGACCAATGCCCATCTGGTTATCGACGCGCCAGGTCTGCGGATAGCCTTTGTTTTCGGGATGATCGAACATCGCGATGTGCGCCAGGTCGTTCCGGCCGTCCACCTGAATGCCCACATCGACCCACATGGCGCGCTGGCCTTCGGCTTTTTCGTTGCGCTGCCGGGCCGCGTTGATCACCTCGCCCTTGATGCCTTCGCGCCAGGGCATCCGCAGGAACAAACCGCCGTAATCGTACTTACCAATCGTAACGTCGGTGTTGGCTTTGCCTTTCCATTCGAGATCGAGCAGAAATTTGCCGTCCTTCTCGCGCATCGACCAGTTCTGGGTTTCGGTCAAAACCGCAGCGCCCTTTTCGTCCAGCAGGTCGTATACCGTCTGCCATTTGACTTCCGTTCCGGTGGCCCGCACCACTTTGGCCGACACCCGGCGCCAGTAATCACCCTGCGGATGGTGAAAGTAATCCCGGCCGTTGACGCGGGTGTAGCCCCAGTACAAACCCGTCTGGTGTTTGTGGTGGCCGGGGCTGTATTCGGTCAGTACGCCCTTGCCGTCGGGTGCCGCGATGGGGTGGATATACGGGCGAAAATCCGGTTTGGCATTCTGAACCAAAATCGGCGTTTTGCCACCGACCCGAAAAACCGAGAGGGTGCCGGTTTTGGCATCCTGCCTGAGCAGCAATTTGGCAGCGGGCGCGGGCGGTTTTCCGGAAGAAACCGGTTTGGTCGACTGAAAAACGCTTCCGGAACAAACAACAAGGAGGCTAAGGACTAGGATAATCGATTTCATAATGGTTTAGGAGCAATGTCATTTCAACGCCCAATTTAGTACGAAACCCTCTAAAAGAATGACAAAACCGCGCACTTAAACAAAACCCGTCGTTCTGATTGCCAACGCAACCGGTGTCAGTGCAGTCTGTGGACAGGATAATATCGCTTCACTGTCAGTGGGTTGCAGGTTGTTTTTTGAATTTTACCCGGATAAACCGGGGGCGATAGAGATTCGGCTTCTTTTTGATGACGTCGAGGAACTTGAAACTGTTGACATTGTACGAGATCAGCAGTTCGCCGGGGGCCGAAAGCGCCGGATGAGCCTTCGCATTGTAGGTGAACAGGTCCTGGTCGGTAATGTCAGCAGTGGTTTTGTAAAGCGTGATCCGGGGGCCAAACGGGCCCACCGGGGAGGGGCCCACCTGCAGACAAATGTCGGGGAAAATGCCGTTCAATTGATACACCAGCGCATATTTGCCCTTGCCTATTTTGCTGACACTCATTTCATTGGAAACCGAATCGCTCAAGGCCGTGGCCGATTTTAGTTCGGTGGTCCAGGCGGCTCCGGTCCAGAATTCCCAGGTGTCGAAGGCGTCTACCTGCTCCGGTTTCACCCGGGCCGCAACCAGTTTTTTGCTTTTCCCTTTGATGCCGTAGACATACAGAAAACCGTCCGGTTCGGCTTCGCCCGCCGACTCCGCGTTATTGAAGACCCCCGCACCGAACGAAACCGTTTCTTCGCTCTTGCTGTAGTTGTTAAACGGTAGATTAACGTGCTTTTGATCGGCGTAGGGAAACCGGCTAGTGCCCGGTATTCGGATGAGCGTGTTGCCGGTTTCTTTAAACGGAAAAGCGGAGTTGTCGTTGGTGTTGGTGATCTGATAGGCAAACAGAAACAGGTCGTTGCTGGCATCCGGATTCACAAAACCGTCGCCCAGCCAGAAATAGGTATCCTGGTCCGGCTTCTTCGACTGCGGGACAAAAATGGCTTTGTACGTGGCGTTATCCTTCGCCACTTTAAACGCAATCTGTGTTGAATCAGGGGCTTTTTTGGTCAGGATGGCGACCGAATTATTGACCATGACAAAGCCCGGTTTCACCGTCCCGTCTTCGACTTCGCCAAGGAGCGTATCGCTGAACAGGAAAAGCAGGCTGTCGCGTTTGGCAGAATCGTTTCCCGAAAACGGTATGACAAAAAGACCGTCGCCCCCAAACCAGCCTGATTGACGCAGAAACAGGTTTGTCCATTCGGGCGCCGGTTCAACGGTAAAGGCTTTTTCGTCGAGTTCCATTTCGGGCGCAGATTCCTGGTTATCAGCTGGTTTTTGGCTGCACGAAAATAGGAATAGAAACAAAAGCAGGCGACAACGTTTCATGATTAAAAGGCCGTCGGGGTTAGCGGGTGATTGCCCGCCCACGGCGGTCCATTTTAGGTAAAATTTCGGGACGCTCACCACTTTTTACCCGGAATTATTCTGTTAAAAGAGAATTTTTTATTGGAATTGTACGGTTTTAATCGTTACATTAGCTACTTGTTACTTAGTTGCTCTACCTGTTAACCGAAAAAGACTCAAAAGGCCAGTTCATGCGTATCCGAAAATTACCCATTCGGTCGGGTCAAGACGCTGAAAAGGAGATCGCCCTGCGGTTGAAGGCGGGCGATGAGAAAGCCTTTGAGGAGATCTTCTACCGCTATTACAAGCACCTGTACGCCATCGGGATCAAGTTTCTGAAGAGCCCCGACCTGGCCGAAGACGCCGTTCAGGATATTTTTCTCAAATTGTGGGACCACCGCGAAGCCCTCAACGAAGCCCACGCGATCAAGAATTTTCTCTCGGTTTCGATGAAAAATCACGTTCTCAACGTGATTCGGGACCACCACCAGGCGATCTGGGAATACATTTCCTGCGAAGTGGAGGAAAGCCGGGGCGAAGACACGACCACCAATCTGTTCCAGTTGCAGGAATACAGCGCCATTCTGGAGCAGGGCATCAGGGAATTGACGCCCCAGCGCGCGAAAGTATTTCGGCTGCGGGTGTTCGGCGGGCTGGATAACGATGAAGTAGCCAGGCAGTTATCGGTCTCGGTGAACACGGTGAAGGTGCAGTTCCACCAGGCGACAAAGTTCATCAAGGAGTACCTCAGCAAGCACGCCGATCTGGAAGGTATTCTGCCGCTTCTCCTCATTTTTCTGGTCTCCTGATATTTTTTCTTCCCAGCGTAATACTTTCCGTCCGCTCGTGTGTATCTATTTAGGAAAGAGTAGCACTATTCCTAAGTCCTTTCATGGATACACAACTTCTACAGAAGTATTTACGAAATGAATGCACTCCTGAAGAAGCTCAGGCGGTTTTGCAGCACCTGGCAACCACCGACGGGCAGCGCCAGTTGCAGCGCCTGCTGGACGCTGACCTGACCGAACCGGCTGCACTCCCGCTCGATGCCACCGAACGGCAGAATGCCCATCGGCTCTTCCAGCGAATCCGGGCGGGCAAAAAAGACGCACCTGTCAGGCCGTCGGAAGCTCCGGTTCGCCGGCTGGGCGGCACCTGGCGCTGGATGGCGGCAGCCGCCGTCGGGATTCTGCTGCTGGCCACCGGATCGCTGCTGTTCTACCGGGAGTTTGCTCAGCCCGAAGCCATTGCGGTGCGTACCGGTTTTGGCGAAACCCGGCGCGTGGTGCTGCCCGACCAGTCGGTGGTGACCCTGAACGGCAATACGTCCATTCACTACGCCGAACACTGGCAAACCGACGCCCCGCGCGAAGTGTGGGTGGAGGGCGAAGCCTTTTTTGAAGTGGTGCACACGCAAAACCACCAGCGGTTTCAGGTGCATCTGCCCGGGCAGATGAACGTCGAGGTGCTGGGGACCCGCTTCAATGTCTACACCCGGAAATCCCGGACCAAAGTGGTGCTGAACGAAGGACGCATTCAGATGCGGGTGTCGGGAGGTCCGAAAAGCCACCTCGAAATGAAACCGGGTGAGATGTTCTTTGCCGACGCCCAAACGAAAGCGTTCTACAAAAAAACCGTCAATGCCCAGGCCCAGTCGTCCTGGCGCACCAATCAGCTGATTTTCGAGGGGGCGACCCTGGCTGACATCGCGCAGTTGCTGAAAGATACGTACGGCCTGGACGTCGAGATTCGGGACCGAGACCTGCTGCAGCAAAAGATAACCGGAACCTTCCCCAGCAAGAATGCCGACACCATTCTGAAGGGGCTTTCCGGCCTGTTCGACTTGAAAATTACCCGTAAGGTCAATCATATTGTCATTGAATAAACTCTATTGAATAAACTCTACTTACGCATGAAAAAAATAGGTTTCTTTCTAGGGGGAATGCTACTGATCGGAAGCTTGCCGAGCCAGGCCCAGCTGATTGCCGCGAACGGACATCGGGTGTGGCGGCAGCAAAAAGACGTAGCCGCGCCGGTGGTCACCCTTCGGGCTGCGTTATCGGAACTGGAAAAGCAATACCGGGTTTCGTTTATTTACCGGACGGATCTGGTCGATACCAAAGTGGTACTGAACGGTCACCGGGAGCGTACGGTCGAGGAAGCGCTGACCAACCTGCTGACCGACAAAGGGTTGACGTTCGAGAAAATTCAGGCCAACTTTTACGTCATTGTGGCCAGCAAAGAAAAGGGAAACCGGTTTTTGCGGAAAATAAACCAGATTGAAAAGAAGGGATTTGACCCCCAGTCGGGGAGCGAACCCGTCACGTCGGCGGATGTCAACCTGATCAGGCTCGAACGCATCGGGTATTCGGTGCTTTCGGCCGATAAACTGGTGGAAGATGTAAGCGGGAAAGTGTCGGATGCCAACGGCGACGGCCTGCCCGGCGTCAGCGTGGTCATCAAAGGCACCACCCGGGGCACCACCACCAACGGTCAGGGCGAATTCACGCTCAATGTGCCGGGCAATTCCACGCTGGTTTTCAGTTTTGTCGGCTACGTTACGCAGGAAGTACCGGTCAACGGCCGGACTTCGCTGAACGTTGCGCTGGTGCAGGACGAACGGGCGCTGGAGGAAGTGGTGGTGGTCGGGTACGGAACCCAGAAACGGGCGTCGGTCACGGGGGCGGTTTCGTCGGTAGCCCCGAAAGACCTGACGGCCCTGCCGGTGATCAGCGCCGAATCGGCCATGCAGGGCCGGGTGCCGGGCGTACGGGTTGTCAACAACGGAAGTCCGGGACAGGCGCCTATCGTACGCATCCGGGGGGTTGGTTCGATCAACTACGCATCGGGGCCGCTGTACGTAATCGACGGCGTGCCGTCGGGTGACCTGAACAACCTCGACCCGAAAGACATCGAATCCCTGGAAGTCCTGAAAGACGCCAGCGCAGCCGCCATCTACGGGTCGCGGGCTTCCAACGGCGTCGTGATCATTTCGACCAAAAAAGGCACGAAGGATGGGAAGCTGCACGTGAATTTCGATACGTATTTCGGGACGCAGAGCGCCTGGAAAAAACTGGATTTGCTGAACACCCAGGAATACAGCCAGTACGCAACGGCGCTGCTGGGTAACGCCAAAATTGCGATGCCGGCGCGCCTGAGCAACCTGAATACGCCCATTTACGACGGCGCGACCCAGACGTTTGCCCAAACCGAAACCGACTGGCAGGATGTGATGCTCCGCACGGCGCCCATTCAGCAGCACCAGCTTTCGGTATCGGGCGGCAACAGCGTCTCCCGGTTTTTTGCCTCGGCCGGTTATTTCGACCAGGAAGGCATTCTGATCGGGACGAACTACAAACGGGCCAACGTCCGGCTGAATTCCGACCACCAGATCAATAAATTTCTGTCGTTCGGGCAGACCCTGATGATTTCGTACGACAAAATGCGGGGTGAGCAGGGCTTCGGGGGCGGCCGCACGGCAGTGATGCAGGCCATCCGGAACCTGCCCTACTGGCCGGTTTCGGACCCGACGAAGGTAGGCGGTTACAGCTCGCCGACGGCGGCTGACGGTACGGACCCCGACAACCCGGTACGGATTGCCCTGCAGGATCAGAGCTACAACCAGCGGGTCAAATTGCTGGGAACGCTGTTTACGGAAGTCAAATTCACGAGCTTCCTGAAATACCGGTTTAGCTTCGGGGCAGATGTGGTGACCAACATCGGCAACAACATTTTTCCGATTTATAACGATGGTTACAAAAGCCGCGTGCAGGCCGATATTCAGGACAACCGAACCTCGTATTATTCGCCCATCCTGACCAACCAGCTGACCTACGATCAAACGTTTGGCAAGCATTACATCAATGTAACGGCCGTTGCCGAAAAACAAAGTTTCCGCAGTTCAAGTCTGAACGCAAACGGGTTCCGGCCCAACAATGACATCGACGTGTTGCAGGGGATTTCGAACCCCGGTGTGACGAGCACCCGCGACGAAAGCAGTCTGATTTCCTACATTGGTCGGGTCAATTACGAGTTTGCCGGCAAATACCTCATCAGCGGCTCGGTTCGCCGGGATGGGTCGTCGCGGTTTGCGCCCGGCAACAAATGGGGAACCTTCCCCTCGGCTTCGCTGGGCTGGCGGGTGAGCGAAGAAGAATTCCTGAAAGCCGTACCGTCGATTTCGGAACTGAAAGTGCGGGCCAGCTACGGCGAAACCGGTTTCAACAGCATCGGAAGCTACGCCTGGCAGTCGCTGATTTCGGCCGACAACACCAACTACGTGTTCGGGGCCAACAAAGTGCTCGGGTCGTATTTTGCGTCGCTCGGCAATACTGACCTGCGGTGGGAGACCACGAAAATGACCAACATCGGGGTCGATCTGGGCCTTTTCAACAACAAAGTGACGTTTACGGGGGAAGTTTACAACCGCAGAACCAACGGGCTGCTGCTGAGCGTCCCGATTCCGAACTCCATCGGCTATTCGTCGTCGCCATTAGCCAACATCGGCAGCATGAAAAACTGGGGGTACGAGTTTCAGGTGGGTTACAACCAGAACGAAGGCGACTTCCGCTGGAACGTGTCGGCCAACCTCGACATAACCCGCAATGAAGTAACCAGTCTGGCAACGCCGAGCGCCACCATCTACTCCGGATCCAATGCGGATTTTGGCGGTGCTGACATTACAAAAACGGAAGCCGGTCAGCCTATTCAGTCCTTCTACGGGTATCTGGTCGAAGGCATCTACCAATCGGTCGATGAGGTGTATAGTTCACCAAAACCGCAATCCCGGCCGGATAGCCGCGAAGCGCACGATCCCACGAAGAACACATCTGCCGGCGATATCAAGTTTAAGGACGTCAACGGCGATGGCGTCGTTAATGCCAGCGACCGGGTCTACCTGGGCAGTTACATCCCCAAGTTCAGCTACGGGGTTAATTTCGGCGCGAACTACAAAGGCTTTGACCTAACGGTTTACCTGCAAGGCGTTTACGGCAACAAATTGTACAATGGTACCAAAGTTATTGAGCAGGGAATGCTGCGGCTGTTCAACGCCGGGAAAGAGGTTTTGAATGCCTGGACACCCACCAATACCGGGACCGACGTGCCCCGGGCCATCAGCGGTGACCCGAACAATAACAGCCGGACCTCCGATCGTTTTATCGAAAGCGGTTCGTACATGCGGGTGAAAAACCTGAGCCTGGGGTATACCATTCCGGCGTCGGTTCTGGGCCGGTTTACGGCCAATACGCTGACGAAAGCACGCATTTACGTTTCCTCCCAAAACCTGCTGACGTTTACGAAATACACGGGACTCGATCCGGAAGTGGGGATCAACGGCAGTGCGGGTGACGCGAGCAAATTGCTGACCAACGGGATCGACTACGGCCAGTATCCGCAACCGCGTACGTTGCTGATCGGTTTGAACATCGGTTTTTAAAAAAGCGGTTTTTTTTAATGAACAGCCTTAACGAAGATTCCAATGAAAAATAAATTTCTTCTTTCCGGTATTCTCTTTCTGGGCCTTGTGGTGGGTTGTCAGGAAAGCGATCTGGACAAATTAAATCCGAACGGAGTAACGGTCGACACGTTTTACAAGAACGGCGCCGAACTGTCCAGTGCCGTCAATGCCGTTTACGCACTGGCAAAAGCCAATGCCCTCACCTCGCGGGAATGGTTTTTTCTGCACGATTTACGCAGTGACGATGTCGCTGCCGGGGGTGGACAACTGGAAACGCCCCGCAACCAGATTCTGATCGGAAGTTACACGACGGACAATGGCGTAGCCGGGTCGGTTTGGCAGGGGTTCTACCGGATGATTCACCGGGCCAATGCCACGCTCGATCTCTCCGAAAAAGTGGCGGATCTGCCGGCGGCTGATAAAGCCCGGTTGCTGGCCGAAACCCGGTTTTTGCGCGCCTGGGCCTATTTTGATCTGGTGACGATGTGGGGCAATATCCCGCTGTATAAAAGTTACGTGACCTCCGTCGAAGGCGCCCTGCCGCGCTCGCCCGAGAAAGAAGTCTACGATTTTATCGTCGCTGACCTCAAAGCCGCGCAGGAAGCCCTGCCGACTACCTACAACGCCGACAACCTGGGCCGGGCCACCAAAGGCGCTGCCCAGATGCTGCTGGCGCGGGTGTATCTGCAACAGGCCGATTACGCGAACGCCAGAACCGAACTGCAAAAAGTGATCACCTCCGGCGTCTATAGCCTGGTGGATGAATACAGCGATAACTTCCTGGAAGAAACCGAATTCAACAAAGAGTCGATCTTTGAAATTAACTTCTTCCCGGCGGGCGGGAACTACAACTGGGATGCCGATGGCAACGGCGCTACGGCCGGAACCGAAACCGTGCGGACGCAGGAGTATTCAGCCATCGGCTGGCGGAACGTCATTCCGTCGAACAGCCTGCTCAATGAGTTTGAAAAAACCGCCACGGGCCGCGACCCCCGGTTTGCCAAGTCGTTTTACGTGACGGGCGATAAGTATAACCTCGACAAGAACACGCTGACAGATGCCGCTCAGAATGGCAACGCATCGACCGTCGACGGGCAGGCGCTGAAAGTAAGCTGGCGGAAATTCTCGCTGATGTACAAAACCGATCAGTCGTATCTGACGGGGGGCATCAACCAGCGGATCATGCGGTATGCCGAAACGCTGCTGGCGATGGCCGAGGTCGAAAACGAAATCGGGACAACGGCCGAAGCCGTGAAATACCTCAACCTGGTGCGCGCCCGCAAGAGCGTCAACATGCCCGCGTACCCGACGGCGGCTTTTCCGGTGAGCACCAAAGACCAGGTGATGACGGCCATCATGCACGAACGGCGGGTGGAATTGAGCGGGGAGCAGATCCGGAACCGCGATATTCTGCGCTGGCGGAAAGCCGGTAAGCTGAAAGCCGAGCCGTTTACGTATTTCCAGAAAGGCAAACACGAACTGCTGCCGATTCCGCAGCAGGAAGTCGACAACAATCCCAAAATCGAACCTACTGACCAGAATCCGGGCTATTAATGAGCCGACGATAACCATGATGAAATAGGAAACGGGCGGGGGGCAACGGTTAAAAACCGCTTGCTCCTCGCTTTATTAGTTTCAGGCAGCAGTTTAGTCAGCAAAATTCATGCGGTTTTTCTCTTTTATCGGTCGTTATCTTATCGGTCTGCTGGGGGTCTGCGGGGCCTGCCGCCAGTCGGAGCTGGCCCTTTTTGAGCGCCTTCCGTCCGATAAAACCGGCATTACCTTTGCCAACAATCTCCAGCCGACCGATCAGGTCAATGCCTTTACGTTCACCAATTTCTACAACGGCGGGGGCGTCGGCATCGGGGATGTGAACAACGACGGCCGACCGGATGTCTTTTTTGGCGGCAATCAGGTGAGTTGCCGGCTTTACCTGAACCGCATCGACCCCGTTACGAAGCAGGTACAGTTTGAGGATATAACCGAAGCCGCCGGTTTGAAAACCAATCGCTGGTGCACCGGTATTTCGATGGCCGACGTCAACGGCGACGGCTGGCTGGATATTTACGTCAGCGTGGCCAAACACCCGGGTCTGCCGCAGTCCGAAAACCTGCTGTTCATCAACCAGTGGAATAAAATCAGGACAATAACGCCGGTTTTCAAGGAAATGGCCGCCGAATACGGCCTGGCCGATGCCTCGTTCACGACCCAGACCGCCTTTTTTGACTACGACCTCGACGGCGATCTGGATGCGTACCTGCTCAACACGGGCCCGGATTTGCAGAACCCGAATTACCTGCGGGTCCCGATCAACGATGGATCGTACCCCAGCACCGGCAGGCTGTACCGCAACGAAGGCGTCGGGCCGCAGGGACACCCGGTTTTCAAAGACGTTTCCAAACCGGCCGGCATTGTCTACGAAGGCCTGGGGCTGGGGCTGGCCGTCAGCGACCTGAACAAAGACGGTTATCCCGACATTTACTGCTCCAACGACTTCATCAGCAGCGACATGCTGTATCTGAACAACGGAAAAACCGCCCCCGGAGCCCCCACCTTCACCAACGTCATTCGGCAGGCCACGGCGCACACGAGCCTCTACGGCATGGGCGTCGATGTGGCCGATTTTAACAACGACGGCTTACCCGATATTTTCCAGCTCGACATGCTGCCGGAAGAGAATGCGCGCCAGAAAAAGATGCTGGCCGGGCAGGACTACGACCGCAAGGAACTGAGCATTGCCGAACCCTATCGCTACCAGATGCAGTACATGCGCAACTCGCTGCAGTTGAATCTGGGCGAGCCGTTGAAAAAACCGGGTCAGGATGCGGTGCCGGTTTTCAGCGAAATCGGGCTGCTGGCGGGGGTGGCAAAAACCGACTGGAGCTGGGCCGCGCTGCTGGCCGATTACGACAACGACGGTCGGAAGGATCTGTACATCACCAACGGCTACCGCCGGGATGTGACCGACCGGGATTTTATTTCCTTCACCGAGGAGTTTTCCGGTTTTGGAACGGCGGAATTTCAGAAGGAAAAACGGGAGGAACTGATCCGGAAAGTGCCGGAAGTGCAGGTGCCGAATTATGCGTACCGCAACGCGGGCGATCTGACGTTTACGGATGTTTCGAAGGCGTGGGGACTCGATGACCGGTCCTATTCCAACGGGGCCGCGTACGCCGATCTCGACGGCGACGGCGACCTGGATCTGGTCGTCAACACCATCGACTCCGAAGCGCTGGTGTACCTAAACCAGTCGCAGCAGCACCAGCCGGCCCCGTATCTATCCATCCGGCTCGACGGTGAATCCGGCAACCGGCAGGGAATCGGAACGAAAGTGACGCTCTGGGCGGGCGGGCAGATGCAGTACGCCGAATTGTCGCCGGTACGCGGTTTTCTGTCGTCGGTCGAGCCGGTTTTGCATTTCGGGCTGGGAAAATCGGCGGTTGTCGATTCGATGCTCGTCGAATGGCCGGGCGGCAGGCGGCAACGGCACTACCGGGTCAAGACCAACCAGCGGCTGATCGTTCATGCCAACCGCGCGGTGAAGGACGACATACCGCCCCCAAAACCGGCGGTCGAACTCCTGTTTGCCGCGGTGACCGACCAGATTCCGGTGGACTTTCAACACCGTTCGTCGGGCTTTGTGGATTTCAAACAAACGGCGGCTCTGCACAAAATGCTGTCGCGCAGCGGTTTTGCGCTGGCCACGGGCGATGTCAACGGCGACGGGCTGGACGATTGCTTTGTGGGTGGAACGTACCAGGGCAGCGAAGCCGGTTTTTTGCTGCGGACCAAAACCGGCGGTTTTACCAAAAAACCGTTTCCCGTTCACCCGAATCGCGACGACACGGCGGCTTTGCTGTTCGATGCCGACGGGGACAAGGATCTGGACCTGTACGTAGTGGAGGGCGGAGCGGAGCGGCCCGCGTCGGACCGGGCGTTCTACCAGGATCGGTTGTACCTGAACAATGGCCGGGGTGATTTCAGCCCCGCCCCGGCGAATACCCTGCCCGATCTCTCCGGCAGTGGCTCCTGCGTGGTGGCCGCCGATTACGACCGCGACGGCGACCTGGATTTGTTCGTGGGCGGGCGGCAGATTCCCGGTCAGTACCCGCTTCCGGCCCGGAGTTATTTGTTGCGCAACGACAGCAAAACCGGCTCCTGCCGCTTTACGGACGTTACGGCCCCGCTTTGTCCGGATTTGCTCAAAGCCGGTCTGGTGTGTGCCTCCCTCTGGACTGATCCCGACAAAGACGGTTTTCCCGACCTGTTGCTCTCCGGCGAATGGATGCCCCTGACGCTGCTGAAAAATGAGCGGGGAAAATCCTTCACGCATTCCCCTATTCGCTCCTTCACGCCGTGCACCGGCTGGTGGAACGCCCTGGCGCAGGGGGATTTTGACAACGATGGCGACGTGGACTACATCGTCGGCAACGAAGGGCTGAATACGCTGTACCGGGCGTCGGAAAAAGAGCCGATCCGGATTGTAGCGAAAGATTTCAACAAAGACGGCACTTTTGATCCCCTGATGGGCTATTTCATCAGGGGCGTCAGCTACCCGGCCATTCCGCGCGACGCGCTGAACCAGCAGGTCATCCAGTTTCGGCGAAAATACCAGCGCTACGCCGACTACGCGGAGGTGACCTTCGACGAGTTGCTGAGCCCGGATGACCTCGACGGCGCTTATCGGGCGGAGGCCACTTATCTCCAGAGTGCCTACGTCGAAAACCGGGGCAACGGCGAGTTTACGCTGACTCCGCTGCCGCTCCTGGCCCAACAATCCCCAGTTTTCGGCATTGTGGTTCAGGATGTGAACCGCGACGGGAAGCTGGATGCGGTGTTGACCGGCAATTTTTACCCGAACGAAGTAAACATGGGGCGGCAGGATGCCTCGTTCGGGCTGGTGCTGCTGGGCGACGGTCGCGGCCATTTCAAGCCCCTGTTGCCGCGCGAAAGCGGTTTTTTTGTTACCGGCGACGCCCGGCGCTCGGTTTGGCTGGCGGGCCGCGGACTTGACCCGCTTCTGGTGACGGCGGTCAATGGGCAGGGCCTGCAACTGAACCGGTTTTTACCGCCAACCACCCCCTAGCCGCTGCCCTATTCGCTGCGCAGACTTTTGACCGGGTTGACCAAAGCCGCCCGGATGGCCTGATAACTGACGGTCAACAACGTAATCACCAGGACTCCCAGACCGGAAACCGCAAAAATCCACCAGGCAATGGTCGTTCGATAATCGTACTGCTGCAACCAGCTGTTCATGCAATACCAGGACAACGGCCCGGCAATCAGGCAGGAAATTGCTATCAGCAGGATAAAATCGCGGGACAGCAGCCGCCAGACGTTGAAAACCGACGCGCCCAGCACTTTGCGGACGCCGATTTCCTTCGTGCGCTGCTCGGCCACGAACGAAGCGAGTCCGAAAAGACCCAGGCAACTAATGAAAATCGCGAAAACGGCGAAGAAGGTCGCCAGGTTGCCGATGCGTTCTTCGTCGGAAAATTTGCGGGCGTATTCGTCGTCGGTGAATTTGTATTCGAACGGGCTGCCCGGGCTGAATTTCCGAAAAACCGTCTCCATTTTATCCAGCGCGTCGCGCATCGGCAGGCTGGGATTGATGCGGACCGTGATGAGGTTGACCCAGCCGTATTCGAGGTGGAAAACCGTCGGGTGCGCCGGTTTGAAGGGAGACTCCATCACCATGTCTTTCACCACGCCGGTGATGACGTGATCGCGGTCGTTCCAGCGCATCACTTTGCCGATTGGCTGGCTGAAACCGGCCAGTTTGACGGCCGATTCATTCAGGATGAACGCGCCGGAATCGGTGGGGAAATCCCTTGAGAAATCCCGACCCGCCACGATTTCCCAGCCGACGGTTTTGCCAAAATCGTGGGTGACGGCAATGGTGCCAAATAGCGGATCGCTGGTCGGGTCCTTGCCTTCCCAGTTGAAACCGGTGTTGTTCGACCAGATTTGCGTGGGCGAGCTGTTGGATTCGGCCATATTGGCTGCGGCTCCCGACTCGATCAGCTCGTTTCGCAGCGCATTGTAGCGGCTGTATAGTTCCGGCGTATTCATCACGACCGTAATCAGTCCGTCGCGGGTGTAGCCCACCGGGCGGTTTTTGGCGTACTGAATTTGCCGGTAAACGATGAGGGTGCCGATGATGAGCGTAACCGATACGGTGAACTGCGTGATGACGAGCACTTTGCGGGGGACCGACGCAAACCGCCCGGCCTGAAAGGTGCCTTTCAATACTTTGACCGGCCGGAAACTGGACAGGTAAAACGCCGGGTAACTGCCCGCTACAAACCCGGTGAACAGCGTGAAACCCAGCGCCATGAGCCAGAAAACCGGATTGCGCCCGGGCAGGACAATCGACTTGTCGGCCAGTTGGTTGAAAACCGGGAGCGTTGCCAGCACCAGCACCAGCGTGAACGCCAGCGCAATGAACGTCACCAGAAGGGATTCGCTCAGGAACTGGCCGATCAACTGGCCGTGCAGGGAGCCGACGGCCTTGCGGATGCCAACTTCTTTCGCCCGTTTCTCGCTGCGGGCGGTGCTCAGGTTCATGAAGTTGATGCAGGCCAGCAGCAGCACGAACCCGCCGATGATGCCAAACAGCCAGACAAACTGGATGCGCCCGCTGCCCACTTTGCCGTTTTCGAAATCGGTGTATAAACGCCAGTGATCCATCGGATGCAGCGAGGTGTATTCGATTTCCTTGATGTGCGGCAAAATAATGTCTTTTATTTTGGCCGACACCTGCGTGAAATCCGCCTGATCGCTCACCTGCACCAGCAGCGAGCAGCCGTGATTCCGCCAGGCCGAGGTCTGGGTGTTCCACCGGTTGGCCGTGTTTTGCCAGGGCAGGATGTACTGCACATCGGCGTAGGAGGTGTTGCGGGGCAGGTTTTCATACACGCCGGCCACCTTCATGTCGGTTTTATTATCAATCCGGATGACCTGATTGACCGGGTTTTCATCCCCGAAAAGGGCAACCGCCACCGACTCCGACAGCAACACCGAGGACGGATCGTTGAAGGCGTCCCGGCTACCTTTCAGCATGGTGAGCGTCAGCATTTCCGGAAAATCGGGTTGCGCCCAGATCCCGGCCTGCGAGATTTTCGTTTCACCAGCCGCCAGAATGTTGGTACTGTTCCAGGTCAGGGACAAGCGCTTGAAGTCCTGGGGGTAGTGGGTCCGCAGTTCGTTCTCCAGCGGCACAACAATATTGGCGTAGGTTTCCGTCTGGCCGTTGTAGGTCTGCGTTCCCATCACGTGCGCCAGTCGGCGGTGGTTGGCGTGGTACGAATCGAAGGACAGTTCATCGTAAATCCACAAACCAATCAGCATCGCAACGGCCATGCCGGTTGCCAGTCCCGCGACGTTGATAAAGGAATACACCTTGTTCTTGAGCAGGTTTCGGAAGGCAATTTTGAAATAATTCCGGAGCATAACGGGGCTTAGAAAAAAAGGTGAGAGAGAATAATCGTCGGCAGAATCGCGCTTCAGAAGCGATGGACGCAACAAACTCAGCACATCCCGAACGTAGCGCCAGCGGGCTTTCCGACGGCCAACCAGCGGAAGCCGTTGCCGAAACAGTTCCTCCAGATCGCCCTCCATTTCGTCGGCCCGATTGGGTGGACACAAAAGCTGCAACAGCCAGATGGCCCAGCGGGGGGGACGGGGTTCGGGCGGTTTCATCCTAAAGTAGGGCGGTTGGACAGGCGGTTCATGGCAGTTGGAGGCTTCAACCCGTTGCTTTTCATTCAGATGACCGGCAAAACGCCGTTCGTACGGTGCTGAAACATTAGTTGTGTAAATGTATAACAAATGCCTTGCCAAAGGCATAAAAGCCTGCAGCGCGTGAATCAGGGCGGTTTAGTCACCGTTGGTCTGTCCAGAAACGGACAGTTTTTGTACGCTTCTGGACAGTTTGTTCGGGGCAAAAAAATGATTGGGGGCATCCGGTTTTGTCGAAACGAACGGCGGCTTTGTGGGATTTATAAATAGTTTTGCGTCCGAACAAAACTCCCAAAGTATGTGGCCGGATCAACGAATTCAGGACTTGCTGGGCATCGACCTCCCGATCATTCAGGCCCCGATGGCCGGATCGGTTGGGTCCAGAATGGTGGTTGCGGTTTCGGCAGCGGGCGGGCTGGGTTCGCTGCCCGGTGCGCTATTGACCGCCGAACAAATCCGGGACGAATTCCGAACGATCCGGCAGCAGACCCAAAAACCGGTTAACCTCAATTTTTTCTGCCACCCGTCACCCCCCGCTGACCCGGATCGCGAAAACCGCTGGCGGCAGCTTCTGGGAGTCTACTATACCGAGTTGGGGATTGACCCTCAGGGCTCCGTTCCCACCTCCAGCCGCGCTCCTTTCGACGAGCCCTTGTGTGACTTGGTGGAGGAGCTTCGGCCCGAGGTGGTCAGTTTCCATTTTGGTCTGCCGGACCGGCGGCTGGTGGCGCGCGTCAAGGCTACCGGAGCCCGGGTGTTGTCGTCGGCGACCTCCGTGGCCGAAGCCCGCTGGCTGGAAGCGGCAGGCTGCGACACCCTGATTGCGCAGGGGGCCGAAGCGGGCGGTCATCGGGGTATTTTTCTGAGCCGGGATGTTTCGACCCAGGCCGGAACGATGGCGCTGGTGCCGCAGGTTGTCGATGCGGTGAAAATCCCGGTGATTGCTGCGGGCGGAATCGCCGATGCCCGGGGCATTGTGGCCGCCCTGGCGCTCGGCGCATCGGCGGTTCAACTGGGGACAGCCTATTTGTTTTGTCCGGAAGCCCAACTTTCGCCCCTCTACCGCGCTGCGCTGCACCGTGCAACCGATGCCAATACCATCCTTACCAACGTGTTTACGGGCCGCCCGGCCCGCAGCATCGTCAATCGGCTGGTTCGCGAACTGGGGCCTTTGTCCGATGCCGTGCCGGAGTTTCCGCGGGCGGGCGGGGCGCTGGTGCCGTTGCGCGCCCAGGCCGAACCGGCCGGCTCGTCCGACTTCATGCCGTTGTGGTCGGGGCAGGCCGCTTCCCTGAGCCGCGAACTTCCGGCGGGCGACTTGACCCGCTGGCTGGCCGCAGAAACCCTGAAAAAGCTGACGGCCTTTAAGGGCTCGTAAAGAGACCCGGTTTTTCAGCCGGAGCGTCATCCTCTTTTCCGTACGGTTGTGAAGCGCTCCCGTTGGTTGGACAAAAAAAACCGCCAAAGCAGTACCGGAAAACGGTGCTTCGGCGGCTCTGGATCTGGTGACGGGAGCCCCTAGACGCTGGAAAGGTGCGCGGCTCAGAAACTC
Organism: Larkinella ripae; assembly: GCF_054780775.1. Classification (NCBI taxonomy): domain Bacteria; kingdom Pseudomonadati; phylum Bacteroidota; class Cytophagia; order Cytophagales; family Spirosomataceae; genus Larkinella; species Larkinella ripae. The sequence continues at coordinate 117,575 of NZ_BAAGVR010000008.1, forward strand.
TCCGAAACCGGCTTGTTGGCGTTCAGGGAAGGTGTGTGCAGGGCGTTGATTTCGTCGTCGAGCACCGATTTCATGATGCTCAGAATATCGGCCGCCAAGACCTTTTCGCCGTCTTCAATCAGGCGGCTGTAGGATTCGTACAAAATATGGCAACGGCGTTCAAACCGGGTCGATGGACTGACGGAGAAAACAGTGGCGTGGCCTTTAAATTGGCCGGCAATGACGGTTTCTCTTGATTTAGTGAATAAGTTTGTCATACATACAACATTTTATGGGAAGCTCTCGCGGTAGTGCTGGTTACAATATCCGAAATGTTTCAATATTGTTTGCACAAAAATAAAAGAAGTTACGGATGTTTCTGGATTCAACCGGGCAAAATCTGTACCAATAAAACCGGAGGTCCGGGCGGCTATCGGGTCCCGAACAAAAACCGTCGGTCCAGGCTGAGGGGTGGCTTTTAACCGGCGAACTTCCTGAAAACACAAAACCCGGCTCGAGTGGCCGGGCTGTCTTTAATTCTGTCCTACCCAGAAAAGGGTATGGTATAAACTAGGCAAAAATCAGGCCAGATGGACAGAAACGGGTGGCGCAGCAAGGCAATGGGAGCGGAGGAATTTGGGAAAATGGTAGTAGAAACCCCGGCCAACGGCCTTAATTAGGGTAAGTACTTTCGTAGGAATCCGGTTTTTCATAAGGTGCCGGTTTTTGAAAAGCAGCTAATGGAGTATCGCAAAGTAGGAAAAACGGATATGAACGTTTCGCTCCTCAGTTTTGGAGCGTCGCCTTTGGGCAATGTGTTTGACGAAACGGACGAAGACGAAGGTCGTCGGGCGGTTCACGCGGCTATCGATCATGGCATTAATTTCTTCGATGTGGCTCCGTTTTACGGGGACACGCTGGCCGAAACCCGGCTGGGAAAAGCCCTGAAAACCAAACGGAATGCGGTTTACCTGGCAACGAAATGCGGACGGTACGGCAACGGCGTGTTCGACTTTTCGGCCGACCGGATTCTGCGCAGCATCGACGAATCGCTGGAGCGCCTGCAAACCGATTACGTCGATCTGCTGACGGTGCACGATATCGAGTTCGGCGACCACGATCTGGTGATCAATGAAGCCATTCCGGCGGCTCTGAAAATCAAGGAAATGGGCAAGGCGCGTTACGTCGGTTTTTCGGGATTACCGGTGCGGTATCTGGCGAAAGTAGCCCGCGAGGTGGAGGTCGATACGATTTTGTCGTGGGGGCATTACACGCTGCTGGCCGATGAAATCAACGACGAGCTGGTGCCGCTTTCGCTGGAGAAAGGATTTGGCCTGCTCAATGCCGCCCCGCTGATGCAGCGGATTCTGTCGGATGCGCCGATTCCGGTCTGGCAGAGCTCTCCGCAGGCCGTGAAAGACCTGCAACCGACGCTGCTGGCCTTGTGCCGCGAATACGGTTTGGAGCTGAGCGACGTGGCCCTGAAATACGCCGTCGGCCATCCGGTGATTGCCACGACGATTGTTGGCATTTCCGAGCAAAACCGCCTGGAACAGAACGTTCGGGCGCTCGATATTCAGCTACCCGACGAACTCCTTCAACGCATCGAAACGCTCGTTGCACCGGTCAAAAATCACCTGTGGTTTGAAGGAAAACCGGAAAACAACCTTCCCAAGCCCCCGTTTCACCATGACTAAACAACGCGCCCTGGTGCTGGTTGAACCCGGAAAAACCGAGGTTCGCCAGATTGATATCCCGTCGCCAAAACCGGACGAAGCCCTGCTGGAAATTAACATGGTCGGTTTCTGCGGGGGCGACCTGAACGGTTTTCGCGGCTTGTTCGAGTTGCAGGAATACCCGAATGTGCTGGGTCACGAAGTCGGCGCGACGGTTCGGGAGGTTGGCGATCAGGTGCCGGACGAATTCCAGCCGGGCACCAGGGTTACGCTAAATCCGTACCTGAACTGCGGCCACTGCGTGTCGTGCCGGAAAGGCCGTCCGAATGCCTGTCAGGACAACAAAACAATGGGCGTCCGGCGTCCGGGCGCGATGACCCGTTTCATTACGGTTCCCTGGCAAAAACTGCACGCGTCGTCTAAGCTGTCAACGCGCGAACTGGCGCTGGTCGAACCGCTGACGGTGGGCTTCCACGCGGCCGCGCGGGGGCGGGTGGCGGCTGGCGAAAAAGTAGCCGTGATCGGCTGTGGCATCGTCGGCATGGGCGCCATTGCGGCTTCCGTCAGCCGGGGCGCCGAAGTGATTGCCGTGGATATTGACGACGCCAAAATGCGGATTGCCAGACTGGCGGGCGCGACTCACGCCATCAATACCACCCAAGTCGATCTGCACGAAGCCTTGATGGAAATGACCAACGGCGACGGGCCCGATGTGATCATCGAAGCCGTGGGGAATCCGGCGACCTACCGCGCGGCCGTGGAGGAAGTGGCCTATACCGGGCGGGTGGTGTACATCGGCTACGCCAAAAAACCGGTGGATTACAGCACGGGTACGTTCGTCCGGAAAGAAATTGAAATTCTGGGGTCGCGCAATTGCCTGGGCGATTTCCCGGATGTGATCCGCTACCTGGAGTCGGGCAAATTTCCGGTGGATGCCGTGGTGAGCCGGGTGGTGTCGCTGGACGATGCCGGGGCCGCCCTGGCCGACTGGTCCGAAAATCCGGGACCGATCACGAAAATTATGGTCGATTTTGACAACAGCCTCATCCAATGAAATCCGCCGTCACCATTGCGTTAGTGCCCGAGATCAAAACCGGCCCCTGGATTTACTGGAACGATCTGGAAGCGGGCATGGCGAAAGCGGCTTCGCTGGGCTTCGATGCCGTTGAGCTCTTTACGGCTTCGACGGATGCCGTGGCGCCCGATCGGCTGGCGGCTTTGAGCGGGCAGTTCGGCGTGAAAATTGCCGCCGTTGGCACCGGGGCCGGAAAGGTAATCCACGGCTTGACACTCACCGATCCGGACCCGCACGTACGTTCCAAAGCCGTTGCCTTCATTGCGGACATGATCGCATTCGGGGCCGGTTTTGGGGCTCCGGCCATCATTGGTTCAATGCAGGGCAATGCGGTGTCCGGGGTGGAGCGCGAACAGGCGCTGGACTGGCTGGCCGAGGGCCTGAATATTCTGGGAAAACAGGCGGGTGATCAGGGCGTAACCCTGATTTACGAACCGCTGAACCGCTACGAAACCAACCTGATCAACCGGCTGGACGACGGCGTAAACCTGCTGAAAACGCTGAACAATCCGTCCGTTAAGTTGCTGGCCGATCTGTTTCACATGAACATTGAGGAAACGGCGCTGCCCGACAGCATCCGGTCGGCGGGGGCATTCATCGGCCATGTGCATTTTGCCGACAGCAACCGCCGGCCGGTGGGCTTTGGGCATACCGCCATAACTGAAGTCGCTGCGGCTTTACACGAAATCAACTATTCCGGTTATATCTCCGCCGAAGCGTTTCCCTGGCCCGATCCCGATCAGGCGGCCCAGCAAACGATCACGGCTTTTAAGCAGTATTTTAACTAGTATACGGTATCCGGTATTCGTCGGGTCGCCTGATTTCCGGCGGGGAGCCACACCGAAAACCGCAAACCGTACACTGAAAACCAAAACCATAAACCGCCCAAACCATGCAGCGCTTTTGCCTCGCCCTTGATCTCCAGGATGACCCCGATCTGATTGCCGAATACGAACAGTGGCACGCGCCCGGCAGCGGTTGGCCGGAAGTCCGGCAGAACGATCTGGCGGCCGGGATTCTGGATTTGCAAATTTACCGCACCGGCAACCGGATGGTGATGATTCTGGAAACGGACGATGACTTTACGTTTGAAAAAAAAGCCGCCCTGGATGCCGACAGTCCGCACGTGAAGCGTTGGGAGGAGTTGATGTGGAAATTTCAGCAGCCGTTGCCCTGGGCCAAAGAAGGGGAAAAGTGGGTGCTGATGGAACAGATTTTCCAGTTTGAAAAATAGCGGTCTGCTTTTTAATGTATTTCACTGCCGACCCGCGGGTCGGCATTTTTTATGCGGTGCACGCAAGGCCTTTCCTGCGGTTTTCGGCGCTCTGTTCGTCCGAGCCGGTGAGCGGCCTCCTTCCATTTTGAAAAAATACCGTGCCATTTTGGTAGGGTACAGACCGGTATTCCGAGTCGTTAATTTTTATTTTCTAGGCTAATCGTCTGTTTGTGAGTGCGTTATTTTTCGTTGGTCCGCTTTGGTCAACGACGGAATTCTTTTTGCCAATCCGAAAGCAGTACCAACCAAATTGAAAAATGGAAACCTACTTCGTTCTGATCGTCACGGTCCTGCTCTGCTTCGGCTTCTTTTACAAAGCCATCGACTGGTTTGAGAAAATCTAATGCACACGCCCATGATTACGCTTATTTTCTGCATTGCACTCCTGGTTTTTGCCTACATGCTGTACGTGCTGATTAAACCGGAAAAATTTTAATACAACCCCTATGAATACGGAATGGATTGGCGTGATTGCGATGTACGGACTCACCGTCCTGCTGGCGATCCCGCTCGGCAAATACCTCGCAAACGTTTTCAAAGGTGAACCAACCCGCAACGGCGGACCGGCCTTTGATTTTATGGCGCCCCTGGAGCGTCTGATTTACCGCTTGGGCGGCATCAACCCCAACCGGGACATGCACTGGAAGGAAAATCTGGTCGCCCTGCTAACGATCAATGCCGTCTGGCTGGTTTACGCCTTTGTGCTGCTGGTCACGCAGGGCAGCCTGCCGCTCAACCCCGACGGCAACCCTTCGCAAACGCCGGATCTGGCGTTCAACACGGCGATTAGTTTTCTGGTTAATTGTGATTTGCAGCACTATTCGGGTGAATCGGGCGCGACCTACCTGACGCAGGTAGGCGTCATGACGTTTCTGATGTTTGTTTCGGCGGCTACCGGCATTGCGGCCGCGGTGCTGCTGTTCCGCTCGTTTCTGCCCAAAACCGCCGATACCGTCGGTAACTTTTACGTTCTGTTTACCAAAGCCATCACCCGGCTCCTGCTGCCCGGTTCGTTGGTAGTGGCCCTGATTTTGGCGTTCAACGGAACCCCGGCTTCGTTCGACGGCAAAGATACCATCGTGACGATGCAGGGCGATACCGTCGGCGTTTCGCGCGGCCCGGCAGCCGGTTTTGTGGCCATCAAACACCTGGGCACCAACGGTGGAGGATACTTTGGTGCGAATTCAGCGCACCCGCTCGAAAACCCCAATTACCTGACCAACATGGTGGAAATGATCGCCCAGATGCTTGTTCCGATTGCGATGATCTTTGCGCTGGGCTTCTCTATTAACCGCAGGCGGTTTGCCGGGGTTATCTACGGCGTTATGACGGTCGGGATGCTTTGCCTGCTGGTGCCGACCATTCTTTCTGAACTATCCGGTAATCCGGCCCTTGCGCAGCTGGGAATTTCGCAGCCGGCGGGGGCAATGGAGGGCAAGGAAGTTCGTTTCGGGGCGCTGGCGTCGTCATATTGGAGCATCGTCACAACCATCATTTCGACGGGCTCGGTCAACTCAATGCACGACAGTTCGATGCCGCTTTCGGGCGCGATGCAACTGCTGGGCATGATGGTCAATGCGTTTTACGGCGGGGCGGGAGCGGGGCTGCTCAACTTCTACTACTTTCTGATCATTGCCGTGTTTGTCGCCGGTTTGATGGTGGGCCGCACACCGGAATTGTTTGGCCGGAAAGTCGAAGCGCGGGAGATCAAGATTGCTTCCATCGTGGCCCTGCTGAGCGCCTTGCTGGTGAAGGGGGGAACGGCCCTGGGAGCCTGGGTTTTCCTGAAGTACGGCGATGCGACCTGGGCGGTACAACCGTCGGCCTGGCTGAATAATCCCGGTTTTCACGGTTTTTCGGAAATTCTGTACGAATTCACTTCGGCCAACGCCAACAACGGGTCGGGTTTCGAGGGGCTGGGCGACAATAACTTTTTCTGGAACTACGCCACCGGGATTGTCCTGATTCTGGGGAGGTTTATCCCGATCATCGGTCCCGTGGCGATTGCCGGTTTGCTGGCGAAGAAGAAGTACGTTCCGGAATCGTCGGGCACCCTGCCGGTCGATACGCCGACCTTCGGCCTGATGATCTTCGCCGTCATTTTCATCATCACCGCCCTGTCGTTCTTCCCGGCGCTGGCGCTGGGGCCGCTGGCAGAGTTTTTCTCACTGCGGTGATAGATGATTCGCAATGTGTTCCAGCACTTTTTGCAAAGTCATGGGCTCCGAAGGGAGGATGTTTTCCCGCGAACCGACATGCTGATGATGCGAGGGAATAGAAATCAGATGGCGTTCGTGGGCATTGTCCCACCGGTGAATGAACTGATGATTAGCGGTTTGCCACTGATAAGAATATTCGTGCCAGTTCGATAGGGGCAGGTGATTTTCCCGAACGTGAAGAATCGAACCGTCAATAAGTGTGATTTTGAGCTTTAAATGAATTAAGTCCGGCCGGGTTTTAAGCTGAATGACTTCCTGATGTTGAATGATCGGATCAAATGCAGCGAGATCAGGCAGTTGCATTCGGCAGCAGTTGGGTTAAACGTTTTTCCAGTAACCGCAATTGCTCCAGTTCAGCAGACCAGTCCATGCTATCATCTTCCCGTTCAAACAGGTCAAACTGAGTCAATTCGAAAAACTGCGAACGAAAACGGATGTAATCCATACCGTACTTTTTCTCAAAAGCCGCAATAGCGTCCAGACTAATTTTAATTTCCGCTAACAGGGATTCCCGGAGTTTTTCCGCTGCGTAATCGTAAACCGACTCATACCCTATTTCCTGAACGGCCAACTCAATTACAGCTTGTCGAACGGTCATAACACAAAACGTTTTTTCAAAGATAACAAAAATGGCACAGCCAAAACAGCCCTCCCTCTTCCAGCGCGAACTCGTTGGAAAAGCCATCCGGGAATCCTTTATGAAGTTAAATCCGGCCGTTCTGATTAAGAATCCGGTCATGTTCACCGTCGAAGTCGGTACGCTGGTCATGGTACTGGTCACGGCGTACATCGCCCTTTCCGGCGATCAGTCGCAGGGGACACTGGGTTACAACGGGGTTATTACTGTCATCCTGCTAATGACGGTTTTGTTTGCCAATTTTGCCGAAGCCATCGCCGAAGCGCGCGGCAAAGCCCAGGCCGAATCGCTGCGCAAAACCCGGCAGGAAACCCCCGCCAGGGTGATTCGCGCCGGGAACAACCTGAAAAATAATACCGTGCAAACCGTCTCCTCCTCGCAACTGGTAAAAGGCGATGTGTTTATCTGCGAAGCGGGCGACATCATTCCGTCCGATGGGGAGATCATCGAAGGCTTAGCCACCATCGACGAGTCGGCCATCACCGGCGAATCGGCCCCGGTGATTCGGGAAGCGGGCGGGGATAAATCGTCCGTTACGGGCGGGACCAAAGTGCTTTCCGACAAAATCAAGGTGCAGGTGACGACCCAGCCGGGAGAGTCGTTTCTGGACAAAATGATTGCGTTGGTGGAAGGCGCTTCCCGCCAGAAAACGCCGAACGAAATTGCCCTGACGATTCTGCTGGCCGGTTTTACGCTCATCTTCATCATCGTCTGCGTGGCCCTGAAACCGTTCGCCGACTACGCCAACACGCCCATCACCATCGCAGCCCTGATTTCGCTCTTCGTCTGCCTGATTCCGACCACCATCGGCGGACTGCTGTCGGCCATCGGAATTGCGGGGATGGACCGCGCCCTGCGCGCCAACGTCATTGCCAAATCGGGCCGGGCCGTCGAAACGGCAGGCGACGTGGATACGCTGCTGCTGGACAAAACCGGCACCATTACCATCGGAAACCGGAAAGCCACCCACTTCTACCCCGCTCCCGGCATCTCCAAAACCGACATGATCCGGTCGAGCGCCCTGAGTTCGCTGGCCGACGAAACACCCGAAGGTAAATCCATCGTGGAACTGGCCCGGAGTGGAGACTCGGGTCCGGAGGTCACGCGCAACCTGAGCACGGCGGGCGCCACGCTGATCAAGTTTACGGCCGAAACCCGTTCGTCGGGCATCGACCTGCCGCTGAATGGTCAGGCCGGCGAGTGGCTGCGAATCCGGAAAGGCGCCACCGATGCCATCCGTAATCTGGTTACGCGGGCGGGCAACACGTTCCCGAACGAAACCGAGGAACAGGCGCAGCAGATTGCCGCCAACGGCGGAACGCCCCTGATTGTGGCCCAGAACGAGCAGGTGATGGGCGTTATCGAGTTGCAGGACATCATCAAACCGGGTATTGCCGAGCGGTTTGAGCGGCTGCGGAAAATGGGCGTTAAAACCGTCATGGTGACGGGTGACAACCCGCTGACGGCCAGATTTATCGCCCAGAAAGCCGGGGTCGACGACTTCATTGCCGAAGCCAAACCGGAAGACAAAATGAATTACATCCGTCACGAACAGACCGGCGGCAAACTGGTGGCCATGATGGGTGACGGCACCAACGACGCTCCGGCCCTGGCGCAGGCCGACGTGGGCGTGGCGATGAACAGCGGCACGCAGGCGGCCAAAGAAGCCGGAAACATGGTGGACCTGGACAACGACCCGACCAAACTGATCGAAGTGGTGGAAATCGGAAAGCAGCTCCTGATCACCCGCGGCACGCTGACGACCTTTTCAATTGCCAACGACGTCGCCAAGTATTTCGCCATCGTTCCGGCCCTGTTTACGGTGTCGATCCCGGCGCTGCAAAGCCTGAATATCATGCTGTTGCACAGTCCGGAGTCGGCCATTCTGTCGGCGGTGATTTTCAACGCAATCATTATTCCGCTCTTGATTCCGCTGGCCCTGCGGGGGGTGGAATACAAACCCATCGGCGCGAGTGCGCTGCTGCGCCGGAACCTGTTCATCTACGGGTTTGGCGGGCTGGTGGTCCCCTTCATTGGGATCAAATTACTGGATTTAGTCGTCGGACTCTTTGTATAAACCTTCAAAATCATGAAAACACACTTTGCCCCCGCCATTCGACTGACCCTCGTGATGCTGGTTTTATTAGCGGTCATCTATCCCCTGCTTGTTGCCGCAATCGCTCGTTTGGCCCCGGGCGGTGGCAAGGGAGAAACCGTCCTGGTGAACGGGAAAGTGGTCGGCTACGCCCGGATTGGGCAGGCTTTTACGGAAGACCGGTATTTCAACGGCCGGCCGTCGGCGGTGGATTACAACGCGGCCGGTTCGGCGGGTTCCAACAAAGGACCGGGCAATCCGGATTACCTCAAAACCGTTCAGGCCCGCATCGACACGTTTCTGGTGCACAATCCCGGGGTGCAGAAAGCCGACATTCCCGCCGAACTGGTGACGGCTTCCGGCTCCGGTCTTGATCCCGATCTGTCGCTGGCAGCGGCCAAGATTCAGGTGGCGCGCGTTGCCAAAATTCGCGGCATTTCCGCCGGACGATTGAACCAGTTGGTCGATGCCCAGACGGAGGGGCCGCTGCTGGGCTTGTTTGGCCCGGCCAAAGTGAATGTCCTTCGGCTGAATAGCGCACTGGATGGTTTGAAGTAAAACCGCTTGTCTTTCGTTACGTACAACAAAACATGAAAACGTATTTTTTAGCCGGGGCGGGTGTGATCCTCTGGTCAACGGCACTGGCTCAGCAACCGGACACCACAGCCACTCCCACCCTCACCTTTTCGGGCTACGCCGAACTGTATTACGGGCAGGATTTGAATCAGCCCAGGGCGCAGGAGCGACCCGGTTTTCTTTACAACCACAAGCGAAATCGCGAAGTCAACGTCAATCTGGCGTTTTTGAAAGCGGCTTACGCGGGCGAACGGCTGCGCGGCAATCTGGCCCTTCAGGTGGGCACCTACGCGCAGTATAACTATGCCGCTGAACAACCGCTCCTGCGGAATATCTACGAAGCCAATGCCGGGCTGAAGCTCAGTAAAAACCGGGATCTGTGGCTGGATGCCGGGGTGTTTGCTTCGCACATCGGTTTTGAAAGCGCGATCTCGAAAGACTGCTGGACGCTGACCCGCAGCCTGGTGGCCGAAAATTCACCGTATTACCTGGCCGGGGCCAAACTGACTTACAGCACACCGAATGGCCAATGGACGCTGCTGGGGTCGGTGCTCAACGGCTGGCAGCGCATCAACCGCCCGCCGGGTTACACCAAACCGTCGCTGAGCACGCAGGTGCAGTACAAACCCAGCTCCGCCGTTACGCTCAACTGGAGCACCTTCCTGGGTTCCGACCGGCCGGATTCGCTCAGGCAGACCCGGTTTTACAATAACGTCTACGCCATCATCAACCCCACCAGTAAGGTTGGCCTCACGCTGGGCTTCGACATCGGTACCGACCGAAAACCGGTAGTCAGCGGAAGCCGACTTGAGGGGCGTGGTAGGTACGTCTGGTATACACCCGTGGTGATTGCCCGGTATGCGACCAGTTCCAGAAGTCAGGTCGCCGGTCGGATTGAGTACTTTGATGACAAAGACGGCGTGATCATCAGCACCGCCAACGGTTTTAAAACCTGGGGGTATTCCGTCAACTACGATTACGCAATTTTTCCTTCGGCCGTCTGGCGCATTGAATACCGGGGTTTCAGCAGCAAGGACGCTATTTTTACCGAAACCGCATCGGGCCCGGCCCGTCGAACCAACAACGCCCTGACAACCTCTTTGGCAATCCGTTTTTAATCCAGACCGGAGCGAAAAACCGCCTTTTTGCTCCGGTCGTTTCTCACCTCGCCAACCAACATGGAAAACAACCGCGATCAATCGGCCGAGCAGTTTCTCCGACTCATTCAGCAGTCGCGCCGGGGGAAGTTCAAGGTGTACATCGGCATGAGTGCGGGCGTGGGCAAAACCTACCGGATGTTGCAGGAAGCGCACACGCTGCTGCGGGGCGGTATCGACGTAAAAATTGGGTTTGTGGAAACGCACAACCGGGCCGAAACCCAGGCCCTGATCGACGGCTTGCCCCTGATTCCGCGCCGAAAATTATTTTACCGGGGCCGGGAACTGGAGGAAATGGATTTGCAGGCTATTCTGAACGGCCACCCCGAACTGGTGATTGTCGACGAACTGGCCCACACCAACGTGCCCGGTTCCAAAAACGAAAAGCGCTGGCAGGACGTGCTCGACATTCTGGACGCGGGCATCAACGTGGTCAGCGCGGTCAACATCCAGCACATCGAGAGTCTGTACGAGGAAGTCCACGACATTACCGGCATTGACGTGGGCGAGCGCGTGCCCGACCGGGTGCTGCAAACCGCCGACGAGGTGGTGAACATCGATTTGCCCGCCGATGAGTTGATTACGCGGCTCCGGGAAGGGAAAATCTACGATCCGGCGAAGGTGGAAATGGCGCTGAAAAACTTCTTCCAGGCCGACAGAATTCTGCAACTTCGCGAACTGGCGCTCAAGGAAGTGGCCACGGCCGTGGAGCGGAAAGTGGAAACGATGCTGCCCGTCAACACCCAGTTCAAGCACGAACGGCTGATGGCGTCGATCAGCAGCAACTATCGGGTCGCACGGAAACTGATCCGCAAAACCGCCCGGCTGGCGGCTTATTACCAGGCCCGCTGGTTTGTGCTCTACGTGCAGACGCCCGCCGAGGACCCCAACCGCATTAAACTGGACGTGCAGCGGCACCTGATCAATAACCTCAAACTGGCGACGGAACTGGGCGCGGAAGTGATTCAGGTCAAAAACCGGAGTATCTTTAACGCGCTGGTTGAGGAATGTGAAAAACGCAAGATCACGACGGTTTGCATCGGAAAACCGCATTTCAATCTGATGCAGGTCATTTGGCGGACCCATGCGTTCAATCGGTTGCTTAATAAATTATCGGAGTCGGACATTGACCTGGTGATTCTGTCATGACCATCAAACTAAAAATATCGCTGGCGCTGGTTTTTCTGTTTGCCATTCTGCTGCTGCTGGGCGGGTCGGGAATGTATTACCTCCGGCAGCTGGCCGACGACGCGCAGGCGATTCTGAAAGACAACTATACCTCCCTGCAATTTGTGGGGCGGATGCAGAAGGCGCTGCTGACGCGTCATACCGACCCGAACGCCCTGAAAACCTTCGAGTCGGCGCTTCGCCACCAGGAAAAAAACCTGACGGAAGAAGGCGAAAAAGACTTAGCCGATGCCATCCGGCTCGATTTCGACCGGCTTAAAACCGGAAATTCCAACGACTCGCTGACCCTGGCGCGCATCCGGCAGAATCTGCTGCAACTGGGTGAGGTGAATCAGCAGGCCATGTTCCGCAAAAACAACGTGGCCGAGCAAACCGCCAAAGATGCGATGGTCTGGCTGGTGGTGACGGGCACGGTTTGCTTCCTGATTCTCTTTTCGTTCATCATCAATTTTCCCGGTTACATCGCCAATCCGCTGCGGGAGCTGACCCGCGGGATTCAGGAGGTGGCCAGCCGAAATTTTGAAGAGCGGTTGCACTTCCGCTCGGACGACGAGTTTGGCGAACTGGCGCGGGCCTTCAACTCGATGGCGCACAAACTCGATGAATACGAGCACACGCAACTGGCCGACGTGCTGTTTGAAAAAAAACGCATCGACACGCTTATTCAACTGATGGACAACGGGATTGTCGGTTTGGATGAGAAAAAGAACATCCGGTTTGTCAACCCCGTCGCCAGCCGCCTGCTGGGCATCGACGAAGCCGATCTGGTGGGCCGGTACGCGCCGGATGTGGCCCTGACCAACGATTTGCTGCGGACCCTGATTCAGAATCTGATGGACGCCAAACCGGAGCCGGAGCCCGACCGCAAGCTGCTGAAAATCTACGACGAAGGCCGGGAGAGCTACTTCAACCGCCAAACCCACGTGGTGACGCTGACCCGCACGGGCGAGGAGCAGCCGGTTGCCGCCGGGTGGGTGATTGTGCTCGAAAACATCACGGCCTACCAGGAACGTGATCTGGCCAAAACCAACTTCATCGCCACGGTTTCGCACGAACTGAAAACCCCCATTGCCGCCATTAAAATGAGTTTGAAACTGCTGGACGATCAGCGGATCGGTGCGCTGAACGAGGAACAGAAAGAACTCGTCGGCCACGTTCGCAACGACGCCGACCGGCTGCTGAACATCACCGGCGAACTCCTGAACATGGCCCAGGTCGAGTCCGGCCAGATCCAACTGACAATCAAAGCCGTGGATCCGGCGGAGCTGGTGCAGTACGCCACCCGGGCGCTGGACGTAGCGGCCACCGGGCGGCACATCCGGTTTGCGGTTTCGGGTCTGAGCGGTTTGCCCGCCATTAAGGCCGACGCCGACAAGGCCACCTGGGTGCTGGTCAACCTGTTGTCGAACGCCGTGCGGCACAGCCCGGAAGAAAATACCGTCGACATTTCCGTTCAGCAGCTTGGCAATCAGGTGGAATTTACGGTGCGGGATTACGGCTCCGGATTGCGCCCCGAACACCGCAGCCGGGTTTTCGACCGGTATTTTCGCGCGCCGGGGCCGAACGGACAGCCGGGCGGGACGGGCCTGGGGCTGGCGATTTCCAAGGAATTCATCCAGTCGATGGGGGGCGAAATTGGCCTGAAAGACGGGGTGGAGCCGGGGGCGGTTTTTTATTTCCGGCTCCCCGTTGCCTGACAGCCGGCCCTGAACGCGGTGGTTTTCGCTGATTTCCGGTTTTTACGAAAAAATTAAAACAGACCCAGTCCGAAGGTACGTACCTTTGTCGGCATCATTAACCAACCCCATGACCTGGTACGAAGAGGAAGTTCAGCAACTCGAAAAGAAAATTCAGACCACCGCCAACCGCAGCGGGCGTACGGTTTTTTACGGCAGCTCGACGGTTCGGTTATGGACGACGCTGGAACAGGACTTTCCGGATCAACAGGTGCTGAACCTCGGGTTTGGCGGTTCGACGCTGGCGGCCTGTGACTGGTTTTTTGAACGGCTGGTGATCCCGACGAACCCCCGTTCGCTCATTTTCTACGCCGGCGACAATGATCTGGGCGACGGGCGGTTTTCGGAAGAAGTCTTTCTGTTTTTCAGTGCGTTGGTTACGAAAATGCAGCAGCACCTGCCCGACGTCCCCTTCGCGTTTATATCCATCAAACCGAGTCCGGCCCGCTGGCACATCATCGACCGCATCCGGCTGGCGAACGAGCTGATCCGGGCGAAAATCAAGGAGTTGCCCGGGTATCAGTACGTGGATATTTTCCCGGCCATGCTCGACACCAAAGGGCACCCGCGCTGGGAGCTGTTCGAGCCGGACGGTTTGCACCTGAGTCCGAAAGGCTACGCCCTCTGGCAGCAGATTCTCGGGCAACACCCCGAGATTTTTTAACAAATCCTTTAAGCGCTAAGTTATTGCGGTACCCCAAAACTGTGCATATTGCCGATAGAAAGGGGGCCGTATGCAGCGTGAATACCAAAAATGGTTTAGTGAGCGCCTGAATCGCGACATGGAGTTGCTGGTCTTCGGCCATGCCGGAGCGCGGGTGCTGGTGTTTCCAACCCGGCGGGGGCGGTTTTTTGATTTTGAGAATTTCGGACTCGTGGAAGCGCTGGCGGACAAGCTGGAAACCGGCCGTCTGCAACTGTTTTGTGTCGACAGCATCGACGCCGAGAGCCTGTACAGCAAGGACATTCCCCCGCACGAGCGCGTGCTGCGGCACCTGCAATACGAGGGATACATTCTGGAGGAAGTGCTGCCGTTTACGCGCCTGAAAAATCCGCAGCCGTTCATGATCGCGCTCGGGTGCAGCTTCGGGGCTTTTCATGCCGTCAACATCGCTCTGCGTCACCCCCAATGGTTCGGCAAAGTGGTGGCGCTGAGCGGCCGCTACGATTTGTCAACGCCCGTTGACTTCTTTCGGGGCCTGTTTGATGCTTATTACGACGAGACGATTTATTACAACACGCCCACGCATTTTTTGCCCAATCTGCACGACGAGAAGATCCTGACGCTGTTGCGACGCATGCACTTTGTGATTGCCATTGGGCAGGAAGATCCGTTTCTTGAAAATAACCGGGCTTTAAGCGGGGCGTTGGCCGAAAAACAGGTTCCGCACGATTTATACGTTTGGGAGGGCCGCGCCCACCAGGCCGCCGACTGGCAGCAGATGGTGCGGGTGTATCTCTGACGGCTTACCGCCCGAAGGCCATGCCGCCCGGCATTACCAGAAAAATTATTGGATTAACTGCTCCCGGATGGCTTTGGCGACGGCTTCGGTGCCGCACTGGACGTGGAGTTTCTGGTAAACGTTTTTCAGGTGCCGCCGAACGGTTTCGACCGAAATGTGGCACTGAATCCCGATCATGCGGTACGTGTAGCCCTGCGAAAGCAATTGCAGAATCTGCTGTTCGCGCTCGGTGATGCCGTAGTTGTCTTGTTTGGACTGGGGAATGTGCAGAAACGTTTTCAGGACCCGGCGGGCAATGCTGGGCGACATCGGGCCACCGCCTTTGGAAACCTCCCCGAGCGCGTTGAGCAGGTGCGTGGCCGTGTCTTTTTTGAGCAGATAGCCGTCGGCTCCGCTGCTCAGGCAGGCAAACAAACGCTCGTCGTCTTCAAAAACCGTATGCATCAAAACCCGGATGCTGGCGTTGGCTTCCTTGACCCGGCTGACGCATTCGATGCCGTCGCGGCCCGGCATGTCAATGTCCATCAGCACCACATCGGGCCGGTCGAGCAGCACCTGTTCGGTAATGTCCTGTCCGTTGCTGTACGAACCGGCGACCGAGAAATTTTCGGTATTCCCGATCAGCAGTTCGAGCAGGGAGCGGAGCTGGTTGTTGTCCTCGTAAATAGAAACCGATATCATAAGCAGGCCGGGTGGAGAAGCTGGAAACTGTATACGGACTTCGATGGGAACAAAGAACTCAGGTTGGCGCAAGTTTGTCAATAACCCTTTTGTGTCATCCCGAAATCGGGAAGTCGAGCCGCAGGTGGGTGCCCTGGCTGGGGGCGGTTTGGATCGACAGTTTACCGTGCAGATTCTGCGTGCGGGTTCGCATGTTGCGCAGGCCGTGCCGGTTGGTTTCCGCCGTGGCGTCAAAACCGACGCCGTTGTCGATCACTTCCAGACGCAGCTGATCGTGCGCCAGCCCGATCTTCAGGTGGGCCTCCGTGGCCTGGGCGTGTTTCACCAGATTGCTGACCGCTTCCTTGAAAATCAGGTAAAAATCCTGGCGTTTTTCCATCGACAGCCGCAGGTGGTCGACGGAATCAGGAACCGTAATGGCATAGGCGATATTCGAAGCCTCGAACAGTTCGGCGGCATACCGGTTCATCCGGGCCATCAGGTTGCTGATCTCGTCGTTGTGCGGATTGATGCTCCAGACAATATCATCCAGCGAACTGCTGATCTGCCGGGTTTCGGTCACGATCCGCTCCACCATCGAACCGGACGGGTGCCCGGTGGGCAGGTTCTGTTTGGCGATGGCGCCCAAAATTCCGATCCCGCTCAGCGAGGAGCCAATTTCATCGTGTAAATCGGCCGAAATCCGGTTTCGGATCCGTTCGACGCGCAGCAACTGGTTGACCCGGTAGCGGTACAAACCGTACAACGCGCCGGCAATGACCAGCACGACCAGGCTCCGAAACCACCACGTTTCGTAGTAAGCCGGTAAGACGGTGATGGAAAGGGGCGCGGGCTGGCGGCTCCAGTTGCCGAAGGAGTCGGCGGCTTTGAGCCGGAGCGTGTAGTGGCCGGGGGGTAGATTGGTGTAGTAAGCCCGGTTTACCGCGCCACTGTAGTTCCAGCGGCTATCGAAGCCTTCCAGAAAATAGGCGTAGCGGGTAGTCGGCAGGCGGCTGTAGGTCAGGGCCACAAAATCGACGCTGAAGGCATTGTCGGAGCGGGCGAGCCGGATGGACCGGGCGGGATCGAACGGGCGTTCCTGGTCGTGGACCCGAAAGGAACTGATGACGACCGGTGGCGTCGGAAACTGCTGATCGACCCGGCGCACGTCCACATAATTCAGGCTGTTTTCCTGACCAATGAACAAGTCGGTGCCGCGGTGGACATACAGGGCCGCCGTGGTGTTGTTGCGGCTCAGTCCGTCGCTGGTGGTGAGCCGGAGCAGCCGCCGGGTGTGCGGGTAGTAGGCGTGAAGTCCTTCAAAGTTGCCAATCCAGATGGTACCGTTCTGATCTTCCGCCAGTTGGCGGTTTTCCCGGTCGTAAAGACCGTTGCGGGCCGTCAGTGTGGTCAGGAGCCGGCCGTTGGGCAGGCTTTCCGTAACGCTGCCCCAGCGGGCGGCCCACAGATGACCGTTGCGGGCAATCAGCAGGTCGTTCGTGGCCGGTTCTTCGGGCTGGCGGATTTTCGGATTCTGGTCGTCGGCCCGCCGAAACCGGTGCGATGAATCGTCCACATAATAAGGCCCCCGGTAAGTAGCCAGCCAGACGCGGCCCGTGGGGCTGCTTTTCAAACCCGTCAGAAAATTATTGTTCCGGTGCAAAGCCTTGATGGCGGAATCAGGCCAATAGGGAAGAACTTCGCCCGTACGGCTGTTGAGCACCCGCACCCCTTCGTCATTATTGCCCACCCAAAGCCGGTTTTGACGATCCAGAAAACCGTGATCGACAAACGGGACCGAAAACAGTTTACCCGCCCGCTGCCCCGCCGGAACCTGCACGAAACGGCGGGTTGGTGGGTCGTAAACGAGCACCCCATCGCCTTTGTAGTCCCACCGCCGGAGGCCAATCCAGAGACGGCCGTCGTCGGCCTGCTCAATCCACATGGTTTCGGGTGTCTCGTGGGGATACCGGATCAGCGTAAACTGATTGCTCGGGCGGTGCCAGCGGACGAAGCCCGAATGCGACAGACCCAGCCAGAAGGTTTGCCCGGTGGGGTCGGACCGGTCGGCTTTGATGACCTTGACAATCACCGGCTGGCGAACCAGGTCCGGCGGGAGCGCCAGCGTCCGGATCAGGTTATCGCGGGCGTTGTATTTCAACACCCCGTCGGACGTGCCCGCCCACAGTATCCCGGTCGCCGAGTCGCAATACAGCGTGTAAACGTAAAAGGGTTCCGGGCGAACCCGTTCCAGCCGAAAAAACCGCTGCTGTTCCGGCCGGAAAACGAGCAGGCCCTTGTCGTCGCCGACCCAGAGGAGCCGACGCCCGTTTTCATCCCGACCCTCCTGCACGCAGGTAACCCAGTTCTGGGTTTCGGGTGTTTTCAGGAAGCCATACGTTTCCGTTTTCGGATCGAACCGCAGCAGTCCCTTGCCGTAGGTGCCAATCCAGAGAATGCCGTCGGCGTCGATGCTGCCCCGGCTAAAATAGACCCGAAACCGTCGGTTCGGATCGGGGCAATCCGGGCCCAGTACGCAGACGAAGCGGTTTTGCCGGCGGTCGAAGCGAAACAGGCCGTTGTCGCTGCCGATAGCCCAGAGCGTACGCTGAGAATCTTCCAGAAAACCGCAGGCTTTCAGGCCCAGAAAGGTGGTCTGACGCAGCGGATACCGCCGGACGGCCCCCGTCTGAAAGTTAATCCGTCCGATGCCGTTGTTGTCGCTGAACCAGCCTTCGCCCTGCGAATCCCGGAATAAATAGCCCGTTGCCTGCGGGGTTTTCAGAACGGGCGTTAACCGCAGGGCGTTCGGGTCAATCCGGCAGATGCCCTGCCGGTCGCTCGTTACCCACATCCGGTTGGCCGAATCGGCCGCCATACCCGTAATCAGGTAGGTTTCCGGGAACAGAAACGGCCGGAAACTAACGCCATCGTAACGGGCCGGACACCGGCGGGTGCCAAACCACATAAAGCCTTTGCGGTCTTTGGTAATGCTGTAGACGGCACTGCCGGGTAAACCGTCTTTCACCGACAGGTGCTCGAAGGTGACGTTGGGCGGTTGGGCGTCCAGACCATGCGCGGTGAACAGGCTAAGCCAGAAAAAGATGATGAAGACGAACGGTTTGGGCATCAGGAAGTAGCTCAATCCATAAAAGTAGCCGTTTTCAGCAACGATTTGTAACCGCTAAGTAAATAGGTGGAATGGGCGGTTGAACGATTGACGGAAAGAATAGACTTTTACGGACTTTACGGTCTGAAACCTCTACTCCCCGCTTGTTATGACCCCTTCTACCCCCACAACTCACCCCGGTTTTTACGTGCAGGGGCGGTTTTTATACGATGCCGCCGGTAACAAAGTCACCCTGCGCGGGGTCAACAAAATGAACATCTGGACGGACCGGACCGGCGCTTCGTTTGCCGAGATTGCGCAGACCCAGGCCAATTGCGTGCGGATCGT
Organism: Larkinella ripae; assembly: GCF_054780775.1. NCBI lineage: Bacteria > Pseudomonadati > Bacteroidota > Cytophagia > Cytophagales > Spirosomataceae > Larkinella > Larkinella ripae. The sequence goes on from NZ_BAAGVR010000008.1 coordinate 136,769, forward strand.
CTGGAAAGCGCGGGAAGACAACGGCAAGCCAACCAAAGCCGCCGATCTCGACCACCTGATCACCAAATGTGCCGCCCAGAAAATGATTCCGATGGTGGAAGTCCACGACGCAACCGGCGACTGGAGCCAGTTGGGAAAGATGGTGACCTTCTGGAAACGCGCTGATATTCGGGCGGTTATTCGGGAACATGAGCCGTATGTGCTGGTCAACATTGCCAACGAGTGCGGAGATGATCAGGTGACCGACGCGCAGTTTACGCAGGGCTACCGCAAGGCCGTGGTCCAGCTCCGGGCGGCCGGATATCGCACGACGCTGGTGATCGACGGGGCCGATTGGGGCAAAAATCTGGAGCAGTTGGTGCGGGTCGGCCCGGAGCTGATTCGGGCCGACCCGGCGCAGAACCTGCTGTTTTCGGTGCATACCTACTGGCCGATTGCGTTCGGCGCGACGCCAGAATTTATCCGGGACCAGTTCGACGCGGCCGTGGATGCCGGGTTGCCGTTTATTGTGGGTGAGTTTGCGGGTTTCGGGGCCTACGCCGGGGGCGAAAGCATCTGCGGTCCGAAAGGCCGCGTCGATTACGAAGCTATTCTGGCCGAAGCGCACCGGCTCGACATCGGCTGGCTGGCCTGGGAGTGGGGACCGGGCAACGAGGGCGGGGGCGACCCGCTCTGTAAAATCATAGACATGACCACCGACGGGCAGTTTGCCAATCTGAAAGGCTGGGGCAAAGAGGTGGCCCTGACCCACGCGAACGGCATTCAGAACACCGCCGTCCGCTCGCCTTTCCTGCTGACGATCTGAGCCGACAGGGGCCGCGCTGGTGCCGTTCGATCAGTGGGTATAAAGGGTTATGGACAAGGCGCGGGCGATTGGTGAACTTTGAGAAAACAACCCGGGAGAACTCCCCATACGATTATGAAAAACCGGATGCTGCGTCGGCTCCTGCTGACCACCCTGCTGCCTTTGTTCTGCCTTGCTTTGATGCCAGGCAACCCGCCGGAAGTGGCCGGTTCCTGGCGGATGACGGCCCACCGGGTTGACCCGGCCCTGGACGGGATTACGGATTTGTATACGCATTTTAAAGACCTTTACGGCGGTTGCCGGGAAGACATGGGCCTGGTGCTGAACACCGACGGTACGCTGAAAATGAGTCCGGTCAAGGGGTGCCAGAATCCGCTGGGGAACGTGATTATGAAAGCGGCTTCCAAATTTATGCCTTCCGGCAACAAAGCTTCCTGGGAAGCCAGTGGTACGAAACTGATTTTGCAGGATGGCAAAGGGCAGCGCAAGGAATACGATTTGCAGGTCAGCGATGCCGGCATGCAGTGGGGCTTCGACGAAACCAGCAAGGGAAACACCGTGCGGCACACCGTCGAATTTAAACGCGAATAAGGCGCGGCCCACCGGGCGGTTTTTGGCCCGGCGACGGCGGGCCCCGGTACCTGCCGTGGCTGATTACAGGAATGTTTTAGTGGATCATCGTTGACTTTTTGGCGTGTTCTCTTAAATTTCCGCTGCGATTGGCTTGCCCATCGTTGTCAACTTCGTAACGACCCCTAATTCATTCGCATAATGCCCATTTTATCCTCCGTAAAACGATCGCCGGGGCTTCTTTACTGCGTTGTGATCGGCCTGCTGCTGGGTGCACTGGGGCTGGCGGGCACCGCTGACGGTAGCCGCTTTCAGTCGTATTATTTCATCGTGCAGTTGCTGGCGCTGGGCGTCGGAATCCTGCACCAGGGGGTGGGGGAACGGTTTGCTCCGGTTTTTTTTAGCTCGTTCGGGCGCGGTTTGGGCGTCACGCTGGGCATTCTGCTGCTGGGTGTGGGCGTGGCGCTGGTGATCTACCTGCAAACGGGGGATCTGGCCAGCCGCTGGACGTTTGCGACGAGTCTGCTTCCGTTTGTGATTCCGTTTCTGGTGGGGCAGTCCTACCGGTCGTACCAGCGGATTCCGCCCGCCGATTACCGAAAATGGTATTATCCGCTCAACGGCGATATGCCCGATCTGGATTTGCTCGATCTTTCCAAAATTCTGGTCATCCAGTTTGAGTTTCTAAAAAAACCGGGTGATGCGAACAGCACGAATTTCAAGGCGAAGGCCCCCGTGGCCATGACGCTCGGTGATCTGTTTCTGGTGTTCATCAACGACTACAACGAGCGCACGCCCGCCAGTCCGATCCAGTATGCCGACGAAGCGGGAAAACCGTATGGGTGGGTATTCGCGAAAAAAACCGCCTGGTGGCAGCGACGCCGTTACCTCGACCCGGTGCTGACGTTTGTGCAGAACGAAGTCGCGGATAACGACACCATTCTGGCGATGCGGGCGGAGTAGGGTCAGTTCAGCATAATTAGGCCCCCTTTCACCTCCACCATCGCATCCCCTTTGACGGACGTTTGCGCGCCCTGGAGCGCCAGCTGGGCGTTGGCTTTGATGGTGGCCGTCGCGTCGGCTTCGGCCTTGATCTCGGCTCCTTTCAGCTCGACCTGGGCGGTTCCTTCAATTTTTACGGCGTTGGTCGCCTTGAGTTCGATGTTATTCTGGGCTTCGAGTTTCAGGTCGTTTCTGGCTTTTACCTGAATATCGTGGCCGGAAATCAGGATTTCGCCCTTTGTTTCGAGCGTGATTTTCCCGTCGTCGGCAAACGACAGCACCACCTGCGTTTCGGTTTTATGGGTGTTGGTCAATTCAATTTTCTGCTCGCCGTTTTTATCGTACAGGCGAATCTGATTCCCGCCTTTGGTCTGGATTACTTTCCGGAGATTGTCGGTTTCGGTATAGTGAACCCCTTCTTTTTTAGGGTACAAGCTGGTTAGCACAAACGGGTATTCGGCCAGATTCGACTCGTAAGCAATCATCACCTGGGCATCCACTTCCGGCACAAACAGCATTCCTTCGCCCTCGGCCGTGTACGAATGGGCCACCCGCAGCCAGTCGGACTGGTTGTGGCTGCCCGGCCACAGGAAGGCCACCTTCACCCGGCCCAGTTTTTCAGGGTCCTGATTGTCAATCACTTTGGCGAGTTCGGGCTGGCCGACGGGCGGTTTGAACGACGGATTGGGGGGCGGGTAGGCCACCGAATCCGGCACGGCCCGGAACGCATTGGCGTAATTGCCGCTGCTGTCCAGCGAATGCGAAACGTGCGTCACGCGGTAGCTGCCAAAATTTTCTTCCGACGATCCCCGGTTGGTGATGCGGGTTCCTTTCACCGCAATGACCGTTCCGACGGAAATGTCCGGGTTTTCGCCAAAACCCTGAAAATCAACCAGCCGGCTGGCCTGCATCGCTTTTTGGGTTTTGGTGATCTCGTCCAGTTCGCTCTGGGCGTGTACCGGTTTGGGCAGCGGCAGTTGCGATTCCTGACTGAACAGGTGTTCGGACTCGTCCAGCGTGAAATCGCCCCATTGGCCCAAACCGCTCACCGACTGGTCGTTGGAATGGCTCTCGTAGGTGCGGTCGGCGGTGTAGTCGTAGCGGGTGTAGAGGAATTTGGCGGGCATCAGCCGAAGCGACATGGCGAACGTCTGCATGCCATCGACCCGGAAATCGGCCTGGTGGTCGTCCGGTTCGCCAAACACCAGCTGCTGCCCGTCGTAGAAACACCATTCGCCGTATTCGGCGGCCAGCCGGGTCAGAAATTCAAAGTTGGTTTCGTCGTACTGCACCACGTACTTCAGCGTGCTGTTGTGTTTGGGATTCACCGACCGCCGGAGCAGGTTGCTGGGGTACGGATTCAGCACCTGGTTGACAATGTCGCGCAGGCTGCATTGCAGAAACGTCCGGCGCAACCGACTGTCTTCCAGCAAAACCGTCAGGCTGTAGCCTTTCAGCAGAAAGACGTTGGACGTATCGCTGGTGTTTTTCAGGGCCAGTTCGGTGACGATGCCTTTGAATCTGAAATCGAAGGCGCCTTTTTCGAGCAGGGGCTCAAACGAAAACTGGATGGTTTTGCCGACCACGTTGCGGTGCGACTCGTGAAAAAACAGTTCGTTGGCGTCTTCCAGATCCTCGAACGGCACGGAGAGCGCAAACTGGTGGTGGCCGAACAAATCCTGCTCGATGGTCAGCCGCGAAACGTTTTCCAGTTCTTTGCCGCCTTCGAGTTCGACGTGGGGTATGACCTGCTTGGCCATCGGTCAGGTGTTTTGGTGGTCAATACCGTCCAGTTTGATCTTTGCCGCCGACAGCCGGAGCAGGATGCAGTTGCTAACCCGGGTTCGTTCGGCAAAACGCAGGATGGTTTTGGTGGCCGACGTGAGCCGGTTCAGGTACAGGTTGATTTCCGTTAAATCGAGGGCATAGACATCCTCGGATACGTCAAGGATCGCATCGATATTGGAAATGTAGTCGGATGCCATCAACTCAAAATAAAAGAGCGCATAGGCGTCTTCAAACTCGAGCTTCTGGAGGGCGGATTGCTGGTCGATGCGGTTAAAAACGATTTCACCGTTCTTTTTGGCGGTTGGGCTCGTGGCCCAGCTTCCGAAAAGTTCCTCATCCGAACTGTCGATGATCAGGGTAATGGACCCACCGCGCACCCCGGAGGTTACTTTGCCCCGCTCACTTTTTTGCTTCAGGAAATGCGAACACTGCAAGACATTGAATGATTTGCCTTCGACGGTTAAGGTGGCTTTGAACGACATCGGACCGGAGGTTAGGGGTTAGGCTTTCAGGGTGGCTTTGTTGAACGTAATTTCGGTGCCGACGACGTAAATAACCGTATTCAGGTATTCGGTGTCGGCGAAAAACTCGTCTTTGTAGAGCGCACAATACGCTTTCTTGAACTCGATCTCCTTGTACGTCGCATCTTCGTCAATCCGGTGCAGCACCACCTTGCCGTCTTTCTGCATGGTGGGGTCGATCATCCAGTTTTTGATCGTACTGTCTTCCATCGCATCCAGGCCGATGAGCATTCCCCATTCGGGGCGGGATGAAGGAACGCCCCGCTTGTCTTCATCCCGGGATACGCGCATCAGCATCCAGGTAATGGTATAGTCGGTTCCGTCCACACTGAGAGTGCCTTCGTAAGCCATAGCGGTTTTCGTTAACGGTTATTCAGTATCCCAGGCGTTGTTAAAGGGCACGTCGCGCAGTTTGACTTTCTCGCACGACATCGTCACGAACAGGCAGTAGGCGTTGCCCGTGCGTTCCTGAAACTGGCGGACGCGCTTCCACATGTTTTTGATCAGAACGTTGTCCTGCTTGGTGAGCCGGCTGGAACTGTAGCCAAACTCGTAGGCGTCCTCGCTTAGATCTTCGGCCGAACTGACCTGATTGAACTGCGTTTTCAGCTGGCCCCGGTTGTCGTAATAGCTTTCCGAGACGTCCGTGACAAATGCATTTTCGAACTCGTAGGTCAGAAAAACGTTGGGCTGACCATTGCGGTAGGTTTTAATGTGTCCGCTTTCCATGCGGTCTTCATCGACCAGCCACTCAAAGAAAAAATCGGAACCGCCTTCCAGAATCAGGTAGAAATCACCAAGGTAGACTTTGGAAGCGGGCTGCCCCCGGCGATTGGCCGCCTGTTTAAAGGAAACCATAAATTCGAGGGCTTCCAGTTCCTGCCCGCCAATCGTAATAATTGCTTTGTGAGCCATAATGTGGGTTGATAAAAGTCAGGTGCACTTATGCTTCGTCTTCCATTTGAAGCGTTGCGTTGCCGTTCGATACGGTATTTCCCGTGAAGTAGAAGTTGGTCGTCTCGAAGGAGGCATCACCGATGAACAGTTCGACCATGCCGTAACAGTAGACGCCCTTCAGGGTCCATTCCTTTAGTTTTGTTTGTCCTCCTCCCTGCATGTCATCGGCGTAAAAGGTGATTTTTACGTCTTTCTGCATATTCGCATCAAACATCCACTCGGCAAAGGTGGCCTGCTCCAGCACATCCATTGCCACGTACAATCGCCAGGAGACGCCCGAAGCCGGTTCCCCGTGAATGTTGCGTTTGCGGGAAGCCGTGAAGAAAATCCGGTTGAGGACAAATAAGTCATTATCGACCTCCATTTCAGCGCGAAGCGTTCCGTCCATAAGTCAAGCGTTTAAAAGGTAAAATGAAAGAATACCGCCAGCCCGGCGGGAAAACCGGCCGTTATAACTTGGTCCACTCATTGTTGTGGGTAACGTTCCGAATCGTAACCTGCTCGCAGGCCAGGGTCACCATGAGCACGTGGTAAAAACCGGTTCGTTGCTGAAATTGCCGGGTTCTGGCCACCGAATTCATGAGCGCGTGGCCGGCCACCGCATCCCCCCGTTCCTTGGCCGTAAGCGAAATCAGATTGGTCCAGAATTCAAACTTTTCGCTCATGTCCTCCACCGAACTGACGCTGTTGTACGAATTGCCCGATTCCATATTTTCGTAGGTGTTGTCCAGGATGGTCGTCACGTAGGCCTGCACAAACGAGTACTCGACAAAGGGTGTGGCCTGGTTATAATAAACCTTCACAATGCCACTTTCCATGCGCTCCGGATCGCTTAGCCATTCAAAAAAAAGGTCGGTGCCTCCTTCGAGAATAAAGTAAAAATCACCCAGGTACACGCCGGAAGCCGGTTTTCCCTGGTTGTTAATCTTCTGCCCCAGACTAATGTTAAATTCGAGGAGTCTGAAATCCTGCCCGGCCACGGATAAAACGGCTTTTCTTGGCATCGTAGTAAAGAGTTAGAAGGATTGAAAATTAAGAGCCCCAGTCGTATTCGATCGTGGCATTTCCGTTGGTGACTCCCTGCCCGGTCAGGATGATGACGGTCTGAAAGTAGCCCACGTCTTCGATATAGGTCTCATCGAAGCCGATGCAAAACACGTTTATAAAAAACCATTCCTTGGTTTCCCCGTCGGCGTTCATAAACCGGATGGTGATGTCCTTCTTCTTGGTGGGATCGATCATCCATTCCGTGAAAACTTCTTCCCGGAAGGCATGCAGCGCAATCCGGATCGTCCAGGCAGTATTCGACACCGCCCGGGCTCTGGCGTCGCGTTTCCGGATGGCAAAAAAATTACAGGACATGAGGGCCTTGGATACGCCACCTACTTCTATTTCCGAATAAATCATCGTGGTCCGTTTTTAAAGGAGTTAGACTATTGCTGATCGTAATCCGCTTTCCACTCCGCCGAATCCGGATCGTCGCCTTTCTGGCCGTCAAGCTTGATCAGGAAGGTTTTCGAGGGAAAATACGGCACCATGTGAATGTCGAGGTAGATGCGGTCTTTCTGCTTGGGGTCCTGCTCGAAACGCAGCAGTTTGAACTTCTCGATGAGCTTGCCCGGCCCAGTTACGCTGTCCAGAAACTTGACGATCTGCTTCTGAATGTCCATGCGCGTGTTCGTGTTGAAGTTCTCAAACGCCCGGCGGTTCAGGAAGTCGATGAGCACTTTGGTGATGTAATCGAACACCCGCACGACCGAATAGGTCTGCAAACCGACGTTGTCACCGCTGAAAAGGGTTTTGGCCGAAAACGGCATCACCTTTCCGTACTCGTTCACCATCGGAATCAGCCCCATTTTCTCCAGCGTGGCGATTTCGCTTTTCTTCAGCGGAAACCGGACGCCATCGGCCTCGTTGAGCGCCCCGTGTTTGCGGCCCGCCGTCACCTGCGACATCAGCGTGCCGTAGACTTTTCCGGCCAGCGCGCCCGAACCCGGCACGTACAGATCGTCTTCTTCACCCACGTCCTGGTGCCGCCCCCGGCCCGCCAGCCAGTTGCAGGTCATCATCACGTTCGACAGGTAGGCGTCTCCGCCGGTCAGTTCCGCCGACTCGAACAAATCCACCACGTCTTCCGGCGCATCCAGGTGCTGAAAATCCGTCACCAGCATGATCTTGTTCTTGTGCGCGATCTGCGCCCATTTGTCCACCACTTTTTTGGAGCCCAGATAGCCCGGCAACACCAGCAGCGAATAGCTGTCGCGCAGGTCGAGCCGGTCGTAGTTGCGGGCAAATTCTTCGGCCACCGCGTCGATGAACGTCGTGTTGTCGAGGTCGGTAATCTGCTCCGGCTCGGCATTCACCAGGTTGACGTTTTTGACCTTATCCTGATCGGTGTTGGCGTAAAAACTGGCCACGGAGCGGTACGATTGCTCCAGCCCCCGGTTGGCTTCGAAGGCCCGGCGCAGGTTTTCGCTCAGCAGGGCCTGGGCCGCTTCGGCCTTGGATTGCGCCGTTTCGATCAGGTCCGGCACGGTATCGGCGCTGTTCAGCAAGTCGAGCAGCAGATGCAGGCGCTTGCTCAGTTCGGTGCGTTCGGCTTGTTTGGCCTGCTCGGTCAGAAAGATTTTCTTGCGGGCTTTTTTCTCCGGGTTCAGGTTCTGCACGCCTTCGAGCGTGGTTTCCAGAATCGCAAAACCGCCGTATTTGGCCAGTTTGGTGCAACTATCGTCGAGCGAAAGAACCGCTTCGGTCGTTTTTTCGCCTACTTTCAATGATTTATCCTGTGCTTCCATCGTGTATTTTAGTTTACGATATACGGTTTTTGGTGTACGGTTTACGGTTTTCAGTTTCCGGTTTGTGCTCTTCCGAATGCGTTGTCCGGTATTCACTATTCGGTATTCAGTGTTCGATTCTCATGCTTTTGGCGTTCAGCCATCCCACCAAAACGGCGGCCAGCGAGAACCGAAAACCGTGTACCGAAAACGGTAAACCGCCCTCTAATCCCTACGCGGTTTCTTCCAGTTCGCGGATCATGGCCTGAATGGCCGCCAGATAAGCCGCTTTGCCGTCGGGATTTTCGAGCAGGGTTTTCAGAATTTTGTTCGACTTGAGTTGCCGGACGTAGCGCTGAAAATCTTCGAAGGTCATATTCAGTTCCTGCAAATAATTGCTCTGGGCGATCACGCCTTTCCGGCCAAAATCCGCCAGCGAACGAAACCGCAGCGTTTCGCTCAGGGTGCTGCCGTCGGCGGTGTCAAATTCCACGTCCTGTTCCGGCTTGAAATGGGCGAAAACCTCGCCGACCGTTTTAAGTCCCTCCACCACCTCCGGACGAATCGGGGGATCGGCCGTTAATTTTTCAATGAGCAGGGTTTTGTTCTGGGGAATGTCCACGATGCTCTCGCTGACATTGAGCTTGCGCTCCTGACCACCAATTCCGTAATCGAACATAAGTTTACAGTCAGTTAAATGGTTAGAAATCAGTTTTGGGCCTTATCCGCCGATCAGAACCGTGGGGCAGCCGGCCACGATGCTGCCACCGTGGGCGGTTGTGTCGCCCATCCGGGCGGCCGGTTTTCCGCCCACCAGAACCGTCGCCGAGCCCTTCGCAATCAGGTCGGGCGGACCCACGCAGGTGCAGAGATCGCCGACGGTGGCCGCCGGTTGCCCGCCGATCAGCACCGTCGGAACGCCCGGCCCCATAATCGGGCCGCCAACGTGCGGAATGGGCACCACGGCGGGCGTTTGCATCGGACAAACGTGCATATCCATCAGGCGGGCGGCTGGTTGCGACATGGGTTAAGTGGTTTGTTCAAATTCCTCATTAACAATCGGTTCGGTGTGATTTATCGTCCACGCCAGTTCGTCCTGCTGCAAACCGACCTGAATGGTGGACCCTTTCGTAACTTCACCGGCCACAATCATCCGCGAAAGGGGCCGCCGGAGCTGGTTGCGGATGACGCCTTTCAGTTGCCGGGCGCCGTACTGGGGCGTAAAACCGGCCAGCGCCAGGTGTTTGCGCGCTTCGGGGGTAATCTCGAGGGTAATGCCCTGATTCTGAAGCTGGTCGGTTAAGCCCCGCAAATGCAGGGTGAAAATCCGGACGGCATTTTCCTCGGAAATCGGCGCAAAGGGTACAATCTCGGTCAGACGGGCCAGAAACTCCGGCCGGAACTGGCGGCTCATCGACTCCATCAGTTCCGCCGTCGTGGGAATCTGTCCCGCCGAAAACCGCTCGATAACCAGTTGACTGCCAATGTTCGACGTGAACAGCACGACCGCATCCGAAAAGTCACCTTCCTTGCCCAGCCGGTCGTGCAGACGGCCTTCGTCGAGGATTTGCAGAAAAATGTCGAACACCGACGGATGCGCTTTTTCGATCTCATCGAACAGCACGACGGCATACGGTTTTTCCCGGATTTTGTTCACCAGCAAACCGCCTTCTTCGTAGCCCACGTAACCCGGCGGGGCGCCGTAGAGCAAAGCCGCCGAATGTTCTTCCTTGAATTCCGACATATCGAACCGGATCAGAAAGGACTCGTCGTTGAACAGAAAATCGGCCAGCGACTTCGCCAGCTCGGTTTTTCCCGTGCCGGTGGGTCCCAGCAAAAAGAAAGAACCGATGGGCTGACCGGCTTTGGTCAAACCAGAGCGCGCTTCCAGAATGGCGTCGGCAACGGCCTTCACCGCGTGATTCTGCCCGATGACGCGCTGTTTGAGCACCTCGTCCATCGCCAGCAGTTTGTCCCGCTCCTGGCTCTGGATTTTGCCCAGCGGAATACCGGTTTTGTGCGAAATCACGGCGGCCACATCGTGCCGGTCGACGCCGGTTTTGGCCGTGGTCGTCAGGGCCGACAAGCGGTTGAGTTGCTGCCGGATGTGCGTTGCCAGGGCCTCCGCCGACTCAAAAAGGGCATTTCCGGTTTCATCTGCCGCGGGTTCCGCCGTGTTGAGGTTCGCCAGCAGAATGGGACTGATTTTATGCTCCAGTTCCTGATGCAGATAGCGTAGCTCCCGCAGCGAGTCGGTCCCGCCGGCATTCGTGATCTGATCGAGTTGTTCGCTGAGCTGGGCCACTTCGGCGGGCGTACGCTCGCCAATCATTCGCACCGCCGACAAGGTTCGGTCGAGCAGATCTACGGCGGCATCGGGCAGCCGGCGGTTGCGGCTGTAGCGTTTCGCCAGCACCACCGCTTCCGAAACCGCATCGGCGCCGACGCTCAGCTGGTGGTGACTTTCGTAGAACGGGACCAGCCGCTGCACCATCCGGATGGCCGTTTCCACGTCCGGTTCTTCCACCCGAATCAGGTCGAACCGGCGGCTGAACGCTTCGTCGGTTTCGATGTATTTGCGGTATTCGTCGAGCGTCGTCGCGCCGATCACCGTCAGGTTGCCCTTGGCCAGCTCCGGTTTGAGCAGGTTGGCAATGCCCGTGCCGAGCGGCCCGCGGCTGTCGAGCAGTTGGTGAATTTCGTCGATGAACAGGAGGGTTTTGGTGTCCTGTTTTAGTTCTTTCAGGATGTTTTTCAGCCGGTCTTCCACCTCGCCTTTGTAGGAAGCTCCAGCCACCAGCGCCCCCAGATCCAGTTCGAGCAAGCGGGCATTTTTCAGGTGGTTGGGCACATTTCCGGCCACGATATTAAGGGCAAAACCGTCGGCCAGGGCGGTTTTGCCCACCCCCGGTTCGCCCACCAGAATCACATTCGGTTTCGTCCGGCGGCCCAGGGTTTCGGTCATCATCCGCACTTCCCGGTCGCGGCCAATGATGGGGTCCAGCCGTCCTTCGGCGGCCAGGGCGGTTTTATCGACGCAATACCGCAACAGGGCCTGTTCCGATGCCGGTGCCGGATTCGAGGCCCGTTTGTCGCTGGCGGTTTTTTCGGGAGCAAGCGCCGTTTCCACGTCCGCGTCGGCCAGGGCCGCCTGCATCAGGTCGGTTTGCGTCAGGGGCAGACTCCGCAGTTGCTCGGCGGTAAACGCAACGCCCGGTTTGAGCAGGGCGGCCAGCACACAGACCGGATCGGTTTGCGGTTTTCCCAATTGCAGCGCCACCAGATCGGCGAGTTCCATGGCGGTTTTGACCTGTTCATCGCCCGGCGGATTGGTCGACAGGCGCGCCGATTTCGGACTGGCTTCCAGCCGCACTTCGGCCCATTCCCGCAGGTACGGAACGTCCTGCCCGATGACCGCCAGCCAGGAGGCCATCCCCACTTCGTTGTGCAGCAAACCCAGCAGCAAATGGGCCGGAGCGAACAGTTCGTTCTGGTATTCCTTCGAGAGGGCCTGCGCAATCTGGATGGCCCGTTTCACACTTTCCGTGTACGCCATGATCAAGGGGTTTAAAATCAGTCGGAACCGAGTCGGCGTAATTTGGCATTGATGGCGGAAATCCGCTGTTTGGCGTCGGGGCGCGAATTGGCTTCGAGGGTTTCCATCGCAAATTCGTAGAGTGGTCGTCGCCAGAGGGGCGGTCGATTGGTCGCGTCGGCTTTTTTCTCGCAGCGATCCACCAGCTCCATCTCGATGTCGGCCCGCGAAACGCCGGTAGCCGGAGCCGCTGCGGGAACCACACTACCGGCGGCTTTCAATTGGTCCTGGAGTTGCATGATCCGGTTTTGGGCCGTGGTCAGTTTGCCCGAACAATCCTGGTACTGCGTCAGGTAATTCGGTCCACCCCCGCCGGGGGCTGGCGCGGGGGCCGCAGCCGCCGGTTTGGCCGCCAGAATCTTCAGCATTTCGTTTTCCTGCCGCGCCTGAACGAGAGCCGCCGTCAGTTTATCGACCTGACTGGCGTCGATGCCCTTCTTTTCCAGCAGTTCGCGCAGGTAACCGATGTTGTTCCGGTACGTCAGCACGGCATCGTAAGCCCCGATGATATCCTTTGAAAGTTGCCGGTTGATGGGCTGTAGCTGGGCGGTATCGGCCTTCAGACCGTTGACCCGCTGTTGCAGGCCGTTTTCCAGACCCGAAAGCTGGTTTTTCAGACTGCCTTTTTCAAGATCGGTTGCTTTCAGATAAGCCTGGTCGGTGGTCTGAAGCGTTTTGAGATCGGAGGTGGCCCCATCGATGCGCTTCATCAGCTTCTGGCTCTGTTCCGTCAGCGTTTCGTTCAGCCGGGCGTTTTCCTGCTTCAGCACGTAATTGGGCGCACTAAACAGGAGATACACCGCCAGCAACGGCACACTAAGCGAGAGGCAGTAGACGCCAATGAACCGGCCAAAAGCCTGCTGTCGTTCGGATTTATTCAGCGGTTCCATGTTTTTTTAAGGGTATACGGTTTTCGGTTTACAGGATTCGGTTTTCAGTACCCGGTTTTCGCCAGACTGACGTTTCGGTATTCGTTATTCTTTATTCGCTATTCATTATTTGCCAGTTAATTCAGTATAAATCACTTCAGCTAAGGACTTGCCACCCACCGAAACCTCGGCCCGCGAAAACCGGATACCGAAAACCGTATACTGGTTTTACCCCAGCGGACTCCAGCGCGAACGCGGTTTTTCGGGGGGCGTTTCTTTCACTTCGTGCTCGATGATGAAGACGTTTTGTCCTTTCCGTTTGCCCACAAAGTCCAGTTGGGCCAGTTTATAGAAAACATTCGTCAGGGTGCGGTAAAACGTATCCAGCTCGGTCAGGAGCGTGCCGAGCTCCGTGTGTTCGTACGGCAGTTGCAGCGTCGCATTGATCTGGGCTTCCAGTGCGCCCGGCGTCAGGTCGGCCCACTCGCTGATGTAACTCACGAATTCCTCCCGCTCCCGGCCGCTCAGCATGTTCATCACCACCCGCCCCACCTGCACCGGCCGCATCAGCAGTTCGGCCAGTTGGATGGGCGGTTCGTGCGGAATAATCCAGCTAAAGCGCGTGCTGATATCGGCCAGAACAAAAGCCAGCCGCTCGGCCATCAGCAAAATGCCGCTTTGCAGGGTGTTTTTAGGGTCGCGCTCCTTGCTTTTTTGCAGAATTTTAAACGTATTGGTTTCGAGCGATTCGAGGTGTTTGCCAAACTGCTGGTGCCACTGCTGAAGCCGGGGCAGGCTCTGCACGGCCGTACAGGCTGGCAGGTAATCGACGTCCTGCTGCACCTCGCCGTTGCTGTAGCGCACCCGCCCAATGACGAGCTGATAGCTGAGTTCGCCGGGGCGGATCTGCGCGGAAGGCACGACGGTGAGCTGGTAGTTGGGCCGGGTGTGCGGATGGCGCGGGGGCGTTTCGGTCAGGAGGGGTTCGCCCGTTGGCACCCGGTTGAAGGGATCGACCGTCAGCACCACATCGAACGTCTGGGGTTTCCCGGTTTGCAGACCGTAGGTTTCGGCCAGCCGGGCAAACGAGGTAGTGCAGGTCAGCGCGTCGGTGGCGTTGTGGTAGTCGATGCGGCCCCCGTGCGGGCTGATGGCCCGGCAACTCCGCACCTGAACCCGGATCTGCTGGTTAAAATCGCACTGAATTTGCAGGTCCAGCGCATTGTCGGCGGGTAAAATACCGTACCGGAATTTCGATAACCCCAGCGCGTGCGTGTCGCGCAGCTGATCGTGCATAAAGTTTTCCCATTCGGTAAAATGCCGACGGGCGATCTTCATGCCATCGATCCAGTTGACGGGTAAATAGGTGAGTTCAGGAACAAGCATACTGTATCGGTCAATGCGTTAAAGACGGGTTGTAAAATCGAGCCGGGCCGCGTACTCATCACCGGAAAACCGGAACGGTTCTTCAAGGGTCGCTGTATCCAGTTCGATGCGGACCGTTAAATCCAGCGGAACCAGATAGCCCGCCAGCCACTCAATCAGCTTCCGCCCGGTTTGCCCCGGCAGGTATTCCGCCAGGCGTTCCCTGCGGGTAAGGTGGACGGTCAGCAGCACCTGCGGTTCTTCGTCGGGCAGCCAGCCATCCAGCACCGACGTGGCCCCCAACTGCCACTCGCCCAGGGGTGGAGTCGGTGCCTCGACCCGCGTGTGGCCGGGCGAAACCCGTTGCAGACTCACCGATTCTTCCACCACCCGCGCAAAACAGTCGGCCATCGCCCTGAAGTCGCCCGCGATCCGGTGCATAACCGGCAGCAGATACAGCAGGTGGCTGGTTTGCGCGGGCGTCAGGAAGTCGGGCAAGTTCCAGAACCGGCCGAGCCGATCGTCGGGGGCGGTTTCGGCATCGGACCCAAATGCCCGCTGTTCCTGCTCAATCCGGACCCGTTGCCGGAAAAACTCCTGTTCGATCGGCAGAAAAAACCGCCGGGCCGCCTGCTCACGCTCGCGCTGCACCTTCATTTCGAGCAGGAGCGTTTCCTTCGAGCGGGTCACTTCGCCGGACGTTGGCTGGTGAAACACGCCCTCCGGCAGCAGGTCGTAGAGGCCGGTGCGGTTCAGATCCAGCTGCAACCACCGTTTGGCAGTGTGCGTCGATTCGCGCCAGGTGGCCTGGTCGATGTCGCGTCCGAAGGGGCGCTTGAACGCGCCCACCGGATTCACAATCAGTTGATCGGGCGAGACGCCCTCTTCGAGCAGTTCGGCCAGTACCACTTCGGCCCGCAGGTCAACCGGCAGGTGGTTCAGGTGTTCAGCGTACGGGATGATCGGTTCCATGCGTTGTGGCGGGTTAGGCAGGCAAAACAAGAATCTGGTAAGGCAGCGAAGCTACCGACTGCGCTTCCAGCCGGAGTTGCAAAAGCCGGGTCTGCTGTTCCCAGTCGGCGGGGGTATAGGAACTGCCTGCCGACGGCAGCAGCCGGACCTGGATGCAGCGCTGAAAACCGGTTTCGGGTGCGGTGCCCACGCGGAAGGCCCGTTCAACGGTCACGGCGCGGAGGTGCGCACCGAGTTCCGCCTGACAAACGGCCCGCACATCTTCCGGGGTGACAATCCGGTTGCGGGTCAGAAGCGCCTGTTTGTACTGGGTGATTTTCTCAGCTTCGCCCGCCCGTTCGCGTCCGCCCAGGGTGCTGGTCACCAGAAAACCGGACTCCCGGCGGAGGGTCGTATCGGTGTAGGGACTCAGCCGACTGCCCACCGGTAGCCGGTTGGCGCTTTCGCCGTCGCAGGTCCAGTATTCGATGAAGACGGTTTCGCCGGGGCGCTTGGGCTTGATGACGAGGTACGGAATGGCGTCCCGTTTTTGCATTTTCTGATCGACCTTGGCTTCCAGCCGGGCCAGCGCCTGATTCAGATCCCGGATCACCGACGAAAGAAAATCTTCGCCCAGGGCGGCAAATGCGGCACTTTCGTCGCGGAGTAGATCCAGCAGATTGACGAGTGATCGGCGGGCGTCGCGGTCGTCGAAGCGGCTGAGTCCGTATTGAACCGTGTACGTTTCGGTTTCCAGATCCGCCGGATTATTCAGCGGCCGGGCGGTCAGCGGGCGGTTCTGGCTGTTTCGGACTTCCCGCACGGCCAGAAAACACCGGTCGGTTTCGAGCGGAATGAAGTTGAGATTGGGTTGCAGCCGGTAGGTGAGCCGGTTGAGCCGCCGGTTGATAACCGGAAAGCAATTCAACCCGCAAAACAGCCCCGCCAGCGTCTGGGACGACACGGTATGGGGCACTTGAATTTCGATCCACCAGAGCGGCTCCCGGAGCGTGCGCAGATCGCGGTCGGCAAACCACTGGCCGATCGGGGCCGGATACGGCTGCCGCAGTACGCCAGCGTCCTGAAAATTAGGGGCGGTTTTGACCGTGATAAAATGGCGCTGGCTGGCGCTTTCGGCCTGCTTTTCCACTTTCAGCATCAGGTTAAATTCCTGTTCGAGGAACGAAACTGGGGCGGTGGTCGCTTCCCGTTGGGGCAAACCGGCTTCGACCGCCAGGGCGTGTGGACCCAATCGCCAGAAACCGGACGCCAGCAGCGACTGCATCATGGCCCGGTCGGCTTCGGCCGGGGCCTCGAAACAAAAGGAAAGGCCTTCCAGCGAAGCAATGGTTTCGTCCAGGTCCAGGCCGAGCCAGAGCGACTGGTACGGCAGGATGGTTGGTTCGTTTTGGCCCTGCGCCAGGGCGGTTTTCTGGTTGGCGTCGTCCACCCCAAACAGGGTTTCGGCGGTAGCCATCAGCCGTACGCTGCCGTTGACGAGGGGATAGGTGCCAACCGGCGAAAAATAAACTTCCTGACTACCCGTCGATGAACCGGTCCCGGGCCGGGTGTTGCCGCTGCGTTTAACAGACAGTTGCGTAGCGGGCGAAATCGTCGCGTGGGGTTCGACCGGGCGCACCTGGGCGATGCCAAAGGCCGGGCGGGGTACATCGGGCTCCGGGTGGAGCACCTGCGCCAGCCGGTCGAGCAGACGGTGCTGGGTGTTTCCGATCTCAACGGCGACCCGTTCAAACTCCACCGCACAGGCCTCGATCAGCAGGGCCACGAGCGGGTCGAAACTGTCCAGATCCGTTTCGGCATACCCCCATAGATCAGCCGCCCGGCGCAGCATCCGGTTTTTAACGTGCTCGCGGGCAAAGCTTTCCGTCATCAGGGTTGAGGTTGGCATGGTTTATTCCGTTGATAAAGGCGCCAGAAACAGGCTGCGTTGAAACGAAAACG
Source organism: Larkinella ripae (assembly GCF_054780775.1). NCBI lineage: Bacteria > Pseudomonadati > Bacteroidota > Cytophagia > Cytophagales > Spirosomataceae > Larkinella > Larkinella ripae. Next base: position 153,928 of record NZ_BAAGVR010000008.1, read on the forward strand.
ACTCGTTGGTTCGCGTCAGGAGTCCGTCAATCCAGATCGTCAGCCGCCGTTTGGCCCGGCGGTTGCCCCGGCCCAGGTGCACTTCCTGATCGGTCAGATCAACCCGGATGCGGACCTGCGTCAGTCGCTTTTCGCGTTCGGCAACCGCCGTTTCGATGGACTGCCGGATGTCTTCTTTCCACCGGCTGGTCGATTGATTCATGAAGTCTTCATCCCACAAACTGCACCCGAACGTTTCGTCAAACCGGGCTTCGGCGAAGTGGGTCGTGAGCATCAGGTACAGGTTCTGGGCAATCGACTGCGGCAGCGAACAAACCGGGTGCGGTTGATGCTGCAAAATCTCGTCGAACCGCAGCGGCAGGGCGTAGTAAGGCTGTGCCATCGTTCCTCAAAACCGGAAGACCAGACCGACGCCCACCCCAATGCTGTTCATCGAGAGGTTGGTTCGCGGCATCTCGTCGACGTTCGTATCACCGATTTGGGTGGAAATATAGTCGCCCTCTCGTTTGTAATACCGAATCCCTTTGGTTGTCTGGGTGGCCGCATTGCCCACTTTCGATGAATAGGTGGTATGGGCTTCTTTGGGCTGGAACGACTGGTTGTAACCCACCACTTCGGCAAAGCCCCGCAGCCGCTGACTAATGCGGAACTGAATGCCCAATGCCGCCTGATAGCCGACCGCCAGGGTATTTTTCTGGTACTCGTCCCGGTTTTCATAAATCGTTTTGTTGCCCGTATTGGGGGTATTGAGCGAGTTTGACGTGGTGGCATAATCGAGGACAAAACCGCCCACCAGGCCCAGCCGGTTGTAGATGTAGAACGACGGGCGCGACAGGGCTTTGAAAGTGATGTTGGGAATGACCGACAGCACCTTGAACTGGACGGAGCTAGTGGAGGTGTAGGTGTAGTTGCTGCCGACGTACACATTGTCGTTGGTCAGCTTTTCCCCGATCAGCACGTCGGCATCGATACCGAGGTTGATGAAATCACTCACGATCACGCCCACGCCGGCACCCGCCCGCGGACCGGCTCCCAGGCCGCGGGTATTGACTTTGTAGGAGGTGGCGGCTCCCGCCATGTTCAGCGACGAGCTGGTGCGAAACTGCGCGCCGGGCGTAATCAGGCCGTAAAAACCGTATACCTTGATGTAAACCGGCGATTCCGTCGCTTTCGGACTGCGCGGAGCGGTTGGATTCGTGGTGGCATCCGTTGCGCGGCCGGGCGTGTTGCGGGCAAGCAGGGGTTGGGCGTGGGTTGCCGTCAAACGGGCAATCAGCAAACAAAGTACGCAGAGATAACGGGTCATAGTCTTTGGTTTTTACGGAATGAATCCTCATTTACGCATGACTTCAATGGACGCCTTCCCGGCCGGGCGGTGGGCGGTTTTCGCATTCTGGGCCGTACTCACCCGACCCGCTATTTCCCGGCTTCGGGAAGCAGAAAATGGCTGATTCGGTGACGGACAAGCGGTGAATTAGCCTGTTCGTTGGTACTGACAAAGTTTACCGCTGGGGCTTACTCGTACAATAACCCTTTACACACATTGACGGAACGGTACCACGGTGTGAACTGGTCGGAGGTCGAATGGGCGCGGACGCCGACGTTGCTCATCGGACCGAAAAAAAGAGCCGGGATGCGTAACCTTTTGCGGGCGGACGAGTTTTCGGCGCGGCTGGTCCGCACCCGAAGCCAGCGATCTTTTGGCGGACAGGCGTTTTTTCTCCAATCCAGCGACAACAAAAACAATGAATCAGCGAATCTGGCGAGTGGTCCTGCTCGCCCTGGTCGGCAGCGGTTTTTCAGGAAACCACCCGGTTTTGGCCCAAAAGGCCTCAATTGAGACGATTATTCGGCGCGAGATGCAGGAGCGCCATATTCCCGGTCTTCAGATTGCGGTGGTGCAGCGGGGGCGGATGGTTCTGGCTCAATCGTACGGCCTGGCCAATCTGCAGGATTCAGTGCCGGTGGAAAACCGGACGGTTTTTTCGATCAATTCGTGCACAAAAGCGTTTACGGGCGTGGCCCTGATGCAACTGGTGGAGGAGGGGAAGGTGGAGCTGGCGGCTCCGGTGTCGCGCTACCTCGCCGATTTGCCGGCCAGTTGGCAGCCCGTTACGATCCGGCAACTGCTGACCCATGTTTCGGGGCTGCCGGATGTGTTGCGGATTCTGGAGTCGGCCCCGAGAAACCAGGGCATCGATGAGGAGACGGCCTGGAAAACCACAAAAGCGGCCCCGATGCAGTTTCCGACCGGCGAGCAGTTCAGCTACAACCAGACGAATTATGCCCTGCTGGGCCGGATTATCGACCAATTCAGCGGAAAACCATTCGCGCAGGTTTTCCGGGAGCGCCAGTTTCAGGTGGCCGGGATGCCCCATACCGGTTTTGGCGATTCGCGGGATGTTATTCTGCGGAAAGCGCCCTCCTACCGGTTCGTGACGCAACTGGAGGGGCAGCCTTATCCCGACGGGAAATACGTGGTGGCGTATGAAGAGTTTCCGCCGTTTCGCCGGACGGCTTCCGGTATGAACAGCACCGCCGAGGATCTGGCCCGCTGGATTATCGCCCTGCAAACGGGCAAGCTGCTCAAAACCAAAACCGCCCTGACCACCCTGTGGACGGCCGGAACGTACAACAACGGCACCCCCACCCAGTGGGCGCTCGGCTGGATGACCAAACCGCGACTGAAACACCGGGCCGTTGTGGCGACCGGCGGGGGGCGCTCGGCGTTTTTTGTTTATCCCGACGATGAACTGGCCATCGTTGTGGTAACGAATCTGGCGGGGGCCTCGCCGGAGGATTTTATCGATGAACTGGCCGGTGCCTATAACCCGGAAATTCCGAAAGCCGACCCGATCACGGCGCTCCGTAGTCAGTTGCGGCAACGCGGTTTTGATCAGGCTGGTGCGGTTTTTCAGGAAGAAAAAACGAAAAATCCCGCGTTTCAACCAAACGAAGCCGACCTGAACGACTGGGCCTACCGGATGATGAGCCGGGGGCAAATAAAGGAAGCCCTCGCCATTTTCAAGCTGAACGCCGATCTGTATCCGGAAAGCTGGAACGTCTACGACAGCTACGGCGAGGCCCTGTTCCGGAACGGGCAAAAAGCAGAAGCGATTGCGATGTACCGAAAATCGATTGCGCTCAACGCGGATAACAAAGGCGGAAAACAGATGCTCGAACGGCTTTTGTAAATGCCGTGACGGAAACACCGTGGTGATGGGCCATGCTGTCCCAAAACCGTAGACTCCATCGAAATTTGTCTAACCGGTTTTAGCATTTCCTTTTTTTTCTACAGTACAACGGTTGATTAATGCCAAGTTTTGTACGGACTGCTTTTCGATCCGTACCATGCTCAAGCCAATCAAAATCCTGAACATCGTTGGTGCCCGGCCCAATTTTATGAAAGTGGCTCCGCTGCACCGGGCGTTTCAGCACTACCCGTCCGTTCGGTCGATCATCGTGCACACCGGGCAGCACTACGACGCCAAAATGAGCGATGTGTTCTTCAGCCAGCTCGAACTGCCCCGCCCGGATTATTTTCTGGGCATCGGCGGAGGGTCGCACGCCCAGCAGACGGCTAAAATCATGATGGAATTTGAAACCGTCGTGGAAACCGAAAAACCGGATCTGGTGCTGGTTGTGGGTGACGTCACCTCGACCATTGCCTGCGCGCTGGTGGCGGTGAAAATGCACATTCCGGTGGTGCACGTCGAGGCCGGTTTGCGCAGCCACGACCGTCGGATGCCCGAAGAAATCAACCGGATTTTGACCGACAGCATTGCCGATCAGTTGTTCATCACCGAGCAGGCGGGTCTGGATAATTTGAAACGCGAGGGAGTCGATGACGGAAAAGTACACTTTGTGGGCAACGTCATGATCGATTCGCTGGTGCACTACCGGTCCAAAGCCGCCGAAACCCGAACGGTTGAAAAACTGGGTTTGCAGGCCAAAGAATACGTTCTGATGACCATGCACCGACCGGCCAATGTCGATTCGGAAGACGGCTTGCGGAGTATTCTGCAAATCATTGAAGAGACGGCCCGCTACCAAAAAGTCTTATTTCCGATTCATCCCCGCACCGCCAGTAACATCGAAAAATGGGGGTTGTCGGCCCGCCTGAAAGCCATTGCCAATCTGGAGCTGATGGAGCCGCAGGGCTACCTGGAATTCCTGAACCTGATGGAACACGCGGCCATTCTGGTGACGGATTCGGGCGGCATTCAGGAGGAAACCACGTATTTGCAGGTGCCCTGCCTGACCTTCCGCGACAGCACCGAGCGCCCCGTGACCGTCGAACTGGGCACCAACCAATTGCTGGCCGACCTGAACCCCAAAACCGTCCACCAGAAGGTCGTTGAAATCCTGGAAGGGCGCGCCAAGCAGGGCGTGATTCCTCCGCTCTGGGACGGAAAAGCCGCCGGTCGAATCGCCGGAATTCTGTTTGATTGATTTGGTCAGCCTGACCAAGTTGTCCGCTCATCGAAACTTCCTTTCCAAAGAAAATAAAGCGCCATGACTGGTGAACTATACACAGCCGTAAACGGTGAATATCTGCAAAACAATCCGACCTGGCACGTCGAAGATTCACCCTGGAAAGCCCGGCAAATTCTGAAGATGGTCAACCGCCATCCGATCCAGCCCAAAACGGTGGCGGAAGTGGGTTGCGGAGCCGGGGAAATTCTGAATCAGCTGCATGCATCAATGCCCGATGAGGTCCATTTTACGGGCTACGATATTTCCGGTGATGCCATCGCGTTCGCCCGGCAGCGGGCAAAAAACCGGCTGACGTTCAGGCAGGAGGACTTTTTTCAGTCCGACGAGGTGTTCGATCTGCTGATCATGATGGACGTTTTCGAACACGTTGATGACTACCTGGGCTTTTTGAGGCAGTGTAAAAACAAGGCTAAAAATACCATTTTCCACATACCGCTGGATCTTTCGGCCAGTGCCATCCTGCGAAACCGGCTCATTGCCGGACGAAAATCGGTGGGGCACCTGCATTATTTCATGAAGGAAACCGCCCTGGCCACGCTGGTGGATGCGGGCTATGAGGTGGTCGATTCTTTTTACACGACGGGTTCGCTGGATTTGCCCATGAAGGATTTCAAATCGAAAGTTGCGGTCCTGCCCAGGAAGATTATTTTCGCGCTGAATGAAGACCTGGCCGCGCGGTTGCTGGGCGGTTTTTCGCTGCTGGTCCTGACCAGATAAAAACCGGCGCTGGCTACGGAACGGCGGGTTGAGTCTGTTTAAAACCGGCTGAACGGTTGCGGTTTTTGTTTTACTTTTCTGCTTTAAGGGCCGGCAGATCGCCAATTTACGCCGGGCGGTTTTTTCTAAAACCACCCGATTCGGTGCGGTTCAATAGCCCTCGTCTGGGACTGACTAACCGCCCGATTGCGCCGACATTTGGCTAGTTTTCTACACATCCGCCTTCCGGTCGCCTTCTATATTTACCATACTGAGCTCCGGGTCAGTTTCCCGGGTGTTTCTACGTACTTATCCGATTTATACCGTGATTTTTTGGGGTTCAACTGGCAGGATACGAAAAAAGCTGATTTACCTGATCGTCGTGATGGGGTCAGGACTGGTTGCTCCGGCGATGGGGCAAAAAGTAAGCGAGTTAACCGACGAGCAGGTGCAGCAGTTTGTCCAGCAGGCCAAAGCGAGCGGCATGACCGAAACCCAAATTGAGCAACTGGCCCTGTCACGCGGTTTTACCCAGGCCGATATCACCAAAATGCGCCAGCGGATCACCAACCGGGAACCCCGTGTGCAACCCGAACCGGTCCGCGACCTGGGCAGCAGCCGCACCCAGGCCGAAGAAGCGCCGGTTCCGGCCCCGCAACCGGCGGTCAAACCGGAACCAACGGACAAGTCTCCCGCCGTTTTTGGCGCGTCGTTGTTTACCAATGCCAGCCTGACGTTCGAACCCAATCTGCGGATTCCGACCCCGAAAAACTACCAGTTGGGTCCGGATGACGAACTGGTGGTGGATATCTACGGCAATGCCCAGCAAACGTACCGCGCCAAGATCAACCCGGAAGGCACCATCCGGCTCGAAAATCTAAGCCCCATTTATGTCAACGGATTGACGGTCGAACAGGCCGAGCAGCGCATCGTTGGCCGCTTGCGGCAGTTGTACACGGGCCTGAATTCGCCCGCCAGCGGGGTGCACGCGGAGGTGTCGCTGGGCAACATCCGCAGCATCAAGGTGACGCTGATCGGGCAGGTGGTCAAGCCGGGAACCTACACGCTTTCGTCGCTGGGGACGGTTTTCAACGCGCTCTACGCGGCCGGTGGTCCCGATCCCGACCGGGGCTCGTTTCGCGACATTCGGGTGTACCGCGCCAACCGCGTAGTTCGCACGCTCGACATCTACGATTTTCTGCTGGGGGCCGACCAGAAAGACAACATCCGGTTGCAGGATCAGGACATTGTGTTTGTCAATCATTACGACACCCGGGTTGAGCTGAGTGGCGAAGTGAAGCAACCCGGTATTTACGAAGTGAAAAAAAACGAGGTATTGAAAACCGTACTGGCCTTCGCCGGTGGCTTCACGGATAAGGCTTACACGGCATCGCTCACCCTGCGCCGGAATACCGCCAAAGAACTGGAGATCGGGACCATACCGGCCCCGGATCTGGAAAAGTTTGTGCCGCAACGCGGGGATCAATACGTGGTGGGCAGCATCATCGAGCGGTTTTCAAACCGGGTGGTGGTGGGTGGCGCGGTGTTCCGGCCCGGCACCTATTCGCTGCAGAAAAGCCCGACGCTCCGGCAGCTCATTGCCGCTGCGGAAGGCTTGCGGGAAGATGCTTTTCTAAACCGGGGAACCATCCGGCGGCTTCGCCCAAACCTCGATCCGGAGCTGATTTCGGTCGATCTGGGGAAGCTGATGCGGGGCGAAGTAGCGGATATTGCGTTGCAGCGGGAGGATAACATTACCGTGCTTTCGTACAGCGATCTGCGCGAGAAGCGACTGGTCTGGTTGCAGGGCGCCGTGAATAAACCCGGCGAATTTGAATACGCCGACAGCATGAGCGTGGCGAACCTGATTGTGCTGGCGGGCGGTTTTTCGGAAGGCGCTACGGCCTCCCGCATCGAAATTGCCCGGCGGCTCCGGAACGATACGACCGGTTTGCCGAGCAACCAGAACATTCGGATTTTTCAATTTGACCTGGACGAAAACCTGCGGCTGACCGAAACCGATGCCCGCTTCCATCTGCATCCGTTCGATCAGGTGTTTGTGCGGACGTCGCCCCGCTACGAAGTCCAGAAACTCGTGACCATCACCGGCGAAGTGCGTTATCCGGGGCGCTATGCCGTTCGCGACAAATCCGAACGGGTGTCCGAACTGATCAGCCGGGCGGGTGGATTGCAGCCGGAAGCCTTTTTAAATGCCGCCCGCTTTATTCGGAAAGGCGAAGTTATCTCCATCGATATTCGCGAAATTTTACAAAAACCGACTGATAGCGGAAATCTGCTGCTGCTGGCGGGGGATTCCATCGCAATTCCGCGCAAAGTCGAACTCGTGCGAATTCGCGGAGAAGTGCTGAATCCTTCGACGGTGGATTACAACCCGGGCAAATCGTTCCATACCTACGTTGACGAAGCGGGCGGTTTTACGTCGAAAGCGCAACGGCGAAAGGCGTACGTGATCTACGCGAACGGCAAAATCCGGCGCACCAAGCAATTTCTGGTATTTCGCTCGTATCCCAAGCCGGACCCGGGCATGGAGCTGATCATTCCGAGCAAACCGAAACGGGAAGAAAGCCGGCTGTCGCCCGCCGAGCGCGTGGCCGTCATGACCGGCATCACCTCCCTGGCGGCCGTGGTACTGAGCGTTATCCGATTATTTTAATGAAAACAGAAACCCTTTCAACGACCGCGAACCACGTAGCGCACCCGCCCGTTCAGGTGGGCTATTGGCAGGGATTGTCGCCGGGCCGGATCGGAAAAGCGCTGTGGAAAAACCGGGTCCGGCTGATCGCCATCACGGTTTTTGGGGCGGGAATCGGCATTCTGGTTTCGCTGCTGACCAAACCGGAATTTACGTCCGAAGCCCGCATCATGCCGGAAATCAGTCAGGGTTCCGGCGACCTGATCAAACGACTGGCGACGGTGGCCGGTTTTGCGGGGTTGGAGTTCGGCGAAACCGGCAGCGTCGACGCCGTGCGGCCCGACCTGTACCCCAAAGTGCTGCAAAGCACCCCCTTCATCCTGTCGCTGATGAAACAGGTGGTACCGACGGCCGACGGCGAAAAGAGGGTGGTTGCTGATTTGTTGTTGCAGAATGAATCCTGGTTCAGCAAAAAATGGTTTTCATCGTCCGCCAAAACCGACAGCGTCCGGGCCCCGGCCAACCTGAAAACCCTGCGGCTGACCCAGGAACAGCAGGATTTACTGGAAGACATTCAGCAGCGGGTTTCGGCCCAGATGGATACGCGCTCCGGCGTCATTACGGTTTCGGCCCAGATGCCCGATCCGGTGGCGGTGGCGGCAGTAACCGAAATCACGCTGGATTACCTGACGCGCTACGTGACCACGTACCGGACGGAGAAAGTCCGGCGCGACCTGGAATTTTACACCAACCGGGTGCAGGAAGCCAAACGGCGTTTTGAACGGGCGCAGTACAGCATGTTTCAGTACACGGACCAGCATAAATACATGGTGGTGCAGGCGGCAACGATGGAAAAGCAGCGCATTGAAGCGGAACTGACCATTTCGCAGGTCGTATACACCGAACTCGCCAAGCAGTTTGAGCAGGCCAAAATCAAGGTGCAGGAGCAGACCCCGGTTTTTAAGATTCTCGAACCCGCCAAAATTCCGCTGAAACGCTCATCACCCCGGCGGACGGCCATGGTCGTGCTGTATACGCTGGCGGGTTTTGTGATTGGAAGCCTCTACAGCCTGGCGCTGGAAGTGAATGCCTTAGGCCGCTTGCGCCGGGGGCTGGCGGACTAACCGGCGAGGAAAGAACGAACAGAAAGTTAGAGATCGATACCGATGTTGCAGCGTGTTTTACAGTCGTTGGGGGCCAGCGCCTTCGGACAGGCGAGCCAGATTCTGATTCAACTGGTGAGTGTGCCGGTGCTGATTCATTATTGGGGGCTGGTGTATTACGGCGAATGGCTGCTGCTGTTCACAATCCCGTCGTACCTGACGCTGAGTGACGTGGGGCTGACCTCGGCGCTTTCCAATGAATTGCTGATCGAGGTCGGCACCCGAAACGACACCAAAGCCGCGAAACTGCTCGGCAACGGCATGACGTTCATCATCGGTTTCGGGGGGCTGGGCTCGGCCCTTTTAGCGCTCGTTCTCCGGTTTTCTGATTTCACATCCTGGCTGAAAATCAGGCAGATCGGTGAGTCGGACGCCTGGCTGACGCTGCTGTTTCTGATGCTTTACGTGCTGCTGCTGCTTCAGCAGGAATTGCTCAGCACGGTGCCGCGGGCCGAAGGCGACAACGCCAGTGGCCGGATCTGGATCACCATCACGCGGCTGGTCGAATTTGGCGTTGTGGTGGTGCTGGTGGGGCTGGGGGCTCAGGCCGTGGCGGTGGCGCTGGGGTACGCGGCAGTCCGGGGTTTGAGCTGGGGCATCATGTTCTGGGTCTACCGCCGGCGGTTTTCGTGGGTCCGGCAGGTGACGGTCGGTTTTTTTCCGCTGGCCGAAATCCGGCATTTGCTGAGTCCCTCGCTTGCTTTTTTCGGCTTTGCGCTGGCCAACGCCCTGATCCTGCAGGGGAGCACCATCCTGATTGGCGCGTTCCTGACGCCGGTTCAGGTGGTCGTTTACACGGCACTCCGGACCCTGAGCAATTTCATCCGGCAACTCATGAACCTGCTCACCTCCGCCGTCTGGCCCGAGCTGACGCGGGCGCTGGTCGCGCATGATTTTTCGAAGGCGGTGGTGCTCCACCGGCGCGTTTGCCAGATTGCCCTCTGGACCTCCGTGATCTGTCTGCTGCTGCTGGAAACCGCGGGCGGCCCCATTCTGGCGATCTGGACAAAAGGGGCCGTGCAGCCCGTGCAGCCGGTTTTTACGCTCCTGCTGCTGGCCACGCTCCCGTACAGTTTGTGGCTCACGAGTGCCACCATTGCCATTTCGGTAAACCGGCATCAGACCATTGCCCTGTCGTTCGTGCTGAGCAGCCTGGCGGCCCTGGTGGCCGCCGTCTGGCTGATTCCGCGCTTTGGCTTATCGGGCCTGGCCATGGGCCTGCTGATCGGCGACTGTTTCATGCTGTTTCCGGTTTTTCGGAACAGCCTGAATATTCTACTGGAGGAGCGCGTCGGGAAACTGGTGCCCGCCATTGTAACGGATTTCGGCTGGCTGGGCCAATTACGAAAAGGATAAACGACCATGATCTGGATGTACATAGCGGGCAGTTCGGTGGTGTTGCTGACGGCTTTTCAAAAGACCCGGCGCCTGGGCTCGGGCCAGACGATGCCCTTCGCCGTCTGCCTCATTCTGCTGCTGATTTACTGCGTTTTAACGCCCACGTATTTCTATTTGGTAGGCCGGAAAACGATTGTGGGCGACCAGGGTTTGTTTCTGTTTACCGGAAAAGACATCACGCAGTATTACGAAAAAGGAATGCTGTTCCACCTGATCGCCAACGTGTTTTTTGTGGCCGGTTTTATGTGGAAATGGTACCCGGAACGCCTGGAGAATCTGGTGGTAAGGCAGGAAGCGTATAGGGATTTACGTCGGAAAACCGTGGGGCTTTACGGTGTTTTTTTTGCCATCGTTCTCCTTGATCTGCTCGTCAGTGGGATTAATCCGATTGCGCTGCTAACGGGGGTTTCCGACGAAGGGATTTTTTTGAACGAAGGCTCCACGCGCTCTTTTTATTTCCGGAACTGCGCCGATTGTCTGGTGACCACAATCATTATCTTTTCCTTTTTAAAAGGAAAACCGGGCAAGCTGGCCTTACTGATCATCCCGGCTTTTATGCTGTTTGCCCTCATGGGATTCCGCTACCGGATGATCGTCACTGTGATGGGCGTTAGCATCGGATCGATAATGAGTTCAACCACCAGTTTTAACGTCCGGAAGTGGGCGGTTATCGGGTGCAGCGTGCTGTATTTCATCTTTTTCATTACCTACAACCGCTGGAATTTTATTGCGGGCCGGTTCAATGATCTGGCCTACAATCCCGCGGAGTTTGACTATGAAATGTTCTTCGACCAAACGCACCAGTCGCTGAATGATTATAACCTGATTCGGTATTACGAAGAAAATTCCGAACTCGGTCCCGACTACGGGTTAACCATGTTTGGGTACGTTTTCATCAAGGCGATTCCGAAATTCTTCTTTAAAAACGGCGAAAAACCGTATCCGCCCCCGGCTCTGGCCATTGTGAACGATTCGCTGGAGTTTCCGCCCGAATGGCCCAAAACCGGGGAAACCACCATGCACTACGGCGGTTTTTACGGCGCTTTCGGCTGGTTCGGTGCGGTCATTCTGCCGTTTTTGCTGGGCTTTGTGATCCATCTTTTTTCAAGCAGAAATCCGTCTACAACGCCGGTTGGTCTGCTGAATCAAATTGTGCTGTCGCTGTCGCTGTTCATGTTTATCAGCCGGGGGTATTTTCCGCAGTTTCTGGACAACTTCGTTTACCTGTCGTTGCCGGTTTGGCTGTTGGCAAAATCCTTGAAAAAAGCAAGCGCAGAGGTGGTCTGATGGGGGTTTTGGGAGGACGGTTTTCGGAGGTTTTCATTTAAGCATCGATCTGTTATGAAATTGCTTATCAATGCGTTTAACCTGGCTTCGGCGGGCGGACTGAACGTGGCGCTTAATTTTCTGAGAAACATTCGGCATCTGAAAAGCGAAAGTGATATCATTCATGTCGTGGCTCCGCAGGATTGCGGCTATGAATCCCTGGAAACCGACGGTCTGAAAATTCATTTACTGCCGAAGGTGTTGAACCCCTGGATTACCCGGCCGTACATGGATACGGTCTGGTATCCGAGGCTGGTCAAAAAAGTCAATCCGGACATCATTTTTACCATGGGAAACTTTCCTTCCCCGGTGGCTTGCCGACAGGTGGTGTTGCTGCATTTATCGCACCTGGCTTACCCGCACGACCAGCTGCTCTGGAAGAAGCTGGGCTTTGAGATTCTGTTCAAAATCAAGTTGCGGACCTGGGTTTTTAAGCGACGGCTCAAGCACGTCGATGTGCTGCTCGTGCAGACCAACACCATGCGGACCCGCCTGCGCCAATTGTATACGGAACTGCCTGCCGTTCAGCTTTTTCCGAATGCTTACACGCTGCTCAACAGCCAGGTTGCGTATCGGCTGCCCGTCGAAAAACAACCCGGGTTACTTTACCTCCTGTGTCTGTCGCGCTATTACCTGCACAAAAATCTGGAGATACTGGTGGAGGTGGCCCGGCACATCAAAAACCGCCAGTTGCCCTACCGGTTTTTGATCACCATCGAAGCGGAGCAACACGCCAAAGCGGCCCGGCTGCTGGACCAGATTGCCCGCGAGTCGCTGGGGGATATTCTGATTTCGGTTGGCAACGTGCCCGCCGATCAGGTGCCGTCGCTGTATCAGCAGGTCGATGGCATGATTATGCCCACCCTACTGGAATCGTTTTCGGCCACCTACGTGGATGCCATGCATTTTGGCGTTTCGATTTTCACTTCCCAGCGGGATTTTGCGGAAGAAGTCTGTGGCGAAAGCGCCTACTATTTTGATCCCCACTCGGCCCAAAGCATTGTGGACGCCATCCATACCGGGTACTCGAATGACGTGCTCCGGCAGCACAAAATCGCGGAAGGGCGACGGCGTTCCACGGCCCTGCCCGACTGGCCCGAAGTCAGCCGGAACTGCTGGGAACTGCTGAAGTCGCTGGGTGAGCCGGTCGGGCCGGCCATCCCGAGCCGGAAATAGTCCATAAGTCCTTTTCTCTTTTAGAACCAATGATCACCTCCTTCTTTTTTCGACGACTTTTTCCGGCGCTTCCGGCCATTTCGTGGCTGATGGCCGTCGTTGGGCTGACGGCCTGCCAGACCGGAACCGAACTGCCGTCGGCCGGGTACGACTACCAGCCGCTGGAGCCCGGCCACTACTGGATTTACGACGTCAGCGAACAGCGGTTTTCGCTCAACGGTGCGCCAACGACCCAGACGTATCAGTTGCGGGAGATCATTACCCATGCCTACACCGCCATCACGGAAGAGACGCTGTACCGGGTCGAGCGCCACCGCCGGGCCAGCGACAGCCAGCCCTGGCAGCCGGATTCGGTCGGAAGTCTCCAGATTCGGGAGGATCAACTGATCAAAACCGAGAACAATCGCTCGTACGTGAAATTGGTTTTTCCGGTGATCGACCAGTTTCAGTGGAATGGCAACGCCTTCAATGCGAACGGGGAGGATCTGTATCAGGTTAAAAATGCCGGCAAGCCCTATGCGGTTCTGAACCAGCCGTTTACCGAAACCGCCACCGTTGTTCAGCAAAACGATTCGACGCTGGTTTCGCAGGACAAACGCCTGGAAGTATACGCCCGCCAGGTGGGGTTGATTTATAAGGAAACCGTGCAGTTGCAGTTCTGCTCCTCCACACCCGCCTGCATCGGCAAAGCCCAGATCGACTACGGTTTTCGGCGGTACCTGCGGCTGCGGTCGTACGGGAAAGAATGAAAAGGGATGCGTCTCTATTTACGCGACGGGCAACATTATGGACGGTTTTCTACAGTCCCGCATGCTGCTTCCTGGCGATATTTGGTACTTATACCGACTAACGAATCGGCCAAATGAATGCGAAACAACAGGTCCACGATTTTTGGAATGAAGCTTCCTGCGGTGAGGAATTGTACCTGAAAGGGGAGACGCTTCGCCAGAAATACCAGCAGCAGGCCACTGATCGGTATACGCTGGAACCGTATATCGCCGAATTTGCTGATTTTCAGTCTTATGGCGACAAGGCGGTTTTGGAAATCGGGGTGGGGCTGGGCGCCGACCACCAGCGGTTTGCCGAAGCGCAGAGCCGTTTGCAGGGCTGCGACCTCACCGAACGCGCCGTTGAGCACACCCGTGAGCGCCTGAAACTGTTCAATCTGTCGTCGGCATTGCGCGTGGCCGACGCCGAAAACCTACCCTATGAGACGAACTCGTTTGACCTGGTGTATTCCTGGGGGGTAATTCACCACAGCCCGGATACGAAGCGGGTCGCCAGCGAAATTTACCGGGTGCTGAAACCGGGCGGAGAAGCGAAGATCATGATTTACCACAAACACAGTTGGGTGGGATACCTGCTCTGGCTGCGCTACGCCCTTGCCGCCGGAAAACCGGCGACCGGGCTGGCAACGATCTACGCGAACCACCTGGAAAGTCCGGGAACGAAAGCCTACAGCCAAGCGGAAGCCCGTCAGTTGTTTTCGCAATTCAGCCGGGTCAACCTCAAAACCGTACTGACGCACGCCGATTTGCTGGCTTCCGGTGCGGGGCAACGGCACCGGAGCTGGCTGCTCACGATCAGCCGCCGGCTGTATCCCCGCTGGTTTATTAAAACGTTTTTTCCGAATCACGGACTGTACCTGATGATTTCCGCAACCAAATAACAACCGTATGTGTGGCATTGCGGGCATCGTGAGCGCTTCTATTTCGTCGGCGATCGACAGCCGTTCGGCGATCCGGCACCGGGGGCCGGACGGCGACGGTATTTTTAACGCGCCGGGGATTCAACTGGCCCATACGCGCCTGGCTATTCTGGATTTGTCGCCCAATGGCAGCCAGCCCATGCAGACGGCCGACGGACGGTATGTCATCGTGTTCAACGGTGAAATCTACAACCACCAGAGCCTGCGCGCGGAACTAACCGACCGCTACGTGTTCCAGTCGACTTCGGATACCGAAACCCTGCTTTACGGGTTTGCCGCCTACGGAACCGCCGTTTTCCGGAAACTGAACGGGATTTTTGCCTGCGCTATTTTCGATACCGTCACGCGCCAGTTGGTGCTGGTCCGCGATCAGTTCGGGGTCAAACCGCTGTATTATTACCACAAAAACGGCCTGCTGCTGTTTAGTTCCGAGCTGAAAACAATTGCCCGGTATCCCGGCATCGACAAGAGCATTGACTACCCGGCGCTCGTCAATTACCTGCATTTTTTGTATTCGCCCGGCACACAGACGCCGTTTGCGCACGTCAGCAAGCTACTGCCGGGCCATTACATGCAGGTCGCGGTCGATGCGCCCGGCACGATTCACCTCAAACGCTATTACGACCTGCCGTTTCGGGGCACGTATTCCGAACAATCCGAATCCCAGCTGCTGGAAGAGCTCGACGAGCGCCTGTTTACGGCGGTGAAGCGGCAACTGCAATCCGACGTTCCCCTGGCTTTTTTTCTGTCGGGCGGACTGGATTCGAGCCTGATTATGGCGATGGCCAAACGGGCCTACCCGAACGAACGGCTGACGGGCTACACGATCCGGACGGCGTTTCAGAACGGAAAATTTGAAGGGTTTGAAAACGATCTGCCGTATGCCCGGCGGGTGGCGGCCCACCTGAACGTTGATCTGGTGGAGGTGGATGCCGATGCCGACATTGTCCGGGATTTCGACCGCATGATTTACCACCTCGACGAACCGCAGGCCGATACCGCCCCGTTTAACGTGCTGAATATCTGCCGGCAGGCCCGGAAAAACGGGCATACGGTTTTGCTGGGCGGCACGGCGGGCGACGATGTGTTTTCGGGCTATCGGCGGCATCAGGCCCTGAGCATCGAACCCTTGCTGAACCGTATTCCGCCGGCGGTGGGCCGTTTGCTGAACCGGACGGTCAAACTCGGCACCAACGGGGTGCCGCTGCTCCGGCGGCTTCAGAAAGTGACCGCTGGCATGGGACAACCGCAGCAGGAACGCATGGCGGATTATTTTGCCCGGCTGCCCATCGCCACCAACCACCGCCTGTTTGCCGGTTCCATTGGGCAGGCGCTGACCAATTACCAGCCGAACCACCAGCTGCTGATGGCGCTGAAACGCATTCCGGAGGAAAAAAATTTGCTCAATCAACTGTTGTTCTGGGAGTTATCTTATTTTTTGCCGGATCACAACCTGAATTATACCGATAAAATGAGCATGGCGGTGGGGGTCGAAGCGCGGGTGCCTTTTCTGGACCCGGATCTGGTCGAATTCAGCACCCGCTTGCCGCCCATGCTCAAGATGCGGGGCCGCACGACGAAGTATTTACTCCGGAAAGTCGCCGAGCGGTATTTGCCGTCGGCGGTAATCGACCGCCCAAAAACCGGCTTTGGCACCCCCCTGCGCGACTGGCTTTGCTCCGGGCAGCTCAACGGGATGCTGCAAAAATACCTGTCTGAAGAGAGTTTGCGGCAACGGGGCATATTCGATCCGGCGGCCGTACACCAGTTAATCCGGGACAATCAAAACGGAAAACTCGATGCGACCTATTCGATCTGGGGCCTCATGGCCATCGAATCGTGGTTTCGGCAGTTTGTTGATTCCGACCAACCTATCGTATGAAACAACTGATTTTACACCTCAAAACCGGGAATACGTTGCTGGAAGACGTTCCCGCCCCGCAGGTTCGGCGGGGGCAGGTGCTGATTCAAACGCGCCGGACGCTGGTTTCGCTCGGAACTGAGCGGATGCTGGTGGAATTTAGCCGGGGCAGCCTGATTGCCAAGGCGCGCCAGCAACCCGACCGCGTGAAGCAGGTGCTGGAGAAAATTCGCACGGATGGCCTGATTCCGACGCTAGAGACGGTTTTTAACAAACTGGACCAGCCGCTGCCGCTGGGGTATTGCAATGTGGGGGAGGTGGTGGCTGTTGGCGAGGGCGTTACGGATCTGGCCGTCGGCGACCGCGTGGCTTCCAACGGGCCCCATGCCGAGGTGGTGTGCGTTCCCCGCAACCTGGTGGCCCGCGTGCCGGACGGCGTCAGCGACGACGAAGCGGTTTTTACCGTCATCGGTTCCATCGGGTTGCAGGGCGTGCGGTTGCTGAATCCCACGCTGGGCGAAACCGTCGTGGTGGTGGGGCTGGGCCTGATTGGACTGCTCACGGCGGATTTGCTGCGGCTGAACGGCTGCCGGGTCATTGGCCTGGATGTCGACGAACGAAAACTGGAGCTGGCGCGCAGCCGGGGCATTGTGGCGCTCAATCCGGCGGGCGGAACCGACCCGGTGAAGGCCGTGCTGGCGCTCACGCAGGGCATTGGAGCCGACGGAATCGTGATTACGGCGTCGGCCAAAAGCGACGAACTGATTTCGCAGGCGGCCCGCATGAGCCGCAAACGCGGGCGGATTGTGCTCGTGGGTGTCATCGGCCTGAACCTGAGCCGGGCGGAGTTTTACGAAAAAGAACTGACGTTTCAGGTGTCATGCTCCTACGGACCGGGCCGCTACGATGAAGTTTATGAACAGAAAGGCTCGGATTACCCGCTTCCGTTTGTTCGCTGGACCCAAAACCGCAATTTTCAGACGATTCTGCAATTGCTGGAATCGGGGCAGCTGGACGTCAAACCGCTGATTACGGAAGTGGTGCCGTTCGATCAGTTCGAGCGGATTTACGGCGGTATTTCCCGCTCGGCCTCGATTGCGTCGCTCTTGAGCTATCCCGAAAAGCTGAATTTAAAACCGGTTATCCGCCTGCGCGACAGCCGGTACGAAGGCGTCACCAGCGCGGTGGTGGGCCTAATCGGGGCCGGTAATTTCACCAGTGCGGTTTTGTTACCGGCCTTCCGGGAAACCGGTGCGCAGCTTAAAACCATCGCCAGCGCAAATGGGCTGAACGGCACCTTGCTGGCGAAGAAATACGGTATTGCGCTCAGTACCAGCGATTACCGCGAAGTACTGAACGACCCGGAAATCAATCTGGTGGTCGTAACCACGCGCCACCAGCAACACGCCCGACTAACGGGGAAAGCGCTGCGGGCGGGCAAACACGTTTTTGTCGAAAAACCGCTGGCGATTTACGAAGATGAGCTGGACGAGCTGGTCGAAATCTATCAGCAATCCACCAAAACCGTGCTGGTGGGCTTTAACCGGCGGTTTTCGCCCCACGCCCTGAAAATGAAGGCTCTGCTGGGCGGTTCGGCTTCCGGCGAGGTGCCGATGAATGTCGTTGCCACCATGAATGCGGGGTTCATTCCGGCCAATTCCTGGGTCCACGACCGGGCGGTGGGTGGTGGCCGGATGCTGGGCGAAGCCTGCCATTACGTCGATCTGATCTCGTTTCTGACCGGGAGCCGGGTGGTAGCGGTTTGCATGAACGCGATGGGGCGGCAGGCCAGCGAAATCAGCGATTCGGCTTCGTTGCTGCTGCGCTACGAAAACGGTTCGACGGGCGTCATCAACTATTTTGCCAACGGCAGCAAAGCCTACGCCAAAGAGCGGTTTGAGGTGTATTCGCAGGAGCGGACGCTGGTGCTGGACAATTTCCGAACGCTGAAAGGTTACGGTTTCAAAGGCTTTTCGGACCTGTCGACGCGCCAGGACAAAGGCCACAAAGCGCAGTTTCAGCGGTTGGTGGAGCAGGTTCGCACGGGCGGGGAACCGCTGATTCCGTTTGAGGAGCTGGTTAACACCTCCCGCACGATGCTGGCGGCTTTGCAAAGCCTGAAGGCCCGGCAGTGGGTGGACGTGGCGGCTGGTCAGGAAATTCACCAATCGGCGGAACAGCCCTACATCGTATGAAAAGCTGGCAGCTTTATTGGAACACCATCCGGTATCTGCGGTTGCAGCAGGTCCTTTATCAGGTGGCCAACCGGGTGCGGTCCAAACCGTCGCTGCTCATCGACTCGGTGCCGCTGCACACCCAGTGGCTGGCCTTTCCCCCCCCTGCTAAACCCTGGAGCCTGAGTGACCGCACGTTCACGTTTCTGAATCAGTCCGTCACTTTTTCGGGCGACATCGACTGGAATTACGGTGCCAACGGCAAACTCTGGCAGTACAACCTGAATTACTTTGATTTTCTGAATCAGGTGGGGCCGAACGGGGAGCGTTTGCCCCTGGAGCAGGGCCTGGGCCTGATTCGGGAGTTCATGCGTAAAACGGAGGAGCTGCACGACAGCCTGGAGCCGTACCCGGTTTCCCTGCGAATCATGAACTGGATCCGGTTTTTGTCGCACCACCAGCTACAATTAGCCGACATCGACACCCATCTGCGGGCGCAGGTGCGGCTGCTGGAAAACCGGCTGGAATACCATCTGCTGGGAAATCATTTGCTGGAAAACGGCTTTGCCCTGCTGACCGCTTCGCTTTATTTTCAGGACGTTGACTTATACGAAGAAGCCATTAACCTGGTTCGGCTGGAACTGAACGAACAGCTCTGCGATGACGGCGGGCACTACGAACGGAGTCCGATGTACCACCAGATTCTCCTGGACCGGCTGCTGGATTGCTGTTTTGCGCTTCGACGGGATGCCTGGCACCAGGACGATAATGCCGATTCATTTTTGCTCGTACAGGCCCACCGGATGCTGGGCTGGTTGGAAGCGATCACGTTTGCCGACGGTTCCGTTCCGCTGATGAACGATGCCGCCAATGGCATTGCCCCCACAACGGACCAGATCCGCGCCAAAGCCAGACTGGCCGGCATTGAACCGAAACAAACCGTTTTATCGGACAGC
Source organism: Larkinella ripae (assembly GCF_054780775.1). Lineage (NCBI taxonomy): Bacteria > Pseudomonadati > Bacteroidota > Cytophagia > Cytophagales > Spirosomataceae > Larkinella > Larkinella ripae. The sequence continues at coordinate 173,536 of NZ_BAAGVR010000008.1, forward strand.
GGTTTTCGCCGGTTCCGGACGCCGGACTACGAGCTGGTGGCCAACGTCGGCGCCATCGGACCGACCTACCAGCCCGGCCATGCGCATGCCGATACGTTCAGCTTCGTCCTGCACGTTCGCGGGCGACCCCTGTTCATCGACGCGGGCACATCGACTTACGAAACCAATGCCCGGCGGCAATGGGAGCGGAGCACGGCGGCTCACAATACCGTCCAGCTGGCCGGGGTCGATTCGTCGGAGGTGTGGGGCGGTTTTCGGGTGGGTCGGCGGGCCGACGTTACGGTTCTGGAGGACAAACCGGGGCTGGTGCGCGCCCAACACGACGGATACCGGCATCTGGGCGCGATCCACGAGCGTTCGTGGGAAGTGACGGACGGGCAACTCACCATCGTCGATACCGTTCGGGGTGAGCAAACCGCAACGGCCCGGTTTTATCTGGCCCCCGGTGGGCAGCCTTTGCCGCTCGATGGGAATCGCATCCGGTTTCCGTGGGGAACCATTCGCTGGGAAAATGCGCTGGAAATCAGCCAGAAACCGGTGCGGGTTGCGCAACAGTTCAACCGGCTGGTACCGGCGCTGGTGATTGAAGTGCAATTCAAACAAACGTTAAAGACCTTACTTTGTGCGGAATGAAAATAGTGTATTTCTACCAGTACTTTTCAACGCCAAAAGGAGCCTGGGGAACCCGGGTCTATGATTTTGCCAAACGCTGGACGGAAGAAGGCCATTCGGTGACGGTTGTGACCAGCATCTACGCCAAATCCGATCTGAAAGCCGAACGCTGGGCCGAAGAACAGTTGATCGACGGCATTCGGGTGAAAATCCTGAACCTGAAAATCAGCAACAAACAGTCGATTCTCCGGCGAATCTGGACGTTTTTCGTGTTTGCTGTCTGGTCGAGCTGGTACGCGCTGACGTTGCCCGCCGACGTCGTGGTGGCGTCTTCCGGGCCGATTACCGTGGGAATTCCGGGCCTGATCGCGCGGTATCTGCGGGGGAGAAAGCTGGTTTTCGAAGTCCGGGATCTGTGGCCCGACACGGCGATTCTGATGGGCGCTCTGCCGAATCAATGGGCTCAGAAACTGGCCTACTGGTTTGAGCGACGGTGTTACCGGGCTGCGCAATTGATCGTTGCCCTCTCGCCGGGCATTCAGCAGAACATCGCCAGCCGCTACGGTTTTCAGCACAGCATTTCCGTTCCCAATGCCACCAACCTGGATCTGTTCGGCACGCCCGTAGCGAATGGGCCGACCGCTCCGGCGCTGGCCGGGAAAAAAGTGGTCATCTATACCGGTAACCTCGGAGCCGTCAACAATTCCAGTCTGCTGTACGAAACCGCAAAGGTGCTGCGGCACCGTACCGACATCGTATTTCTGCTCATCGGCGACGGCCAACTGAAGCAGGAGTTGCAGGCCCGGCAGCGGCAGGAACAGTTGCCTAACTTTCTAATCTATGATTTAATGCCTAAGGATGAGCTGGTTGCGTATGTGCAGCGGTCCTGGCTGGCCATCGTGCCCCTCAAGCGGGCCCCGTTGCTGGACACCTCCTCCCCGAACAAACTGATGGAAGCCCTGGCCGCCGGCATACCGGTCGTTCAAACCACGGAGGGCTGGATCCGGCAGTTTCTGGACGAACACCAGTGCGGTTTTACGTTCAGCTCGGAGGATCCGAAAGCACTGGGCGATCTGCTGGTCAAACTGGCCGACGACCCCACCTGGCGAGCCCCCATGAGCCAGCGGGCAGCGGCCGTCGCCCGGCGGCTTTTTGACAAAAACCAGTTAGCATCCGATTATTTAAATGCCTTGCACCATGTCTGTCAATCCACCCCAACACGAACCGACGGTCTTGCTGACCGGACCCAATGGGTTTCTGGGTAAGCACCTGACTGTCGCCTTGGTAGAAGCCGGTTTTCGGGTGTTGAAATTGGGCCGAACCGAAGGCGACATCCGCTGCGATCTGGCCCTTCAACAACCTGATTTGTCCGGTAAAGTTATTCAGGTTGTCGTCCATGCGGCCGGGAAAGCCCATAGCATCCCCCGGACGGAGAAGGAAAAGCAGGCTTTTTTTCAGACCAACGAAATCGGTACGATTCGGTTACTCCGGGCGCTTGAAATGGGAACGAAGCTGCCGGATGCCTTTGTGTTTATTAGCACCGTGGCGGTATACGGGTGTGAAGATGGCGACAACATCAGCGAAACGACGGAATTAAACGGCCGGACGCCCTACGCCGAGAGCAAGATTCAGGCCGAACAGGCGGTGCAAACCTGGTGTCAGATCCACGGCGTTCGCTACCTGATTCTGCGTCTGCCGCTGCTCGTTGGCGAGGAAGCCCCCGGGAACCTGGGGAAACTGGTGCGAGCCATTCGGCGGGGGCGTTACGTCCGGATCGGCGACGGTGCGGCCCGGCGGAGCATGGTGCTGGCCGGCGATGTCGCCCGCCTGATTCCGAAAGCGGCCCAGATTGGCGGTATTTACAACCTGACCGACGGCGTTCATCCCTCGGTGCGCGAATTGAGCGACGCCATTGTCCGGCAAACCGGTCGGCGGTGGGCGCTGTCGATTCCCATTGGTTTGGCCCGGCTCGCTGGCCGGCTGGGCGATGGCCTTGCTTTCCTGACGGGAAAACAGGTTCCGATTAATTCACCGGTAATCCGTAAATTGACGAGTTCATTGACCTTTTCGGACCAGAAAGCCCGGCAGTTTCTGGGCTGGGACCCGCGCCCGGTCAGCGCGTTTTATCACCCGGATTTTGATTCGAATCTCCATCCTCCGAAAAGGGCCGAAACGCCCGAAAAGGTGGAATTGAACCGTATTCTTTAAGGAACGCCCGCGTTCCAGACACCATTCATGAACCAGAAACGGCAACGGATTTTACACATCAGCACGGCTCATCCTCCCTATGATCCGCGCATCATGTATAAATATTTGCCGGTTTTGACGGAGCGGTACGATGTTTTCTGCGCCATTCCGCGCGCCGACCCCCAAGCGGTCCCCGCCGTGCAGTTCATCAACCTGCCGTATTTCAGGCAGGTGATCTGGCGGTTTTTGATTACCTGTCCGCTGATTGTCTGGAAAACCTGGCGGCTCCGGCCGGACCTGATTCACATTTATTCGCCTGAATTCCTGCCGTTTGCGTACCTGTTTCGGTGGCGGGGCAGCGCGGTGATCTACGAAGTTCAGGAAAATCTGTACAAAAAAATTCACCTGAAACGCCACAACCGGGGCTGGCTGCTGGAACGCGGATTTCAGTTTTTCGACCAGCTGGCCCGCCAGCATTTTTCGCTGATTTTTACCGAACACGGTTATTTGACGACGTACACCGATCTGGCCAAACCGCACGCGGTAATTTACAACTATCCCTTGCTGTCGTTTCTGGATTCATACCGGCGGCCTTACCGGCGCTCGACGGATCCGGTGGAGTTTTTTTACATCGGCTGGCTGAGTTTTGAACGCTCCATCGTCACCCTGCTGGACGGGCTGGCGCTGCTGAAGGCGTCGCATCCGGCTTTTACAATGCATTTATTTGGGAATTGTTCCTTTACCGATCAGGATCTGGAAGCCTTCCCGGCCTATCAGCAGGTGAAAGAAAACCTGATTTTCTACGGCTATACCGACCAGTCCAAAGCCTTCGCGTATGCCGCCAAAGCCGTTGCCGGCCTGGCTCTGCTGAAACCCATTGGCGACTACCCGGAATCGTATACCACCAAAATGTTTGAATACATGGCCCTTGGCTTGCCGGTCATAACGGCTAATTTTCCGTTGTATCAGGATGTTATCGAAGCCAATCAGTGCGGTTTTTGCATCGATCCGTCCGATCCGGTCGCGCTGGCCGACCGATTGCGGTTTCTGATCGACCATCCGCTGGCGGCTGAGCAAATGGGAAACCGGGGGCGGTGGGCGGCCGAAACCACCTTCAACTGGGCGAGCGAACAACCCAAATTGCTGAATTTATACGCGTCTTTGCTTTCTACGGAACGGTATGAACTGGATCTTGTACAGTAGCCTGGCCGTGTTGCTGCTCGGGGCCGAAATGCTGTACATGCGCCTGGCCACCCGGTTCAACATTGTCGACCGGCCCAACCACCGCAGCTCCCACCGCCACCTGACCGTGCGCGGGGGCGGGGTGATTTTCTGGCTGGCGGCCCTGGTCGCGTTTGTCGTCGGCGGTTTTGCCAACCCGGTTTTTTTTGCGGGACTGACGCTGGTGGCCTTCATCAGTTTTCTGGATGATGTAAACTCCGTTTCCAGCCGGGTCCGGTTTGGAATTCAGCTGCTGGGCATCGGACTCCTGCTCTACCAAACCGGACTTGGGACCGACCTGGGCTGGTGGCTGGCGCTCGTGGTTGTGCTGGCCTGCGGGGTCTTGAATGCCTGCAACTTCCTGGATGGCATCAACGGCATGACCGCCTTTTACGGCATCGTTACGGTGGCGACGCTGCTGCTGATCAATCGGTTTTGGCTGCCCTTTGCGGACCCGGTTTTGCCCGGTTTTACCCTCCTGAGTCTGGCGGTTTTTACGGTTTTCAACGCCCGCCGGACTGCCTGGTGTTTTGCCGGTGATGTGGGCAGCGTTTCGATGGCGTTCATCGTGCTCTTTCTCCTCATCACCCTCATGCACAAAAGCGGTTTACTCACCTACGGTTTGCTGCTGACGGTGTACGGCATCGACAGTGTGCTGACCATCCTGTACCGCTTGTGGCAGGGAGAAAACATCTTTCAGGCGCACCGACAGCACCTCTACCAATTGCTGGTTCACCGCCTGAAATGGCCCCATCTGCGGGTTGCGGGCCTGTATGCGCTGGTGCAGGCGCTGATCAACGGGTTGGTGATCGCGCTGGTGCGGCAGGATGGAGTCACCCAGCTATGGGGCGGTTTTTTCCTGCTGGCGGTTTTAACCCTTGGTTACTGTCTGCTGAAAAACCGGCTACTCAAACCCACCGCGAGCGAAGAAATGGTGGCCCGCGCGTAAGGAGTAGGCAGCCGGTTCAGGGCCGAAACGGGGCCTTAGCTGCGTTTTGGCCGGTAATGCAGGACCACGATGCCGCAGTCGAACGGGGTGGCTTTCACCAGCGTCAGGTTTTGCTTGCCCGACGGCGTGTCGAAAATGGTCATTCCGGACCCGATGGCCGCCGGGTTGACGAATAAGTGAAGCTCGTCGATCAAACTGTGCTGGAGGAGCGCCGAGACAAACGTGGCCCCGCCATAGGCAATGATGTCTTTTCCGTCCTGGTTTTTCAGCGCCCTGATTTCGTCCGCCAGCTCGCCTTTGGCCAGCACGGTATTGTCCCAGGCCGATTGATCCAGCGTTTTGGTAAAAACCACTTTGGGTGTTTCGGTAAATTTCCGACCGGCCGAATGCTGCGGGTCATCCGGATTGGCGGCCACGGAAGCCCAATACGGAATGAAGCCTTCGGCCAGCTTTCGGCCTAAAACAATGGTGTCAACCGACTCGGTAAGGGCGGTAACATACTGCTCAATGTCTTTGGTCCAGGGGTAGGTCAGCCAATCCATTTCGCCGTTCGGTCCTCCAATGTACCCGTCAACGGTCATTTGCACCTGAAGCTTTACGTTTCTCATTGTCGTTTGCTGTTTTATTTTTGGCAAAGCTAGCGGGTAAAACGCAGATTCGTCGGTTGTTGGTGCGCCTTTCAGCGGGGGGAATTACGACAATTTGGTCGTGCTGAGGGTTGGACCGTTCACGGCCGGGTCGCGGTCCAGGTTTTGCGGAGACTCAGGTGAAAACCGGTGCTGTTGGGGTAGAGTTTCCCCTGATCGTGCGCAAGCGAAACCGTCGTTTGAAAACCGCCCACCGGGATGCCCACAACCAGAACCGACGAAAATTGCCGGGTATCGGCCGGAAACGGATTGGCGTAGGTGCCCAGATTCTCGCTCATCGACGCTTTAAGTTGAAACGTGTACCGCTGGCGCCAACGGCCCGATACGCCCAGGTGGAAAACGCTGACGCGGTTGTTGTTGCTAAAAAGCGGAAATTCGCCGGTCTGCGGGCGGGGTAAATCCGGGCGGGTATCGCGGGCGGGCGGAATAGACGGCGTGCCGATGGTGAGTCCCCGGTATGACCAGCCGTCGATGTACTGCGAGTGATTAAAATAATTGTCGTTGCCCCGGTATTTTTCGTTTTCCGTAAACTTCTCCCCGCCCTGGCTGAGCGTATACAGAAATTCCGCTACCACCGTCTGAATGTGCAACCCCTGGGCCGCCGGTCGGCGGTTTTGAAACCGGATGCCGTTGAGGCCATCCGCAATGTTGGTGAGGTAAAACAGGGAGCCGTCTTCGTAAATGCTTTGCCGGTAGAGCAGCAGCGAAAACCGGTTGGCGTTGATTTCAAAGCCGAGATCGACACTGCCGAGGTGATTGCCCACCCGATTTCCGCGGTCGGCTTTGCTGAACTGGGTAGTGTCGATGTTGTCGCCCCGGGCGGCCAGTGAGGTGCCGAAAATGGCGTTCAGGTAATTGGTGAAGCCGTTCGGAAACCGCCCGTTTTTGATTCGATCCTCGTCGGTAACGACCTCACTGCGCCCGGCCCACTGCACCTGGTGATTGATTCCGGCGTAAAACCGGACCGGCCAGCCCGGTTTTCCCAGCCGACCGTAGAGGGCTTTCTGGTGGAGGTACGAATGCGTAACCGGCCCCCGGTTGCCAAACCAGCCGTGCGCGTAATGCCCCCGGAACGAAACGATGCCTTTGGTGAAACCAATGGGGGTATAGTCCGGCAGGGCAATCTGGACTTTGGGCAGGGGCAGGGCGTTTCCGGACCCGATCAGCGGACCGGTTCCGAGCGTGGAATCGGCCAGTCCCACCACCTCCCGGCGCCGGCCCGCCAGGAATTCAAATCCCCAGACCTGCCCCCGGACGTAGGCTTCGGGCAGCAGAACCGCCGTTTTCGGACCTACATTGGCCAGTGCGTCGAGTCCGTAGCCCCAGCCGATCACCCGGCGTTTTTTCCCGATGAGAGCCGCCGGTTTGGTTCGGTCATACAGGTAACTGGCTGAAATACCCGCCCGGATTGTGCCAAAGGGCGATCGGGTCGGGATGATGCCGAATTGGTTGGCCCGCAGCCAGAACGGAGTTTGCGCCGACGTACTGGCCGAACCGGCGGCTTCGGCAAAAGCGCGGACTTCTTTTTTTTCGATGGCAGGAATTTCGATCTCGGCGGTGGTGGACTGAGCCCGCGCGGAGGCACCCGTGATGATCAGGCCAAGGAGCGTCAGCAGGAACGGAACTCTGTATGCCCGAAGGGTGATCATGGCCGGTTTGCAAAAGGTTGTTTAGCGGTTTAATACAACGCGCCCGGTCTGGACTTTCCCGTCGTCGCGGACCAGCCGGAACACGTACAGGCCGTTTGGTACGGCTACGCCCCCCTGATCGGTGCCGTCCCAGTAAAAACCGTTTTCTCCGATTCGGAGCGGTTGCCGGAATGTCCGGATCAAATGGCCGTTCAGGGTACGAATGAACAGCTGGCCGTCGCCCGGCGACTGGTTTCCGGTGATGGTGAACCGAAACCGGGTGTGCGTCCAGAACGGGTTCGGCACGGGCCGGATCACGGATGAACTGTCGTCGCTTTTGACCCGGAACGTAATTTCGTACGGAATAAAACCGGCTTTGTTGTTGCTCACATCCGTCGCCTGGACCCGCAAGGTGTACCGGCCATCGGCCAGATTCTGAGGGAGATAGTTGAGCGTGAAGCGGTTGTCGGGCCCGGCGGGTGTCCACCGAACGTCGGCACCGCCCAGCGGAATGCGTTCAAAACCGCAGCTGGTGCACGGTTTGCGGAGCAGCAGGTCAATCCCCAGCGTATCCTGCCGGACTCGGTAAACATCTTCGTCCTGCACAATGACCTGGATGGTGGGGTTGGCCGAGACCAGCGCGCCGTCGGCAATTCGGGTGCCATCGAAGGTGACATCCAGCAACGGATTGAAGCGATCCGGCGGAAACTGCTGGCTGGAATCGGGCAGCAAGACCGTAAATTTGCTCTGGTTCGGACTGATCGTGAACACCAGCAGGTTATTGGTTTCGTCCAACTCTTGCACCCGGTTTTCGGCGTCCAGAACCAGTTCGTGCCGCGTTGGCCCACCGGCCTCCAGCTCGGGCCGGAAGCTGTAAAAAACCGTATCCCGGTAGGCGACGGCCTTACGCAGAACCGTGCCGTACGTATGGAGTGTGCCGTCGGATCGTCGTTTCCGGATCGTCACGCTCAGGTGATCGTTTGCATCAAACCGCCCGGCGTTGGTAACGACCACCCGCAGCCGCACCGAGTCGGCGGCATCGTCGGTGCGGGAAATGCCGGATGACTGGATCTGAAAATCGGCTTTAGGCAGCGGAAACAACCGGAGAGCCGGGTCGCCCTGCAACACCATCTGGTGCGTATTGGCGATTTGGAAGGGATCGCTGGTCGACGCCAGCACCCGTCTGGTGGTTTCCTGATGAACGATGCCGATCGGTTTTGAAAAGTAGGTGCTGTCGGTAAACAGCGTTTTGTAAAACTGGAGCGTAAAGGTGTTCAGCGGAGTCGTAAAGCCTTCAAAACAATGGGCCAGAACCGCAATGGCACCCTTGTCGGGCGTCAACACCCAATTGGTGCTCAGGACGGTTCCGCCGTAAAAAATATTGCCGATGCCGCAGCCGTTGAAAAACATGAGCGGGTAACGTCCCTTGTTGCGGTAACCATAGGCCGGATCGGAAGCATAGCCAATGTCGAGGTCGGTCACGGTGGGCGAAGAGTGCCCAAAAAAGGTGATCATCGACACGCCCCTGTTGACCTCGTCGCTGATGTCGATGCGCTCAACGGGTTCGTTGTTGGTTTTGGCGCGGGTCGTGACCTCCGGCCCCAGATACGGTTGTCTGGCAATGGCGGTAGCGTCGTTCAAAATCGTCTGGAACGCCTTCAGTTCGGATTCTGAGCGCCCACCACTCAGGTGCAAAACCTCCTTGCGCCAGGGAACGTTGGCCGCATTGCTTTCAAATTCTTTTACTTTGGCCGTGTAATTCAGCACCTCAAACGGATACAGCACGTTGAGCCGCCCCGTCGCCATGGCCGGTACGTTTTCCGGAAAACCGGCGAGTCCGGCGGTGAGCAGAACGTCGGAACCGGGTACATTGCCGATGGTCGGTACCAGGTCGAGGTAGTACTGATTGGGGTTTTTGCGAAACGGAAAATAGACCGACGACCGGCCCACCAAAAACAGAAACGTATTTGTGCCGCCCGTCAGCATATAATCGGCAAACCGGCGAATGGCCATCGGCGTGCGTTCACCAAAACTGAACTGGTTGAACAGGGCCTTCATGGTGACGACGAGGGTGTCGTGCCGGCCGCCCGGCGCCGAGGCCCGGTAAGCAGCGTACGCCCGTACGGCATCTGTTCCGGGGTCGGTCGGTTTCATGAGGGTTTCGTGACTGACAATCAGATAGTTCGCTTTGGCCGGGTCCATTTTTCGGAACACCACCCGCTCCAGTCGGCTGGGTGTCACGGCCGTCGTGCTGATCCAGAGCCGACGCGAAACCGTGGTGTTCGTAACGACCAGCCGCCGAACCGAACCGTTCTGGGTACCGAGGATGCGCCGGATGGCGCCGGCTTCGGTAAGGTCGTAGACCAGGGCGGTTTCGGGCGCGTCCAGCAGTTCCAGGTACGAGCGTCCCCCGGTTTTGGGCAGCAGCCGGAGCAGTTGCTGCGCCCCGTTCTGGAAGCTGATCGTCTGCGGATACCGAACCTGAAGGTAGCTCAGCGAATAGCGGTCAAATTCCGCCGGGCCGTGCGAGACGGTAGTCAGCGTAAATTCGGCCGGCTGGCCGTCGCCTTTGCCCGAAAGATCACTTTTCTCAAGCTGCACCGACCACCGGACGGGTTGAAAGGCACTGAATTTGAGGGTGTTCAGGAAGCGATTTGCGGCTCCGGCCTTCACGTCAACGAGGTGGTCGTAGTTGTCCCGGCCGTTCAGCAACAGCACCAGTTCAGGCTTTTCGCTCGCCGTGCTGACCCAGCCGGGGAGCTTTAGTACCTGCGTAAAGGGCTTGTCTTTCTGCTGCATCGGCCCCGTCCAGCCTTCTCCGGTTTCAAAAAATACTTCATTCTGGGTAATAAATGGCATTGGTCCGGTGGCCGGGTTGGTCGACATTTCGTCCGTCAGCACCACCCGGTTTTCGGCCAGGTGATACAGCTCGGGCTGAAGGCCCGTCGTATTCGTTTCCTGAACCGTCACCATCCGTTTGCCGGGTTTGCCGTCGGTGTGCCAGGTTAAAAAGTAAGCCGCCGTATCCGAGTACATGCTGTAGTAGGGGTGGGGCTGGGCGTTCATCGGTCGGTAGAGCAGCGTGTCCTGCAACCCATCGTTTCGTTCGCCCACAAACTCGACGTAATCCGCAGCGTCCAGTTTTTTGTCCGACTCCCCGGTCACCACAATAGCCTGCTCAACACCCCGGCGGAAAAGCTGGAACGTTGTCGGGTCGATGGCGGCCACCGGGAGTCCCGCTTTTTGTAAATCCGCGGTCGTCAGCCGGTAAACGGCGTTCTCCGTCACCGGAATTCGGTAATAGGTTTGTTCGTACGAAATCCACTCATTTCCGAAGCGAAGGTTTTGCGCATCCACTTCGGAAAGGAATAAAGTGAATCCTAAAATAAGACAGTATTTTGTCATAAAATTGTCTGACAATAAGCGATTCATTGGTTGGTTGTTTCGTAAACTAACTTATAGCACTGCCTGATTCCGTACGGATTTCTGAACGGGTAAACAAACGGGTCGATACGGATTAAATACGTAGTCCCGGGCAGAAAACGTGTTGCTGGCCAGCGCCAGGATAAGGCAGTCCGGCGAAAAATGATACAGAACCCGCCAGTCGGCCGGGAGAATGTGTAACGCTTGTTCCGGCTTCGTTAGGTGGTAAAGTGTATCGGTGTCGGCGGACTGAATAAAAACCGATACAGATCCGGTAAGGCACATCAATACACTGTGACTTTGGCGGTGCCGGTGCTGACCTCTTACGCAACCCGCCGGGACATTATAAATCAGGTAGGATCGCTGAAAGGACAGGCCCGTGAAGGCTTCCAGTTCGCCAACCCGGTTTTCCGTTGATGTTAGTGTGTATAGGGTGGCCATGTCCGGCGAAGCTGATAAGGCGAATGGATTGTCAGGACGGGTGGCAATGACCCAAAACCGCATTATGCGCGCCGACCTGACCCGTTACAAAGCTGTCAATTGATTTGAATTTCTCCTGTAGAAAATCATCCATTTCGGCGTCTTCAAAACGCCCGGATGGTCGGGATGAAAAGAGCGGAAGGAATCAAAATACATTTTTTTCTACAAAGTGCGAGACCCGCCCTGCTTAAGTTTGGAAGGATTTTTTCCGGCTACAGGCAAGCGTATGAGTATCAAAACGTGGAGCAGACAAGTTGACAAACCAGTTCCGTCACCGGATAGGTTGACGTATTTCCCATTGCCTGTCGGGATTATTCTAACCGGCGACGACTCCCTCTGGCTGCCGGTGCTGGGAACCCTGGTTGCGGGAATTTTTATCTGGCTTATCTTCCGCTTCAACCTGCGAAAGCGCGAGCATCTGCGGCTGAACCATGAAATTGAAGCCCGGATTTTACAGCAGCAAAAACTGATTTCGGAGCTGGAGTTTCACAACAATCAGCTGAAACTATCGAAGGAAAAACTGGATTTGTCTATTTCGGAAAAAGACCGGTTTATTTCGCTTTTAACGCACGATTTGCGGTCACCGCTGCGCTTTTTATACAAAAATACGGCTTACCTTTTTCGAAACTGGAAGCAGGATTCGCATTCGGAACTGGACCAGTTAATTACCGAAATCAACAATTCAACCCGGCAAATTCATTTCCTGACGGAGGAAATGATGCTGTGGATTGCCACGCAGGATAATACCTATCATATCCGCCTGAAAGAATATACGTTACTGGAAATTATGCAGGAGCTGGACGCATTCTGTAAGGAAAGTATTCTGCAGCAGGATAATACACTGGAACTGGAAATTCCATCGCGCCTGACGCTTCATACGGACAAAATTCTGCTAAAAACAATTCTGAGAAATCTCCTCGATAATGCCAACAAAAATACGGAAGAGGGCGTCATTCGTATTCAGGCCCGGCAGGCGTATGAACACGTTGTGATCACGGTTTCGGACAGTGGCGTGGGGGTGTCGCCCGCTTTACTGCAACGCATCAATCAATTTTTTAGCTCGCCCGAACCCGTCCAGCAATTACACACCCAATTTGGCCACGAAATCATCCGGGATTTTGCGCGTCTGCTGAACGTAAGCGTTGTTTACGAAGCGCCCGAAAGCGGTGGTTTGCGGGTTCTGCTGACGATCCCGAACTGATTTTTTAAGCAGCCGCGAAAACCGCCCCGCACGCTCCGGTGGTTCTTCTGCAAGCATAAGCCGCTGCGGTTTCGTGGGGAGTCTAATGGCGCGGAAGAAGCAGGTGCTTGTTTTCCACACCCCTCAATTTTTCAACCCCCGCGCTTTTTCGTTCAGCGCCAGCCGAACCAGTTCGACGGTATTTTTTACCCCCACTTTCTTTAGAATACTGGCGCGCTGGTTGGCGACGGTATTGGTGCTGATGTCGAACCGTTTCGCAATTTCCGGGCTGCTCATGCCTTCGGTCAGGCAGGTCAGAATCTGGGCTTCGCGCGAACTGACTTTGTTCCAGATTGACGTTTTTGGGGTTGTCGCCGGACTGGCTTCCGCTGGGGCATCCGACGCATTCGACAGCACCAGGTGGCGGATGATCACCGACGAAGCGCTCGCCGGATAATACAGTTCGCCACTGACCACGGCCCGGATCGCCCGCAGAATTTCCTCCCGGTCAGTGTCTTTCTGCAAATAACCGGCCGCGCCGTGCTGCACCGATTTGAGAATATAATCCTTGTTGTTGTGCATGCTGAACATCAGAATCCGGACCTTCGGAAACTGCTGCGTGATGATGGGCAGGGCGTCCATGCCCGACAGCCGCGGCATGGTGATGTCCAGAAAAAGCACATCCGGTTTGACGACCGGAATCAGGTCAATCGCTTCGTCGCCGTCGGGCGCTTCGCCAACAATCTCAATGTCGGTTTCGTCTTCCAGCAATAACCGGACGCCCTTTCTGACCACCGAGTGGTCGTCGGCAACAAGAATTCGGATTGGTTTCATGCAGAAAGTGGGTCTGGTAACTGGACGGTTAGTTTCGTCCCTTTTTTTAGTTTTGATGAAATGGTCAGTGTGCCGTTCAGCAAACGCGCCCGGGTGCTCATATTCTCCAGGCCCTTAATCGACGGAATGCGCCCGGCGGTTTTCGGCAGCGGTTTTTGCTGGAAACCTTTCCCGTTGTCTTCAATGGTCAGGGTGATTCCACGGCCCTTTTTTTGCCAGCCAATCCGGATTTCCTGCGCATCGGCGTGTTTGACGGCGTTGTTGAGCGCTTCCTGCGCAATTCGGTACAGGCCGATTTCCTGCGCGGGCGTCAATCGTTTTCCGGCCGTTTCGCCCTCAAAAACAACCGGGATACCGGACGACCGGGTCGTCTGCTCCGCCAGGAACTGCAAAGCGGCTCCCAGTCCGAAATCGCTCAGCACCGCGGGCATGAGGTTGTGCGAGGTCTGGCGGGTTGTCTGAATAACGTCGTAAATCAGCTCGCACAGTTCTTCAAACCGCTGCCGTTGTCTGGGTTCGGGAAACGGCACGCTTTTCAGCGTTTCGGCGTGCAGTTTCAAGCCGGTCAGCATCTGCCCAATCCCGTCGTGCAGTTCGCGCGCAAACCGCCGTCGTTCTTCCTCCTGTCCTTCCAGCAGCCCCGCCGAACGCACGGTTTCTTCGGCCATCTGTAGCTGGTATTTTTCCTCCGTTGCCCACAGCAGTTCCCGTTGCGTAATGACCAGCTGCCGGTTTGCGTTTTCCAGATCGATGTTGGCAAGGGCCAGGTTCTCGTTGGCCCGGCGGAGCGCTTCGTCCGACTCGGTTAGTTTACGAATCACGTCTTTCGTGTGATTAACCACCGGCCGGAAAATCAACAAGCCCTCGATCAGTAACACCAGCAGGGTCGCCACCGTCAGCGCCCATTCAATTTGTTCCAGGGACCGGACGCGCTCGAAAATCTCCTTATCAAACTGAAACACAATGGTGTTCATCTGTTCCAGAAACAAGGGTTCCGCCCGCAGAAGGATCTGAAGGGCGGTTTTTTTCTGCTCCGGTCTTGTCGCTGCGTCGTTGATTCGGACCAGATTCTGGTACATGGACTGAAAAACCGGCTCAAGCTGGGTCAGCATCTGGTCGATCCGGCGGCTTTTGCGCACCCGATACGCCTTTTCCATGTGCAGGGTTCCGGCGCGCAGCTGGCGATGACTCTGGCTCCAGGTGTTCAGCAGGGCCGTAAATGATGCCGTATCCGGGATCGAAAATTCCGTTGTTCGCAGCAGGGCCAGTTTGGTCAGGCGCTGGCTCAGCATCCGCTGCCGACCGGCCACATTCACCACCCGGCTGTCGTCGTAGTGCTCGCTCAGGGTGCGCCGGATGAACAGCAGGCCACTCAGCGACAGCACCGCGACCACCGTGAGCGCGAGTACATAAAACCGGGTTAACCGGCGGGCAACCTGCTGATCGAGTTGGGTCATTTTCGCTTATTCCAGCCCAATATACACCATTCCGTCGGTTACTTTAACCGGAAAGGTGGTTATCTGGTAGCTGTCGTCGTTGAGGCACTGACCGCTGCGGAGCGAGAACGTCTTTTTGTGAAACGGGCAGGCCACCTTGGGATCGTCGCCCTGGCTGCCGATCATGCCCCGCGAAAGTGCCATCTGCTGGCGGTGCGGGCATTCGTTGTCCGTGGCAAACCATTCGTTCCGGCGGGCAAAGTTATAGATGGCAATCTGGTGGCCGTTGAGCAAAACGCAGGCGCCCCCGTCGGCGGGTACATCCGTTACCCGGCAGGCCAAAAACCACGTCATTTCTTCTTGATCAGCAATAAGCGCTTCCATAGATGTAGGTATCCACAAACCGCCCGGGTGACCCCGTTTAGCCCGTGATTTTTTGTTGATTGTAGAAAATGAGAAAGGATGAAACGCAGGTTTTAATCCGTGAATACGGTCATCTCCACTCTTTGGCCCGCTTCTGGTCGCGCAGGGTGGCAAACTCCACAGTCGGGTCTTTCAGTTCGGGAACGTTCACGAAGTGGGTAAACCGTTGGCGAAGTTCCGGGTTGTCGACCACTTCCTTCCACTCGCATTTGAAGGTATCCACCAGCAATTGCATTTCGCGTTCCAGATCGGCGCCAAGGCCCAGCACATCGTCCACCACCACGGCTTTCAGGTAGGTCATGCCGCCTTCCATTTTGTTCATCCAGGTGGCCGTGCGGGTCAGCGGATCGGCGGTTTTGATGTAAAACATCAGGAACCGGTCGATGTAGCGAATGCAGGTTGCCTTGTCAACATCTGACGCTAGCAATTGGGCGTGTTGCGGTTTGGAGCCGCCGTTGCCGCCCACGTACAGGTTCCAGCCTTTTTCGGTGGCAATGATGCCAAAGTCCTTGCTCTGGGCTTCGGCGCATTCCCGAATGCAGCCCGATACGCCGGATTTCAGCTTATGCGGGGAGCGAACGCCCTTGTAGCGATCTTCCACTTCGATGGCAAACGAAACCGAGTCCTGCACCCCGAAACGGCACCAGGTACTGCCCACGCAGCTTTTCACCGTCCGCAACGATTTGCCGTAGGCGTGGCCGCTTTCAAAACCGGCCATAATCAGCTCCTCCCAGATCAGGGGCAGATCACCGACGTGCGCGCCGAAGAGGTCGATGCGCTGACCGCCGGTAATTTTGGTGTATAAACCGTACTTTTTCGCCACCTGACCAATTACGATCAGTTTATCGGGCGTAATCTCACCGCCCGGAATGCGGGGCACTACCGAGTAGGTTCCGCCTTTTTGGATGTTCGCCAGAAACCGGTCGTTGGAATCCTGAATGGTGGCGCGGCCCTGCTCCAGAATGTTTTCGTTCCACAAACTCGCCAGCAGCGAGGCCACCGCCGGTTTGCAGACTTCGCAGCCGTCGCCCTGGCCGAATTGGTCTAAAACCGCATCGAAGGTTTTCAGGTGGTTGATTTTCACCAAATCGAGCAGTTCCTGGCGGGTGTAATCGAGGTGTTCGCAGAGGACGTTCCGGACGTAGTGGCCTTGTTGCTTCTGCACGCCCTGAATCAGGTCTTTCACCAGGGGGGTGCAGCCCCCGCAACCCGTACAGGCTTTGGTGGCTTTCTTGAGCGCATCGATGCTCGTGTGGCCGTTTTCGCCGATTTCGTGGCAAAGCTGGGCTTTGGTGATGGCTTCGCAGGAACAGATCAGCGCGTCGTCGGGTAATCCCATGACACCCGCGCCCGCGTCTTCACCCCCGCGTGAACCCAGAATCAGGTCTTCGGGATTGGGGGGCAGTACGGTTTTATTCTTGCAGGTTTGCAGCAGCAGGTTATACTGATCGGCATCACCCACCAGAATACCGCCCAACAGCGTTTTGCCGTCGGCCGCAATGTTGATGCGTTTGTAAACGCCTTTCGCCTTGTTTTCGTAAGTGATGGTGCGGCAACTGGGTTCGCTGATGAACGGGTCGCCGAAGCTGCCAACGTCAGTGCCGATCAGTTTCAGCTTGGTCGACATATCGTACGGCCTGAATTCCTTTTCGTCGCCCATCAACCGGGCGGCTACTACTTCAGCCATTTCGTAGCCCGGTGCCACCAACCCGTAAATCATGTGGTGAGCCACCGCACACTCCCCGATGGCAAAAACCGCAGGATCGGACGTTTGTAAGGCGTTATCCACCATGATTCCCCCGCGCGGGTGGGTATCCAGACCGGCGGCTTTCGCCAGTTCGTCGCGCGGGCGAATTCCGGCGGAAATGATCAGCATGTCCACTTCCAGCGTGCTGCCGTCGGCGAAGGCGATGCCCTGGATGGTATCCTCGCCCGTGATCTGCCCGGTATTTTTAGAAAGGTGCATCGTCAGGCCGAGGGATTCGAGCTGGCGTTGCAGGATACCGGACCCCGCATCGTCGATTTGCCGGGGCATGAGCCGGGGGGCAAATTCAATGACGTGGGCTTCTTCCAGGCCGAGGTCGAGCAGGGCTTTGGCCGCTTCCAGCCCCAGCAAACCGCCCCCCATCACCGCTCCTTTGCTGGCCCGGCGCGCGTACGATTGAATGAGGTCCAGGTCTTCGATGGTGCGGTACACAAACACGCCGTCTTTTTCGACCCCAGAGATGGGTGGCACAAACGCCCCCGAACCCGTCGCCAGCACCAGATAATCATACGGCACGACAACGCCGTGGTGCGAGCGGACTTCCCGGCGCTGGCGGTCGATGTCCACCACCGGATCGGTCAGGTAAAGCTGAATACCGTTTTCGGTGTACCAGCTTTCGGGCGCCAACGTCAGTTCGTCGGCCGTTTTACCCGCAAAATACGCGCTCAGATGAACGCGATCGTAGGCAACGCGCGGTTCTTCCCCGAAAACCGTCAGACTAAACCGTTGCCCATTTTTTTGTTTGGCTACCAGTTTCTCGCAGAATTTGTAGCCGACCATGCCATTGCCAATCACAACGACGCGCTGCATTTTGCCTGTGTTCATAGTTAATAGTAACTATAGTAATAAAACAAACCCGTTTATTTGTTGTACTATTCTGATAAAATTCCCCAATTAGTATCCGAATACTACGATTCAAAGTTAAACTGACTTTTTGCTATTTCCTATATTTTTCTTCTGAATTGAATAAATTTTAATCCTATTTTTATTGATTTAACTTGTTTTTTAAAATATTGACCTTAATTTTGAACCAATAATTCAGAATTAGCAAATAGTAGTAATAGTAGATTTTGACTATAAAGAAGGAACTTTAAAATCACAGCGATGAAGCCAAAGCTTACACTCGTGGGGGCGGGTCCCGGCGACGGCGAATTGATCACCTTGAAAGGGATCAGGGCGCTCCAACAAGCCGACGTGGTGCTGTACGACGATCTGGCGAATGACAGCTTACTGGATTTCGCGCCGGAACACGCGCTGAAGACCTACGTAGGCAAGCGGGCCGGCAAAGCGTCGTTCACGCAGGCAGAAATCAACGATCTGATTGTGCGGCTGGCGCAGGAGCACGGCCACGTTGTTCGGCTGAAAGGGGGCGATTCGTACGTGTTTGGACGCGGTTTCGAGGAGTTTGAACACGTTCGGCAGTACGGCATTGCGTGTGACGTAATTCCCGGCGTATCCAGTTGCATTGCCGTTCCGGCGTCGCAGGGAATTCCGGTCACGGCCCGGGGTGTCAGCGAAAGCTTCTGGGTCATCACCGGCACCACGCGCCACGGCGAACTGTCCGACGATCTGCGGCTGGCGGTTCAGTCGAAGGCAACGGTGGTGGTGCTGATGGGGATGAACAAACTGGCCGAAATCTGCGCGCTGTATTGCCAGGCCGGACGGGGGCACGTGCCGATGGCGGTGGTTCAGAACGGAACCCGGCTCAACGAGCAGTGTGTTGTGGGGCAGGTCTGGAAAATACCGCATCTGGTAGCTGAGCAGGTCGTGGGGGCGCCCGCTGTGCTGGTCATCGGCGAAGTCGTTACGCTGCATCCGTCCTATCTGGCCGAGTGTCTGCGGAGCCTGGCTGTGACAGCTTAAGGTTTACGTTTTCCGTATACGGTTTTCGCCGGGCCGACGCTTCGGTTGCTGACGCATGTCGACAAACGCGTTCAACGAATGCGCCAGCAACCGTAAACCGTAAACGGTATACTGTAAAACAAAAAAGCCGATCCGGTGTGGGGGCACCTTTGGATCGGCCAAACGGGTTTGTCTATGTAAAACACAAACGGTTCAAAGAAAATGAAAAAACCGACGTAAAGCAAATTCTGCTGCTGTTGCCTTTCCGGAAGCCGATGCCGGTTTGAATCCCGTCATCGCTTCCAAGTTCCGTCTTCACAGGCTGTTGCCTACCACGCTCTGGCGGGAATGTACCGGTTTTTGCGCTGGCCGCGCTTTTCTTTCAACCCACGTATGCCATGAACTTCTCTTTCGGGCGGCTGGCGCTGCTGTGCCTTCTGCTGCCCCTTCTCCATTCGCAAGTCCGGGCGCAAGTCTCGCTGGTCGGCCAGCTCCGCACCCGAACGGAACTCCGTGACGGGTACGGCAATCTGGCGCCCAAAAACAGCCGTCCGGCCGCTTTTACCTCACAGCGCACCCGGCTGACGGTCGGCTACAAAGGAAGCCGCGTTCACTTTCATGGAACCGTGCAGGATGTTCGGGTCTGGGGCCAGGATGCTTCCACCATCAATGCCGCCGACGGAAACCGCCTGATGGTTCACGAAGCCTGGGCCGATCTGACCTTGATCAACCGCGCGGATAGCACCCTGAAGTTTAGCCCCATCGAGCGGTTGTCGCTTAAAATCGGTCGGCAGGAACTGGTCTATGATGACGTCCGGCTGCTGGGCAATCTCGACTGGCTTCAGCAGGGACGCCGGTTCGATGCCGCTTTGCTCAAAGCGCAGCACCACGGCTGGGCGCTGGATCTGGGCGTTGGATTTAATCAGAATACCGATGCCTTCGGGGTAGTCGGAACGGGGTATACGCCCGCCAACGCACCCATCTCAGCCTTATCAACCCTGAACGTTGCGCTGCCGATCCCGGGCGGTTTTTTACCAACGGCCGGGAAGGGCGGAGCGCCGGTGGTGGCCAGTGCCGTCAGTACGAACGGCCAAAACCAGCAGTTTAAGGCGTTCCAGATGGCGTATTTGACCCGCAAGTTTAACGGAACCAAAGTCTCGGCTCTGATTTTCAAAGATGACTTTGCCAAATACCGCATCGACTCGCTGGGCAGTGTTGCAACGGGTTACGTATACGGGCGCCGGTATGATGTTTCCGGCCTAAATTCCCGGCTGACGTACGGGCTCATGCTGACGGGCCAGCGGGAAATTTCCGGCAGCAAAACCGGCCAGTTGCTGTGGCAGGCGTTTGGCTACGGACAGCGTGGCCGCGACCGCGATGGTCTGCGCATCCGCAACGCCTACCACTACGGCGCCCATGTTACTTTCCAAAAAGGTCTGCTGAGCGTGACGCCCGGTTATGAGGTTCTTTCCGGCACCAATGCCGCCCACGCAAAACCGGGTGAAACCGGGCGGTTTGATCCGCTGTACGGCACTCCCCACAAACACTGGGGTTATTTGGATTATTTCTACGTCGGCACGGGTTCGCCGGTCGGCGGGTTGAAAGATGCTTTCCTCAAATTCAAGTACGCCGGAAAACGGCTGACGACGGCCCTGGATGTGCATTACTTCGCGCTGGCGGCAACCACCTATAACAAAATGCCGGACGCTCCGGCCGGTGCCAAACTCGATTCCAGACTAGGAATCGAATACGACTTCACGGCCACCTACAGCTTGAACAAATTCACGACAATCGAAGCGGGATACGCGCTGATGAACGGCACCAATACGCTGGAATACACCAAACAGGGTACCATGAACCAGAAAGCCCGATTGGGCACCTGGGCCTACCTGATGATTAACATTCGTCCCGATTTTTTCGCCAACTAACACGCTCGAACCATCATGAACGCACACGTCAATAAACCACTGGAAACACTACCCGTATTCAGCTTCAAAGGCATTCAGATGCGGACATTTCACATCACCTGGATGACGTTTTTTGTTTGCTTTTTCGGCTGGTTCGGCCTGGCTCCGCTGATGCCCGCCATCCGCGCCGACCTGGGGCTGACCAAGTCCGAAGTGGGCAATACCATCATTGCGGCCGTTTCGGCCACCATTTTCGCCCGTCTGCTCGTCGGTCGGCTGTGCGACACCTGGGGACCGCGGAAAACCTACACGGCCCTGCTCGTGCTGGGGGCGTTTCCGGTGATGCTGGTCGGTCTGGCGCACGACTACACCACCTTCCTGCTTTTCCGGCTGGCGATTGGCGTCATTGGGGCGTCGTTCGTCATCACGCAATTCCACACGTCCATGATGTTTGCGCCCAACATCAAAGGAACGGCCAACGCCGTCGCGGGCGGCTGGGGAAACCTGGGCGGAGGCATTACGCAACTGGCCATGCCGCTCATCATGGCGACCCTCATCGGGTTTGGCTACACCAAACCGGAAGCCTGGCGGCTGGCGATGGTGGTACCGGGCGTGATGATGCTGGTGATGGCGTTTGTCTACTACCGGTTCACGGAAGATACGCCCAACGGCAACCACCGGAACGCCGGATCGGAAGAAACGCAACGCCCGGCAGTGAAAAGCGAGCAAGTAAGCTTCTGGAAAGCCTGCGCCGACGTTCGCGTGTGGGCGCTGGCGCTGGCCTACGGCTGCTGCTTCGGCATGGAAATCACCTTTGACGGGGTGGCTTCGCTCTACTTCTTCGACCATTTTCACATGCAGGAAACCGAAGCCGGTTTCTGGGCCATGCTGTTTGGGTTTATGAACCTGTTTGCCCGGGCGCTGGGCGGAATCGTGGCCGATAAAGTGGGCGCCAGCTACGGGATGCGCGGCAAAGGCATTTTGCTGGCGAGTATGCTCTTGCTGGAAGGGCTGGGCATCATGTTTTTTGCGAATGCCGGAAACCTGCCGCTGGCGATTCTATCCATGATCGTCTTCGCGCTGTTCCTGAAAATGGCGAACGGCGGCACTTACGCCATCGTACCGTTTATCAACCCCAAAGCCGTCGGCGTTATTTCCGGCGTGGTGGGGGCGGGTGGCAACATCGGCGGGATGCTGATGGGCTTTCTTTTTAAATCACAATCGATCAGCTACGGCGAAGCTTTTCTGTACATCGGCGGTATCGTCGCCATCACCGGCCTGCTGCTGTTCCTGGTCAATTTTGGCAAAACCGTCGTCGTCCAACCCGCCGAAGCTGAATTGCAAACCGCGTAAAAGGAATGATGAATGATGAACGATAAATGATGAATTGGCTAACGCAACGCTATTCATTCATCATTCATCATCCCTCGTTCATCGTCCCTCATTCATCGTTCATCACTCCTCATTTCAATGATAAAAACTACCTGTTGTTACTGCGGAGTTGGCTGCGGGATTGTGGTCAAACCGGAACCGAACGGCCGGCTGACGGTGGAGGGCGACAAGGACCATCCGTCCAATCGCGGTATGCTGTGCTCGAAGGGAATGAATCTGCACCACACGGTGATGGATCAGACGGACCGGCTGTTGTACCCGCAGATGCGGTTTGGACGGTCGATGCCGCTGCAACGGGTGAGCTGGGATGCCGCGCTGGAACGGACAGCAGCTATTTTTAAGACGTTTATCCGGAAATACGGCCCGGATTCGGTGGCGTTTTACGTGTCGGGGCAGTGCCTGACGGAAGAATATTACCTGGTCAACAAGCTCATAAAAGGGTTCATTGGCTCCAACAACATCGATACAAATTCCCGGCTTTGCATGAGTTCGGCGGTGGTCGGCTACAAACTCTCGCTCGGCGAGGATTCCGTGCCGGTTTGCTACGACGACATCGAGGAAGCCGACGTTTTTCTGGTGCAGGGCGCCAATCCGGCCTGGTGTCATCCCATTCTCTGGCGACGCATCGAAGCGCACAAAGCCGCCAATCCGCACGTCAGAATCATCTGCGTAGACCCCCGCCGGACCGATACCGCCCGCTCGTCGGACCTGCACCTGCCCATTCGGCCCGGCACCGACATTGTGCTCAACAACGCCCTGGGCCGGTTGTTGATTGAAAACGGTTTTGTCGATGCGGATTTTATTCTGGACCACACAGACGGTTTTGCGGCTTACCGCGAACAGGTGATGCAGCGGACAATAGCCGAAGCGGCCGACCTCTGCGGAATCGACGCCGAAGCCATTCAGCAGGCGGCTGCCTGGATTGGGCGCGCCAACGGTTTTCTGTCTCTCTGGACAATGGGCCTGAATCAGTCGGTGGTGGGCGTTAACAAGAACCTGTCGCTTATTAATTTACACCTGATTACGGGGAAGATCGGGAAGCCCGGCAGCGGCCCGTTTTCGCTGACGGGTCAACCGAACGCCATGGGTGGCCGCGAGGTGGGCGGTTTGGCGAATAGCCTGCCCGCGCACCGCGAAGTGATCAATGCCGCTCACCGCGCCGAAGTTGAAGCGTTCTGGCGGGGGCCGGTCCACATCGCTCCCAAACCGGGGCTGACGGCCACCGAAATGTTCGAAGCCCTGGCGACGGACGAATTAAAAGCCATCTGGATCATCAACACAAATCCGATGGTGAGTATGCCGGATGCCAATGCCGTTGAGAAAGCCCTTACAACCGCCCGGTTTGTGGTGGTGCAGGATGTTTCCAGCCGGGCCGATACGGTGGCGTTTGCCGATGTGGTCTTGCCGGCGGCTGCCTGGCTTGAGAAGGAAGGCACCATGACCAATGCCGAACGCCGGATTTCTTACCTGCCCAAAGTGCTCGACGCGCCGGGTGAGGCCCTGCCGGATGCTGAAATCATCTGGCGATTTGCCGGGAAAATGGGCTTCGGCGACTCCTTCAACTACGCTACTGCGGCCGAGGTGTACCGGGAATACACCCAAATCACCGCAGGCACGAACGTGGACGTTACCGGGGTCAGTTACGAATCGCTGAAAAAACACCGGACCATTCAGTGGCCTTTTTCGAAGGAGGAAAGACGGAAAGGAGAACGGACGAACGGTTTCCCTGATCTTGACCAATCACCAGCCCGAGAAGCCGGAAAACCGTATACCGAAAACCGTATACCGGCCCCCGGCACGAAGCGGCTTTTCACCGACCACCGGTTTTATACGGCGAACGGGCGGGCGCAGATTCAGGCGGTGCCGGACGGCAATGCCTCGGAGCCGACGGACGAGGACTTTCCGCTCGTGCTGACCACGGGCCGCATCCGGGATCAATGGCACACCATGACCAAAACCGGTCGGGTCGCGAAGCTGAGCCAGCACATCCCGGAGCCGCTGCTGCAAATCCACCCCGCCGACGCCCGGGCGCGCGGTATTCGCGAAGGGCAGCTGGTGGTGGTGCAGGGCCGGCGCGGGGAGGTTCGGGTGAACGCACAACTGACCGAAGATGTGCGCCCGGGCCTGTGTTTTCTGCCGATGCACTGGGGTAAAATTCTGAATAACAATCAGGTACGGACGAATAACGTAACCAATTCGCTGGTCGATCCCCGCTCGAAAGAACCGGATTTCAAGTTCACGGCGGTCGAGGTGAAACCGTACCGAAAACCGGTCGAAAAAATTGTGATCATCGGCGCGGGTTCGGCGGGGCTGGGCTTTATCAACGCCTACCGAAAATTGGAATCCGACGACGAAATCCACGTTTTTTCGAAAGAAATTTATCCGTTCTATAACCGGGTTTTGCTGCCCGACTACATCAGCGGGGCGCAGTCCTGGGAGCAGCTCGTGAAGCTGCGCGAAGAGCAGTTTGCCGAAAACCGGATTGTCGTTCACAAGGGCGTCAGCATTGTTCACATCGACCGGAAGGCCAAAATCGTGACCGACAGCAACGGAGTCGAACATGCCTACGACAAATTGTTGCTGGGCACCGGAAGCCGCGCGTTCATGCCGAAGGGTGTTCCCCGCTTGCCCGGCATTTTCAACATGCGGTCGCGGCTGGATGCCGATTCGCTGCTGCCGTTTCTAAAGCCGGGACCGGACGGCGCCGAGCCGCACGCGGTCATTGTCGGGGGCGGTTTGCTGGGCCTCGAACTGGCGGCATCGCTGCGCGAGATGACCGTCCGGGTGACGGTCATTCAGCGGGCGGGGCGGTTTATGGAGCGGCAACTCGATCCGCTCGCCAGCGAATTGCTCAATCTGGAATTGAAAGACCGGGGCATTGAAATTTATTTCAACGAAGAAGTCCAGACGTTTGCCGGAACCCAACGGGTGGAAGGCATTCAGTTGAAATCGGGGCGCAAACTGTCGTGTCAGGTGGTGGTGCTGGCCATCGGAACCGAGCCGAACACCGAACTGGCGCGCGAAGCCGGACTGGACTGCAACCGGGGCGTGGTGGTGAATGAGTATCTGCAAACCTCGGACCCGGCCATTTTTGCCGCCGGCGAACTGGCGCAGTGGAACGGCCAGATGTGGGGCATTACGCTGGCCGCCGAGCAGCAGGCCGAGGTAGCCGCCCGCTTCATTGCCGGTGATGTTTCAAAACCGTATCGGGGCAGTCTTTCAATGAACATTCTGAAAATGGAAGGGCTGCATCTGTGCAGCATCGGCCTCCCCGAAGTGCCCTTGAACGGTTCTGGGTATGAAGAGATTGTCTTTATCGACAAAGCCAAGCGGTATTATAAAAAGTGCATTGTTTACGGCGACAAGCTGGTGGGGGCCATTCTGGTTGGCGATAAAAATGAGTTCCGGGAGTTCCAGCATCTGATTGCCAACGGGCTTGAACTGTCCGAAAAAAGGCTGCAACTGCTGCGGGCCAGCAAAACCGTCGATCCGGTGGAGGGCAAGCTGGTCTGTTCCTGCAACAGCGTGGGGCAGGGCAATCTCGAACGCGCCATCGCATCCGGCTGTACCGATTTTCAGCAGCTCTGCCAGAAAACCGGCGCCGGAACCGGCTGCGGCTCCTGCCGCCCGGAAGTACGCAGCATCTTGGAAAAGAGCAGAGAAGGAGTGGTTGTATAAATTATGAATGATTCATGATGAACGATGAATGCCTGCAGATAAAAACCAGTCATCGTTTATCATTCATAACTCATCATTTAAAAATGAGGGATTATTATACCTTGAAAATCAACATCCCCGCGGGGATTGTGTCGCCCGGTGCGTTGCAGCAGGTGTTGACGGCGGCCCACGGCGCCAACGTTCGGCAGGTGCGGTTTGGGGCGCGCCAGCAGTTGTTGATGACGGTCCATTACGAAGATTTGCGGGCTCTGGAAAAGGAGCTGAAACCGCAGCCGGTGCGCTATGAAGTCAATACCGATCAGCACCCGAATATCATCAGTTCGTACTGCGGGGAGGACGTTTTCCGGACGGGAGCCTGGTTGCGGGAAAGCGAGTATCACACGGTCTTGGATCAGTTTGACGAACCGCCCCGCCTGAAGGTTAACCTGTCGGATTCGAGCCAGAGTTTTACGCCGTTTTTCACGGGCAATCTGAACTTCATTGCCTCGCCCGAACCGCACTTCTGGTATTTGTACGTCCGTCCGAAGCAGAGCAATACGGTTTTTCGCTGGCCGGACCTGATCTATACCAACGACTTGGGGCGACTGGCGAAAGCCGTGGAAACGGCGCTGCTGGAGGGGTGGAACGCCGGTACTTCGCTGGACGAAGAAACCCTGTACGCCCTGGTGGCGCATCGAAAAGCGTTCATTACGCAGCCCGCGACGCAGGAAGTGGAACTGCCGGAATTTTCGCTGCCGTATTACGAGGGGTTCAACCGCTACGGGCAGCGGTCGTGGCTCGGACTTTACCGGCGGGATGAGCAGTTTTCGGTGGATTTTCTGCTGGATCTCTGCGCGTTATGCCTCAAAACCCGCATGGGCGAAATCTGCGTAACGCCCTGGAAATCGTTGATTGTGAAAGGCATTGAAGAAAAAGACCGGGCCCTGTGGTCGTACGTGCTGGGTAAACACAACATCAACGTCCGGCACGCGGCCAACGAACTGGCCTGGCAAACCGAAGACCATACCGACGAAGGACTTCACCTGAAAAACGACATCATCCGGTATTTCGGCAAACACGATACGCGCACCTTCGGGCTTTGTTTTGGCGTGCAGACACGGCCCAAATCTGAGGTGTTCGGGTCCATTCTGGTTCGCAAACGGCCCTTGCTGAAAATTGGGCAACTGGCGTTAGTCAGCGTCTACGATCTGTATTTTACCGAAAACTTTAACCCGAACAGCCGCACGTATTTCCGCTTTGAGAAAGGGCTGCTCAAGGCATTTGTGCCCAACCAGATCGACCGGCTGTGCCGGAAATTCAACAACCGCCGGCTGCTGGAAAATGGAAAAACCGTACGGCCGGAAACCGAGCCGGCCGAGTTGGCGGTCGAACCCGAAAACCGGGTGCACCAGTGTCCGCACTGTTTTACCGTCTATGATCCGCAGTACGGCGACGAACGCAACGGTATTCCGGCGGGCGTTCCGTTCGAAAATCTGCCGGCTGATTATGGCTGTTCGACCTGCGACGCCCCGAAACCTGAGCTGGTGGAGGTAACGCTTGCCCTGATCAAAATGGATTGAATAGGCTGGTCGAACACTTTTTCGCTCTTTATATCTTTTATGCGTTGACTCATGAAACCACAAGCCGTTGAAACCGTCTTTTTCGCTTTTGAAACCGATTTTGTCGATACGTTCCGGTGTATTCCCATGATCGTGCGGTACAAGCTCGATACCTGCGGACTGAAGCTGAAATTGCCCGAATGGGTGAAGCTGAGCGGGGCCGAAAAGCGGGAGCTGGCGGTCCGGCCCTGTCACACGGTTTTGGAAATCGCGCACTACCGGCAGTATTTGCTGGAACGCGTGGCCGAACGGTGCCAGAAAACCGTCAGCGACTTGCCGCCGGTCGATGCCGGTTGGGAGCAGCTGGGCGAGGTCCCCGCTGAGGTGCAGCAAAAAACCGCCGAATGGGGCTGTCCGCCTTTGTCGCTCACGCAGTGGATGCACCTGGACGTCATGCAGCGGTTTGCACTGGTAAAGCTGAGTCGCTCCGGGCACGAGGGCCGCAACTTTCCCCGCGCATTGAGCGAGTTTGGGCTTATTGCCGACCAGCCCACGCAATAAGGGCGGGGTACAAGTCGGCGACGGTCTGCCCCGGATTCCGGTTTTGGTACAACTTTAACAGCTCCTCATCGAACGCCCGGAACTGCTTGAATCCCCGGCCCGTCACCATGTTTTGCTCTAGCTTGGCTTTGAGCGTTTCAAACGTGGGTTTGTCGAACAGGTCGGCATACAGCAGGGTCACCAGCCCGTAGTTCATGTATTCTTCAAAACAGCTGAGCGGATTGTTGTAATTAGCCGACGGTTTTCCGGGCGTGATCCAGTTCGACAGATCCTTGTAGGCAACGGCAATTTCTTTCGAATACTGATCGGCTTCCGGATTCAGGTAGCTGTGGTTGAGCTCCGTAAAAACGATTAGCATCCGTCCGGCCTGGGTGATCGCGGCCGGTTGCTGGGGGGCGGTTTTGTTGACAAACGGAAAATTGACGTGGGCCTGGGCCTCTGTAAAACCGTTGTCGCTGAAATTGTTCGCCGATTGATTCCAGCCGACCAGGGGCGTAAACAGCACCTTGACGGCCGAATAGCGGGTGCGCGGAAACTGCTTTTCGAGCCAGCGCTTCATCGTGGCCACGTCGATATTCTCCTCGTAATCCTTGATCAGACCTGTATAATAAGCGGTATGGTTTTGGAAAAAGGCCCGAAACCCGGTTTTCTGGGCAAACGCTTCCAGCAGCGGAATGTACGGTTCGAGCACGTTGGTTTCGCCCCAGCTAACACGGTCGTAAACCCCGGTTTTCCGAATCTGATCGCCGGTGAAGGCATACGCGTAACTGTCCATTTTCAGCGGGGCGTAAAGATCCTGCGATTTCGTCAGCAGCGAATCCATGGTGCGGACGGCCGCGTGTTGTCCGAAGGGCGAAAAGTGGGCCATCACCGCGCGGTAGTAGTCGGTATTTTTGTGGATGGCATCGGTCTTGCCGTAGTTGGTCAAAGCGAAGAGAACGTTGATCAATTCGTAGACCTCCGGAATCTGAACGATGGTTTTGCCCTGATTTTCAGTTTTGTAAGCGTCCGTAAACGTGGCCGGTTTGACCAGTTTGTGCGCGCTGAACGAACAGGTAAGCGTGTCGCCCTTGGCTTCGCGGATGATCAGCCAGGTGGTTTTGACGCCGTGTTGGAGGGGCAGCGCGACGGAATCCTGTTCGGTAACGATCGCAAATGGCGTGGTGGCCTGGTCGGTTCCAAAATCGTAGGAAAACGGGCTTGGCAGCTCGTTGATGCCATTGAAATTTCCGCGTTCGTTGTTCACGTACAGGCTTACGTGGTTTAGTTTCGTGCGAACCACCAGACGGGGGGCGGTTTGGGCCAGGGCGGTATTCAGGATTGAAACGAAAAGCAGAAAAGCGGTAAAGCGCTGCATAAGGACAAAAAATGGACGCCTAAGTTTACGGAAAAATCGAATCTTCCGATCAGCCGGCGCACCGAATTTCGGAAAATGTTCTTCAATAGGGCGCCATTTCGGCATTTTCCGGTAGGTAACTGACCACCTGGGGGTAGAATGACGCCGGGTGAATGCAATTTCACGAAGCTCATTTTGAATCGGACGCGAAACGATGTGACTTTTTTCGGCGGGGGCAGTCTATATAAGCACGGGTTGGAAAAGGCTTTCGCGGGTCTGGCGGCTAAAGCCATCGGAACTGACGGATCCAACCTGAAGGGACTGAACGAAAAAGCAATACATATGAAACGGGTTTTCTTTTTTTGGGTGCTGTGCATTCCTTTTTTTGCTGAAGCGCAAAAGGGTCGTTTCGACGTCCGGTTGCAACTCAAAAAGGCCGACTGTGGTAATCAGAAAGTGCTGGTAACGGTCGAATTGAAAGCCCACGACGACGCCAGTTCTTTTTTGATGGGCAACGCCAATTTTCGCTTTTCGTACGATAGTCGCGTATTGAAAAAACCGGAAATCGTTGAACAGCAGAATTTTACCAGCCTGGGCGAAAAAGCCAGTGAAAACTATTCGCCGATCACCTTGAACGGTTCGGTGGAGCGCAGCACCCAGGGAATTGTCTCCCTGAATGTTTTTTACAGTGGCTCGGATGAAAACGCTTCGCCGGTGAACGCAGCCTGGCTGCCCGTTGCCACCCTGCAATTCGATCTGGTCAATCCGAAGGAGAAAGCCGGAACGGTCATTGAGTGGCACGACGACAAATCGTTTCCGGTGACGGGCCTGAGCGAAGTGGTGCTAAAGAAAAATGGGACTGCTTTCGACTATGACATTCACCTGGTAAAGGCGGGTGGCGTGTTTGAAAGCCTGACCATTCCGTCGCTGGCGGCTTTGTGCTCCGGGGCCAATCCGGAGGTGGCGGGTGAGGTGGCGATACCCGAAGGTTTTTCGCCCAATAACGACGGAACGAACGATAATTTTGTGCTCCGTAACCTGGGTGGGCTGCGGGCTGAAGTGACCATTTTCGACCGGAATGGTACCGTGATTTACGAATCAAAAGACTATCAAAACGACTGGAACGGGCGTGATCGGAATAAAGACTTGCCAAGCGGTACTTATTTCTACAGCATTCGGCTCAGCGATGGCCGGAAATTTACCCGCTCCCTGACGCTTTCGCGCTAGACGCAGAAGCCGTTGCTTTAAAGAAAAAACACTTTTTAAAAACCGGGTCGTGAATGAGTTAGGCTAACCAGCCAGGCTTCTTCACGACCCGGTTTTTGTGGGAACTCCTGGCAACATTTCCCGAAGGAAGCTCTTGCTACCAAAGGCAGTAACGAAGCATCCGATTTACATTTCTCACTCCTCCCTTCTTGATCTATGAATCGGCATCAAGCCCGGGCGGTGGTCAAAGCGTTCGTTTCGAGAAGCGATACACGGCCGTGTAGGGAACCTCAACGGTTTCGGTGGCCGTGGCCGGTAGGGTGGCGGGGGCTTTTCCGCCCGTGGTGGCAATGCGCTGAATGAATTCCACCTGCTGGAAAATACCGCTGGCGACGGTGCCCGGTTTAGGCATTAATAGCAGCCAGTCGATGCTTTTGGGGTCCAGGCTGGCGGTTTTCGCCGGCGAATAGGCTTGTCCGATCACCTGATCCTGATTGGCTAATTGCCAGGTTGGTCCCGCGAAGTGCGTTCCGACCTGGGCGTTGGTGGCGTCGTACAAGCGGGCTTCCGGCGCCACAAACACCCATTCGTAGGTAAGCGGATCGCTCCCCGCTTTGGCCTGGGCCTTGTATTTCTGCACCCCTTCCGCAAAATAAGTGGCTACCCGCGTGTTCCCTTGGGGGGCATTCGCCGGGAGATCAACGGTCGCCGGAATGCTGAGTTGTTCGCTTTGCCGGATGTGCTCCACGGGCGACGAGCTGGGTTCCAGGTGATCGGAACACGCGCTCAGATTGATGGCTAAAAAAAGCCAGAGACCGCCAAGCGGCTGGCAAGCATTGATTTTGTTCATTTTCGTTCTTGTTTAGCGTACTGAACCGGTTTTGTCCTGAAAACCGGGTAAGGCAATCGCCGGGGCGCTTCCCCAATAGCCGCCAGAAACCCGATCGGATAAAGACCCGGCAAAGGTCTCGCATTGGCAAGCCGGAAAAATCACCGATTTCCGTGAATTTTTCGTCCCTGAATTCCGTGATTTTTGATCGAAAGACTGAATTTGAATGGGCCTGAACCGTTGAACCTGTTTTGCCGCTCTGGCAAAAAACCGGCCTGATTCCCGTCTTTCGGATTGCTGGCAAGCGTACATCGATTTGATCTGCTACATCCGGCTCCGGCATTCCATCGGACGGCTGCTGGGCCGCAGACTGATTGCGTTGCTTCGTCAGTATCTTCTGGGTAAAGGCGCAAAAAAGGGCGGTTTTATGGCTGTAGGAAATAAAGCAGATGCCGGTTTTCAGCGACCTTTCCCAAAAATAGCAGCGATTGACCCATTTGTGACAGGCTTTTGGCGCCCCGTTGCGGACCTTTGATTCATCCAAAACCGAACAACACTGCAAACTTTACCGCCATGAAAACGCTCGTCAACTTCCTGCTCGTCGCCCTGACACTGGGTTGCTTCTCCCGGGCTCAGGCCGAAACCCACAAACCGATTGGAGGGCCCAAAAAAGCGGCTGCCTTCCAAACGGGTATTTACACGACTTCCGAAGGCAAGCTCCAGATTGCGCTGCGGAAACAAACCGGCGGCACCGTCAGGATTCGACTGGTGAACAGCGCGGGGGTCGAACTCCTGTATCATAAAATCGGCAAACGCCGGGAAGCAACCCGGTTGCGTCTGGATGTCAGCGCCCTGCCCGACGGGTTGTATCGGGTCGAAATCACCAACGGCCTGGAAACCACGACGCGGGAAGTGACCCTGGCCGCGACTCATGCCTCCGTGGCGCCCCGACTCATCGCCATCAACTAGCCAGCGGGGCTGACCCGTCGCCTACCGGCCGGTTGGCGACGGGTCGTGAAAACCGCCCCGCCCCGGGACACCCGGTTTCCGACAGATTTAAACCGACCGGACGATTCAGGTCCCCAATCCTTTTGTACTTTAGCCCTTCGGTTAGCCGCCAAACCGGAAAGGAATGGGGCAAGGGTGACCACACCGGGCCTTCCGGTGACTCAAACTTAATGAGGAATGAAAACCAAAATACTTCTGGTTGACGACGAAGCCGACCTGGAAACGCTTTTCCGGCAGCGGTTTCGCCGGGCCATTCAAACCGGTACGTACGAGTTTGTGTTTGCCCAAAGCGGCCGGCAGGCGTTGCAGATTCTGGACGAGCAACCCGATGTTGACCTGCTGCTGACCGATGTCAACATGCCCGACATGGATGGCCTGAGCCTGCTGGACCGAATTTCCCAGGCTCATTCCGGCGTGCCGACGGTGATGCTCACGGCCTACAGCGACATGACCACCATCCGGACCGCCATGAACCGGGGCGCCTTCGACTTCCTTACCAAACCGATCAACTTCGACGACCTGGAAGCGACCATCGAAAAGGGCCGCCGGTACGTGCATCAGTTGCGGGAAACGCAGGAGCTGAAGGCCGTCGATGCAATGAAAACCCGGTTTTTTACCAACATCACCCACGAACTGCGCAGTCCGTTGTCGTTGATCATCTCCCCGGTCGATAAGCTGCTGGAAACCGATGATCTGCCCGATCATCTGCACCAGCCCCTGTCGACCGTTCGGCGGAATGCCCGGCAGATTCTGCGACTCATCAACCAGTTGCTGGCCATCGAACAACTCGAAGCCCGGCAGGTGGAACTGGTCGAACAGGTTGGCAATTTGCCCGCCTTCGTCGAGCAGCTGGTGGACCTGTTCCGCCCCTCGACGGACCTCAAAAACCTGGCGCTGGAATACGAGACGGATCTGCCGACGGGCAATTACCGCTTCGATGCGGCCAAGTGGGAAACGATTCTGTTCAACCTGCTCACCAACGCCATCCGGTTTACGTCAGTCGGAACCATCCGCGTTTCCCTGCATCAGACCGCTACGGGCGCCCGGCTGAGCGTGCGGGACACCGGCATTGGCATTAGCGCGCACAAATTACCGCACGTCTTTGACCGGTACTACCAGGGCGACAACCTGCGCATCCGGGCCAACGACACCACGGGCATCAGCCTGGCGCTGGTCCGGGAGCTGGCGCTGCGAATGGGCGGAACCGTGGAGGTTGAAAGCCGCATTGGCGACGATTCCGGCGAATCGGGGACGGTTTTTCGGGTCGATCTACCCATTCAGCGCACGGGCGCGGAAGACGAAACCCCGGGGTTGGAAGCGCCCTCGGTGGTCATCGACCTGCCCGCGCAGGCGGGTGGGTCATCGGGAAATACCGTGCCGGGGCTGACCGATTCTCCACCCCTGGTGCTGGTCGTGGAAGACAACGCCGAACTGCGGGAGTTTATGGTGGCCGAACTGGCGACGACCTACCGGGTCCGGTCGGCCACCAACGGCTACGAAGGCTGGGTGCTGGCCAAGGAAGAACTGCCTTCCATCATCATCACCGACCTGATGATGCCGCGCCTGGACGGACACGGTTTGATCGAGCGCCTGAAATCCGACCCGGCCACCGACCACATTGCCATTATGCTGCTGTCGGCGAGCGCGGAAGAAACCCACCGGTTGCGCGGACTGACCCTGGGCGCGAATGATTTCCTGACCAAACCCTTTCACCTGGGCGAACTGCGGCTGCGGTTGCGGAATCTGCTGAGCCACCAGCAGCGGCTGCGGGAGTATTACCGCCAGCAACTGGCCCAGCCCGACAGCGCCAACCCGCTGCAGAGCGTCGGCGACGAATTTTTGCGGAAGGTGTATACGCTGATTGAAGAACACCTGGATGACTCGACGCTCAGTGTGGAATGGCTGGCCGATGAGCTGGCGATGAGCCGCAAGGCGCTCTACCTGAAAGTGCACAACCTGACGCACCTGTCGCCGGTGGAGCTGATTCGGCAGTACCGGCTTCGCAAGGCCATTGATTTGCTGCGGCTGGGGCACAGTGCGGCCGAGACGGCGTATCTGGTCGGTTTTGAATCGCCGTCGTATTTCACCAAGGTCTTTCGGGAGTTTTATCACCAGACCCCAACCTCGTACCGCAAGGGGTAAATAAGCCAGCCGGTTCATTCTCCAACGTGTTGCCTGATCGACCAATTGGTAACATATTTTAAAAAACCAAAAGAAAACTTTTCCCTTTAGCGTTTAAGGGGGAAGGAACCATCTCATTGGCGTTCACACATGGCAGATCAACCCAGCGGCTGGCTCGGCAAATTAAGTAACTTGTTAGTTCCGGCCAGCCAGATACCGATTACTTCCGCTTCCAAAGTCACTAACACCCAGATTTTAAACGAGCTGATAGCCTCGTTCGAGGATTCCATCAACCGGGAGTCCGTCGGGAGCAGCATGCTGTTCAACGCGCACTTTCTAATCATTTTGCACCCGGATGCCTACGAGGAACGCCAGAATGCCTTTCCGGTGATTGTCAACGAAGCCGTCACGGCTTTCCAGGCGGTTATTAAAACGCAGAAAGAACGGTTTTCGCAGGTCGCTCCGGTGGCGTCGGCCTGGTTTTTTAAATTTGGCGGGGGCCGGGAGTTTGGTGGCGAAACCGTCAATCCGGGCGATGTCAAAGTGGTGGGGGCCCTGACGGGGATTCTGCCGGGCCATGCGCCCGTTGCCTCCTCGGACAGTGTGCGCGTCACGCGCCGGGTGAAGCAAACGAACCGCTACGAAAAAGTAGACGTCGACCTGCACACCTTTCAGCACATCGATTTTCGCGAACCGGGCGCTTTTGTCGTCAAGTTTGCCTTTGAACCGACCGCCCCGGCCAGCCACCGTCCGTCGGCTCCGGACCCGGCCACCCGCAACGCCCCGGTTCTGCCCCGCAGCGTGAACGCCCCGGTCGGTCTGGCCCAGATCGAGTACTACATCGCGGAATTGAACAAGGAAGCGGTTTATCCGATGCGCGACCGCGAAATTGTGGTGGCCCGCAAGGAAACCGACAACCAGCATTTTCCGAATTACCTGCTGATCGAGTCGGCCTACGTTTCCAATCCGCACGCCCGGATTCGCTTTAACGACGAGGGCCAGGCGTTTCAGATTGCTTCGTTCAGCCGCAACGAAACCCGGGTGAACGAACGGCTGATTCCGCGCAGCGAACCGGCGAATCCGCAGTGGCATCCGCTCCCGGACAACGCCCAGATTTTACTCAATAGCATGGTCACCCTCAACTTTCAACGTACGCTTTAATAAGTATGATAGATGCGCTGCTGGTCGTCGTCTTGCTCCTGTTTGTCGGGTTTCTGGTGATCCGGCATTTTCAGGATTTACCCCGGTAAGGGAAACAACCGTTCGTTCTGGGTGTTGCCTTACTAAGCCATTTACTTAATTTCCGTTTCCCATTTCTGAATGAATTCGTTAGGAATCGCCGGACAGACCGATGTCGGCCAACGCCGAAAAGACAACCAGGATACGTTTATCTGCTCACCGATCTGGTCGGAAACCAGCGCCCTGCTGGCGGCCATCGACGGTGTGGGGGGCTATGCCGGGGGCGACCGGGCAGCCGCCATCGCGAAGGAGTCGATTGAGCAGTATATGGCCACGCCCAACGGCGATCCGCTGTCGATGCTGCGCGAAGCCGTAGTGTTTGCCAACAATCAAATTCACAAGGAACGCCAGCAAAACCCGCCCCTGGCGCAGATGGCCTGCGTGCTGACCACCGCCCTGGTCGATAGCCGGTTGCGGAAAGTGTACTTTGTGCACGTGGGCGACACCCGAATGTACCGGTTTCGGCAGGGCGTGCTTGAAAAACTGACGCGCGATCATTCGCTGGTCGGGATTCGGGAAGACGCCAACGAGCTGACCGAAACCGAAGCCATGCAGCACCCGCGCCGAAACGAGATTTTGCGGGATGTGGGCTCGCTGGCGCACCGGGTCGATGATCCGGATTTTCTGGAGTCGGGCGAAACCGGTTTTGAACCGGGCGACCAGCTCCTGTTGTGCAGCGACGGCCTGACGGATATGATCACGCAGGCCCAGATCCGGGCGGTTTTGGGCCGGAATCTGTCCCTCGAAGCCCAGGCCGCCGAACTGATTCGGGTGGCCAATCAGCAAGGCGGAAACGATAACATTACGGTGGTGCTGGCGCAGAACAACGCACCCGCCGGTGAGTCCGCCGTCGCAACGAAGGCCGGTAAAACCGCCCCGTCAAAACCGGTTTCGCCGGTTGTTCCCGAAACCGCTGCGCCCCCGGCAAAACCGGCTCCGCGCCGTTCGGGCGGTTTATGGCTTGTTCTGGGTTTGCTGCTGGTCGGCGTGGTGGCCGGAATCTGGTGGTACCAGGACCAGCCTTCGAGTCTGCACGCCGAAACCGGCGCCGACCGCTTGCCCGCCGTCAGCCGTTTGCCCGACACGGCATTCGTAGCGCCGACTTCCCGGCTGGATTCGCTGGTGCAGGCCGCCTACCGAACTCCCGACCATCAACTGACCTTGCCCGCCGATACGTTTCGGATTGAAAAACCGCTGCTGCTGACCGATTCGTTGCTGCGGATCGTGGGGGACGCTCGCCTGGCGGTTTTTCTGCCGGCCGATACGGCCCGGGCTGCGGTGGCGCTGCGGGTCCTGCGGTCGGGCCCGGCGCACCTGGAAAATATTCTGATCAGCGGTTTTAAAACCGGCATCGAAACCACGCGCGACACCAGGATGCAGCTTTCCAATGTGTACTTTCGCAACGTCGACGTGCCCGTTAGCGCGGCTGTTCGGCAGGACACGTTTCGCAATACGGTTTTTGGCGTTTCCGTACAGAATTTACCGGTTTCTACCCCAGCTCCCCGTCGTTAATGGCCACGATTCGATTTGATACCCGTTTTCCCGGCTACGAAGTGCTGAGCGAGTTAGGACGTAGCAACGCCCGCGTTCTGAAGGCGCGTCACCTGGCATCGGGCGATCTGGTGGCCATCAAACACTTTGCCCTCAATACCGATGCCGAAACGCTCCGGCGGTTTCAGCGGGAGTCGGCCATCATGACCAGCATCGCCCACCCCAACGTGGTCAAGGTGCGGGAAGTGCAACTGGAAGCCGAGCTGCCCTACATCGTGATGGAGCTGATTGAGGGCGGTAGCCTGAAAAACCTTCTTACCGGTCAAAACCGGGTGGGCGTTCCGACCCTCATCCGGCTGGGGCTGCAAATGGCCGAAGCTTTCAAAGCCATTCACCCGCAGGGCATTGTCCACCGCGACATCAAACCCGAAAACATTCTCTACCGCCCGTTGCCGAGTGGCGAACTGCATTTTCTGCTGACGGATTTTGGCGTCGCCCGGCTGCACGAACAGTCGAGCACGCTGACGGGGCAGTCGCTGATGACCTACGAATATGCCTCGCCCGAGCAGTTCAACGATCCGAAGAACGTCAATGCGGCCACGGACTATTATTCGCTGGGCGTGGTGCTCTACGAATGCCTGCACGGAAGCGTGCCGTTCGCCCTGGCCGATCATTCGGGCATCGTCACCTTCATGAACAAAGTGCTGAACGATGCGCCCCCGGCTTTGATCGTCTCGAATCAGGACCCGGCGCTGGTTCCGTTCACGGATTTGCTGCAGGGCCTTTTGCAGAAAAAAGCGGGGGAACGGCTGAGCGATCCGGACGAGCTGACGTGGCAACTGAAGCAGGCCGAACTGACCTATTTGCAGGCCGGGCGGGCGGGGCAGAGTGTTCGAAAAACCGTATCAGCCCCGGCGCTTCCGGACCGTGAACCACAAAAAACCGTCCCCTTCAGCGAACAGCCGGCCCCCGGGCCGGTGGAACCCGTCATTTCTCCGGTTTCCCCAAAACCGTCCGGAAATGGTTTGAAATGGGTGGTTTTGGGCGCGGTAATCGTGCTCGGACTGGCCGGACTGTATTTTGTTATCACCGATTTTGGGTCCAAACCGCTGGAGACGTTACGGACGCCCACGGATTCGACCGTTGCCGGGGTCCCGAATCAGGACCCGGCGGTTTCGGCTCCGCTGCCCGGCGTAGACACCCTGCAACTGCGGCTGGCCGAGGAAACCAAACGCCGGGAGCAACTGCGGGCGGAGGTGGCAGCCGCCGGAAAAGAACTCAATGCCGAGGTCCTGGATCTCAACGTGGGCCTGCTGGGAGGCATCAAAAACGTGCGGGTTCAACTCAACAATGCCAGCGCGTTTCCGTTTCCTTCGGTGGCGGTTCAGGTCAGTTATTACAAAGACAATGGCGGTCTTTACAAAACCGAAAAGATGTTTTTCAACAAGGTCGCGCCTAATTCATCACCCATTCGGACGGCTCCGAACAGCGATCGGGGAACCCGCGTCACGTGCAAAGTCCTGAAGTATGATCTTCCCCGGCTGGATTCGCTGATTCACCAAATCCCAACCGATTCGTTAAACTAAGTGTTCATGCCAACTGTAAGCGTCAATACGCATTTTCCCGGCTACGAAATCATCGGCGAAATTGGCCGCTCGAACGCCCGCGTTCTGAAGGCGCGTCACCTGGCATCGGGCGATCTGGTGGCCATCAAACATTTTGCCCTCAATACCGATGCCGAAACGCTCCGGCGGTTTCGGCTCGAATCGGAACTGATGACCAACATCCGGCACCCGAACGTCGTCAGCGTGCGGGAGGTGGCCCTGGAGCTGGCCATGCCGTTTATCGTCATGGAATGGATCGAGGGCGGCAGCCTCCGAACCCTCCTGAACGAAAAAAGAACGCTGGACGTGCCGGCCACCATCCGGCTGGGGCTGCAAATGGCCGAAGCCTTCAAAGCCATTCACCCGCAGGGCATTATTCACCGCGACATCAAACCCGAAAACATTCTCTACCGGCTGCTGCCCAGTGGTGAATTTCATTTTCTGCTGACGGATTTTGGCGTGGCCCGGCTGCGCGAACAGTCCCAGACCATGACGGGGCAGTCGCTGATGACCTACGAATATGCCTCCCCCGAGCAGTTTGACAATCCGAAAGGGGTGGATGTGGCCACGGATTACTATTCGCTGGGCGTGGTGCTCTACGAATGCCTGGCCGGAAAAGTGCCGTTTTCCATGACCGACAGCGCCGGCATTGCGTCGTTCATGAACCAGGTTCTGCGCACCGAAGCGCCTGCGCTACCCGCTGCGGAGCAAGCCATTCCGCCCAGCCTGGACACGCTCATTCACTGGATGCTGACGAAAGACCCGGCCCAGCGCCTGAGCGACGGCAACGAATTGCGGTTGTTGCTGGGGCAGGCCAACGTGGAACAATTGCAGGCCGGTCGGTCCGGCGAGCGGTTTGCGCCCGTGCCGAAGCGAACACGGGCCGCGCCCGTGCCGGTTTCGCCACCCACCGAGTCCGAAACCTCTGTGCCTGCGTACGAAGAAGAAGCCCGGTCGGGCGTCAACGGGTCGTGGATGATCGTGGGCGTAATCGCGGTTGCGGCTCTGATCGGTTTTTTCTTTTTTTACCGCAACCAGCCCACCACCTCCGGTTTTGAAACCGGGTCCGATTCGAGCCGGGTGGTCACGGATTCGCTGGAGTCGGCGGAAACGGTCGCGGATACGGCGGAGTCGGGCGGGGATTTTCCGGTCGAAGAAACACCGGCGGATTCCACCGCCACCGACCCCAATCCGGCGCCACCGACGGATACCGTCAACCGGGTTCCGGTCCCGCCAGCCGCGACGCCGGATTCAACCCGAGCGGCCCCGGATACGACCCGAACAGCCAACTAATTACTTACCAACCTAATCAGTAACGAATGAAATCAACTCCTGTTTCGTCCGGACGTTTGTATTTAGTGGGCGCCACGGTGATGTTGCTGCTGCTGTTTATCCGGCTGTATAGTAATCTGTTGCCAAATTTAAATCAGGCCAGCGAAGGGCTCGCGAACGGGCGGGTGTTAACCCTGACGGCGGGCGTTAAACCGGCGGCCATCCAGAGACTGCTCAGCACGGGAAATTATTACGAGGACACCAAAGACCGGGCCCTGGTTGCCGATTCGCTGGCCGCCAAACTGGCGTTGAACGGGTCGCCCGAAAATCTGGGGGCCGTCAACAAGCGGCAATTTTCGGTGCGCGCTCCGCTGGCCTGGCGCAGTTCGGTGGGCGGGGCCGATTTTCAGAGCCGGCTGCAACTGTCGCGGCAGCAAATGGGCTTCGACTCGGTGCTGTACGTCCGGGAGCGCACCAACCCGAAGGCTTACGCTTCCACGCTGGCGATTGGGGGCGGAAACCGGTCGGTTTCGGGCCGGGTGACCCGGGAAGAACTGCCGCTGTCGGGGGTGCTGGTGCAACTGAAACGCCACCCGCCCACGGCCCAGCCGGATACCTTGCAGGACCGGTTTTTCTACACCCGCACCGACGCCGACGGTCAGTTTTCGTTTACCGGCCTGAAAGCCGATTCGGCCTACAGCGTGGTGCCGCTCAAACCCGGTTTTGAGTTCGGGAGCCGCCGGGGAACGAGCCGCCTGGCAAGCGATCAATCCTATAATTTCGCGGCTCGACCGC
Organism: Larkinella ripae; assembly: GCF_054780775.1. Classification (NCBI taxonomy): domain Bacteria; kingdom Pseudomonadati; phylum Bacteroidota; class Cytophagia; order Cytophagales; family Spirosomataceae; genus Larkinella; species Larkinella ripae. Next base: position 214,140 of record NZ_BAAGVR010000008.1, read on the forward strand.
ACCAGATCCGGCCCATCGGCTCTGTGGTGTACGGCCAACTGAAAGCCGATCAGGCCGTTGTGGTCCGGACGCCTACGACGTTTACCGTGCACTTCTGGTCGATTGTGCTGCTGTTCCTGCTGGCTTTCTGGGCCGTTCAGGGCTTCTGGACGCTCCGGCGGTTTCAGCCCGATCCACTGCTGCTGCCGATCCTGCTGCTGCTCACCGGCATTTCCGTGCTGACCCTGCTGGCGATTCAGGACCCTTTGCAGGACACGCTCTACGCCTGGCAAACCCTCCAGGGCGTCGCGCTGGGTCTGCTGGGCCTGACGGTTTTGTCGCAGCTAAACCTGGGGCGTTTCTACACGAACCGGTGGTTTGACGCGCTGTTTGCCTTTCGAAACCGGTCGTCTGTCCGGCTGGTGGGCTGGACCTGGCTGGTGCTTGCCATTGGTCTGGCCGTTCTGACGCTGTTCGTCGGCACCGGGCCGGAAGGCAGTGGCGTTCGGGTGAACCTGTCACTGCTGGGGCTGACGTTTCAACCCAGTGAGATCACCAAATACCTGCTGCTGCTGTTCTTTGCCGGTTTTTTTGCCGCCAACGAGCAGCCGATCCGCGAATTGCCCGATTTGCGCTGGCGGTTTTCGGTGAGTTTCGGGGCGCTGGCGGGCGCCGGTTTGCTAATGCTGCTGTACCTGTTGCTGGGCGATATGGGTCCGGCGCTGGTGGTCTGTTTTACATTCCTTTTGTTTTACAGCATTGCCCGGGGTAATCTGGCCGTTACGCTGGCAACCGGCGTTGGCTATGGGCTGGCCCTGTGGCTGTTGCCCGGCTGGCTGGCGCTGCTGCTCAGTTTTGGCGCGCTGATGGGCTACCTGGTCTGGCGGGGTGATGCCCGTTCGACCACGGGGCTGGGCTGGGCTGCTTTGCTGACCGAAGCTCCCGTGCTGCTGTTGCTGGTCTTGTCGATGTTTTCCTTCGGCGATCTGCTGCCCTACGTGGGTGATCGGCTGGCCGACCGGAAAGCCATGTGGCTGAGTCCCTGGAACAACGATGTGTACGGCGGTGACCACCTGGCGCACGGTTTCTGGACCCTGGCGTCCGGCGGCTGGACGGGGCAGGGGCTGGGCAAAGGCTTCGCGGCTGCCATGCCCGCGGCCCATACCGACATGATTCTGCCGAGCGTGGGCGAAGAACTGGGCGGTTTGGGCGTCATCGCCGTGTTTCTGCTCTTCGGTATTCTGCTGCACCGGATCTTTTTGCAGGCCCGGCGGGCGGGGCAGCCGTTCAGCTTTTTTCTGGTGGCCGGTATTGCCATCGCGACGGGGGTGCAGTTTCTAATCATTGCGGGCGGCTCCATTGGTCTGGTGCCACTGACGGGCATCAGCGTGCCGTTTCTGAGTTACGGTAAGATTTCGCTGATTTTCAACCTGACGGCGATGGGGGCGGTTTTCAGCGTGGCGCACCGACCCGGGCAACTGGAACAGCGGCAGTACCTGGAAAAACATTACGATGCGGTTTTGATGGCCGGCATTTCGGGCTTTCTGATCGGCGTTGTCATTCTGATCGGGCGGCTCCTGCCGGTGATCGGCTGGCGCGGCAACGACTACATTGTGCGGCCTGTTCGGGTGGTGACGCGCTTTGGCGACCCGGTTTACAGCTACAACCCCCGCATTGAGCGATTGACCCGCAAACTGGCCTCCGGCACCATCTACGACCGCAACGGGCTGGTACTGGCAACGAGTGAGCCAGACATCGTGGCGCAACAAGCCGGGCGGCTGCGGCAAAGCGGACTCCCGGCGGACGAGTTGAATTCGCTGGTTCAGAAGCGGGTGCGACGGTTTTACCCGTTCGGCGAACAGCTTTTTTTCTGGGTCGGTGACCTGAACACGCAACTGTTCTGGGGGCAAAGCAACGGCTATTACGCCGAGGCCGCGCATTTCAGCGAGTTACGCGGGTTCAACAGCCGCCCCCGCAAAACCGATCTGGTGACCACCGACTACCGCGCCGACCGTTTCAGCCAGCCGGTGCCACAAACCCGGACCCTAACGGTGTATGATTACCGGGAGCTGGCCCCCGCGCTGCGGGCCGGCATCGACAGCCGCGAGGTGGAGGAACGCAAGGCCAAAAACCGGGATCTGAAACTGAGTGTCAACGCCGAGTTGCAGGTGGCGCTGCAAAAAGGGCTGGCGACGTCCGACTACCGCAACCACCGCCTTTCGGTCGTGGTCCTGGATGCGGCTTCGGGTGACGTGATGGCGTCGGCGATCCATCCACTGCCGAACCTGAAAACCCCCGAACCCATGCTGCTGGGCGACCGCGACCGGCTGAAACTGCCGTATCTGGTGACGGAACGGGATCTGGGCATGACTTATCCGACGGCGCCGGGCTCCACGGCGAAAATTTTAACGGCGATGTCCGCGTTTAATAAGCTGGGAGCGTCAGCTGCGGATGTGAGGTATTCAATTGGCTGTCAGGAGATTATCCGGCGAGGTGTTCGGGAGTCGGAACCCTGCGGAGAAACCGTGGATATGAAACGGGCCATTGTCCGGTCGAGCAACGTGTACTTTATCCGGCTGGCGAACGAGAACAAACTGGACGACCAACTGGCCAGTCTGTACCTGAAAACCGGCATGAATGTCGATTTTATCGGGGGGTATTCGTACGCCGATACGCATACCGAGCCGGAGCAGAAGCTCATTCGCCAGCATTGGCGCGATTCATCGTTCGTCGTCCGGCGGAATCTGTACCAGAGCAATCGCTACCCCCGGCGTTACCGGAGCGAGTTTTCGGGTCTGGCCTGGGGGCAGGGGCAACTTTCGGCCACGCCCGCGTCGATGGCCCGCATGGCCGGAGCCATTGCCAACCGGGGTGTTTTGCAGCCCTCGCGGTACGTGCTGAATCTGGCCGGAAAACCGCAACCGATTCCGGCGGGCACGACCCTGGGCCGACCGGAGTACGCCGAGCAGCTGGAAGCGTTTATGATTGAGCAGTCGAATCCGAACGGGGGCCGGAGCAAGATCAGCGCCGTTCGCGTGGCCGGAAAAACCGGGACGCCCGAGCGCATTGTCTTGGGCGAAAAAATCAACGACGGCTGGTACGTGTTCTTTGCGCCCACGCCCGACCGCCGATCCAAAACCGTGGTCTGCGTTCGGATTGAGCTGGGTGATTCGTCGGCCGATGCGGTTCAACTCGCCAATACCGTGGTGGCACCGATCTTACAAAAAAGGGGTTATTTAGGCAGCTTTTAATTTAAAACCGTCGTACAGTATGGGGATTCTGGAAACCGTCAAGAACCTGTTTGGATTTACCGCAACGCCGTCCGCTCCGCCGGCACCGGCAGAACGGAACGAACCGGCCACCAGTCCGGCCCGGCCCAAACCGGCGGGGCCTCCGCCGGCCGCTCAGCGACGCAACCAGATCATCCGGTTTGTGATCGAAAAGCTGCGGGCGTATCAGAACGAGCCGGAAAATGCGCCGGTCGGTCTGCGGTTGTTTGTGGTGAACGAAAGCGCCGAAGCGGAAGAGATTGACCGGGTGGCGTTGTGGACCAACCAGCCCGGCAAGTTTCAGGGCGAACTCCGCCGGCAGTTGGCGGACAATTACATCAGCCTGCCGCCGAACTGGCAATTTACCTGTGAATTTTTTCGGGATGCTTTACCGGATAGCACGTACCGCGAAGGCAATCTGGGCCTGAACGTTCTGGATAACAAAAAACCGGATGGTCCCGCGCAGGGGGCCACCCTCAAAACGCTGGTTGGCCAGACGGAACAGGCGGAATATGGGCTCGATCCGGCGCAGAAAACCAGTTTTTACATTGGACGCGGCCAGTCGACCCAGACCAGCTCGGGCCGGGTTCGGACCAACGACATTGTGATTCTGCCCGACGACGACCCCGGTTTTGACCCGCAGAAAGGGGCCGGAAACGGGGCGGTAAGCCGGGCGCACGCCACCATTCAGTACAACCCGGCGCAACGAAAATACACCCTGCTGGTCGATCCGGGCGGGCTACCGGCGAGCGGCAACAAAACGAAAATCATGCACCCGGACGATACCATCGAACGGGCGGACATTCCGGGCATGACGTATCCGCTCCAGGACGGCGACCAGATCGAGCTGGGCGGCAGTGTGACCTTGCTGTTTACGCTCCGGTGAACGGCCGGGCGGTTTTTTAACGCGTCCGCCCGCTTTGGTCAACGTACGGATCCATGAAATCCAGGTCGCATTCCGACGTGATCGCGGCCGTTTTCTGATGAACGATGGTCAGGCGGGAAACCTGCTCGGGCTGGCAATGCTCGTCAGGCCCCGCAGCGCTGACCGCCAGCGCCTGAATAGCGTCCTGTTCCCACTTTTCGTACGTCAGCGTCAGGGCGTTTCCCGAATCGCACCTGGAAAGGCGCTGGTTGCGGACGGTTTTCCGTTGACCGTGTTGCTTCACAAAAGCCTTTCGGAGCGGTTCGCCGAAGTCGCAGGTGATGCGAAACAGGCGGTTTTCGTAAAAAACCAGAAACAGCCGGGTGACCGGAATCCCCTGGATTGCCAGGCTGTCGGCCAGAAAGACCCGAATGCCCGCACAAGGCAGAGCGAGCGTTCCTTTGACTACCACCAGCTCCTGCTCCCGGAACCCGGACGAACGCAGCGAATCGGGCGTCGTCCGACCAATGAGAAACTCTCCCAGCCCGGCCAGCTTTGACTGGGCCCGCAACGGCTGAAGCAGGAAAGTAAACAGCCCAACGAGGGAGAAAAGGGAGAGGGCCGTCCGGCGGAATCGCTCCGTTTTCACCAGCTTAATTTCCCGAACGAATTGTTGTAAACTTTCCCCGGTTTCGGATGGGTAAACTTCAGGGCCGACCACACCGCGTTCACACTCAGGTTTTTGCTTTCGACCAGCCCGTAGTCATAGCCGATTTTAATCACGTTGGGAAGGGTCAGATCGGTGCCCTGCTGCCCCGCTTTCGGCCACGACACCCACAGGGTTCCGGTCGGTTTCAGATGCGCTTTCAGCTTCGGGAAATGCTCGTGAAGCTCGGCCTGGTTGGCGGCAAAAAGGTGAATGTAGTCAAAATCACCCCGGAGCTGGGTGTCGAGGTCGAGCGCGGGCGGAGCGATGGCGTCAATTGCATCGGCGGGTGCGTTGATAAAAACCGCCCGTGCGCCGGCTTGAAGCCCCATTTTGGCGGATACCGGTTTGGTCATAAGCGTCATTGAAAAGGTTGTTTTCGTCGGAACCGGCGGAATTTACAAACTTTAGGGCGTATCCCCTAAACCCCGAAAGGCCGGGCTGAAAATCAGATTTTACGGAACCGCCGGAAAGATATTTCGGTCGAAAGTCGGGGATTGGTGAGGATTTAACGGTTTGATTGGCTTCCTTGGAGAATCAATGCGATTCACTGACTTCAGCTCCCGAAACAATGCAGCAGACCATTCGGCGCGAGGACGCCCTTGAGTATCATGCCAAAGGCCGCCCCGGAAAAATTGAAGTAATCCCCTCCAAAGAATACACGACGCAGCGGGATCTTTCGCTGGCCTATTCGCCCGGTGTGGCCGAACCTTGCCTGGCCATTGCCGCCAACCCCGACGACGCGTTTATCTACACGGCCAAAGGCAATCTGGTCGCCGTCATCAGCAACGGAACGGCGGTTTTGGGGCTGGGCGATATTGGCGCGCTCGCCAGCAAGCCCGTTATGGAAGGGAAGGGTCTGCTGTTCAAGATTTACGCCGATATCGATGTGTTTGACATCGAGTTGAATACAACCAATATCGACGAGTTTGTCCGGACCGTCAAAATTCTGGAACCGACGTTTGGCGGGGTGAATCTGGAAGACATCAAGGCCCCCGAATGCTTCGAAATCGAGCAAAAACTCAAGCAGGAACTGAGCATTCCGATCATGCACGACGACCAGCACGGCACGGCAATCGTGAGCGGGGCCGCCCTGCTGAACGCGCTTGAACTCGTTCACAAACAGATCGATACGGTGCAGTTTGTCATTCTGGGGGCGGGGGCTGCGGCCATTTCGTGCGCCAATCAGTACGTGGCGCTGGGGGCCAGGCGCGAGAACATGGTGATGTTCGACGTTCACGGGCCGCTCCGCACCGACCGCACGGACCTGAATGCGATTACGCGCCCGTTTGCCACCAGCCGGGAAATACACTTGCTGGCCGATGCGTTTGCCGGGGCCGATGTGTTTATCGGTTTGTCGAAAGGCAATATCGTCAGTCAGGACCTGATCCGTTCGATGGCGAAGGACGCGATTGTGTTTGCAATGGCGAACCCGACGCCCGAAATCAGCTACCAGGACGCCATCGACGCCCGGCCGGACCTGATCATGGCCACGGGGCGTTCCGATTATCCGAACCAGGTAAACAACGTGCTCGGATTTCCGTACATTTTTCGGGGTGCGCTGGATGTGCGCGCCACCGAAATCAACGAAGCGATGAAGCTGGCGGCTACCTTCGCCCTGGCGGAGCTCGCCAAAAAACCGGTGCCCGATCTGGTCAATCTGGCTTACAATGAGCCGAATATGATTTTTAGCCGGAACTACATTCTGCCCAAACCCGTTGATCCGCGCTTGTTGATCACGGTGGCGCCCGCCGTGGCAAAAGCCGCGATGGAGTCGGGGGTGGCCCGGCTCCCGATTCAGGACTGGGACGCGTATGAGCAACAACTGGCCCGGCGGATCGGACAGGAAAACCCCATTTCGCGGGTCATTCTGACCAAAGCAAAAGCGGGTCCGAAGCGCGTCGTTTTCACGGATGCGGAAAATCTGAAGGTTTTGAAAGCGGCTCAGCAGGTGCGCGACGAAGGCATTGCCTACCCCATTTTGCTGGGCGAAATCGCCAAGATTCAGCAATTGATTACGAGCAATAGCCTCGATCTGGGGCAAATACCGATCATTGACCCGCGTTCGCCCGAACAGGAGGCCCTGGTGCAGCGCTTTGGTGATCTGTATTTCGAAAAGCGAAAACGCAAGGGCGTCAACCGGGCGGAGTCGCAGAAACTGATGAACATCCGCAACTATTTCGGCGCGATGATGGTCGAAACCGGGGAGGCCGATGCTTTGATTTCGGGGCTGACCCGCAGCTACCCCGAAGCCATTCGGCCCGCCTTGCAGATTATTGGCAAAGCGCCCGGCGTCCGGAAAGTAGCGGGGATGTACATTCTGCTGACGAAATACGGGCCGCTGTTTTTCTCGGATACCACCGTCAACTTCAATCCGTCGTGCGAAGAAATTGTGGAAATCACCGAACTGACCGCGCGGACAGTCGAACGGTTTAACATCAAGCCCCGGATTGCCCTGGTGACCTACTCGAATTTTGGCAGCGCCAAGGGCGACGATGCCGAGAAAATGAACCGGGCGGTCGAAATCCTGCAACGCAAACACCCCGACCTGATCGTGGACGGCGAAATTCAGGCGCACCTGGCTTTCGACACCGACCTGCTCCGGCAGAATCATCCCTTTAGTCAGCTGGTGGAGGAAGGGGCCAATACGCTGATTTTTCCGAACCTGTCGGCGGCCAACATTGCCTACAACCTGATGCGCGAAGCCGCCGGTCTGGACACCATCGGCCCCATTCTGCTCGGGATTCACAAACCGGTTTATGTGCTGCAAATGGGGTCATCCGAACGCGAAATTGTGAACATGGTGGCCATCGCCGTGGTGGAAGCGCAGGGGCGGTGAGACAAAACCGGGCTGTTTACCGGAGTTTAAAACCGTACGAAACCCCCAGCGTCAGCAGGTTACTGCCTTTGGCGAAACTGGTGAAAAAACCGGCATTGATGTCCAGAAAACCGCCTTGCCGCAGGGGCAGGAGGTAACCGCCACCCCCTTCCAGCCGGAATGAGGACCGCATGTGTTCGCTGGCGGCCACATCCAGCCCCGCCAGTACGTCGGCGTGCAGCCGGTCGGTCAGGAACAGGCGCGGCCCAACCCCCAGCGGCACGTTGAGGGCCGTCACCCTTTCGTTGCGGCTGGCGTAACTCATGTACATCGTATTGAAGCCGAAACCCGAAATCGGATTGTAGCCGTACCCCAGGTAGGCATACGGGTTCAGAGACGCGTAGTTGATGCGGAAAAGCTCAAGACCGGCCCGGGCCGTCAGGGCCAGCTTCGGGAGCACCGGATACTGAAACCGGGCGTCAAAGCCCGCGCCGAAGGTCAGCGGTTTATAGCGTCCTACCGGCATATTCAGGTGGACACCGCCAAAGAACAGGGGATCGCTGGCCTGGCCAAAAACCGGGCTGAAGTGGCCTCCCCCGGCGAGGCCACCCAGCAGCAGGCAAAGAAGCAGCTTTTTCATCGGTGCAGCGGAAAAACCGGGTTATTTCTTGGCGATGAAGACCAGCGCGAGACTTTCTTTGGTCTGCGGATCGGTTTCGGACAGGTTGAAAATGATGTTGTCGCCGTCGGCATCCGCCACCAGTTCACCGTCCACGTAAAGGCCGTAGGCTTCGCTGGTTTTTCGGACTTCCACCTGATTGATGTCGATGGTGGCGTCCTGCTGGCCCGTGGCCTTCAGCGTCAGCGTCAGCGTCACGTTATCCTCGGAATTGGGGCTTAATTTGACCGTTCCCGAAATGGTCTGGCCGTTCTGGGTATACGGCATGGTGGGCAGGTTGATCTGGTCGGAACCGGATTCGTAGCGGAATGAACTGAGCGTGTACGTACCGGCGACCACATCGGCCGGGTTCTGGGGTTGCGGATCGTTTTCGGTTTTTTTACAGGCACCAAAAACCAGCAGGGCGAACAGAAAAAGAACGAGCGTTTTCATGCGATTGGATTGTTTTGCGAGTGAACATGGTAAATGACTGAGGCAAAACTACCGGTCGGTTCCGGGTCCGACAATACCGCATTTGTATGATTTTTAGGCGCGTAAGCGGGGTTATTTCCGGCCTAAATATTTATTAACGGCCTCCACTTTGGAGTGGACCTGTAACTTTTCGTAGATGTTGAAAATGTGCTTGCGAACCGTCGTCGGGCTGACGAACAATTCGGTGGCGACTTCCTTGTGGCTGTGCCCTTTCGCCAGCCGGTCCAGAATTTCGCGCTCGCGGGCGGTCAGCACCTCCAGCTCGCTGGCCGAGGATGCGCCGGCGTGAAACGAACCCGCAATTTTGCGGGCAATGGTGCTGCTCATGGGCGCTCCGCCTTCGTGGAGTTCGGTGATGGCTTCGAGCAGTTTGTGGGGTGGACTGCGTTTCAGAATATAAGCCGTCGCCCCGGCTTTCAGCGCGTCAAAGACGGTTTCGTCCTCGTCGTATACCGTACACATCATGAACTGGGTTTGCGGGCAAAGCGGTTTTAGCTGCCGCACGCAGTCGATGCCGCTCATGCCGGGCAGGTCGATGTCCATCAGCACCACATCCACGGGTTGCTGCGACAACTGATCGAGCGCGTCTTCAGCGGTTTCGAAAGTCGATCGGCACACAAAACCGTCGGCTCCGTCGACCAGAATGGCCAGCGACTGCCGGATGGGCTCCTTGTCTTCGACAATAGCAACCGAAATCAGGGTTTTCATCCGGCAATATTGGACTATTTTTGGGTGAAATGCCATACTACATTTGCAGTATTTTATTGGAAGCGTTTGGGGCAGCATAGACCGACAATTCCAGTAGAGTGAAAAAACCGCATTCTTTTACCGAATCATAAAACCAGGTTAGCTATGTCGAAAGCAGTTGCCGTTCTCTTTGTTCTCTGGCTCGGGCTGGTCAGCAACCGGTCGCTGGCGCAAACCGACCGCCCCTTGTTCACTTTCGGTGTGATGACGGACGTACAATACTGCGATTGCGAAACCGCCGGAACGCGCCATTACCGGTCTTCCCTACGCAAACTGACCGAAGCCATCCGGACGTTCAATCAGGAGAAGGTGGCGTTTGTGTTGCACCTCGGCGATTTTATTGACCGTGATTTCCGGAGTTACGACACCCTGAATACGCTGGTCAGGCGATTGAACCGGCCGCTCTATCAGGTGCTGGGCAACCACGACTTTTCGGTTCAGCAGGAGGAAATTGAAAAAGTGCCGGCGCTTTTGGGAATGAAAAACCGGTATTACTCCTTTACCCGAAACCGCTGGCGGTTCATCGTGCTGGATGGCAATGATCTCAGCGTGTACGGAAACCCGAAGACCAGTCCGGCTTATGCCGAAGCCGTTGGTCGGCTGGAAGCGATGAAGGCCCGGCAGGCGCCCAACGCCCAGGTCTGGAACGGCGGACTGGGCACCCGGCAGATTCAGTGGCTCAGACAGGAACTGGCTGCGGCTGCTAAAAAAGGCCAGAAAGTGCTGGTGCTCGGTCATATGCCGCTCTGGCCGGAAACGGACCCGCACAACCTGTGGAACGCGGAGGAAGTGCGGGTCCTGCTGGAAAACCAGCCGAATGTGCTGGCGTACTTCAACGGCCATGTGCACCAGCCGAGTCATTCAGTACACAAGGGCCTTCATTTTGTTACGTTCAAAGGCATGGTCGAAAAAGAAGAAAATGCGTACGCCATCATTACCGTTTACCGCGATTCTGTCCGGATAACCGGCTATGCCTCGGAAGCGGATCGGGTGTTAACGAAGGACTAAACTGGCGGGGCGTCTGGTGTAGCGGGTCAGCACCAGACGGCCGGCGCCGGTCAACGATCCTTTGGGGAACCAACCGCCGGCTGAAACAGAAAATAGTCGTAAATCGTGCGGCTCAGGTGGGCGATGGTTTGCTCGCGTTCGGCCGATGCCTGGGCGGAGGCCGTAATGAAAACCGCCAGAACGATGTGCCCCGCGTCGCCCGGCAGGGTGATGAAGCCCACGTCGTCGGTGGCGCTGGAATTCAGCGAGCCGGTTTTGTGGGCGACGACGGTTTCGGGCGGCAGGAAGCCTTTGATGCGCGCCTGACCACCCCGGCAGCGTTCCATGACGGCCAGCAGCAGGTCGCGGTTTTCGGGTTTGAGGGCTTTGGCCTGGTAAATCTGGGTCAGCAGGTTCACCATCGCTTCCGGCGTGGCGGTGTCGCGCGGGTCCTGTTCCAGTTTCAGGGCGGCTGCCCGGCGGATTTCCGGGGTGGCCGCAGCGCCGAGCTGATCGTAGAATCCGACCGTCCACTGCTCCACCGGCGGGAGCGTAACGCCTTCCAAATCCGCAATCAGCTGGACAATGGTCCGGTCGACCGACATGCCTTCGATGCCCAGAGCTTTCAGCCGCGCCCGGACGGGCTCGACCCCACCGACCAGATTCAGCAGAATATCCGTGGCAGAATTGTCGCTGATGACCATCATCAGTTCGAGCAGGTTCTCGACCGACAGCTGAACACCCGGTTTGGCAAACAGCGTTTCGAGCGTGCCGCTGCCGGGGTGCAGGTCCGATGGTTTCAGGTCCACCATGGTTCGCAGCGAGAGTTCCCCTTTCTCAATTTTGTTGAACAATTCGACGGCAATCGCCACTTTCACGGTGCTGGCCATCGGAAACTTTTCGTGGCGATTCAGGCTGATCTGCCGGCCGGATTCGAGGTGCAGAGCGCACACGCCGACTTTGCCTTTGGCGAGTCTGGCAATGCGTTCCAGCTCCTGATTCAACCGTTGCTCCGCGACATTCGGAACCGTTGGCGCGGGCGCAGCCGCTGCGGTTTTATTTTTTTTCGACTGACTAAAACCGGGTGTGCCAAGCAGCAGGAGCAGGCCGAACATCAGCAGCCGGGCCGGGCGGTATACAGGTATTTTCATCGTAACCAGTGGGGTAAGGGTTTGGGGTGCGGTTCAGGCGCCAGCGTTTTCGACTGCGTGATTTGTTTCGATGGCGGCCAGTGCCTGTTCCAGGTCGGCGATCAGATCCTCCACGTTTTCGATGCCGACCGAATACCGGATCAAACTTTCGGGGATGCCGAGCTGGGCGCGCTGGGCCTCCGTCAGTTCAACGTGGCTGGTGGTGCGCGGTGGACCGGCCAGTGTGCTCACCGATCCCAGGCTGGCGGCCAGGTGCACAAACCGCAGGCTGGTCAGGAAGGTTTTCACGTCCTCGTAATTGCCTTTCAGCGAGAAACTTAACACCCCGCCAAAACCGCTCATCTGCGCGGCCGCAATGGCGTGGCCGGGATGCGTTTCGAGTCCGGGATAAAACACATCGCTGACGGTGGGGTGGGCTTTCAAAAACCGGGCAATTGTCAGGGCCGACGCATTTTGCCGCTCAATCCGGAGTTCGAGCGTTTTCAGGCCCCGGGCAATCAGGTAGGCAGGTTCGGCCTGCAGGCTGGCCCCGTTGATTTCCCGAAACCGGAAGACTTTTTCGACCAGTTCCTGTTTGCCGCACAACACCCCGCCCATCGCGTCGGAATGCCCGCAAAGAAACTTTGTCGCGCTGTGAATCACCAGGTCGGCTCCCAGTTTCAGGGGATTCTGGTTGATGGGCGTTGCAAACGTATTGTCCACCACGACCACCGCACCGACTTGCCGGGCGGCTGCGGCCAGGCGCCGAATATCAACCACTTTCAGCGTCGGGTTGGTGGGTGTTTCCAGATAGACGAGGTCGCAGCCTTTGGCGATCTCGGTTTCCATCGCTTCGTGATCGCCGGTTTCGCAGAGCGTCACCTGAATCTGGTAGGTGGGCAGAAAATCGAGGAAAAGCCGGCTGGTGCCGCCGTATGTATCCTTGATTGAAACCACGCGCCTGCCGGGACCGAGCAGGGCGAACAGGGTGTTGCTGATGCCGCCCATGCCCGTCGCAAAGGACGTGGCGGCTTCGGCCCCTTCCAGAATCCGGATTTTTTCTTCCAGAACGTGCACCGTCGGGTTGGTGTTCCGGCTGTAAATATGACCGGCGGTTTTTCCGGTGGCGACCTCGTACCATTCGTCGAGATCGTGGTAGGCAAAAGCAACGCTGTTGACAATCGGCGAGGTGGTGGCTCCCTGGCTGAAAACCGCGTCCTCACCGGCCCAGACGGCGGTGGTTCCTTTTCGTTGTTCAAGAAAATCCATTATGGGTCCCGTACGTGACAGAATAATATTCGTTGACTGGCAAAAATTGCAAAATTTTAGATAAATGCTAAACTTGCCATGAAATTGTTTTCATCCATTTTTTAACCTAACGAGCTGGGAGAGTATGAAGCAACTAGTACGTATTTACATGGGTCTGGCCTTACTTTTCTGTTCGTCGCTGGGGATAGCGCAGCAGATCGAAGTCAGTGGCCGGGTCACTTCCGGGAGCGATGATACCGCCTTGCCGGGCGTCAATGTGTCGGTTAAAGGCACCACCACCGGAACGCTGACCGATGCGGACGGGCGGTACAGCGTCCGGGTGAATTCGGGCACAACCACGATGGTGTTCAGCTACATCGGTTTTGAAACGCAGGAGATTCAGGTTGAAAACCGCCGGAGCATCGACGTGGTGCTGCGGCAGGACAGCAAGATGCTCAACGAAGTGGTGGTAACGGCCCTCGGCATCAGCCGGGATAAAAAAGCGCTGGGCTATGCGGCCCAGAATGTCAATTCGGAGGAGCTGCTGCAAAACCGGCAGACCAACATGGTCAATGCGTTGCAGGGGAAAGTGGCCGGGGTCACCATCTCCAGCACGGGCGGAGCACCGGGCCAGGGCGCCCGGATTCTGATTCGGGGCATCAACTCCATCGACGTTACCCGCGACAACCAGCCGCTTTTTGTGGTCGATGGCGTTTTGTTCGACAACAGCACGACGACGGGAACCGCCAATTCGGGCGCGGAATTCCGGGGCATGTCGAACCGGGCCGCGGACATCAATCCGGACGACATTGAAACGATCAACATCCTGAAAGGCGGAGCCGCCACGGCCCTGTACGGTTTACGGGGCGCCAACGGCGTGGTGGTGATCACCACCAAATCGGGCAAAACCGGGGCGCTTCGGGGCAGTTTCAACAGCACCTTCGGCGTCGAAAATGTAAACAAATTCCCGGAAGTGCAGGATCAATACACCATCGGGTATTCGGGGGTTTACAATCCGCAGGATTTCTTTCCGTCCTGGGGGCCAACCGTGGCTGATGCCATCAAAATCGACCCGACGCACCCGCAGAAACTCTACAATCACTTCAAGGACGCCTACCAAACCGGCAAACAGTACCAGAACAACCTGTCCTTTTCGGGCGGAAATGAGAAAATCAACTTCCTGTCGTCCATCGGCCACCTGCGGCACGAAGGCGTTATTCCGTTCACCAACTTCAACAAACTGTCGGTGCGCCTGAACACGAATGTCAAGTTCAGCGAGAAGTTTTCGACCAACGCCAATCTAAACTTTATCAATTCGGGCGGGGACCGCTACAATGCCGACCGTTACAACGAAAGCCTGAGCTACTGGTCACCGCGCTACGACGTTCAGGATTACCTGAATCCGGACGGTTCCTACAAAACCTACGGCAACGGCAACCCGATTTACGGAGCGATGACGAACAAACTGCGCGATAACGTGAACCGGCTGGTGGGCGGACTGAACTTCATGTATTCGCCCCTCAAATGGCTGACGTTCAACTACCGCGTCGGGCTGGATACGTATTCGGAAGACCGCAAACGAACGGCGCCCGGCCCTTCCGGCATTGCCAACGAACGGCTGTACGAAGACAACGTGCGCGGTTTTATTTACCAGTATCACACCAACTTCCGGGCCATTACCTCGACCTTTGCGGCCAGCGCCACGACCCGGTTTGGGGAGAGCCTGAACGCAACGCTGCGGCTCGGGCATGATTTGTACGATCGCCAGATTCGGACGTTCGGCGCGGAAGGCAACGAGTTAACGGTTTACAACTATTTTGACCTGCGGAACGCCAAGACCATCACGCCCACGCAATCGGCGGAGGACTACCGGCTGATGGGGGTTTTCGGCGAACTGACGCTCGATTACAAGGATTACCTGTTTCTGACGCTGACGGGCCGGAACGACATCACCTCGTCGCTGCAGGCTCCGAACAATTCCTTTCTCTACCCATCCGTGAGCGTAGGCTACCTGTTCTCGCAGCAGTTGAAACTGCCGACGGTCATCACGATGGGCAAGCTCCGGGCTTCCTACGCCCGGATCGGGAAGGACGCGGCCCCGTATTCGACGGTGACGGGCTACGCAGCCTACACGCAACTGCCGTCGGGAACGACCGGTTTTACGCGCGGGTCGCTGCTGGGCGATCCGAACCTGCGGCCGGAATTTACGGATACCTTCGAAGGGGGGCTGGAAATGAGCTTTCTGAACAACCGGCTGGGGCTGGATTTTACGTACTACCATTCGATCAGCCGTGACCAGATTATTCAGGTTGATGTGACCTCCTCGACCGGTTACGTGAAAGCCGCCATCAACTCCGGCTCGATGCGGAACAAGGGGATTGAACTGGTGCTGCGGGCCACGCCGATCCGGAAAGGCCGGCTAAACTGGGATGTCAATTTCAATTTTTCGGCCAACCGCAACAAAATCCTGAGCCTGCGCGAGGGACTGACGGAAATCAACTACGCATCGCAGTTTGGCTATTCGAGTTCGACGGTCACCATGAAGCTTATTCCGGGCTACGCCTACGGCAACCTCTACGGCCGGAGCTACCGCCGGTATTACGCCAATTCGTCGGAGGAAGACCCGGTTTTGCTGGATCGCAGCCGCCCGGTCGTGATCGGCGCCAACGGTTTTCCGGTTATCAACACGGCGCAGAAACTGCTCGGCAATTCGCAGCCCGACTGGATTGGTGGTCTGAACAACACGCTGCGCTACGGCAATTTCACGCTCTCGGCCCTGTTTGATGCCCGCGTTGGCCAGGATCGGTACAACCAGCTGGATAACTTCTTCTCGGCCTTCGGAATTGCCAAATACACCGAAGACCGGAACGATACGAAGGTGTTTGAAGGCGTACTGGCCGACGGCACGCCGAACACCAAGCCGGTCTGGCTCGGCCAGGGCAAAGGTCCGGACGGCGTCGATTATACCAACGGTTTTTACCGGAACGTTTACCGGGGTGTGTCCGAAAATTTCATCGAAGATGCGTCCTGGGTCCGGCTGCGTTCGGTGAGCGTATCGTATTCGCTGCCGACCGCGATCCTGAAAAACACGTTCATCAAAAACGTGCGGCTGAGCGCAACGGGCAACAACCTGGCGCTGTGGACCAACTACAGCGGCTACGATCCCGAAACCAGCTCCAGCAGCGCCGGTAGCAATGTCGACGGCTTTACCGGTTTTACGTACCCGGCGGTTCGCAGCTTCCTGTTTTCGCTGAACGTTGATTTTTAAGTCACCCTCAATTTGCTGAAGATCATGAAATTCACCTATAAAATTATGGTTCCGGTTCTGACCCTGCTGCTGGTGGGCCTGGGCGGGTGTAAGGACTATTTCGAACTGAACGACAATCCGAACCTGATTGCCAATCCGCCCCTGGCGTCGCTGCTGTCGACTACCACGCAGAAAACCGCCCTGAATTCGCAGCGCGTGGCCGGTTTTACCTCGTATTTTGTGCAGTACCTGGCTAGCCCCGGCACCGGCGGCTCCACCGATACCTACCAGATTACGGATTATACCACGACCTGGGATGCGGTTTATTACGGAATGGCCGATCTGTATGACCTCAAGAAAAAAGCCCAGGAGCAGGGGGCTTCCGATTACGTTGGCGTGACCAACATCATGCTGTCGTACCACCTCAACCTGATTGCCGACGTGTTTGGCGGGGCGCCGTTCTCCGATGCCTTCACCGGAACCACCCTGACGCCCAGATACGATGCCGAAGACGCCCTGTACACAACCGCCCTGACCCTGCTGAACGAGGGCCTGGTCGAGCTGGCGAAAACCGACTCTAAGCTGAAACTGGCCGACGCTGCCGCTAACGACCTGATTCACAAGGGCAGTGTGGCCGCCTGGATCAAAACCGCCAACGCGCTGAAAGCCCGGATGTTGAACAAGGTCTCGAAGCAGGCGTCCTACAAACCGGCCGACGTGCTGGATGCGGTTTCCAAATCGTATACGACCAATGCCGACGACGCGCAGATGGCTTCGTTTCTGCTGCGGAATCCGTGGGCAACCATCGCCCGCAACAACGCGGCTCTGGTGCTCGATGGCTGGATTTCCGATCAGTTTGCCAACCACCTGAACGGAACGACCTACGGTGTTGTGGACCCGCGGGTCGAAAAAATTACGGACAAAACCGTCAACAACGACTACAAAGGCACCCGCAACGGGCAGGGCAATGTGGGCGGTAACAACACCGTGAAGGACGAAGTGTACATTTCGCTGAACTCGCCCCTGACCGGTGATGCGGCCCCGCTGCTGATTGTAACCCATGCCGAACTGCGGTTCGTGGAAGCCGAAGCGGCTTTTCGGGCGGGCGACAAGGCCCGCGCCTATACGGCCTATCTGGCCGGGATCCGGGCCAACATGGATAAGTACGGCGTGGCTGCGGCTGCCCGCGATGCCTACCTGGCCAATCCGGTTGTTGCGGTCGGGTCGGCGGCTCTGACCCTCGACCTGATTTTCAAGGAGAAATTCGTGGCTACCTACCTGAACCCGGAAGCCTGGAACGACGCCCGCCGGTACGATTACAAGTACAAAGGATTCCGCCTGCCGTTGAATGCGGCTTTGCCGACCTACATCCGCCGGGCCGCGTATCCAAACGGCGAAACCTCTAAAAACGGTGCTAATGTGCCGACCGAAGTGGTTTTATCCACTCCGCTCTGGTGGGATAAGTAGGTTATTTTTGAATAGACCGATCGCGGCTGACCCATTTCCGGAAATGGGTCAGCCGCTTTTTTGTACCCACGCACCGAAGTTGCTTACTTTGCGGACTCATTTAACCAGCAGTCATGTTACACCGGGTTGTTATTACGGGATTAGGGGCGTTTACCTCACTGGGTCACGATATTCCGACGTTTTGGGACAATGTTATCAACGGCCGATCGGCTTTTGCGCCCATCACCCGCTTCGATGCGTCCTTGTTCCGGACGCAGTTTGCCGCCGAAATTGCCAATTTTGACCCGACCCAGTACCTCAGCCGGGCCGACGTAAAGCGGACCGACCGGTTTTCGCAGTTTGCGCTCATTGCCGCCGAGCAGGCCATCCGGGATTCCGGTTTTGATCTGGGCCAAATGGACCCGTTCGATGTGGGCGTCATCTGGGCATCGGGGCAGGGCGGCACCGAAACGCTGGAAGAGCAAACCACGGCGTATGCGCGGGGCGACGGACAGCCGCGTTTCAGTCCGTTTCTGGTGCCCAAGGTGCTGCTGAACCTGGCCTCGGGCATGATCTCGATCCGGCACGGTTTTATGGGCATCAACTACAGCCCGGTTTCGGCCTGCGCCAGTTCCAATTCGGCCTTGATGGACGCCTTTAATTACATCCGGCTGGGCAAGGCCAAAATCATAGTCAGTGGCGGTTGCGATGCGGCCATCACGCCCTCGTCGTTTGGGGGTTACTGTTCGATGAAAGCCATGTCGACGCAAAACGGAGGTCCCCAAACCGCATCGCGGCCGTTCGACCTGGATCGCGACGGTTTTGTGATGGCCGAAGGCGCCGGAGCCCTCATTCTGGAAGAATACGAACACGCCGTTCGGCGGGGCGCGACGATCTATGGGGAGATGGTGGGCGCGGCCATGACGGGTGATGCCTACCACATTACGGCCACGCACCCGGACGGAATCGGAGCCACCCGGGCCATGCAACTCGCCCTGCAGGAAGCCCGCATCACCATCGAAGACCTGGATTACCTGAACGCCCACGCCACCTCGACTCCTGTGGGAGATTTGTCGGAAATGAAAGCCGTGGCCCACCTGACCGGGAACCGGAAAATAAACCTGCACATCAGCGCCACCAAATCGATTACGGGGCACCTGATGGGCGGGGCCGGGGCCATCGAAGCCGTGATCAGTATGCTGGCCATGCGCGATAACGTGATTCCGCCGACCATCAACACGACGCAGCGCGACCCGGCCATTCCGGAAAGTCTGAACATTGTTTTGAAGGAGGCCCGGGCGAAGAACGTAAAGACCGTCATGAGCAACACCTTCGGCTTCGGCGGCCACAACGGCATCGTGGTTTTTCAAAAAATAGCATAACCGTACCGCAGAAATCCGTTACCTTTGCCGGGCAACTTTAGGGGTGTCAGCGACCGAAAACCGGGCTGACTGAGAGCATACCCTTACCACCTGATGCAGTTCATGCTGCCGTAGGGAAAAGTTACCGAGACGCCCTCCGCTCTCCTGAAGTTGCTGTGTACCGAACGCATTGACAGCAACATGCTCCCAACTCCGCAAACCATCTGGACCGACGTCGAAACGATTCGCGCTCAGGCTCCGCTCATTCACAACATCACCAATTTTGTGGTCATGAACACCACGGCCAATGCGCTGCTGGCGCTCGGCGCATCGCCCGCCATGGTGCACGCGCCCGAAGAAGTCGAAGATTTTGTTTCCATCGCCAGCGCGCTGGTAATCAACATCGGCACGCTGGATGCCACCTTTGTGGCCGGCATGAAACTGGCGATGCGCCGGGCGAAAGACCTGGGAAAACCGGTGGTTTTTGATCCGGTGGGCGTGGGGGCCACCGCGTACCGGAACGGCGTCAGCTGGAACCTGCTGACGCTGGCGACGCCCGACATCATTCGCGGCAATGCGTCGGAAATCAGGGCGCTGGCGGGGCTGGATGCGCAAACCAAAGGCGTCGATAGTACGGTTGGGTCCGATGCCGCCGTCGAGGCCGCCCGGCGGTTGAGCCGCGTCTGGAACTGTGTCGTTATCATCAGCGGAGCCACCGACTACATTATCCGCGACGACCAAACCGCCACCATTGCCAACGGGCACCCGCTGATGACCAAAGTGACGGGTATGGGCTGCACCGCAACGGCTTTGACCGGCGCTTTTGCCGCCGTCAATTCCGACTACTTTCAGGCTGCCACGCACGCGATGGCGGTGATGGGCATTGCGGGGGAACGGGCCGTTGAGCAGCGGGCGGCTCCCGGTAGCTTGCAGGTCAATTTCCTGGACGCCTTGTATCAATTGACCGAATTGGACGTTCAAAACCGCCTGAAAACCGCCTGATCATGAACGAGTTGTATTTAGTGACCGATGCCGGCATCAATGGTCAGGCCGGTCATACGGTGCCGTACCTTGTCGAAGAAGCCTGCCGGGCCGGGGTGCGGTGGGTGCAGGTGCGGGAAAAAACCGCATCGACCCGGGCTTTTGTGGAACTGGGGACCGCCTTGAAGCAAATCACGCAGGCCTACGGAGCCCGGCTGATTGTCAACGACCGGGTCGATGTGGCGCTGGCCATCGACGCCGACGGGGTGCACGTGGGGCAGGACGATATGCCGCCCCGGCTGGTTCGCCACCTGATCGGCCCGGACAAACTCATCGGACTTTCGGTGAACAACCTCGCCGAACTGCAAACCGCAGCCGGAACCGCCGTCGATTACCTCGGCATTGCGGCCGTTTTTCCGACGGGCACCAAAGACGACACGTCCAGCCTGCTCGGACTGGAAGGGCTGCGGGAAATTTGCCGCCGGACCACCTTGCCGACCTTCGCCATCGGCGGCATCAACGCCCACAACATTCGGGCGGTGCTGCAAACCGGCGTGACGGGCGCGGCCGTGGTGTCGGCCATCTGCGGCCAGTCGTCGCCCTACGAAGCCACGCGGGAACTCATTCGATTGAGTGAGTTGCGATGGAGCGATTGAGTGATTTTTTGTTCGCTCCCCGACCAATCACTCAATCGCAATTCGCTCAACTATAACTCACACAATCACTCAATCGCTCATTCACTCAATGAAAACGTACGCACGTGCGCTCACCATCGCCGGTTCCGACAGCGGGGGTGGGGCCGGAATCCAGGCTGACCTTAAAACCTTTGCCGCGCTGGGCTGTTACGGAATGTCGGTTCTGACGGCGCTGACGGCCCAGAACACCCGCGCCGTGACCGGAATCCTGCCCGTTCCGGCCGCCTTTGTTGCCGAACAACTCAAGGCGGTTTTGGGCGATATCGGCACCGATGCCGTCAAAATCGGGATGCTGCATTCGCCGGAGGTGATCGTGCAGGTGGCTCGGACGCTGACGGAGTTTGGCGTCACCAACATTGTCCTCGATCCGGTGATGGTGGCGAAAAGTGGCGACAAACTGTTGCAGGACGAAGCCGTCGATGCGCTCAAAACGCATTTGCTGCCGCTGGCGTCGGTCATTACGCCCAATCTGCCCGAAACCAGCGTGTTGCTGGGCCGAACCGTCGAAAACCGGGACGAAATGCCCCAGGCTGCCGTCGATCTGGCCGGGTTCGGGCCGGATGCGGTTCTGGTGAAAGGCGGCCATCTGACAACGGACGAAAGCAGCGATCTGCTGTACCGGACGACGGGGGAGCAACACTGGTTTTCGACCAGCCGGATCGCAACGGCCAATTCGCACGGAACGGGCTGCACGCTTTCGTCGGCCATTGCCGCCGGTCTGGCCAACGGATTGCCGGTGGAAGAATCCGTTTCGGCCGCTAAATCGTACCTAACGCGGGCGCTCCGGGCGGGTGCCGAGTACCGGCTAGGGCAGGGGCACGGGCCTGTTCATCATTTTTACACGTTCTGGGGATAACACACATGCAATTTACCGACCAGCTCTGGCAGGACATTCTTCCGGTTTATGAGGCCATTTTACAACACGGTTTTGTGAAAAAACTGACGGCGGGGAGCCTGCCGACGCCGACGTTTCAGTATTACATTCAGCAGGATGCGCTGTATCTGGCGGATTTCAGCCGGGCGCTCAGCCAGCTGGCAGCCCGCGCGGCCCGGACCGACGATCTGTTGCGGTTTACGCAGTTTGCCCAGAACGCCCTCCTGGTTGAGCAGGCCTTGCACGAGACGTACTTTGCGCTGTATGAAATTGAGCCGGAAACCGCAAAAATGCCGGCCTGTTTTGCCTACACGAATTACCTGCTGGCGACCACCTCGCTGCAATCCGTGGCGGTGGGCGCTGCGGCCGTCCTGCCCTGCTTCTGGATTTACCGGGAAGTCGGCAAACACATCTACCAGCGGGCAATTCTGGCCAATCCCTACCGCTCCTGGATCAACACCTACGCCGGAACGGCGTTCGACGAGTCGGTCCGGCAAATGCTGGAAATCACCGACCGCCTGGCCGACCAGGCCGGCAACGCCGAACGGGCGCAGATGCAGGAAGCGTTCCGGGTGGCGAGTCGGCTGGAGTGGTATTTCTGGAACGATGCCTACGAGCAAAACCGCTGGCGGGTGTAACACCCGGTTTTTGCGAAAACCGCCGGATTGCGCTACGATTCGTCCAGAATGTCGGCGGCCAGGGCCTGCACGGTTTCCCAGGAAAAAGGAAGCCATTGGCCGCTGGTATCGTCGAAAACTTCGGTGGCGGCTTCGCAGGGAAACAGCTTGTAATCAAATTTGGGGTAATTGCTGACGAGGTAGCCGGGGTAGTAATACAGCTTCTGCTGGTGGCGTCCGTACTTGATTTTCTGCAGCATCAGGTATTTCCCCAGGCTGTGTTTGCGGTACTCCGGGTGGTAAAAATTCATGATGCCGGCAATGCTGTTGCCGCCTTTATCGAAAATGCCGACGGCAATCAGGCGGTTTTCGTGCCGCACTTCAATCGAATACGTGTTGAAGACATTGTAGGTGGACTCATTGTTCAGCCAGAAATCAACCGATTCGGGCGCTTCGAAATCGACGGCGCTTTTGTACAGGGCGTAGAGCGCTTCGATTTCGTCGGTCAGCGCAAAGCGCTTCACCGTGGTCAAAAAGCCTTCGTTGCGCCGGAGCAGCGCGCGTTGTTTGCTGCCAAAGCTGACCTCCGGCAGGTTAAACCGCAGCCAGTGAACGGGAAAAACCGTATCGCCATGCACCAGAAACCGGCACGTAAACAGCCTTTGGTGCATCCGGAAATACCCCAGGCTCAGGTATAAATCCAACTGACTTCCTTCCATCGTCGGTGGGTGTTACGCCAAATAAAGGCTCAAGGTAAGGACGAAACCGCACATTTTCCAGCGAAAGCAGCCGGTGTTTTGCCCCGGCGGTGCCGGAAAAACCGCTTTCGGGTCCCCGCGTCGGAGCCGGCGGCCCGCACCGATTCAATCCGGTAGCCCGACCGAACGGAGCGCCGGGGAAGCGTGCCTGCCGGACCGGCTTTTTTTGTGGGGAGTTTACCAAATTAAAATTAAGCGTTACATTGTCCCGGCATTTCAGTTCGTTTCAACTGATAGCGGATCGCTTAAACTAACTCCTTACCCATGCAATCAAGTGTAAGTACCCGAAAGCCAGCGGCTTTTACCGACAAGAAATACCTCGTCACGCTGGTATTCGTCACCTCCCTCTTTATGTTCTGGGGCATTGCCATCACGATGGGCGATGTGCTCAACAAACATTTTCAGCACGTGCTGAGCCTGACCAAAACGCAATCGGCCTTCGTGCAGTTTGCCATTTTCGGGGCCTATTTTGTGATGGGGATTCCGGCCGGTTTGTTCATGAAGCGGTTTGGCTATAAAAATGGGGTGCTGCTGGGGTTGGGCTTGTTTGCCACCGGCGCCTTTCTGTTCGTACCGGCGGCCAATGCGGCTTCGTTTACCTATTTCGGGCTGGCCCTGTTCATTCTGGGGTGCGGTCTTTCGACGCTCGAAACCGTGGCGCACCCGTTTGTGGCTTCCCTGGGCGACCAGCGGACCAGCGACCAGCGCATCAATTTTGCCCAGGCTTTCAACGCGCTGGGGGCAATTATGGGCCCCGCCATCGGTTCCTTTTTTCTCTTGCGTACCAATGTCGAAGGCAGCACGGATCTGACCTCGGTCAAGATGCTCTACATCGTGATTGGGAGCGTCATTGCCGGTATTGCCCTGCTGTTCTCGTTCGTGAACGTTCCCGCACTGACCGATCCGCACGCAACGTCCACTACCGATCCGGCGGCCGTAAACGTCGACAGCGAACCGGGTAAGAGCCTTTTTCAGCACAAGCACTTTGTCTGGGCGGTTATTGCCCAGTTTTTCAACGTGGCCGCGCAGGGTGGCACCTGGGCCTTTTTTATTAACTACGGCCACGAAAAAATGGGTTTCACCGACGCCGTGGCCGGGAATTACATGGTGCTGTTCATGGCGCTGATGCTCGCCGGGCGTTTCGTCGGAACGTTCCTGATGCGGTTTATTGCCCCCAATTCGCTGCTGGCCATTTTTGCCGCCAGCAACATCGTGATGTGTCTCATCGTCGCCCAGAATTTCGGCTGGCCGTCGTTCATCGCCCTGCTGATGCTGAATTTCTTTTTCAGCATCATGTTCCCGACCATTTTCAGTCTGGGACTCAAAAACCTGGGGCCGCACACGCAGCAGGCCGCTTCCTTTATTTCGATGGGGGTGTGCGGAGGGGCGCTTTTTCCGTTTGCAATGGGGGCCGTAGCCGAATACGATGTGGCTGCCGCCTATTACCTGCCCATCATTTGCTACGCCGTGATTTTCCTGTTCGGCGCCCGCTTCTCGAAAGCCCACTAATGGATTCGCCCGGCCCGGGCCGCGCTGGCTCCGTCCGGGCGAATCTTTGGCCGCTTGTTTGCTTGTCTGTCAACTAAACAAGCTTGCCCATGAACCGCTTCTGTCGCTTCCTGATCTCTATTTTGGTGTTGAGCAGCCCGGTTTTTGCCCAGCGGGTTACCATGCGGGAACTGCTCGACATGACCGGCCTGAAAACCGCCCAGGTCGATTCCTGCCTGTTTCGGAAGGGGTTTTTCCTGAAAAGCCGCTCCGAGAGCGTGGCCAATCCGGCCTGCATCTACGCGTACGAACCGTTTCCGCACCTCGGCGACCTGACCCAAACGACGACCCTGATCCAGTACATCAGCAATGCGCAACTGGGCCTGTTGAATTTTCAGCAACCGTCGAAAGCGCGGCAAACGGCTTTGCGGGACGAGCTGATGGCAATGGGCTTTAAACCGGCCGAAACCGTCGCCGGGGCCGAATTGACGGAGCGTCAGATTTTTTACAAAGATAAAATCATCGTCAGCTTTAAACCCGCCGACGCCGGAAACGGCATTGCGGGCCACTACCGCGGCTACAGCATTGCCATTCACCACGAACGCCGGCTGGCCGAAAAACCGGATAGGTACCTGAGGAACTAATGTCGATACATTTGATGTTGATACATTAAATAAGGATTGCGAAAAGCTCGGTCCTAGACCGACCTGGAACGCAATCCGTTTGTCAGGACCCTGTAACAGCTTTGCTGCGTATGAATAATTTACCCGCTTTCAAGAAATTTACGGACGGCCTGGACCGTCAGGAAACGCTGATGCCGGTTTTGTTTGTCGGCCACGGTTCGCCCATGAATGGCATTCAGGACAACGAGTTCAGCCGGCGCTGGACCGCGATGGCGCAGGAAATTCCGACACCGACGGCGGTGCTGGTGGTTTCGGCGCACTGGTTTACGAAAGGCACCAAAATTACGGCGATGGACTTTCCGGAAACCATCCACGACTTCGGCGGTTTTCCCCGGGCGTTGTTCGAGGTGCAGTATCCGGCGCCCGGCAACCCGGTTCTGGCGCGGGAAACGGCGGCTTTGCTGCACTCGGCTCCGGTCGAACTGGCGCACGATTGGGGCCTCGACCACGGCACCTGGACGGTGGTTCGGCACATGTATCCGGATGCCAACATCCCGGTTTTGCAGCTGAGCATCGATTACACCAAAGGGCCGCAGTATCATTTCGATCTGGCCAGAGAGCTGTATGAACTTCGGCGGAAAGGTGTGCTGATC
Source organism: Larkinella ripae (assembly GCF_054780775.1). NCBI lineage: Bacteria > Pseudomonadati > Bacteroidota > Cytophagia > Cytophagales > Spirosomataceae > Larkinella > Larkinella ripae. The sequence goes on from NZ_BAAGVR010000008.1 coordinate 239,782, forward strand.
ATCGGCAGCGGAAACATGGTGCATAACCTGCGAATGGTGGCCTGGGACAAAATGGATGTGCCGAATTATGGCTACGACTGGGCGATTGCGCTCAACGATACCTTCAAGAATTTGATCAGCACCGGTGATTTTAAACCGCTGATTCAATACAGCAGCCTGGGCCGGGACGCTCAGCTGGCCATTCCGACGCCGGAACACTACCTGCCGTTACTGTACAACCTTGGCCTGAAAGGCGCTAACGATCCGGTTTCGTTTTTCAACGACCGGGCCGTGGCGGGTTCATTGACGATGACCTCGGTGAAAATTGGCTAAGCGGAACCTGCCCGTCCAAAAAAGAGTTTTGTAGACAGGCTGTCAACGACGGTCTTTGCGAGAGACGACGAGTTCGTTCCGGAATAAAAAGTTAACGTATTGTTTGACAATTGAAGAGATGGGCAGTGGTTTACCGCCCATCTCTTTTTTATGAGAAACCGCCCCGGTTTGGGCCGCGGGGCCCGCTATTTACGGAACGATTTTTTCCAGAAAGGATTTGTCCGATCCTCCACCCCGATTTTTGTAGAGTACCACCGTCGTTTGGGTTGCCGGAAAATACAGCGCATTGGCTTCGGTGCCGATGAGCGCGCCATTGGGTCCCAAACCGGTCTGCTTGCCAACCTCCTAGATTTTTAGCCCAAACCGTAGGTGCAGTCGATGCTGTTGCAATTCGCCAGCTGCTGTTTTTGCAGGGCGGCCAGCAGGGGTTGCGAAATGATTTTCCCGTTGAAAAGCGCCGGGTAAAACCGGTGAATGTCGCCCACGGTGTTGACCATTCCTCCGACGGCCAGGCCGCTGCCCCGGCCCCGCACCGCCTGACCGAGCAGCCGAAACTAAGGCTGGCCGTCGATGGTTTCATGCGTCAGTTGTTGTTGTTCAGGAGGCAAAAAACCGGGTTTACGCCGTCGGAATGGACGGCCAGAGCCTTACAGCCTGGACGTAACGAATGGAATCGTTACGCATAAACCGGGCGGGAATCGGTGACCCGAAACCGTGGTTTTCCGTGCTGATACTGGGACGGCGAAATGCCGGTGTATTTTTTAAAGGCGATGGAAAAATGCTGCGAATGTTCGTAGTTCAGGCGGTCGGCCACCTCATCAACCGAGAGGGCGCTGTTGCGCAGCAGTTGCCCGGCGTATTCCATCCGTAACTTCCGCAGGTAATTGAAAACCGTGGTATCGAACAGCTGCTTGAAGCCCTTTTTGACCTTGAATTCATTGAGCAGGCAGTAGCGGCTCAGTTGGGCGAGCGAGTGGTCGGCCAGAAAATGGCTGTTGAGGTACGCCTTCAGGTGGTGCAGTTTTTCCACTTCGTCGGACGGCATGGTGTCGGAGGGGCCGGCTGGCGTTTGAAACTGTTCGATTTCCAGGGCGAGCAGCTCCAGCACCCGCGATTGAAGCAGCAGGTTGCGCATCGGCCCCGACGACCGGTTGTTCTGAATATCGTTGATCAGGCACTGCATGGCGGGCGTAATGGTCTGAACCCCTTTGACGCCGGAAAAGGGCCGTTCGGCGGCAACATCCGCCAGAATCCGCTCGCTCCAGCCGTCGGTCTGACCCAGGGAAGCAGCAAAAAAATCCTTGCTCAAACTAATCAGCAGCGTCGACACCGACTGCCCGCCTTTTAGCTGGTTGATGTGTCCGGCGTCGGGCGTATGAATCAGGTTGTGCGTCTGGGGTCGCATGTTCAGGTCGTGGCCCAATCCGCGAAACCGGGAGTCGATGGCTCCGCCGAGCATGAAATTGATGCTGATCGAATCGGACGAACTGGCGTCGTGCAGCTCAATATCGCGGTCGAGGTCCCACTGCATCTCAATCACCTGCATGTGCGTCAAGTCGGTGTGACGGGCTTTGATCAAACCGGCATTCGGATGGCGAAAACGGAGAAAACCGGCCGGGGCGGCTTCCGCCGGTGGCGAAGCTGCGGCCTGTGATGAAACAATCACTTCTGCATCAAACAAATCTGCTGCCTGTAAAACCGTACTTGCTGCCATGGCCGTGTGTAGTGTTGGTAAAACCCCCGAAGAATACCGGTTGAATAGGACGAAAATAAGGGCAGGGTCCGAAGGCGCGAACGGGCTTGCGACTCAACTGGGAGAAGCCGGTCGTCAACTGGCAAATTGGGAAGCTGAATTGTAAAGGCGGTTTTTTGCCATAATCCGTTTGGAGTAGGTTCTAATCCGGTTTGCGTAGGCAGCAGCGGGCTTTTCCGCCGAATTTTGCAGACAATAAACCGCAGGAAGTACCTGCAAACAACCATCTGTAAACACAAAAACAAATGAAATCACGGAATCAATTGCCCGCCTTGCCTGGGGAAACCGCCCGAAAAACCGCCTTTTTGAACGGAGTAGCCCGGTCGGTGAAATTCTTCTTTTTCTTGCTGGTGGCAGTTCTGCTGGTAACGGGCTGTAAAAAAGTCGTCGTGGAACCGACCGAATCCCTGGTGGCCAACGCCGGTCCCGACCAGCCGGTGCAGGTGGGCCAACTGGTGACGCTGGACGGGAGCGCGTCGGGTGACGGTTCGGGAAAACCGCTGACCTACCAGTGGACGCTGACCGCCAAACCGGCCAAAAGCGTGGTGGCGCTGACGGCTCCGACCACCGCCCGCCCGACCTTCACCCCCGACGAAGTCGGCGAATACGAACTGAGCTTGACGGTTTCCGACGGGACCGGAACGAGTGTCGATAAAGTCCTGGTATCGGCCTCGGTAGCCCAGCCCCTCACGCTCAACAAGGATATTACGGTTAAAACCGTGCTGGAAGACCGCATTCTCAATCCGAATCTGCCCGATTACATTGTTCCGAAAGACATCGAGGTGCGGCACGAACTGACCATCAATCCGGGGGTGGTGATTGCTTTTGAGCGCGATGTGACCTTTATCGTCAGCGATGGCAGCGTTCTGGTGGCGAAGGGAACCGCCGAGAAAAAGATCCGGTTCATCGGCGTCGGACAAACCAAAGGCTACTGGGCCGGGATCATGCTCAACTCGGGAAGCAACGCCAACGCGTTCGAGCAGGTCGAAATTCTGCACGCGGGGAGCCGCCCCCTGCTCGACAACAAAAAGCTGGGAATGGCCCTGTTCAGAGACAGCCAGATTGCCCTGAAAAATACCCTGTTGGCCCAAAACGATGGCTACGGTCTGTACGTCTACAGCGGGGCGGTTTTGCGGGAATTCTCGACGAACACCTTCAGCAACAACACCGAAGCGGGGATTCTGCTTTCGACTGAAAATGTGGCGAAGCTGGATGCAGCCTCGGTTTTCAGCAGCGGCAACGGCCGGAACGTCGTAGAGATCAACACCGATTACATTGGCGACAACGTATCGAAAGACGAGATTGTGTGGGGCGGTTTTGCCGACAAAACGCCGTATCGCCTGCTGAAGACGGTAGCCGTGCGCACGGGCTGGAAACTGAATCCGGGCGTAACAATCGAAATCGCGCGGGATGAATCGATTATCATCAACGAAGACGCCTACCTGCTGGCGAAAGGGACCGCCAGCCAAAAGGTGACGTTCACCGGGGCCGGAACCACGGCGGCTTACTGGCGGGGTATTCTGAGCCACTCGGCCAGCAACCAAAACCGCATCGAATACGCCGAAATCAAAAATGCGGGCAGCCAGGCGATCATCTCCGGCCACCGGGCCAACCTGGCGCTGTACGGGGAAAACGCCACGCTGACCATTCAGAACACCCGCATCAGCGGCAGTGGCGGCTACGGCATCTGGGTGGGCTACGGGTCAAGCCTCAACGAAGACGCTCCGGCCAGCAACACCTTCGACGGCAACGTTCAGGCCACCATCGGACGCGAAAACTGATGGACCGAAACGAAAAACGCCATCGACAGCTTCGTAAAACCGGGGCTGTCGATGGCGTTTGGTGATCGCGTAAGAACGCTATTTTTCGTGCTTGAACACCTTGACGATGTACACGCTCTCCTGAATCTTCTTGATCTGATCTTTGCGCGCGAGTTTGGCAAGGCCGTTTTTACGACTCATCCGGATCGAATTGTTTTTGAGCGAATCCGTCGGGATGGCCGATATGGCCCGGAACAGGTAATCCGTTTTGATGGCGAACGTAGCGCCTTCCGTGGAGGTTTGTTTGCCGCTGATGATACCAATCACGTTGCCTTTTTCGTCGAGCAGCGGCCCGCCCGAGTTCCCGGGGTTGACGCTGATGGCCACCTGATACGCCGTTGAGTCGCCCCGATACCCGGTTTTTGAACTGAGATAGCCTTCGCCGTACACAATTTCCTCGCGCGGAAAACCAAGGGTGAACACGCGCTCGCCCAGATCCGACGGACCGGCTTCAAAACCGTAGGGGAGGGCGGTTTTCACCCGAAACGCACTGTCTTCGTGAACCTGCAAAATCGCCAGATCGTATTTGCGATCGGCATAAACCACCTTGGCTTTGTAAATATCGCCTTTCGTGCTCTGGATGTAGACCGAATCGGCATCCTGAATGATGTGCGTGTTCGTCACCAGATAGCCGTTCGGCGACAGGAGAAAACCGGAGCCCGCTACCTGGCCGGGGTTGATCTGGAGCGCCCGTTCGCGGGCGTTGAGGTCCTGCAAAATGGCGTTCTGCGACCGCCGGATGGCTTGCAGATCCCGGCGCATCATGCTGTATTGTTCCTGCTGCTTGTGGCTCGACTGGTACTGACGAATCAGCATCAGCGTTCCGAAGGTGGTGATCAGCGCCACCGAAGCCGCCACCGCCAGAATGGGGCGGTAGGTCTGCCACAACTGCCGGATCGTTCCGGGGTTCCGGTGGAGCGGCCGCCCGTTCGATTCGTTCTCCGCTTCTTCCCGCATCGCATCCAGGTCCAGATTCGCGTGAATCCGGTTCAGACGCTTGCGGAAATCCGTACGCTGGCCGTAGTGCTGCATCGCCTGCGCCAGCTGCTGCTGTTCGCGGGCGCGCTGGGCCAGAACCGGGTCTGACCGGCGGAGTGCTTCAAACTCCAGCCGCTCGGTTTCGGTCAGCTCGTCGCGAAGCCATTTGTCCGTCCAATCGGTGAATTGCTGGTGGTTGATCATATTACTCTTCTTTAAACACGGAAAAGAACAGCCGTTTGAGCCGCATCAGGCATTTGTACTTCTGCGTTTTGGCGTTATCGGCGTTCGTATAGCCAAACTTTTCGGTAATGTCCTGCATCGACAGGTGGCGGATGTAAAAATCCTCCAGCAAGGTCCGGCAGGGTTCGCCCAGTCGCTCGAGCGAATCGGCCATCAGTTCGAACTGGCGGTCGCGGATTTCGTGCCCGGCCAGATCCTCCTCAACATCGGCCACCTCTTCCGGATCCCGCAGCAGCGCACCGTTGCGGCTGCGCAGCGACAACTGCTTGAGCCAGAGCCGCCGACTGACCGAATACAAGTACGTTTTTAGCTGGCAGTTCAGTTCCAGCGAGTCCGCCGTTACTTTTTCGTACAGCACAATCAGGGTTTCCTGATAAATATCTTTGGCGTCATCTTCCGTGCCGCTGTTGTTCAGAATCAGGTGCAGCACCATCGGAAAATACCGCCGGTACAGTTCTTCCAGTACCGCGTCCGAACCGTTGGCCAGGCCCGCAAGCAACTGGTCGTCAGATAAATGCAAACGGTTCGGGTTTGTCATTGGTTCCTTGCCTACTTAATACGATTCCGGGTCAAATGTAACCCAAAAATAATTTTTAAATTTTTCGAAAAAAGATGGGTTACCTAACGGTCCTTCCGGTATTAAGGGTGAGATCTAATTAACATAAACTGACTACTCTCATGAAACGTATTGTAAAATCTGTATTGTTCGTTGCAACGATGGTTTCTTTGGCAGCTGCTTGCCAGTCTAAAAAAGCTGAAGATACAACTTCATCGGAATCAACGATGTCATCTGACTCATCAACGATGATGTCTGACACGACTATGGCTACGGACAGCATGTCAGCTGATTCAGCAAGATAAGGTTTACGTTAGCATAACGTGCGAAAGCCGCTCAGCAATGGGCGGCTTTTGTTTTTTTACACCCATTTCCGTCCGGCTTCAGAAAATAATCGGCGGGATGTGTTGTTTATTTAGAAATAGTCTAATTAATTTGTGTCGAATTACCGAGACAAGTTGACATGGCGAAGCGAATTTATTTACTGGTCTTTATCCTGATTGCCGGGAATCTGGCGGCCTTTGCGCAGGGAAAAGCCGAACGCATTGTAGCACTGAACGGTACCCTGACGGAGATTCTGTGCGATCTGGGGCTGCAAAATCAGATTGTTGGCGTGGATGTAACCAGCACCTACCCGGAAGCCATGGCGAAAGTTCCGAAAGTGGGCCACAACCGGAATATTGGCGCCGAAGCGGTGCTGGCGCTGCGCCCCACGGTGGTGGTCGCGGTTCGCTCCAACGGAAGTATGGACATTAAACCCGAAATTCTGCAACAGTTCAAAAGCGCGGGCGTGAAAACCCTGGTGTTCGACCAGGAATCCAGCGTGGCCGGCACTAAAAAATTAATCACGGAGGTCGCAAAATCGTTCGGCGCTTCGGCCAAAGCCACGGCCCTGACGCGCAAACTGGATGCGGATCTGGCGAAAGTGAAAAAACCGGGTAAAAGCCCGAAAGTCCTGTTCATTTACGCCCGGGGCACCGGAACGATGATGGTGTCGGGCCGGAACACGCCCATTGAGAAAATTGTCCAACTGGCGGGTGCCCAGAACGCGTTCAACGATTTCGATAGTTTCAAACCCCTGACCCCCGAAGCCTTGGTCATTGGCAATCCGGATGTTATTCTCTTGTTTACGAGCGGTCTGGAAAGCCTGGGCGGCATCGACGGTCTGCTGAAAATACAGGGCGTTGCCCAGACCAACGCCGGTCGAAACCGCCGGGTGATCGAGATGGACGGCCAGCTGCTGACCGGTTTTAGCCCCCGCCTGGGACTGGCCGTTCAGGAACTGAGCCGCAAACTGAATCCGGAATTGAGCCTGAAAAACTAACCGCTACGAACGAGTTCCATGCAAACGGACCTGCAACAAACCCTAACGGCTGCTCCGGCCCCGCAAACGGCCCCGGCCAAACCGCCCCGCAACCGGGGCTGGTGGCTGAACGGCCTGCTGGGGGTGCTGCTGGTGATCGTCATGCTGGGGGCGGTGGGCGTTGGGGCCGTGGCAATTCCGATTCCGGACGTTCTGGTGATCCTCTTCAAGCAACTCGGTTGGGAAATCGGAACGGTGGAACCGCAGCAGGAGACGGTACTGACCGTCATTCGGCTGCCCCGCATTTTGCTGGGCGTGCTGGTGGGGGGCGTTTTGGGCATTTCGGGAGCCGCCATTCAGGGGCTGTTCCGCAATCCGCTGGCCGACCCCAGCCTGATCGGGGTTTCGTCGGGCGCTTCGGTCATGGCCGTGCTGATGATCGTGCTGCAACTGAAATTTTTCCAGGAGTTGTCTACCCTTTCCGGTTTATACGCGTTATCGCTGGCGGCTTTTGCCGGTGCCGTCGGCACCACGCTGCTGGTCTATACGCTGGCTCGTAAGCAAGGGCGTACGGTTATTTCGACGATGTTGCTGGTGGGAATCGCCATCAACGTTTTTTGCGAAGCCCTGCGCGGCCTGATGATGTACCTGGCCGATGAAGCGCAGTTGCGGGCTATTTCGTACTGGAGCATGGGCAGCCTGGGCGGGGCGAGCTGGGAGGTTTTGCAGGTGGCCACGCCGTTTTTACTGATTCCGGTTTTGCTGATGCCGCGAATGAGCAAGCCCATGAATGCCTTTGCGCTGGGCGAAAGTCAGGCCGGACACCTGGGCGTGGATGTGCCCAAGCTGAAACGAAACGTCATCATTCTGGCCACCCTCGGTGTGGGCGTTGCGGTGGCGGTTTCGGGCGTCATCGGGTTTATTGGGCTGGTAATTCCGCACCTGATCCGGCTGATGGCGGGCGCGAATCACCGCACGGTTTTGCCCGGATCGGCTTTGCTGGGCGCTATTGTGCTGACCTTGTCGGATCTGGTGGCCCGTACGATTGTCGCCCCCGCCGAATTACCGCTCGGCATCATTACCGGGATGATCGGTGCGCCGACCTTCCTGTTCCTGCTGATCCGGGGCGCCGGTAATCGGGCATAAACCGACACCCGGTTTACGGTTTTGGTTTACAGTTGGCTAACGCGCCTTTTTCACCGAAAACCGTATACGGAAAACCGAAACCTTTAAACAATTGAAAAATGCTGGAAGCGCAACACATAACCCACCGGATCGGCCGGAAATTGCTGCTGGACGATGTCTCCCTGGCCATAAAGCCGGGGGAGTTGGTGGCCGTGGTGGGCGCGAACGGCGCCGGAAAATCGACCTTGCTGAAAACCTTCAGCCGGGAACTGACGCCCACAAACGGGGACGTGTTGCTGGATAAAAAACCGGTCGGGCGTTTTACGGCGCTGGAGCTGGCCCGCCGACGGGCGGTTCTGGCCCAGCAAAATCCGCTGGCTTTCGAGTTTACGGCCTATGAGTTGGTGATGATGGGTCGCTATCCGCATTTTGAGGGCCACCCGCGTCCCGAGGACGTGGCCGTGGTGGACTTTGCGCTGGAACGCACCGGCATGACCCATTTATCCGGACGGGCTGTGCCGACTTTGTCCGGCGGGGAGCAACAGCGGGTTCATCTGGCGAAGGTGTTGGCCCAACTGATGACCATCGACGAGGTGCAGCAGCCCCAGGCGCCGATCCGGCAAACAAAGTATCTGCTGCTTGACGAGCCCACCACCGGTCTGGATCTGTACTACCAGCACAGCCTGCTCGATGTAGCCAGCGAACTGGCCCGGCGGGGCTACGGCGTGGTGGCCATTCTGCACGATCTGAATCTGGTGATGCAGTACGCCGATCAAGTGCTGTTGCTCAAGGAAGGAAAGGCGCTGTCGTTTGGCCGACCGGCTTCCGTGCTAACGGTCGAAACGATTTTTGAAGCCTTCCATTTATCGGTGCAGATCGTCCAGCAACCGGAGCTGAGCTGTCCGCTGATTGTTCACACCCGGCCGACTATTCCTACATTCCTGACTACTCCTAATTAGCTATACAACATGACAACCACAATTCAGGATCTGAAAAAACAGTATGCGGCTTTCAAGGCCGAAAATTCCAAGGTTCGCATCCGCGATGCAGCCAAGCAACTGGGGGTTAGCGAAGCCGAACTGGTCGCGACGGGCGTGGGCGAAACCGCCACGCAACTGGACGGTGATTTTCGGGAGCTGCTGAAAGAAGTCCCCACGCTGGGCTTCGTAATGGCCCTGACCCGCAACGAAAGCGTGGTCCACGAGCGGAAAGGGGAATACAAAGACGTGTCGTTCAACGGCCCTATGGGCCTGGTGCTGGGCGAAGACATCGACCTGCGCCTGTTCATGTCCGGCTGGAAATTTGGCTTTGCCGTTCACGAGAATGACCGGAAAAGCCTGCAGTTTTTTGCGGCTGATGGCGAAGCGATTCATAAAATCTACCTGACCGATAAAAGCAACGCGTCGGCCTACGACGATCTGGTGGACAAATACCGGGCTGCGAATCAGGATGGTGTGCTGGCGATTGAGCCAAAACCCGAAGCGGTGGCTCCAACGCCCGATGCGGAGATTGACGTGGCGGCTTTTCAGGAATCCTGGCGGAACCTGCAGGATACCCACGAGTTCTTCGGAATGCTGCGGAAACACAAGGTGTCGCGTTTGCAGGCCATGAAATTTGCGCCCGAAGACTTCGCGCAGCCGACCACGATGGAAGCGGTGAAGAACGTGTTCGCGGAGGTGGCCCAAAGCGGGTTGCCCATTATGATCTTCGTCGGAAACCGGGGGGCGATTCAGATTCACACGGGCGAGGTTCGGAAGCTGGTGCCGATGGGCCCCTGGTTCAACGTCTTGGACCCGCAGTTTAACCTGCACCTGCGCGAAGATCACGTCGCGTCGGCCTGGGTGGTGAAAAAACCGACTACTGACGGTGTGGTCACCAGCCTGGAACTGTTCGACGCCGATGGCAACCAGATTGCCCTGATTTTCGGAAAACGGAAACCGGGTCTTCCGGAAAAAACCGAATGGCGCGAAGTGGTTGCCCAAACGGCTCTGGCCGCCAACTGATATAAATCGTGGCTGCGGTTTAATTCATCAAACCGCAGCCACACCAAATAAAATCAATGTTTTACCAACGGCTTTAGTGTTTTATTTAGAATTAAACTAAATACAATAATTAATTCCGTACTTGCTTTATTGCGTTGAACGTCCTGGTTTTCCGAACGAACATCAACACCGCCCAGCGGCTTTACAAAGCGGCTTGCCGGTTGTGCAAACTGCGGGAGGTCTGCCGGTGGAGCATCGACATGGAAGACTGCGATTGCGTGCTGCGGATTGAAGCACCAACCGATCCGCCGGATCAGGCTTACGAGCAGACCATCATCCGGTTGCTGACCAAAGCCGGACTCAAATGCGAAGTGTTGGACTGATCCAGCGTATGTTTTGAAACACACTGAATTTCGATAAAACCGTGAACAAAATTTCTTTTTTTCTGTTCAGTCTGCTGGCCGCGGGATCGCTGCTGGCGTATCAATCGGCCCGGGGGCAGGCCATCAAACCGCTTACCGTCAGTGATTTGCCCGCCGATCCGGCCAACAACGACCCGCAGTCGGGCCGACCGATGGGATCGACCAACCGGTTCACTTTTTACAGCCTGAAAGAAGGCAAACAGGTGCCCAGCAGCGACTCGGCCAGCGCCAAATGGGACATCGGTTTTCGGGCGACCACCATCATCGTCAACGGCGGAACCGGAAGGGCGGGGCAGGGAGGAGCGTACGTGCACAGCGGAACCTTCGAAAGCCTGACGGCCGTGCCGGACAATGCGACCTTCAGCGTCGATGAAAACACCAACAAGCTCGCCATTCCGACCGGCTCGGGCAACGGCTGGTATACTTACGGCGGGGGCGTCATTTCGCCGACCGAGGATAAAGTGCTCGTAATCCGGACGGCCGACGGAAAATTTGCCAAAGTGGAAGTGCTGAGTTACTACAAAGGTGGCCCCGACGGTCCGGGCAGCGAAAGCCGGTTTTACACGTTCCGCTACGTGTATCAGCCCGACGGCAGCAAAAAATTTAACTAACCGATTCTATATCCACACCTTCCCGCTCATGACCAACCGCGACACCTGCTTCATTACGCTGGCCCAGAACGAACACGGTGAAATCCATCTTTGCCGCGGCTGCAAGGCCAACCTGAGTTTCCGGTTTAACAACATTTTCCAGATCATGTCGCCGGGCGAATTCCGGCAATTGTTTCTGCACGTCGAATCGGTTGACGCCGACGGTTTTTTCGGTTTGCCGCTGCCCGAGTCCGGCGGTGAACCCCGGCGGCTTTACCTCGGCACGACGGTCGAACCGCTGTATTTCTGCTTCACGCGGACGGAGCTGGAAAACCTGCGGGGCATTCTGCACAACGCCATGGCGCGGCTGAATACACTGGAAAAAGCCTGGACGGAACTAAACTAAGTGATTGGCCCATCGACGGGCCAATCAGGACGATAATACAGTAAAAGCTATAGTGAGTAGGATCGAAAAAGCAGTGTCTTTGACGCTGCTTTTTTTTTATCCAACAATACATCAGAACTTTGTGCGTACTAGAGTAGTAGAGACAAGAGAAAATAACCGTCCGGGAACTTAGCACCGGTTCGGTTTTAGCGCCTGTTGTCGCTTGACAAGCTTTCATCCCAAGTAATTTATGCGTAAACCGTACCTGATCTGGCGGCCGGTGATCCTGATGGCCACGGGATTGCTCGCCGTACTGGCATCCTGTAAACAGGAAACCGATGAGAATCTGAAACCTTCGCTGAACCTGCCGTTGGTGTACGACAGCGTGGGCTTTACCTACCATAGCCAGGCGCTCAGGCCCCTGCTGAATCAGTACATGGCGCTGGTTCACGAAGCGGAAAAAGGCCGCCAGAGCGGAACCTACGTGTCCGAAGAAGCGCTCAATGCGGCTTTTACGCAGGGCGATTTCATTTTGCAGACCATTACGACGCCGTATTACGCCAGCCGGTTGCAGGCGCAGCAGAACGGTTTTTTTGCCGAACTGTCGAAAGCCAGCACCGGCCGTTTTCACCCGTTCGACCGGAGTTGGGAGGGGGGCGTTTACGGCAATTACCTGTTTGATGAGTACGGGCTGGAAGTGCAGCAGATGATCGAAAAGGGAATGTACGGCGCAACGCTCTTTTCCTACGCGATGTCGCTGACCAGGGGGGCGATGAGCCCGGCCACCGCCGATCAGATTCTGTATTTATACGGTGCCAACCCGGTTTTTATCAACAGCGATAATGCCGCGGTCTACGCCAGCGCCGACCGGTTGACGGCGGCTTATGCGGCCCAACGCGACGATGCCACCGGCACTGGTTTATACAGCCAGAATCGCCAGGCATTCATTCAGTTGAAAACCGCCCTGGATCTGGGCGAGGATTACAACAGCTACCGCGACGAAGCGCTGGCGGCCATCAAACTGAACTGGGAGAAAATCACGGCGGCCGCGGTGATCCACAAGCTGCACGAGAGCGGTGTCAAGTTGCAATCGGACGGTTTGAACGACCAGGAGCGGGCCGAAATCCTGCACTGGATCAGCGAAGCCGCCGGTTTTTTGCACGGCTGGCGCACCATCGATTCGCAACACAAGCAGATTTCTGATTCGCAAATCGACGAACTGCTCGGGCTGTTGAACGCGCCGTACGATCAGTCGGCGGCCGTCTACCGGTTTATCACCAACACCCGGCAGGAGCTGCCCAAACTGACGGAAGCCGTCGCCCGCTTGCAGGGCATCTACGGGTTTACGAACGAAGAAGTCGAAAATTTCCGCCGGAACTACGTCGCCGATCAGGGGCGGTGAGGGCGTTGGTAGTTGTTCCTAAAGTTAAAGACACGAAAAAGGCGGGCAACCGGTTTTGAATGGATTGCCCGCCCTGCTGCACAACGGATTTAGACTTTTTTCACCAGCTTGTATTCGATGTTCGGATAGCCGCGAACCCCGCCGTCAGACGAAGTGTAATTCACAAATTTCAGTTTATAAACGTTACCGGCGGCATCTTTCACGACGTAAAACCGATCGGCTTTAACGCCAGCCGGAACGCCGTTCGGCCCGGCGGAAGTACGCCAGTTGCTGCCAATCACATTCCGGTCTTTCTTGAAGGGAGTTGTGGCAATGTTCGTCTCGGCGTAGGCATCAAACGTCACGGTGCTGGTCAGTACTTCTGCCGCTTCGGTTCCGGCTAAATGATTGATGAAAACATAATCGGAATACGTATACGGCACGGAAGAAGTGGCGCTTAATGCGGCTTTGTAGGTAGCCAGCGTCCACTCAATATCCCAGTTCGCCTTGGCCGGTTCTACTTCGGCAAGCCCTTTATCAAAAGAGGCATAGCTGAAATTACGGCTGGCATCTTTGGGAACGTCCAGGGTTTTAAACGTCGTTTCGGCAATTTGGGCGTATTGCAGCGCGTAGCCGGTGCCTTTGCGGATTACGCGGACTTTATACCACGGCTTGGCCGCTGTTGCCGCTACACCCGCATTCCCCGGATTAATGATGTATACTTTATTCTCCGCGTCGGTTGCCGAAATCGTCTTGATTACGGTTTTGGTCAGGTCGCCTTCCACATCGTCAACGTTCTCGAAACTGCCGGTGCCCTGGCTGAGAATCAGCAGATTGCGAAGCCCCGTCGTGTCGGCGGCCGTTACCTGAGCCAGGTCATTTTTTGTCAGCTCTTTGGCGGAAGCGCCGGTGGTCCCGTTGATGATGACCCGGAAATCGGTGCCGCCGTAGAAGCCTAAATCCCAGCTAGCGCGCGCTGCGGTTTTTTGGGAGTTATTGCTGAAATCGACAAAAACCGAGTTAACTGCGCTGGCACCGCCTTCACCCCCTTCCAGTTTCAGCGACGAACCGGCCGAAACGATGGACGAAAACTTCACCGTCAAGTCTTTTTTCTCGCCGAGCAGCACCGGGCTGGCGGCCGATTTGATCGTAAACTTGATCGACTCCGTGCCGTTCAGGAACAGACTCGCGCCTTTGGTTACTTTGAACGAGCCCGTGCTGCTTCCCGCCGGAATCGTGACGCTCAGGCTGTTGTTGGCAGCGGCCGGGCTGGTCGTAAACTGCGTGCCGTATGCAATGCCGGTGGCGGCCAGATCGACCGTGACGGCGGTGGCGGCTTCGGCGGCCCGGGTAAGCGTCAGTTTGATTTCGGTTTCGGCCTTATCGGATTCAAAGCCTTGTTCGGTGGCTTCAAATTGCACCAGGTTATCGGGTAGCGGGGGATCTTCCTGCTTGCAGGCATTCAAAACCGTGGCAAACGCCAGCATCAGAAAAAGTGAGCGTACTTGGTTCATGGACGTATTGGATTTGATTGTATTTGCGAATTGGTTACGAGAGAAAGGTTATTGTTTGCTCCACTGGAAGTTCAGGCCGAGGAAGTAGGAGCGCCCGTAGCTCAGCGGCACCGACCCGCCGGCGCTGTGCGAACCGCCCACGTCGCCCGAGGTATTGTTCAGGCGGGTGATGTTGAAAAGGTTTTTAACCCCGGCGTTCAGCGTGACGTATTTCGTGATGGATTTGTTGATCGTGACATCGGCCCATTGGTAGGCTGCGGTTTCGGCCAGCCGGATGGTCGGAGCGCCCTGGCTGTCGGTCAGCGTTTCGTACGCGGGGCGTTTGCCGGTGTATTTGTAGAACAGGCTGACCTTCGTATCAATTTTGGTGACGTGGTACGTCAGGTTGGCGTTGATTTCGGGCGACCAGACAAATTCCGGCAAATCCGTGCTGCCCTCCGCCAGGCTGTTAAACCGGCCGACGTGCGAAAAACCGAGAGTAAACTGAAAATTCCGGGCGTTCAGCGTGTTGTTCAGCGTTCCGCCGGTGGTTTTGAACCGATCAATGTTGATGGTCATCATCACCCCGGGATTGGTCGGATCGAAGCCGTAGCTGATCAGGTTGTGGAAGTCATTGTAAAAACCGGTCAGCGTTGAACTGATTCGCAGGGTGGGCGTCGATACCGAACGCCAGGTCAGCGAGCCGTTGAAGCTGTTGGAATATTCGGCTTTCAGGTTCGGGTTGCCTTTAATCGAGTGGCTGGCGTCGAAAAAGTTGAAATACAGTTCGCGCAGGGCCGGAGAGCGAAAACCGCGGGCGTAGGCAAACCGCAGATCGGTGTTTTTGTGCAGCGCCAGTTTGGCGTTCAGCGATGGAATCACCGGCGGGGCGTCGTAGACCGAATTTTTGATAAACCGCAAACCGGGTCGCAGCGTAATGGCCGACGACGGTTTTAATTCGGAGGAAACAAAAAAGGCGTAGTCGTTGATCGTCGGCGAACCCAGAATCCGCGCTCCGCTCGCACCGTCCAGGTTGATATCGACGCCCGGCTGAACGGAAACCGCATTCGAGACTTTGTACTGCGCCGTTGCCCGGAAAATTTTGGTGTCGAACAGCGACAGATCCTGTTCGCCCGCGCCCAGCGAGAGCGTCCGGCGGCCGGTGGTTAGGTCAATGTTCGAGGTTTGGGTTTTCCGGCTGTAGTCGGTATACGACAGAATCGCGTTGAGTTGCAGCTGCCCGTTGACCTTCCAGTCGCTTTGGAGTTGGTGCGTGAACCGGTTGGTGAGGTACTTCTGATCGCGGGCCTGGTTGGTATTGACGTTGGTCGGACCCAGCGCGTCGATCGTTTCGTTCAGGGCGTCGAGCCGGTACCAGATGTTGAAGGTTTCGTTGCGGTAGCCAACCTTCGTATTGCCCAGCAACTGGCGTTTGGGGTGCCAGTCTTTGGCGCGGGTCGTCGAAATGCCCTGCCAGCCGCCGAAAGCATTGTGCGTACCGCCCACGTAGGCATTCCAGCCCTTGCGCTGCCAGGTGACGCCAAGGTTTTGATTATGAACGCCCTGGCCCGTAAACGCGCTGTACTCTTTGTTGGCGGTTTCTTCCTGAACGCGGGCCGTGACCGAAAGCTGCTCGCTGCCCGGTTTTTTGGTAATGATGTTGATGATGCCGGCCAGCGCATCCGTGCCGTACGAAACCGACATGGGTCCTTCCACAATTTCGATGCGCTCCACGGTGTTGATATCGACCTGATTCAGACTCTCGCGGGTGTCGCCCCGGTCGACCATCGGAACGCCGTCGAGCAGAATCTTCACGTTGCGGCCCGACATGCCCATCAACTGAATATCGGAGGTGCCCAGCGTTAAATCGTTGGAAAACCGGATGCCGAGTTCGTTGTTCAGCACGCCGATGACGTTGGTGGCCGCCCGCAGCTGAATCCGTTCGCGGTCGATGGTGCGAATCTGGTAAACCGACTGGCGTATCGACTGCGGTTCATATTGGCCGGTGACGACCACATCGTCCAGTTGCCGGGTCGATTCATTGAGGGTCGTGACCGGAACCGATACGGTTTCTCCGCTTTGCACCCGAACGGGAACCGTTTTCGACTCCAGTCCCATGCGTTGAATAACCAGATTGTAACGCCCTTCCGGCACCTCTAGCAAATAGGCCCCTTCGGCATCGGCGGTGGTGCCGTAGCGGGTTGAGTTCAGTAAAACCGTTGCGCCCACGGCGGGTTTACTGTCGCTGGTCACCACCTTGCCGTTGATTTTTCCGGTAATTTCCTGCGCCTGAATGAGCGTAGAGACCAGCAGGAAACCGCATTGAAAGAGGAAGAAGTGTCTCATTGTAGAACCGCCCGCGCCCTTATTTAGACTGATTAATTATTCTTATTAAGACTGATTATAATTTAGGCAAAGGTAATACATCCTTTGAGCATTGCTATCGTTCCGGTTTTTTTTTGAGAAAATTTACCTAAAGGTGGTGAACCTGGACGCTAAAAAAGAAACCCGACCTCCTGGCCGGGTTTGATGTACGCATGAAGCGGGGCTGGGGGCCTTAATCGTCGCCAGCGCGTTCCTGTTGCGCGCCAATGACGGCAATTTTAGACGGTTTTCCGGAAACCGGCAGGGCGGTTTTGGCCGTGAAACCGTCCCGCAAGACCGGAATGATCCGGTTTTTAGCCGGATCAGTTACGTAGGCGTAGCGTTTGGTGATGGTGAAATCCGGTTTTACCTTGGCATCGGCGGCAATGGCATCAACCACCTTCAGTTCTCCCAAAGCCGTGCCGGAAGCCGTGAAGCCTTTCAGCGTGCCGTCGGTCAGGAGCGCAAACAGGGCGCCATCGTTTGAAACCTTGAAGGCCTGCAACTGATCGGTTTTGAGGAGCGGACTCATCGTATTGGCTGTCAGATCGATGCGGTAGACGCCCAGTTTAGCCGCCGATGCGTAAAAGGTCTGGGTACTTTTTTCGTAGAAAACCGACGTCAGCCAACCGTCGCCAAACTCCGCCGGATACCTGATGATCCGCTGGTTACCGTCTTGGCTCACGACCAGGATGCCGCTGGTGGTACCGAACAGGGCGACCTCACCGTTGCCCGCATCCCCGTGAATACCGGTCACGGCCAGCGTGGCGGTTTTCACGACCGTACCATTTTCATCCACGATTTTTACGCCCTGCGGGAGCGTTCCGGCCACGGCATTGTCTTTCCGGGTCACGGCGAAGGTGCCATTGCTGAACGGAACCACCGCGCCGTGGTGCGGAACATCCACGTTTACCACTTTGGCTCTGGCACCCGCCGTGTGCAGCTCATCTTCGGTCGTGAGCGACAGTGAACCGTCGCCATCGTTGAACACCACAATGCGGTTTCCCCAGAAATAGGTGTGCGTGGGTTTAGGCGCATCCAGCGTCAGGGCGGCCCATTTGGGCGTGCCTTTTACGTCGGCATGATCGCCGTGGTCGACAATTCCGCTGTCGAAAAACTGGACGAAGTTATTGGCTCCGCTGACCACGGCGGCAAACCGGCCGCTGGCCGTGGGATAGAGCGCACTACCCGGAAACCGGGCCATGAATTTTTCGCTGGTCTGCCTGGCCGGATTAACCAGCGTAATGTCGCCGGTTTCGGCGTCGGTAACCAGCAGGCGCGTGAAGGCGGCTTCACCCTCGGCGGGCTTTACAGGGCTGTCGTCTTTCTGGCAGGCCGTTAACGCGATGGCAAGAAAACCGACCAGCCAGGTTCGAGTAGGGAGTGTAGTTTTTTTCATGAAGTTTATTTTAATGCAACATTGTTGCAAAAGTATAAACTTCAATTTTAAATGCAACTATGTTGCATTTAGTTTTATGAATTAGCTATTTTGATGCTGTAGAAAGTGCGGTTTTGTAGTGGGTTCGGGGAAATACCGTACTTGCGGGCCCCAAAAAAGCCCGGTCGAAAGACCGGGCGGGACACTTTGGGTGGATCGAGTCGGTTCTTATTTTTCGGGCGCCGGCACCTGCTGGGTGATGCAGTGCATACCGCCCCCGCCCACGGTGATGGCGTCGTTTTCAATCTGGGTGACTTTCCGGTTTGGATACAGGCTCTGAATCAGCAGTTTAAACGCTTCGTCTTTTTGTTGCAGGCTTGCGTCCCGCCCCGGTTTGTACAGTTTAGGAACCAGCACGACCTCATTGGTAACAACGTAGTTCATGTAACTGGCCGCCAGCACAAACTTGATCGGGCTGCCATCGGTCGGGAAGTGCTGAATCCCAGCCATTTCTTTCAGCGATTCGTACATCAGATCACCCGGAATCAGTTCGACCACAATCGGGCTGGGCTCCGGGGCGCGGATGATCGTGAGCGGTTTTCCGTCCTGATCGGTCGAATGACTCAAAACCTGGTAGGCATCTTCCAGCGCGTGGTACGACTGCTGGGTGAACGGGTTGCCGTCGGCCAGTTCCGACGCCGGAATGTGCGGCAGCAACACGGTATGATCGTTGATCCAGGTGACCATCTCGTCGGAATGCCACACGCCAAAGTTGAAATAGGGCTGCCCATTGATCAGTTTCGGCGATTCCAGAACCGGGTGCGAATCGGTACCGGTGTTTTCGTTCAGAAAAATCACTTTTTTGAGGTTAAAAACCCGTTTCAGTTCCGTTTCGATCTGAGTCAGGCTCAGACCCGGATTGCTGGCCAGCAGGGATTTTTTGACGACAATCGCCGTGCCCTTCCCGTTGAAATGCAGGTTTCCGCCTTCCGCAACCAGCGGAGAACGGATGACGCCGGCCCCTTTTGCCGCGCCCGTTCCGTGCGACACGTCGTTGTCAAGCTGGTAAACGGCGTAGCTTTCGGCGGGAATGTAGTCTTTCGTCCGGTAGGCGTCAAAGTCGAAATCCACGATTTGGTAGCCGCCTTTCTTGTTTTTCAGGAACGTACCGCCGGTATCCCGAATCCACAGATCGCCGTGGGAAACCGGGTGAAACACGATGGCCGTGTCGATGGCAGCCTGTGAAACGCCCTTGCTGAGCAGCGCCGTCGTTAAAGCCTGCGCGTCTGCCGGCCCATTGATCGCATAATCGATTTTTGTGCTCGTCGGCAAAATTTCCCTGATCATTTCGGCCTGAACGTTAAGCATTGAAAGGCCTTCTTTGTAGTCGGAGGTGGGTGCGGAGAGCCAGATGGAAGCCAGCGACTCGAATTCGGCGGGCACGTAAAATACCTCATCGCCGGACCCGTCCGGATGGGCCGGAATATGGTCTTTCAAACAACCGGCTAAAGCCAATGGGAGGAGTGCAACTGCGCCTAAGCGGAAGAGGAGCCGTTTCATGTTCGTTTGTTTTTGTTGTTTAATGAGAAAGCGGGCAGAAATCGCTTTGCTCGGTGGTGAATGGGGCAAGTGACGGAACAAAGCTAGGCTGACAACCAACGTCCGGCCGAAGCGCTCTGGGGAAAGCGATGAAAACGGCCGACCGAGCCCCGAAACGAGAGAATCCGGGGATGAATGAGCAAACGGTTGACGGACGAACAGAAGAAAACCGCCCGGATAATCAGAGAAAGGACGTTAGAGCGAAATGGTAAACGCGGTCCAGCCAGACGGCTGGGTTTTGAGCGAGAACGAAAAACCGTGGTTGAGGAGAATATCGCGGGTGAGCGTCAGGCCGATGCCCTGTCCATCGGGCTTGGTGCTGAAGAAGGGGTTGAACAGATTGGTTTCCAGATCCGGACTAATCGGTTTGCCATTGTCCCGAACGGCTAGCGTATCCTGGTCCAGAATTACCTCGACGGTCTGGCCCGCCGAACAGGCTTCAATCGCGTTTTTGATGATGTTCACCAGCACCTGCTCCAGTTGGGGGGCATCGGCCGGGACCAAAACCGGGTTGGCGGGCAGTTCATGCGTTAACAGAACGCCTTTGGCCTCGGCCTGGGGCTGCATTAACCGCCCCACGTTGCGAACCAGTTCGGTCAGATCGGTAGCGGTTTTCTGGGGATGCGGCAGCCGCACGACATCCGCAAACCGGCGCATGAACAGGTTCAGCCGGTCGTTGCGTTCGATGGCGATCTGGAGTGCGTAACTAACATCCTCCTGTTCAGGGGCTTCCATGTACGTTTTGGTGACGTTCAGGATGGAGTTGATCGCGCCGATGGAGTTGTTCACTTCGTGGGCCATCATCCGGATGACTTTGCTGTACGCTTTTTTCTCGGATTCCAGAATTTCACTCGTCAATTCCTCGATCAGCATGAAGTCGCGCCGGAAGCCCCGGTCCATGAAGTGCGAGCGCTGAATGCGGTAGGTTTCGATTCCGCTGCCTTTGACCGTCTTTGCTTCAAGGGGTTCGGTATCAATTAGTTGGTTTAACAGAGGGTGGTCGATTTCGGACAAAAACCGTCCCTTTAGCTGATCGTCGGTTCGTTTCAGCAACGTTACGGCTTTGGGATTGGCCGAAGCAATTCGCCGGTCAAAATCAAAAATCAGGGTAGCGATGGGCGAAGCTTCGATGAGCTTTTCCAGAAAAAACTGCTGTTCCATTTGTTTGGTGCGTTCCTGACGAAGCTGGTCGATCATCAGGTTATAAACCTCGATCAGGCCGTCGACTTCGCGGTTGCCGGTCGGCACAAACTTGATCGTGAAATCCTGGTCTTTGATGGCTTCAATGCCCGCCGAAATAAATTTGGAGGGCTGCCCGAACGAGCGGTAAATCTGCACAGCCGCCCCGACCGAAAGCAGCACAAACACCTCCGAGACGATAAACAGCAGCTTGTCTTCCTGAAGCCACTTGAAGATCAGAAAAACCAGGGCCGCATGAACGGCGACGATGTAAAGGAGGTATTTAATGCGCAGGGAAAAATTCATTTCTGAACAGTCTGAACTCGGATTACACCGATTAAAAGATGAACTAAGATATAAAGATTAAAAAGGATTGCGGTAGCCATCCTGTTAATCATTTAATCGGTGTAATTCGAGTTCAGACGTCTTCCGCTGCATACGGTATTCCGTATTTTTCCAGCCGCCGGTAAAGGGCAAACCGGGTGATGCCCAGCGCCCGCGCTACTTTCGAGACCCGGTTGTTGTAGAAATCCATCGCCCGGCGAATCATCTGGTACTCAAGCTCATCGAGCGTGATGGTGCCGACTTCGGGCAGGCTGCGGGGCGTAGCGGGTGTCGGGCTTTGCGGAATCTGGTTCTGGAAATCGCTGATGCCCAACGCATCCGTGGACGAAAGCAAAACCGTGCGTTCGACGATGTTTTTCAGTTGGCGGATGTTGCCGGGCAGGGCCAGGTTTCGGGCCCAGTTCAGTGCGTCCGGAGTCGCTTTCAGTTTAGGTCGTTCATAAATGGTTTTCAGGTTATTGACAAACGAATCAACCAGCATCGGAATGTCGTCGGGGCGCTCGCGCAGGGCGGGAAGTTTGACGGTGATGAGGTTGATTCGGTAAAACAAATCTTCGCGGAACGTGCCTTTCGACACCATTTCTTCCAGGTTGCGGTTGGTGGCGCAGATCACCCGCACATCGACCGATTTGCTCCGGCTGCTGCCCAGGGGCTCAAACGTGCGGTCCTGCAACACGCGCAGCAATTTGACCTGGCTCGTTATGTCCAGATCCCCGATTTCGTCCAGAAAAATGCTGCCTTTGTTGGCGAGTTCGAACCGGCCGACGCGGTCGGATTTAGCGTCGGTAAACGCGCCCCGCAGGTGGCCGAACAGTTCGCTTTCAAACAGGGTGGAGGAAATGCCGCCGAGGTTGACCTTCACGAACGGTTTGCTCCGGCGCCGGCTGTTCTGGTGAATGGCTTCGGCGATTAGTTCTTTGCCGGTTCCGCTTTCGCCCGTAATCAAAACCGGGGCATCGGTCGGGGCTACGCGGCCGATGGTTTCCAGAATTTCGAGCAGCCGGGGATCTTCGCCGACAATGTGCCCAAACTGGTATTGCTGGTCTAACTTCCGGCGGCTGGGCGACACGGTTTTGCCCGCGTCCGACTGCTGCCGGTTCAGATTCAGCAGCGTCCGGACGGATTGCAGCACGTACTCATTCTGCCACGGTTTGGTAATGAAATCTTTCGCGCCGGCTTTCATGCCCTGCACGGCCAGGTCGATGGTGCCCCAGCCCGTAATCAGAATCACCGGCACCGTGGGGTGAGCCACCCGGATTTCGTTCACTAATTTCAGCCCTTCTTCGCCGGAGGTTTCGATGGAAAAATTCATGTCCAGCAGCACCAGCTCCGGGGTTTCGGCGGCCATGACGCCCAGGGCCTGCACCGGATCGGAAGCGGTCTGCACGGAAAAACCGTCTCTGCGCAGCAGCAGCGAGAGGGAAGTCTGAACGGCAATATCGTCGTCGATGATGAGCAGCATGATTGAACTAGTTCGCAGAGTTACGCAGAGAAAATCAGAGTTAAGCGGAGAAAAAAAAGTTTTTCAAAAATACGCTGCGTACCGCTTCTTTTCTCCGCTTAACCGCCGGGCGGCCCCGTCCGCGAAACAACTTTCTTAAAAACGCTTATTCTTCATGCAGCGCCACCGCCGGTTGAATGCGGGCGGCCTGGCGGCTGGGAAAAAGGGCGCACAGGGTCACAATGCCGTAAATGATCAGGACCGACGCGACAATGGCGGTGATGTAAATACCGGCTTCCAGATCGAACACATTCATCAGCGGAAACTGAACGGCAAACAGCAAACCGATCAGCAGGCCAAAGGTAGCCAGCACCCAGATTTCGCCAATAAACTGCCGGGAAATACCGGTGCCCGTGGCGCCCAGCGCCCGGCGCAAACCAATTTCACCCCGCCGTTTGGCGATGCTGAGGTTGAGGACCCCGAACAAACCGAGGGCCACGTTGATGAGCAGAAAAGTGCTGACAATCAGAAAAATGATAACCGGCACCAGCGTGAGGTTGTGCTTGTTTTTGCGCGAATCCGTCAGGTGATCAACCTCCACGCTCCATCCGGTAACCATCGAGGTGATGTCTTTCACAATTTTGGCTTCAAACAAGGCGTCAGTACCCGGTTTGACCCGAACCAGGAGCAGGCTGTTCCACTGGGTTTTGGGGTCGAGTTGCTCAAACAGGGCGGGGGAGTCGGCCATAAATTCGCCCCGTGATTTGAACGTATTGACCACTCCGATGATTTTGTACCGGTCACTGACGATTTTGCCCAGGGCGTTGTCGTCGCCAAAGAGCGCTTCTTTCGTTTTTTGGTTGATGACCACCGGCGAGTATTTGCCGACGCTGTCGGCGTTGATGTACCAGCGCCCCGCTACCATCGGAACCTGGAGGGTTTGCGCAAAGCTTTCGTCGGTGGCGTAGTAATCAATCTGGACATTTTTTTTGTTGTATTCGACGCTATTGCCCATCTGGCTGCCCGAAAAAGGGAAATTATTGCTCATCCTGGATGCCGATTCTACTTCCGGATATCCTTTCAGGCGTTGCAAAATCCGCTGGGTTTTATCGCCAATTTCGGTGGTGTCCTGATTGTTTCCCAGGTTGATGGCCCAGACTTGTTTGTATTCAAACCCCAGCGGCTGAATGTAATTCCGGACGTTGTAGACGATCAGCGAAGTCAGTCCGAAGAGGACCAGGAACGAAGCCCAGATTTCGACCAGCACCAGCGCGTGGGTCTTCTTCTTGTTCCAGATTAATTTAAAGAGATGACGGATCATGTTTATTGAGTGATTGAGCGAATGAGTGATGGGGTGAGCTACGGTTTTATTCGCTCAATCACTCATTCACTAATTAGGATTTGAGCGCTTCAGCAATGTTGAGTTTTGACATCCGCAGGGCGGGCGCAACGCCCGACAGAAGCCCGAATAGCAGGCAGATCAGGACGCTGACGGCGAATACGTTAACATTGATCGTCAGATCGGCGTAAGCAATCCAGCCGCTGTTGTTGATCAATTGAATGATGATCAGCGTCAGCACCAGTGCAATGACACCACCGAGAAACGTGATGAAAATGTTCTCGACGATAAACTGCCACAACAACGTCCGGATGGGCGCGCCAAAGGCCTTCCGAATGCCAATTTCGGACGCCCGCTCCATAATCCGGCTGACGTTGACGTTGACCAGGTTGATGGCCGGAAGTCCCATCAGCATAAACATGATAAAGGCGATAACGCTGAAAAAAATCGTTTTAAGGCCTTTGCCGCCGTTTAAAATCTGCCCCATAAAGCTCTCCATATAGGGCTCGCTGCGGATTTCCATGATCGAAAAATTCGATTCTTCCTGCAGGCTGGCGACGGGAATCCGGCTGATACCGCTTTGAAACTCATCCTTAATTGCCTGGAAGTCGCTTTTGTCTTTGGCCAACAAAACCGCCACATAATTGCCCCGCGCGCCCGTGTTCTGGTAATTGCTTTTGGGGGCCGTATACGGGAAATAAACGTCGGCGTAGCTGTACAGGCGGGTTACGGGACTGCCTTTTACAACGCCAATTACCTTGTAGTGGACATTTTCAATTTCAACATCCTTGCCCACGGCGGGTTCGGTCAGATCGTCAAAATACTGCCGTTTAAAGTCGTCGGTAATAACCGCAACCTGTTCGCCATTGGCAATGTTCTGCTCGTTATACGGTTTTCCTTCGAGGAAATCAAACTCCATGACGTGCCAGAAGTCCGCATCCGTAAACTTGGTGTTGAGTTTGATTTTCTGCGATCCGACGTACGCATTCGACGTACTGAAAAAAGAACAAACTGTGACCCGTTCGGTGGTCTTGAGGGTTTTGGCGTGTTTCTTCAGAAACTTAAAACTCATCGGTCCCTGGCTGCGCGAACTTCGGCTGGAGTCGGTGAGGGTCATAAACTGCAGGTAGAGCGACCGGTCCCGCTTGGTTTCCGGGTAGTGAGCCCCGAAAAGATGGTCGATGAACGAAGTCAGCACCATCAAAACCGTCAGGGTCAGGCTGATGCCGAAGAGCGTAATGAAGGTGTAGAACGGATGCCGCAGGAGCACCTTCCAGGCGATTTTTATGTAGTTCGTTAGCATTTCAATTTTGAATGAGTGAATGATAGAATGAGTGAATACCTGAATGAGTTGACCGTCTTTTATTCTGTCATTCACTCATTCAAAATTGAACATTCACTGCACCTGCGTTCCGTCAAATAACCGGATGAGCCGGTGGGTGCGTTTGGCCATGCTCTCGTCGTGGGTCACCATCACGATGGTTGCGCCTTCCTGGTTCAGTCCCTGCAGAATGTTCATGATTTCGTTGCCCATGGCGCTGTCGAGGTTGCCGGTCGGTTCGTCGGCCAGAATGATTTCCGGTTGGCCGACAATGGCGCGGGCGATGGCGACGCGCTGCTTCTGGCCGCCCGACAGTTGCTTCGGAAAGTGTTTGATGCGGTTGCTCAGTCCTACTTTTTCCAGCGCTTCCCGGGCGTAGGTCTGACGCGGTTTTCCGTTGGTCGCCCGGTACAGCAGCGGAATTTCGACGTTATCGACCACCGTTAAGTCGTTGATCAGGTGAAAGCTCTGAAAAATAAAACCGATCTTCTGGTTGCGCAGGTGGGCCAGCTCCTTGTCGCGGTAACTCGCCACCCGTTGGCCGTCCAGCTCGACGGTTCCCTGCGAGGGCGCATCCAGCAGGCCCATGATGTTCAGGAGCGTGGATTTGCCGCAGCCGGAGGGTCCCATGATCGAGACAAACTCGCCCTTGTTGATGGTCAGGTTGATGTTGTTCAGCGCCAGCGTCTCGATGCTGCTGGTGCGGTACACTTTTTCGATGTTGGTAAGGTTGATCATCGTATTTGTCGGTTACTGTATTTTTTCGTTTCGTTCAAAATCGTACAAGGTCAGCAGGCGGATGGTGTAAAAAACCGTCCAGTAATCGCGCAGCGCCAGAATCGCATCCCGCCGGGCGCGGTCTTTTTCCTGCATCGCAATGCCCAGGTCCGTCACGCTCAGGTCGCTCAGAATGAAGCGGTTTTGCGCGATCTGGTACCGCTGCTGACCAATTCCGTCGGCTTCGGCGGTGAGTTTCACCTGGTGCTGCAACATTTGCAACAGGGTCACCTGCGTGTAAATCGCCTGTTCAAAATTCAGCTTGTCCTGCTCAACGGATTGCGTCGTCAGTTGCTGGTTGGCTTTGGCGGTCTCGGTCCGGGCCTGGGCGCGCCCCCAGGTCATAATGGGCAGCACAAACTGAATTTCGAGGTATTCACGGTCCTGCGGCCGGATGTAAACGTCCCCGAAATTAGTCCCCCGGTTGGAAAGGCCAAAAGCCGCGTTGAGCGTGGCATTCAGGCCATTATCCTTGCGGGCCTTGTCGACGTCGCGCTGCGCTTCCAGGATTCTCCGCCGGAACGCAATGGCCGCCGGACGGTTCGTAGACGCTTCATTCAGGGCTTTCCGGACGTCGATGGTTAACTCAACGATCTGCGTGGGAACCGCCAAGGCCAGGGTTTGTTCGTTCCGGTAGCCCATAAACGAGCGGAGTTTCAGCGAGGCAATTTCGGCGTTTTGCCGGGCCGATGCGTAATCTTTCTGCGCCGTCAGCACGCTCAGTTGCAGTTGCAGCAGGTCATTTTGCGAAATCTTGCCCAATTCCAGTTTGTGCCGGGCGATCTTGAACAGCGTGTCGGTATTGCTCAGGTTTTTTTCGGCAATCTGCAAATTCACCTGCGCCACCAGCAAATCAAAATAAAAATTCGTGGCATCGACGGCGACCTGCTCCATCGACTCGATGTACTGCTGATTGCTTTCGTCGTATTTCAGGGGTTCAATTTTCCGGTCCCACTTCATGGCGTTGAACTGAAACAGGGGCTGCCGGAATCCCAGCGCAAACGGAATTCCGTTGTAAAGCCGGTTGTTGCGCTGAAAGTCGTCGAACCGCTGCAGCTGTTTCTGCACAAAAACCGCCCCGCCCGTCGGCGCAATGTTCTGGCTCAGCGCCAGGTTCAGAACGGAGTTGTTGTTGGAAATCGGCTGAAAATTGATCGTTCCGTCGGGCTGCGTGACGGGAATAAACGAGCGCTCAAAGTTTGGCAGCGAACCGTCGAGACTCAGTTGCGGTTTAAAACCGGCCAGAAACGTGCGGTATTGCCAGTAGTTTGTTTGCTTCTGCGTAGCCGCCTGTTTGGCCGCAATCGACTGGGTCTTGGCCATCCCCACCACATCGTCCAGCGTTAGCTGCTGCGGCTGAGCAACCACACCGCAAGCCATCAGCAGGAAACCGGGCAACAGCCGGATCAGCTTGTTCATTGGTACGTGTTCCCTAGTCATGGCTGCCGTTATCGATCGTAATTTCCTGCAAATGTTCGTATTCGCTCAGGTCGGTGATGATGACTTTTTCGCCGGCCTGAATGCCGCTCCGGAGTTCCACAAAATCGAAGTTTGATAAGCCGGTTTCGACTTCCCGGCGCTGCGCTACACCCTTGTCGTTCAGCACGTAAACGAACTGCCGCTTTTTGCCTTTGAAGGCCGGACCGTTTGCCACCCGCACCGCTTTCGTGGTTCGGTTGGTGACCACAAAAACCTCGACTTTCATGTTGGGTCGCAGCGACGAATGCTGGTTGTCATCCAGTTGCACCACAAACTGCACGACGCCATTTTTAACCGACGGTTTGACCTGCGTGATGATTCCGCGCAGGTTGACTTCGTTGACTTTAACAATGACGGGCAAGCCGGTTTTGACCTGATCGGCGTACACATCCGAACACGAACCTTCGACGCGGAAGCTGCCCAGATCGGCCAGTTTGGCCAGCATTTCGCCTTCATTGACCGCCGACCCGATGTTTTCGTTCACCCACGTCAGCACGCCCGGCCGGTCGGCCAGAATGTTGGCCTGCTTCAGTTTGTGGTCCAGTTCTTTCAGGTTTTTTTCTTCAATCTGCGCCTGTAAGGCAGTTTCTTTCAGACTGGCACTCATCGACTGCCGGTTGTAGGTGAGGTCGTTTTCGAGCTTCTTTTTTTCCAGTTCGGCGATGCGCAGGTTGTTTTCGGCGCGGGTTACGTCCTCCTGCGTTCGCCCGCCCACTTTCAATAACCGCCGGGTGTCTTCCAGTTCGGCTTTCAGGCGGTTGATGTTGAGGGATTTAATCTGATCGTCGGCTTCGGCGTCGAACAGGTTCTTGTTCAGCTTCATCCGCAACTGGTCGATGCTGTTGCGTTTGAGCGCCAGTTGGTCCTGCATCTTTTCGTAGTCGATGATCGTCAGCGATTTGTCCAGGTCCATGATGGCCTGGCCGGGCTTGATCTGCGTGCCGGGGGTGAGCAGAACCCGCCGGATGCTGGCCCGGATGGGACTGGTGATGATCTGTTCGTAGGCCGGAATGACCTCGCCCGTTGCGTTCAGGGAATTTTCGACGGGCCCAACTTCCGCCGTTGCCGTCCGGATTCGGGCGGCTTCGACGGAAGTTTTCAATACAGTGCGAAAGAATAAGAGCACCACGGCCACCACCACCAGACTCGCAAAGGCAATGGTATAGGTTTTGGTGCGGCTTTTTCTGACAATTTCGGGGGCTAGTTCTCGGTCCATTGTTGTTTACGTTGACCCAAGTAGTTCAATCCGTGTGCCAGTCGTTAAAGCGCTGTAAATGAGGATTTTCGTGAAAGTCGGTTTTGCTGATTAAGTGCGAAATCGCACGGCTTGTGCGGTTCTGAACGTGGGGTGAAAACGAATTCCGGTTCTCACGACACTAGGGAAAAGGACAGCAGGGGCATTTCAGCTCCGGAGGGGCCAAATCCGGGGAGCTGAATGGGTTTCATAACGCCCTAAACCGGGAGGGCGTCACACGCCAGGAACAGATTGCAACCATCTGGTATGAAATTGGCTCTAGAATCCGTAAATAGCACCTAAACTTCGGCCGGTCATGCCCCACGCACTCCGTTTTCTGAGCTTGTTGATTTTTCTGGGAACCACCTTCGTTTCCTGTAAGCGGGAGTCGGATAAAGCTGATCCGGACCCCCAGGAACCGCCCCGCATTCTGAGCATGAGCGTGGAAGGTATTCCGGAGCAGGCCATTCGGATCGATCCGGAAAAACGGGAAATTACGATTGCGTTGCCCGATAAATACCGGATCCGACGACCCCAGATCGGTTTTCAACTAACCGCCAAAAGCCGGATATTGGCCAAGTCCGGGGAAAGCTACGTCCCCGACGCCCTCCATTTCGACCTCGGTAGTTTGCAGGAACACACCTGGCTCGTTGGCGTGGCCGCCGAGGGGGCCACAGTGCCGCTTCCGGCCAGCGCGGTGGTGGACTACCGGATCAGGCTTGTTCAGCCCGGAAAACTGGCCATTCGCCTGATTCCGGAAGACAGTTTTAATGCCTACACGATTGGCGACCGCAACGGATTTATCCTCGTTGGGGAGAATTTTTACGACGACAGCGACCATTCGGCCCAGCTGATTCTGACCCGAAAAGGCGGTTCGGCCAGCGATCAGGTGGTGATTTCCAGCAATCAGACGCAGCAATACATTGCCGATGCCGGGGTTGCAAACACGCAGTATCCGGTGCAAATCCGGGTCACGATTCCCGACCAGGTGGCGCTGTTGCCGGGCGAGTATGCGCTGGAACTCCGGAAAGCCAACGGGCGTTCGGCGGTTTCTCCGGAGGGGTTAGTGGTTAAAAAAGGCCCGATCAGGCTGGGCGCATTTCCGCACTACCTGATTTCGCAGCGGTCGCTGAACGGAGCCGAAGTGACCCTCGATGGCCTGAACCTGTTTGAGAACAGCAACCTGGAAGTGGAGCTGAAACACGCGGACGGTACGGTGATCCGCCGAAAACCGCAGCGGTTTTCCCGTTTCGGAACCGCCTTGACGTTTGCGCCGGGGTCCGGTGCAAAACCGGGTCATTATAGGCTGCGATTGCTGGAAAACGGTCAGCCGGTCACGACCTGCTACCGGCTGGCAGTAACCAAAACCACCGGGCAGCCGTCCATTACGAGTTTCGGGAATACCAATACCCAGTTCTACCAGCCCGGCAATGAGGTTTGCGATCCCGACAATCCGCTGTATGTCGTTCGGGATGCCGCGGATGGCGGACGGTTTCAGCTCGTTCTGCAAACGGCTCCGCTGGCCGGTTCCAACCTCCGGACGGCTTTGAAACTGGTTTCGGTGGCGCAACCCCCGCAGGTGGTGGAGGTGCCGTTTCAGGTGGACGTTTACAGCTCGGCGGTTTTAGAACAATTTTCGGCCTCGGTTCAATTTCCGGAGGCCATTCCCGCCGGACCGTATCGGATGAGCGTGGTGGTGACGGATAAAACCGCCAACCGGACCACCGAAAGTGAACCGTTCGAACGGGTGATCGAAATTCGCTGAGCTATTTCTTCTCCGCCAGCTGTACGGTTTTTACGTCTACCGTGATCTCTTTCAGGCGTTTGGCGACAGGTTCCGGCATGGATTCCTGATAGCGTCCACCCAGGTGTTTGGCCAGGAATTTCTCCGCCAGCGCCAGCATCGCCATGTTGTTGACGGGCCGGGCAAAACCGTGTCCTTCGTCGGGTGCGCAGAGGTATTCGACCGGAAAACCGCGGTCGCGGAGCGCCACCACTATCTGGTCGGATTCGGCTTTGTTCACGCGCGGGTCGTTGGCCCCCTGAACCACCAGCAAGGGCGCCACGATTTTATCCGCCGAAAACAGGGGCGACTGTTTCGTCAGTTGGGCCTTGCCTTCGGGCGTGTTCGGGTCGGCCATGCGTTCGTAGAAAGTCTTCCGGATGGATTCCCAGTACGGCGGAATCGAGTTCAGGAGCGTGAGGATGTTGGACGGGGCCACAATGGCGACTCCGGCCGCGTACCGGTTCGGTGTGAAAGCCAGACCGGCCAGCGTGGCATAACCGCCGTAGGAAGCGCCCATGATGCCGACCCGCTTCGAATCGACAATGCCTTGATCGACCAGAAACTTGACACCCCAGGTAATGTCGTCCTGCATTTTTTCGCCCCACTGCTTGTTGCCCGCGTTCAGAAACTTCTTGCCGTAGCCCGTCGATGCCCGGAAGTTCATCGACAAAACCGCATAGCCCCGGTTGGCCAGAAACTGGTGGTAGGAATTATACCCCCAGAAATCGCGCCCCCACGGACCGCCGTGGGGAACCACCACCAGCGGAAGATTGCGGGCTTCAGCGCCTTTGGGCAGCGTCAGAAAAGCCGGGATGGTCAGCCCGTCCGATGACGGGTACCGAATGGCTTCCATGCGGGCCAGGTCATTGATCGGCAGTTTCGGGCGGGGACGGTATTGAAACGTCAGCGCCTTGGTTTTCCGGTCGAACAGAAACGTGGCGCCGGGATCGGTATCGCTCGTGGCGGAAAGCAGCCAGTATTGCTCGTCGTTGGTCGCGGAAACAAAGTGAATGTCCATGCCGGGGAGTTCGAGCAGAATGGCCTGAAAGTCTTTTTCAAACTCCTTGTTTTTCCAGTACCGGCGCAAGCGGTCGTCGGTGTAGGTCGTAAAAAGGGGCTCTTTGGTCACTTCCGAAATCGTGATGCCGCCAAAATCCACTTTAGCCAGGGGGTCGGACTCGACGGTTTTTTCCTTCATGGTAGCCGGGTCGAGCAAAATCAGTTTCTGAAGATCCGATTTTCCTTTGTTTGTCACCAGGTAAAACCGCTGGTTGTCCTTGTGAAAACCGATTGGATAACTGGTTTCAAAAACCGTCGTGGAATAAATTTTGGTTAAACCGCCTTCATCGACCCGCAGGATTTCGGAGGTGCCGTCGGGGGCGGTGCGGGTCGCCAGCCGGAGTTTGTCGTCCCAATCGAAGATCCAGCCCGTTACGCGGTCGGTATTCTGGCGCAGCAGGGTTTTTTCGCCGGTTGTCAGGTTCAGTTTATACAGATCGTGCCAGGCTTTGTCGCGGTTGTTCAGGCCGATGTACAGGGTGTTGGGGTCGGTTTTGGGAACCTTATAAATTAGCGCCCGGGCGCCACTGGCATCGGTCAGGTTGCGGGCCTGCGGCACCTCAGTGGCCTGCAGACTTTCCGACGGGCTGACGGCGTAGATGTTGAAATTTTCGTTTCCGCCTTTATCCTGGACGTAGAGCACAAATTTGCCGTCCCGCGACCAGAAATACGAACCTATCGGGCGCGCGGTGTCGGCCGTCACCGGTTTGGCCGCCGTGAACGGATCGTCGCGTTTTTTCACCCAGACGTTCCGGGTGCCCCTATACGGTTTAATGAACGACATATACGAGCCATCGGGCGAAAGCTGGGCGCCGGTGATTTCCGGATCGCCAAAAATCAACTGCCGGTCAATGAGCCCGGGCGTCTGGGCCGTTGCCGCCAGCGTCAGCCAGAAAGCAAGCAGAAGAACGGAAAACTTTTTCATACCAGCGGTTGGTTAAGATGGCCCGGTAAGTTAGCGAAAAAAGCAACCGCATAAAAAAAGCCGACCCGGTGTGGAAGGTCGGCTGATGATTTATCAGGAACGATTCAGCTTATTTCTTGGCTTCAAACGTGATCTCGACCGGTTCGCCATCGGACGATCCGGAGGCTTCAAAAACCAGTTGACCGGCACTGAATTCGGCCACCTGCGATCCATTTCCCGTATACAGGCCGTAGGTTTTGCCTTCCGCCCGGATTTCGTATTCGCCCAGATCCAGTTCTTTATCCTGTTCGCCGGTGGCTTTCAGTAACAGCACCAGCGAAACCGTGCCATCGCCGGTTTTTTGCACGTCGGCGGATGCCGAAACGGTAACGCCTTTCTGCGTAATGGGTAATTTGCTGTAGCTTACAATGCTTTCTTCCCCCACTTTGTAATCGAACGAACTTAACGTGTAGGTTCCGGTCACGGCACTAGCCGGGTCTTTCGGGGCCACTTCCGTTTCGGAATCCTTCTTACAGGCGGCCAGTGTAACCAGGGCAAACAGGAAAATCAATAGCTTTTTCATTAGTGTAGTTGTTTGTTGTTCGTCACAAACTTAGCCTCTAACCACCCTGGCAATCAATCGTGGATGACATGAAGTGGCAGTTTTGATTTATGAAGTGTTAACAAATCGTCTGAACTGTCCAGGGCGGTTTTGGCGGGCCGGAGAAAAGGGTTAAAATTTTGACTTTTCAAACAAACCCAGGAGCAGCGAGTTATTTTTGAAACGCAATTCACATCAACGCATGAAAACGAAACAATGGATCTGCGGGCTTTCGCTGGCCCTTCTGGCGGCAACCACGCAACTGGCCTGCCAGTCGAAAACCGAAAAAAAATCCGATGAGGTAAAAGAAGAATACAAGGACGTCATTGAAGCGCAGGAAGAAGGCGACACCAGCGACGTTCGGGATGAGCAGGCCGAGCTGGATTCGGCCCGGCAGGATTACCGGGAACTGGCGAAAGACTCAGCCGCCAAGGCAAAACAATAAGAAGTTGACCGCAAAAAAGCCCGGCACCGATCAGTACGATCCGGTGCCGGGCTTTTGCACGAATCGCCTGTTACCACGAATACTGATTATTGGCTTCGGCGGCATCGTCGGTCAGGGCGGTAAAAACCGAGCGGGTGACGGATGTTTCGCTGTCTTTGCCCTTGACCCGTTGTTGGCCGATGCCACCCGGCGCCGGCAGCAGCAGGTTGATTACCGACAGCACTTCCGCCGTCAGACCCGGCGCGAAACCGTGGATCGCCGACGCCAGTTTGGCGGGCAGCGAAATGATCAGTTCGGCGCGTCCGAAACGGCAGGCATTCAAAATCTGCCGGGCGCTCTCTTCCGCACTTTTTGACAAGCCCGGCAGCGAATCGCCGATTTTAAACCAGGCATATTCCTTCTCGTTCTGGCCTTTGAACAGGGCGTTGCGCGGGCTGCCGGTCCGCATCAGGCCGGGGCACACCGTCGTGACATAAATGCCGTCTTTGATCAATTCGGCGCGAATGCCCTCGGAATAGCCCA
Organism: Larkinella ripae; assembly: GCF_054780775.1. NCBI lineage: Bacteria > Pseudomonadati > Bacteroidota > Cytophagia > Cytophagales > Spirosomataceae > Larkinella > Larkinella ripae. The sequence goes on from NZ_BAAGVR010000008.1 coordinate 273,898, forward strand.
CCAGCGCAAATTTACTGGTCGAATAGGGGGAGAGATGCGGGAATGCAACTTTGCCCCCAAACGACGCGATGTTTACGATGCGACCGGTTTTTCGGCGTTTCATCGCGGGCAAAACCGCCTGGATGGTGTGAAATGCCGCCCAGAAATTGGTTTCCATCACCTCCCGAAAATCGTCTTCCGTGGCGTGTTCAAGGGGCGTGACCAGAATCGTACCGGCGTTGTTGACCAGCACATCAATCGGGCCGACTTCCTGCTGCACGGCTTCGATGAAAGCGGTCACCTGATTTTTGTCGGTCAGGTCGCAGGCATACGTAAAAACCAGTCCGCCGTTTAATTCCAGGTCGGCTTTGGCGCGTTCCAGTTCGGCTTCATCGCGGGCGCAGATGGCTACATTGGCGCCTTCCTGCGCGAACTCCCGCGCCATCACCAGCCCCAGTCCTCGCGAGCCGCCGGTGATCACTACGGTTTTGCCCCGAAAATCAATTTTACGAATCTGATTGAGCAACGTTTTCGTCGCCAGGACGGCCCCCAGGCCCACCAGACCCCACAAGCCTATTTTGTTTGTGCCGGATAAAGTCATCGTTTTTTCTTTGCATGGATAGTAGTCAAACCGGGATCCGGGCGGAATGTTGCCGACCCAGCGCCTTTCCGAGCGAACAGGTCCCCTTGGCTGCGCGTTTCACCGCTGGATCGGCCAAAAACGCCATTTGAACGAAAACCGCCGGCCGCTCCCGCACCCAAACACCACCTTTTTGTCCGGCGCAACGAGGAAAACCGTCTTTTTGGCCAGCAACAAAAATTCTTTGAATCCCATGAAACGAATTTGGTGCCTCCTGCTCTGGATTGGGGGCTATTTGCGGTTTTTGACGGCTTTAGCCAAAGCCAGATTCCGGCTTCCGTGCCATTCAACGCAAAAACCGGCGAATACCGGTTTTTGCGTTGAGCTTCAATCGATGTAGAAGCTGACTTGATCGGTCCAAACGGGCGATTGGTCGGTGAAAACCGCCTGGTGAAAAAAAAAGATAAAACTGGATTAAACGCTGGGACTGGTTAGTCCTCTAAGAGGCATAAAAGGACAAATTAATAACACAACCAGCCATGAAAACGACCATCATCACCCTCTTCGCCTTAACTGTATTGAGTACCGGAACCGCCCTGGCGCAACGCGGCTACGACAACGACCGCTACGACCGTCACCCGGGCCTGGACTCCCGCTACGAACGGCGTGACGATTTTCAGGAAGATATTAAAATTGACCGGCTGGATGCCATCGTGGGACTGTCGCGTCGGCAGGAGCGGGAACTGAAACGCATTGAAGACCGCTACGATTACCGCGAAATGGAGGCTTCCCGACGTCGGGACCCGCGGGCCTATCAATACACGCTGCGCCGGAAAAATCAGGAAATCATGTCCGTGCTGACGCCTTCGCAACGTGATCGACTCTTTGCTTACCAACAACAATACCGCCGGAACGATCGGGGTTATTACGGTCGCCGGTACTAATGAACATCTAGTCAGTTGACGGTTTTGATGGGCGGTTTTCAACAAAAACCGGGAGCCAGAACCGGAACAAAAATTACCCACCGTGAACAAAGAAGGGGCAGCAGAGTATCGCTGCCCCTTTTTGCGTGGTATGAATTCCGTTATTTTCTGGCAAAAAGAAATACCTCCGATTCGGTATTAGGGCTGCCCAGCTAGAGCTTCAGCAGGCCGGAATCGGTTAGGTCGAAAGACGTTATCGTCGCTTTTGCGGCAGGCTCAGTGCGTACACAAGGCGGGCAGCGTGAAAAAACAAGGCGGTTTGGGCGGATTCACAGCCGGTCTGGTTTCAAAAGTCTAGAGCACCGGAGTCGACCCGGGACCGAACGGTTGGAACGGGCCGGAATACCGGTTTTTCAAAACCGCCTTCATCCCTTCAAGGGCGTCGGAGCGTCGGCGAAATGGCTGTATTTTCCCAACAGCCGACCGATGAAATACGTGACGGGAATCACGGCCTTCTTGACAAAAACCGGGATGTCGGCCATGTCGTATTCCCGGGCGTAGCGGGTCATCAGGTACGCTCCGTCGAATGGGTCAGGCTGGCTTTTGCCGGATTTTTTCTGGGCTTCGAAGATCGCCGACAGGAAATAGACGATGGTGTTGGCGGGCGCTACCCAGCCCTTGCAGGTCAGCAGCTCGTCGCCGGCGTTCCAGAATTTGTGCGGGGTGCCGCGCCGGAACAACACCGTGTCGCCGGGTTCGGCAAACTGGGGCTCCTGTCCCAGAATCTGGTAACCCATTTTGCCCGCAACCACCGTCAGTTCTTCGTCTTGCAGAAAATGGGTGTGCATGGGCGGACCGCACTGGGGAAGCACCTGATTTTCGACCAGGACTTTATCGCCTTCCGGTCCTTTTTCAACCGCCAGAAACGTCAGTTTTTCGCCGGTGCTGTTTTGAATGCTGTGAGGATACTGAATGTTCATGTTCTTTGAAGTTTTTTCAAATGTAGTATATTTAGGACATTGTCCAAATTTGAAAATGACCACAGAGGAAAAAATTGTCGCTAAAGCGTTAGAAATGTTCAATGAACGGGGAATTGAGTACGTTGGACTGCGCGAGCTGGCGGCTACGCTCGGCATCCGGGTTGGCAACATCACGTATTATTTTCCGACCAAAGATGATCTGGTGAATCGTCTGTCGGTTGATCTGACCGCCCTGAACTCGCAGGTGGTCCTTGAAGAAGAGAACCTGAACCTGTATTCCTTTCTGGATCGGTTTCGGCGGGTCTTTCAGAATCACATGGCGTACCGTTGTCTGTTTCTCAGCTTTGTGCATTTGATGGAGCAGAACAGCGTGATGGCCGGGCGCTACCAGGGAATTGAAAAGCAACGCTACGCCACCATCGTTGCCAACCTCGGTTTTTTGCGGAAGTCGGGCTATCTGAACCCCGATGCCGATACGGATTTTCTGGTGTCGGTACTCACGGTGGTCGCCCGGTTCTGGATTTCCGAAGCCCGGATTTCGTTCCGGCACCTGAGTCCGGCGGAACAGATTCGGCACTACCTGAAGTTGCTGGCCAGGCTCTTTATCCCGTATGCCACGGCAAAAGGGCAGGAAGATATTGAGCGGTTTTTAGCGGAGTTGTGAAAGGACACCGAAGCAGGTTGGAGTTTTAATTATAAAGGTAGAATGCTGAATATCGAATGTAAAAGTATTTCCCAATTCAGCATTTTACATTTGATATTCAGCATTCTACATTCATAATTTCCTTTCTTTTAACTCGACCCTACAACTTCTCGACCAGATACAAATATTGCCTTGGCAAATGATGCTGCCAGATGTTGGGGTTGGCGGGGTCGTTGCTGTAGAGTTTGAAATAATCGTCAGTTGGGGACAGGACAACAGTGGTGCCCGTGCGGACGTAATAATTGCTGGTGTAATACGTCGGGATGACGAAATTCGGGAGCTGTTTTCGGACCGTTTTCGACATCATTTTCCCCAGAAACCGCTGGTAGTTCCGCTGCGCTTTCAGGCTCGGCTTGCTCAACTGGTTATAGGCGTATTTCAGGGCGAGGTTTTTGGGAAATTTCTGCTTTTTAATCATTGCCCTGGCACCCCGGAACGGATTCACGGCGGTAAAATCATCGACGGTCTGCACGGAAAAAGGCACATCCGGCACCCAGTCGGCCGCGTTGACCACGTTGCAGGCCCAACCGCCCCGGGTCATGTTCTCATAATCGTAGGCGTAAAATAAATTACCCGGTTTGGGCCCGGCGCTGCAATAGGTTTTGAAACGAACGTCGGCCGGAATGCGGTTTTCGGCTTTTGACTTTTCCAGGTACGAATTGAGCAGAAACGTGATGCCGCCCCCCTGGCTGTGGCCGGTCAGGATAAATTCTTTGATGCCCGCCTTGTAGCACGAATCAATTTTGTGCTCAATCGTCGCCGACAAATGCGCCATCGCCACCAGCCAGCCCACGTGCACGGCGGCATTCGGGTGATCGGCAAGGTTGTACTTGAACGTCAGTCCTTTGTCCAGTTGCAACTCGCCTTTGGCCGGAACCATGGCTGCGTACAGGTTCGCCAGAAAGCTCGCGCCGGTGGGAATACTGCCCTGCACCGCAATCAGGGCGACGGGTTGGGTGTTATGAACCCACAAATCCCAGATGTTGTCGAAAGCCACGCGGGGCGAACGGTAGACAAACCGGAAATTCTGCGGAGCCGGCAGCAACAGGCTATCGATCCACTGGTTGACGGCAATGTGCGCCCGTTGATTGATTTTCAAGGTTTCAATGTATTCGGCTTTGTCAAAACCGGGTTTCAGATGCTGCCCGAATGCCGTTTGCGACACCAGCAGGATGAGCAATACATACCGAAAGAAAGTAGTCGTGGACATAGAGCCAATCGGATAAAGGATTCGTTTTAAGGCTGATGGCTGAAAAGACGCAACTTACCGGCACATTTCCAAATTTGCTCGAGTCGTTCGGCCGTGCTCAGGTCACCGCGCAGTTCCAGCACCGGTTCGGTACGCTGGCGTAACCAGTTTTCGTGGGCCGGCAAGGTTCGGTTGGCAAGGCCGGTAGCGGTGTCGTAGTCGGCGGCCCAGTCGAGAAACGCTTCAACTGTTGTTTGCGATCCGGATCGGTCCGGACAACGGTTCCGTAGCGCTCCAATTCCCGGTTTTTCAAGCGCTCCAGACGGATTTCGGGCGGAATCCAGAGAAACACGATGAGGTCGAAAACCGGAAAAACCGCCGGGCCCCACTGGATGACCGACCCGCCCAGAATCCAGTCTCCGGCGTTTGCCAGGTCGGCGGAAATCAGCGCATTTCGTTGCGACGGGGGGCGTTTGACCGTAAACGGCGGGTCGGTTTTTCCCAGAAATAGTCATCGCTGTCCACATAAGGCAGGTGTAACTGGGCGGCCAGGGCCGTTCCGAGGGTCGTAACACCGCTGCCGGACGCGCCGAAGAGGTGAAGCTTCATCGCCTTATTCGCTGATCCGGAAGAAGTTCCATTCCTTCCGGAAGTCGGTTTTCATACTGCCCTTCGGAAAGACGCGGTGGCTGGTGGCCCAGGTGTTCCATTGCCGGTCGAGTTTTTGCACCAGTTCCGTTTGTTCGGCGGCCCGGTTGTGCTGCTCGGTGCGGTCGGCTTCCAGGTCGTACAGTTCCCAGGGCTGCCCGATCATGCCCACGGCTTTCCACTTGCCAAACCGGATGGCGCGGTGGTTTTCGTGTTCCCAGTACATGTAGTCGTGCAACTGCCGCGCTCCCTTCGTCAAAACCGGCAGCAGACTTTTTCCTTCCAGAGGCTGAATGGACTGGCCCCTAGCCTGCGCCGGATACCGGGCTCCGCTGACCTCGATGAAGGTGGGCATGATGTCGATCAGGTAGCCCGGGGTGGCCGTGAGTTTTCCTTTTTGCCGGTTGGTCAGGGCGGGATAATGCACGATCAGGGGCGTGGAAATACCGCCTTCGTAGGAAACGTGCTTAAAGCCTTTAAACGGCGTGTTGGACGCATTGGCCCAAACCGCCCCGTACGAAATCGCCCCGCTTTTCGCGGGGTCGTTGATGTCACCCATTTTGCCACCACCCAGAATACCGCCCTCCTGACAGGCCCCGTTGTCGGACAGAAACACCAGCAGGGTGTTGTCCAGCTTCCCGGTTTTTTTGAGGTACTCGACCACTTTGCCGACGTTCTGATCCATGCGGGAAATCTGGGCGGCATACACCGCCATGCGGTAATCCAGGTCCTGCCGTCTGGCCGAATCCTGTTCGGTATACGCCGGATAAATTTCCGGACGCGCCGACAAACCCCAGTGTTCCGGCACGATACCGGTTTTTACCTGTTTCCGAAAACGCTGTTCCCGAAGCACATCCCAGCCTTGGCGGCATTTGCCCCGGAGGGGTTCGATGTCTTTTTCCAGCGCGTGCAGCGGCCAGTGGGGCGCGGTGAACGCCAGGTACAGAAAAAACGGCTGCTGGTCTTTTTGCTCGCTCAGAAAGGAAATCGCGTGGTCGGTAAACGCGTCGGTGGTGTAAAACGGCTGGTCTACTTTTTCAACCCGTTCGTTGTCGCTCCAGATGCCGCGCGGGTGAACCGGATCGAGGTAGCTGCTGGCCCCGGAGAGTAACCCGTAATACCGGTCGAAACCCCGCTGGCGCGGATACAGATCCGGGTTGCTGGAACCAAGGTGCCATTTCCCGGCCATGTAGGTATGATAGCCCGCCGATTTCAGCACCTCCGCCAGCGTGACGCAGTTCCGGTTCAGCTCACCCCGGTAGCCATCCACCCCGTAATCGTAGCTGACGGCGTTGTTGGGTTCTTTGGTCATGTGACCAATGCCGGTCTGATGCTGAAACAGGCCCGTCATCAGGGCGGCCCGGGTCGGGCAGCAGCGGGCGGTGTTGTAAAACTGCGTAAACCGGACGCCGTTGTTGGCCAGTTGATCCAGATTCGGCGTCGGGATTTCCGACCCGTAGCAGCCCAGATCCGAATAGCCCATGTCGTCGGCCATGATCAGCACGATGTTGGGGCGCGGGGCGGCTTTGGGTCCTGGCAGAGCCTTTGCCCCGGCTGGTTGATGAAGCGGGTTGGGCGTCGCCAACCGACTGAAAGCGAGCAGAAAAGCCGCTGCGGCTGGCAGCAGAACCGCCCGTAAAAAACCGGATACGTGGTTCGTTTTCATCGTTAATCAGGAAGCGCTGTTGTTTTGCCGCGCCATGCTTTGCGCCAGCGCACTGGCCGCAATCAATTGCAGGGCGTGGTACATCATAATCGGTAGCAGGACAATGCCGACGATAGTTTCCGGAAACAGGACGTTCGCCATGACGCTGCCCTGCACCAGTGATTTCTTAGAACCGCAGAACAAAGCCGTGATGCGGTCGGCCCGGTTGAAACCGAGGGCCCGGCACAAGCCGTTGATCAGTCCGTAAACCAGAAAAAACAAGCCGAGCATGCACACCCCCAGCACCAGCAAATCCGGCAGCGTCAGGCTTTGAAACATCCGGCGCTCGAAGGACTCGCAGAACGAGGTGTAGACGATCACCAGAATGACGATGCGATCGAAATGGTTGAGGTATTTTTGCGTCCATTTGGTAAAACCGCTTAGTTGCCGGTTGAGCAGCAGGCCAAGGATGACGGGCGCAATGACCTGCAACGCCAGTTTGCCAATGACCCCCGCCAGATCGTAGTTGCCCGCTTCCGTCGCCAAAACCGCCCCCATCCACAACGGCGTGATGAATACCCCCAGCAGGCTGGAAATGCTGGCGTTGAAAATGGCCGCCGGAAGGTTGCCGCCCGCGATCGACACCATCACTACCGACGACGAAACCGTTGAGGGCAGGGCGGCTACGTAGAACGCGCCCAGCCACAGCAGGGCGGTTTCGTCCGTTTTAAACAGCCACCGTCCGGTCAGCACCAGGGCAGGAAACAGGATGAAGGTGGACAGGTGGACGACCAGATGCAGTTTCCAGTTGCTCAAACCGGCCTTCAGTTTGTCGGCGTTCAGTTTCAGACCGTAGAAAAAAAAGATGAGCGAAACGCCGTAGTTGGCCAGACTGGACAAGGAGAACGGCCCCTCCTGAATACCGGGTTCGGGCCAAAGATACGCCAGCTCGATCATGCCCAGCAACGCCAGCAGAAACCAGTCGAGTCCGGCCCGCGCGGCCAGGGTGCTAATGGTCGAAAACGAAAACGGGGGAGGGGTGGGTGACGGGTTTTTCACTGATTTTCAGGTTGTATACGTTATTCCGCAGCGTTAAGCGGAGTAAAAAAGGATTTACCAGAGGCTCTACTTAACGCTGATTTTCTCTGGCAACCTCTGCGAAATAACCCTTATAACAAGGCAGGTGTTTAGTTCATCTGCCGCTTAAAAAAAGCCCAGGCTTCCAGATAGACGTTGATGTCGTTGGGGTAATCGTGTTTGCCGCCGAGGACTTTCAACAGCGTAACTTCGGGTTTTCCTTTCGCCTTGTACGTATACCGCTCGATGGTTTTGCCGTCGGTGGGGTCGGTGTCGGGCAGGAGCTCCCTGGTCGGTTTTTGCCGGTATCCCGCCAGTTCCGACCAATACCGGAAAGTTCGGTCGGTGGAGCGGACCAGCCCTAAACTGACATTGCCGGTTTTGACTTCACCACCTTCGTAGGGGTTGGTCAGGTCGGCCGTGCCGTTCACAATCATCACCGGTACGGCCACCCGTTTTTCGGGACAATCCAGGTTATTCGTATCGGGCAGGTTGGCAATCAGCGCCGTAATCGCCCGGAACTGCTCGGGCATCGTCAGCGCCAGCTTGTAGGCCATGTGCCCACCGCCGGAGGTTCCCACCGCAAAAACCCGCTGCGGATCAATCCGGTGGTTCTTGCGGAAATAAGCGATCATCTGCTCAAAAAACGCATTGTCGTTGATGTTCTCCTGATTGGCCGCCGACTGGGCGGTTTTGCGGCATTCGTTCCAGTATTTTTTATAACCGTCGGGATACACCAGCAGAATGTTTTCGGCGGGCGCAATTTCTTCCAGTTTTCCGGCTCCGCGCCGGGTGCCTTCGCCGTTGCCCCCCGACCCGTGCAACACAAACAGCAGGGTGGCCTTGGCTTTCGCCGGTTTCAGAAAATGAAACGTTCGGTAATGGCCTTCGATCAAAACCGAATCGCTGATGAGCTGGCTTTTGGCGGTTCCGGCAGCCAAAACAAAAAAGAAAAGGGGTAACAGACGTTGCATAGGGTACGGTGAAAATTCAGATTATGGCTTGATTTTCAATACGTTATTTTGGATGAATACGTCGGCGTAGCGCTGGCCCAGCGTCCGGGCGGAGGGCGTATCGAAGTGCGTCGAATCGCCTTTGTGGGTCAATCCCGAAGCCAGTACGCAGTAAAAATCGGGGATGCGTTTGGTAGCGCCCTGCAGGGTCTGGTTGATTTTCCCGGCCTCCGGATTCCGGTTTACGACAAAATCACCCAGCGTTCCAACCACAAACGGAACCGTGGGCGCATTCAGTTCTTTTCGAAACCGCTGCACCAGCTCCACCAGTTTTTCTTCGTAAGCCGCCGACTTTTCCGGATTCGAATCCGATTCACCCTGATGCCAGAGGAATCCCGCCAGTTCGCCCTTTTCGAGGGCTTTTTTCGCCCGGCGCAACGCATCGTCGTACGGATGCGATCGGGTTGGTTCGTAATACGCCCCCGGTTGCCAGACGTCGATGCCCGAACCGCCCACCGCGCAGGGAACCAGCCCGATGTTCAGCGTTGGGTAGGCCCTGGAAAGGTGTTTCGCGAACGGAAAACCGGGCCCGACGCCAATTACGGCGGGTTTGTCGAAGTGCATGGGGTCACGGGCCGGAACCCAGGTTTGTTCCTTTGTCAGCATCCAGATGCGCGGATTCGGCTGCTGATCTTCGGCTTCGGGAAGGCCGCGACCCGCCATGTTCGACTGCCCGATCAACAGAAACAGGCGCAGGCGGGGTGGCTGGTCCTGCCTGAATGCCAGTGTGATGCAAAGACACAGGATGCTAAAAACGATTCTGGCGGTAATTTTCATGACATACCTTTTGGATGAAAAACCGTTTCGGTACCGATTATACTGTAAAACCGCTATATCGTTCTGCAAAGAAAGCAATCATTGGTTTGGTCATCCTTTCACTTTCGCCGGCGGAGCAAGGAGGTATTCGCTTGGAGAAAACCGGCGATGAAAGCTGCCTGCAAGGCCCGGGCGGACTCGTCATAGTGAACGTGGTCGATAAAATGTTCGCTGCCCAGGCTGCGGGTGAACGCATACAGATCGATCACCGGAACCCCGGATTGGCGCATTACGCCGTCGGCGATGGCGTTGTAGGCATCCAGATCCCGGGCGTACCGCTTGAATGCTTTGGAGCGGCTGTTGTGCCGCTCGTCTTCCACGGCGGTGGTCCGCATCCAGATCAGCCGGATGGTTCGCTTTTTCAGCAACTGGCAGATGGCTTCCAGATTTTTCCGGTACTGGGTGGAATCCACCTGAATCGCATTCGTCTCGGGGAGTCGCTTGATGTCGTGCAAACCGCAGTTGAGCAGCAGCACATCCGGCTGGAAAGTCTTGTCGGCGGTTTTTAGTTTCAGAAACTCCAGCACCATCCGCGAGTCACCGCCGTTGGCGCCAACCGGCACATCCAGGTTTCTGGCCGCCTGTCCGTCGTCGTTTTTCCGGTCGTACTGCCAGAAACCCTGAACGTATTTTTCCAGAAACGGGCCGTACTGCATGGAAATGCTGTTGCCGACAACGTATACTTTCGGGAGCGACCGAACGGCGCTCAGCAGCAAAAAAGCCGCAATAGCCACCGCTAATCCGGTTACTTTCTTTTTCATAAGGGCAAGGCGAGAGTCCGTGGACCCGGTGAGTGATTCCGTCAGCGGCTTTTCATTTCGTTGACCATCCGATACGAAAGGAAACTAAGCAGCAGAATTACTCCGCCCAGGGCCGCCCAGATTACCCAGGGGTTGGTAAAAACCGGGGACGAGGCTGCCTGGGCGGTTGGGGAAACAACGGGATCGCTGACGGTTAGGACGGGCAGATCCGCCGGAATTTTGTTCTTGAAATACACCAGATCATAGGCGGGAGCCCCAACGGCGGGAGCCGCAAACGCCAGCTGATACGAAACCGCCGGTTTTAATTCCGCGATCAGGTACGTCGTTACCTGCTGCGCGCTCAGGCTGCCGATGGTGAGCGGCCGGTTGTTCCGGTTTTCAATGATCAGATACAGATCGCTGGTGGGCTCATTGGCGATCAAAATCGGGTGCAGGCTGTCTTTCGAGTCCAGCTCGACGGTCTGAACGGGTTCAAAAAACCGCTGGCTGCGGTGGCGTTTCGTTTTCTGAATCCGAAGGTGGGCCAGCGTAGCGCGCCGGTGGTACTGATCCGGTGATTGAATGGTAAGAAGCAGACGATCCGGCCGGACTGGCCCCGGAAACGTAAGGTGGATGTAGCTGTTGCGATCCGAACTGTCGCGCTGCGAAAACGAAAGGCCGGGAATCTCCGAATACTGGCCCGCGCCGGTGGTGGCGGAATAATAGCCGACTTTCAGAATGTTCAGCGGGGCGCTCAGCGAATCGTTAATTTCCAGTTTGTAATATTCGTAATCACTCAGCGGGAAATCGAGGAGTTTGGCTTCCGAGGTGCTGGCGCTGCTGGCAACGGGTTCGAGTTCGTAATCATCCTCAATCCCGTACCAGTTTCGGGCGTCGTTGCTGCCGCTCAGTCGCGCTTTTTTACGCAGGTTCGTGTTTTTAATGATCAGACCCAGCGAATGAATCGGGCTTTTGGCCGGATTTCGCAGCACCAGCGTCGTGGCGGTTGGGGTGTTGACTTTTCGAACCAGTTCGTAGTCGTGGAATTGCGTTTCCCGGCTCGGTTGCTGCTGCGTCAGGACGTAGGGAATTTCCTGCTCCTTTTCGTCGAAAAGCCGGATGTCGGTCTGGTTCGCGTTCAGGCGGCCCAGCACGGCGGGGGGCAGCAGAACGCGGTAATACCCGGTTTTGGGCACGGCGGGCACGTTGGACCGAAACCGGAACGATTGGGCCATTCCGATGGTGCCGGAGAGCGTTAAAACCGTAATGAAACTAAGCAATCGGATCCTGCGTCGCATGGGCGTCGTCGGTGAGAATGAGTTTCCGTATTTTCTGGTACATAAACGAAATCAGCAGCAAAAGTACGCCCAGCGAAATAAACGCGGCAATTTTTCCGCCTTCCGAAATGCCCTGAATATCATACAGAAACAGTTTCAGGATGGTGATGGCAAACAGGCTCAGCGACACAATCCGGAGCTGGCGGTTTTTCCGGTTGAGGCCCACCCACATGAACGCAAACGCACAGAGGCCCCAGAGAATCGGCAGGCCCACTTTGTTGATCTGAATCAGCAGCTCGTCGAAGCGAACCAGCGCGGGTTGGCTGGCAAAACCGCCGGTTTTTGAGCCCGAAAAACTAAAGTAAACGACGTGGTCGAACAGTTCGGAGGTGGCTAGATACACAATGACGTAGCTCATAAACCAGGGCCAGAGCCGCAGCACCAGGGGCGGCAGCGGTTCCAGCCGGGCTTTGTTGCGGTCGATGAGCCACAGAATCACGACGATAGCGATCAGGCTGAGGTAATGAAACGGAAAACCGATCAGACTGGTCTCGTTCCCCAGAAAATAATCGGTGAGCAGACTCATGGTTGCCGGACTGTAGGTGGACAGATAGGCAATTATCCCGACCAAACCGACGCCGACGGCTTTCCAGAGGCTGTTGCGGGCGCCGACGCGCTGTCCCCACAGCACCAGACCGGCGGCAAACACCAGGTTATAACAGCCGAGCAGAAGGGTGCGGTTGGGACCAAAACCGACCTGTTTCGCCAGTTGGTAATCCAGCTCCAGCAAACCCGTGAGGTAAATTACAACGCCCGTCAGGTAGGTGAGCAGCACGTCGTAAACCGCCACCGGCAACTGGCCCACCCAAAACCGGATCGGCTCCGACTGGTTTTTCAGCAGCCAGCGCGTACCGACCAGACCCACCCCGGCAACCAAACCGGTAATGAACGCTTTGTTCAGCAAAACCGGCAGTGGTTCGGTTGAGGTCGGGCCGTACAACAGCATCCAGTCCATCACCAGGCTGGTCAGCATCAGTCCCAGGACCACCACCGAAGCGGCCGCCACAAACCGCAGACCGGATTTTTGGGCCAGCCAGAGCAGCAACACGGCTTCGAGCGCCCAGAACATCGTAATGAAATTGCCTTCCAGTTGCACCGGCACGGCCAGACTCACAAAGGTGATTACCAGACCGATCAGTAGGTAAATCAGCGTGCGATCGACGGCTTCCCGGCGGTACAGCAAAAACGCCAGCAGGAAGTTGACCACCGCCAGCGCCACCGTGAACAATCCCTGATAAGCCTGGTAACCGCTGTTTTCCAGAATGACCATGCCGGCGGCAAAAAAGAAAGCCGTGCTGCTCAGGAGCAGACTGATTTCCAGCGCCGAAAACCGGGTGCGTTCTTTCAGATTGTTGATCAGATTCATGGCCATGAACACCCCATAAAAGAGGGTTGCGAACACCAGGGCGCCGGTGGCCGGCAGTTTTTTGTCGATAGTCACGTCGGACAGCCAGGCGCCGTAGAGCAAAACCGTAAATCCGTAGGCCACGCTATGCACCAGATTCCACTTCTTGAAATACGCCAGGACCAGCATGCCGACGTCCAGAATCAGGATGTACGTGAGCAAAACCAGGTAGTTGCCGTCGCCGGTGCTGACCATGAACGGGGTGGCAAAACCGCCCACCAGTGACACCACGGCCAGCTCAACGCGGTTGTAGGAAAGGGCCAGCAGCACCGAAAAACCGGTGATGATGACCATCAGGACAAAGGCCGTGGTCTGGCCGAAAATGTGGTAATCGTGGAACGCGATGGCAATCGTAAAGTACAAAACCGCCAGCCCTCCGCCGACCAGCACCGAGCTAAACGCCCCGAACGCCTTTCGCAGCCGGTGGGCAATGCCGATCAGGGCGCCCCCCGCCAGAATCCCGATGAACACCCGGCCAATTTCGTTGATCCAGTCCTGATCAATGGCGTATTTGACGAAGTAGCCAATGCCCAGCACCAGAATCCCGATCCCGATTTTGTTGATGAGGTTTTCGCCGATGAATTTTTCCAGATCGGGGTTGTCGCGCAGAAACCGCTGAAAAAACGACGGCTGCGGTTCGGCCCGAACGGGTTCGGCCGGAACCGGCGGGGGCGTTGGCAAAACCGGAACGGGCGGTTTTTCACCGGCTTTTGGAATCGGCGGAGGCAGCGCACTTTCCGGATCAAAAACCGGCTGGTCGACCAAAACCGGGGCGGTTTCGGGCGTTGGTTCGGGGGGAACGACCGCGGGCGGAACCGGCTCGTCGATGACTTCCAGCACGGCGCCCCGTTCGTCGAGAATCGTTCGGATCGGGGTCGGGCGCGCGTCGGAGTCGAAGAGCGTCCGGACGTCTTTCAGGTCGGTCCGCAGGCGGCCCAGTTCGTCCTGTTGCCGCAGCAGCAACTGCTTCACGTCGCTCAGGCGGCTGAATCCAACCAGAATCAGGATAATGACGATGACTAACAAAAACGCTTCCATAGAGCGGTGGGAGGGTAGAGCGAATGGGGTAAACGTCAGAATTCAGGGACCGGATAGCAGGTCCAAGATACACGAAGCAACCCCGGTTGCCAAGTCTTTTGCTCCAAAATTGCCGAATAGAAACGGTGGTCAGTACCGGAATTTGGTAAATGGTAGCAATAGAGTCACAGGACCCGCTTCCCGGTTGATAACTGCCAGTGCGCTAATCGGTGAAACCGGCGGGTTGATCGGCAAAAACCGGCTCCCGGTCGAATGGACGAAAGGCCGGTTAAACGCAGCCCCGGCACCGGCTTCTAAGAACCAGAAACAAACCAATAAACAAATTACGATCATGAAAAAGACAATCTTCGCCCTCGCAACGATAGCCCTGTTAAGTACTGGTGTTTCAATGGCGCAACGCACCTATAACCCGAACGCCAACCGCCCGAATCCGTCGTTTAACAATACCAAACCCGGTTCGCGCTTTGATGATGTGAAAGAAGACATCAAAATCGACAAACTGGACGCCATTGTGGACCTGTCGCGGAAACAGGAAAAAGAACTGAAACGCATCGAAGATCGCTACGATAAAATGGAACTGGTAACGATGAAGCGCCGGAATCCGCAGATGTTCCAGCGTTTGCAGACCCAGAAACAGCAGGAAATGCTGGATGTGCTGAACAAAAAACAGTTGCAGCAATGGATTGCCTTCCAGCAGTCCAACAACCGCTTCGGCCGCGGAAACGCTTACGGCCGCCGGGGATAATCCGGGCCCGTTCAGCTACCATCTCAACCCCGCCTTCTCCGTGCAGAAGGCGGGGTTATTTTTTTAGGCGAATGCACCCGCCGAACGTTGAGCGGAGCCAATCTTTTTGGTAATTTGCCGTATGACGATTCCACCCCTGGATTTAATTCTATTACTCGGCACGGCGCAGGGCTTTATCCTGGCGGCTTTGCTGTGGTTTAACCGCCGGGGCAACCGGCTCTCGAACAAGCTGCTGGCGGCTCTGGTTGGGTTGCTGGCGTCGGCTAGTCTGGCGGTGGGCATCCCCCTCACAAACGCTTGGGTCAATCTGTTCGTGGATTTCGTTCCGCTGATCATTGCCATGCCGTTTGGGCCGCTGATTTATTTTTACACCCGTTCGTTGCTGGAACCCGGTTTTCGACTCGGGAAAGCGGAACGGCGGCATTTCTGGACGGTGGTCATCGATTGCGGCAGCCGGCTGATGGCCTGGACCTTTCTGATTGGGTTGCTGTTGGGCGTGTTTGGGCACGAAGATGGCCGGAAAGTGGGCGGGTGGATGGACGACTACGATAAGTATGCCGACATTCCGCGCTGGATTTCGGGGACGGTTTACCTGGTCGTGACCTACCGCTGGCTCCACCGGTTTCGGCAGCAAACGGCGGTCGTGACGGAAGCGCAACGGCTGCATCTGCGCTGGCTGCGTCAGTTTTTACTGGTTTTTGTGGCGTTTCAAACCATCTGGCTGCTGCATCTGATTCCCTACATCATTCCGGCGACCAGCAATGCCCTGCTGGATGCGTTTGGCTGGTATCCGCTCTACATTCCGATTGCGGTGATAATTTACTGGCTGGGGCTGGGCGGTTACTTTCATTCGCGCAGTACGGTTTTGCCGGAGCCGGAACCCGTTCGGAAGCCCGGCGCAACGGTTTTACCCGACGAACTGATTCAGGAAACGACGGCCGGTTTGCGCCGGGCGATGGAAACCGACCGGCTGTACCTCGATCCGGAACTCAGCGTCGAGAAGGTCGGGCGGCATTTGCAGGTCTCGCCCAAAACGATTTCGGCGGTGCTGAACCAGCACCTCGGCAAAAGTTTCAATACGTTCATTAACGAATACCGGCTGGCCGACGTCAAACGGCGGCTGAGCGATTCGGCCTATGCCAACCTGACCCTGACGGGCATTGCGTTCGAATGCGGTTTTAATTCGCAGGCCACCTTCCAGCGCACCTTCAAACAAATGACCGGTTTTTCGCCCCGGGAATACATGAACCGCGAAACCGCCTGACCACCCAGACCCCGACCAGCGGTGCGGGACCACCCACTCCATCTATCCATCCCATCCACCCCGTCACTCCGTCCACCCCGTCACCCCGTCACCCCGGATTGCATCCGGGGTTATCCAGAGTCAACCCCTTTCGGGGTTGTGATGCGTCGAAATTAGTTCTCAAATCCGGATTTGAGCAGATTACAGGTTTGTTTCTGGCGTGTTTTGGGCAAACAACGCGCTTCATGCAGCCTCCCGCAACTTTTCTCCGCCAGTTGGTTTTTGGATTTCTTCTCACCTTTTGGGCGGCTCTGGCAAGCGCCCAGTCGGATTACCAAACCCTTTCCGGGAAAGTCATCAGCCAGGAAACCGGCGAAGCCGTGCCGTTTGCCAGCATCACGGTGGTGGGCCGGGGCATCGGTACGGTTTCGAATGGAGTCGGCACGTTTCTGCTCAAAATCCCGGCCCGCTTTGCCACCGACAGCCTGAAAATCTCCAGCGTGGGCTACCAGACAATTACGCAGCCGGTGTTGGCAGTCTCCACCCAAAACCAGCTCATTCGCTTAAAAACCGCCACGGTGACGCTGGACGAGGTGCGGGTGCAGGCCCGCCGGAAAACCGCCGTCGATATTCTGCGCGAAGCCGTGGCGGCCATTCCGCGCAATTACGATACCACCTCGGTGCAGATGACGGCTTTTTACCGGGAAGATCAGCAATTTGACGCTAAACCGGTGGTTTTCAGCGAAGCCGTGTTGTCCATCTACAAAGCGGCTTATAACCAGACCGAAACCAACGATGGCATGAAGTTGATCAAAGGTCGAAAAAAAGAGTATGATCGGGCAATTCATAAACTGCCGCCGATCATCAATTTAAGCAATGGCGCCAGAAACTTGCTGCTTTACTGCGATTTAGTGAAGTTGGCATCGTATAAACGGAATATCATTAATGAACGGAATCATCCGTATTACGATTTTACGCTAAGGACCCTTAAGGGCGACCGGTTGATGTATGTCATCGATTTTAAGCCCGGCAAACGGAAACGAAAAGCGTTTGGTACGGGTAAGCTTTACATTGATGCCCAAACCATGGCGTTTGTTCAGTTCGAATTTCAGTCTACACAGGCCGGAGTTGATGTGGAAAACAACCGTGACTGGCTCTTAAAAAAGTTGGCGTCGGCGGTCCATAAACTGACCCTGAAATTTACCGATTTAAAGGAAGTTGTGACGTTTGCCCAACATAAAGGCCGCTGGAACCTGAGCAACGTTGAAAGGCGATACGGTTATCGGATCAATAGCCCCTCCCGGAACCTGATCGACAAACGATGGGAAGTAACCACCAGTTTGACAATCACGGAAGTGGGTGCCAAAGGGATTTCACCGTTTACCGAAGGCAACATCGCAGAAAACAACAGCCCGTTCCACAACCTGATTGGCGAACAGAATGATCCGGATTTTTGGGAAAATTACAACATTCAGCAACGGGCGTCGGCCGATCCGGTTTCGGAAAAAATAAAGCCGATTGGTCCGGGTGCAGCAAAGCCGGATTCGTTGAAAAACCGGGTTGGAAACCGCCGGAATGGGTTTACGCGCGCTGACACCCTGCGCGGTAAACTAACGCCCTTGCGCAGTAGCTACGACGTGACCTTCTACGATCTGGACGTAAAGGTAGACATTGACAACCAGGCAATTAGCGGCAAAAACCGGATGCGGTTCCGGGTGCTGGCACCGCTGGATAAACTGCAAATTGATCTGTACGCCAACCTGGCCATCCAGTCCATTCGGTACGCCGGAAAACCGCTCACGTTCACGCGGGAATTCAATGCGGTTTTTGTGCAGTTTCCCGAAGAACTCCAGCCGGGCCGCGAGCAGGAACTGGAAATTGCGTATTCGGGAAAACCGCAGGTGCCGGATTATTCGGTGCCGATGGTGGGCGGTTTTTTGTGGGAAAAAGACCCAAACGGCCGCCCGTGGGTGCAGGTCGTTTGCCAGGGATCGGGCGCGAGTTTGTGGTGGCCCAACAAAGATCACCTTTCCGACGAACCCGACAGCATGCGCATCCGGGTGACCGTGCCCGGCGATCTACTGACCGTTTCCAACGGGCGACTGCTGCGAAAAAACGCCCTGCCCGGCAACTGGACGCAGTATGACTGGTACGTGAGCTATCCGATCAACAATTACAACGTGACGCTGAACATCGGCCAGTACGCCCACTGGCGCGAAACTTACGGACCGGATTCGCTGACGCTGGATTATTACTGTCTGACCGACAACCGGGAGAAATTCCGCTGGGTGTTTGCGGGGGTGAAACCGATGCTGGCGACGCTGGAGCGGCATTACGGCTCCTATCCGTTTCCGCGCGACGGGTTTAAACTGATGGAATCGCTCTACCCGATGGAGCACCAGAGCGCCGTCTCGTTTGGAAAATTGCCGGCCAAACCGGCGGATTCGCTGACGGTAACGGATTCTCTGAACCTGATGCAGCTAATCTGGCACGAGGTATCGCACGAATGGTGGGGCAACAACGTCAGTTGCCGCGACATGGCCGACCTCTGGATTCACGAAGCCTTTGCAACCTATTCGGAAGGCATTTACCTGGATTCGGTCGTGGAGGAAGCCGGTGAGCTGGCGTACATCGCTTCGCTGCGTCCGCAGGTGACCGGAAAAGAGCCGGTTATCGGTGTGCGGGAGGTCAACCACATTCATTACGATATTGGCGACCTGTATACCAAAGGCGCGCTGATGCTGTACACGTTCCGGCACACGCTCAACAACGACCGGCTCTGGGCGGAGCTGTTGAAAGGAATCCAGCAACGGTTTCGGTTACAAACCATTACCACCAGCGACCTGATCGGGTACATCAACGAAAAAACCGGCACCGACTACGGCTGGTTTTTTGACCAGTACCTGAACTACACGGCCCTTCCGACGCTGGAGGTTCAACTGGTGGAAAAAGGGACGGCGCTGGAGGTCAAATACCGCTGGAAGGCCAATGTGCCGAATTTTCGGATGCCGGTTTTGATCACCCAGAAACCGGATCAGTTCGTGCGGATTGCGCCCCGGACTAGCTGGCAAACCCTGAGGTTACCCAGCATGAAGATTGATGACTTTGAGGTGGACGAAACCCGGTTTTACGTGGCGGTGGAAATCGAAGAACCGCAGCTTACCCGAAAATAATCCCGCTCAAATCCGGATTTGAGCAGATTCCCTCCCGGTTTTCACCTTGGTTTGGCCTAAAAACATCCGTACATGAAAACACACCTCTGGGTTCTGGTCATTTTGTTGACGAGCCTGTCCCTCACGCCCGGCCGGGCGCAGCAAACCGCGGTTCCGAAATCCACCGCCGAAAAACTGGACGACTACCTGAAGGCTGCCGCCAATCTGAAACGCTTCAACGGCACGGCGCTGGTGGCCCGAAAAGGTGAAATCCTGGTGAAAAGAGGCTACGGCTGGCGGGATGTCGGGCGGAAAATTCCCAACGACACGAGCAGCCAGTACCAACTGGGCTCCATCACCAAGACGTTTACGGGGGCGGTGATTCTGCAATTGCAGGAAGAAAAAAAGCTGTCGCTGACGGATAAACTAACGAAATACTTCCCCGATTATCCGCAGGGCGAGCACATTACGCTGGAGCAGTTGTTTACCCACACCTCCGGCATTTATGATTTCAAGAGCATCCTCTACGGTCCGGATAGTGCGCGGGTTACGCGCCCGGTTGCCAAGGAGTGGGTGGTGGCCCAATTCAGGGATAAACCGCTGACCGCCCAACCGGGAACCGCCGTTAACTACACCAATTCGGGGTATTATCTGCTGGGCCTGGTTGTTGAGAAATTAACCGGAAAACCGTTTGAAACCGTGGTTCGGGAGCGGTTTCTGACGCCCCTGAAGCTGACCCAAACCGGCTTCGATTTCATCAACCTGAAAAACAGCGGGAAAACGACGGGGTATTCGTTGCGCAACGATTCGGTGCTGGTGGCCGTGCCAACCGTGGACTCGACCGTCGCCTACGCGGCTGGCGGGATGTACAGTTCGGTCGGGGATTTGTACCGCTGGTCGCGGGTGGTGCAAAACCGCCGGGTGCTTCAGCCCCAAACCTGGGAATCGGCCCTTTCGCCCCCGAACAGCGGGAATTGGGGCTACGGCTGGGGCGTTAATTACATGAACGGGAACAAAAAGCTAATTTATCAGAACGGTAACATCCCCGGTTTTGGCACCTTTTACGTGCAGGTTCCCGACGATGATCTGGTGATCATTCTGCTGAGCAATGTCGATGATTTTTCGGATCTGACTTCCCTGGAACCCATCGCCACGGATGTTCTGAAGCTCCTGTATAACCTGCCGTACCAGGTTCCGGTCAACCGAAAAGCCGTAGCGGTCAGCGAAACCATTCTGCGGCAATACGTGGGCGATTACCAACTGGCCCCCGAACGCAAACTGGCCATCACGCTCGAATCCGGAAAGCTGTTTTTGCAGGTGACGGGTCAGTCCAAATTTGAGGTGTTTGCCGAAACCGAAACCGAGTTTTTCCTGAAAGGGGTGGATGCGCAGTTAACGTTCCACAAAGACGCCACCGGCAGGGTTTCGCAGGTGGTGGTGCATCAGGGTGGTGATCACGTGGCGAAGAAAATCTGAAAACCGGTGCGTCAGCAGCAAAACCGGTCGCTGACGCACCTTCCCGTTACTTGATGACAAACTCCGAATCTTTGATGCCGTCGTTGATTTTAACCCGGTCGACGGTCATTTCCATCTGAAACTGGCCGTTGCCCTGCGAAAAGCTCGTCGGGTATTTAAGGCCTTTAAAGTCTTTGTAGTTAGCCAGTTGAATGGTTTGCTCCATTTCGCCCCGGGGTGTTTTCTGGGTGGCCATCGATTGCACTTTCAGGCCCGAAGCGGCATCGTAAAAATCCGTCCAGGAAACCGCCCCGTCGGCCGTCGTGTGTTTCACTTTGTACGCGTCTTTGCCGGCCACCTTTTCGGTGCCTTCCACGGTACTTTTGATACCCAGTTCGGCAAAGTGCAGTTCCGGAAACAACGTGCCCTGAATCAGGCCCAGTTGCGCGTCTTTGCCTTCCAGCGTCTGATTGCCGCGCCGGCCACCCGTGACGATTTTGGTGCCGTCGCTGGTCATTTTAAACACTTCCATGCCGTTGGCGATCATCGTCCGCGAATACTTGTTGGGCGCTTTCTGCTTGAGCATGATCACCATCGGGTTGCCCTGCATTTCGGTCGATAACTGGACGTTCAGATCACTGATGGTCGCTAGAAAATCCTTGCCACCAATGGCCGTCAGGTAGTTGGCGATCACCGCGTCGGCCGAAGGCGTGGTTTGTGCGGCTGCGTACAGCGAAAGGGCGGGCAGCAGCAGGAAGGTCAGGAAGGCTTTTTTCATGGTTTTCAGGAGAAGGTTTGCGGTCAAAACTACGCGAAAAAAAGACACAAGCAAGTCGGGTGGCGGGTTGCTAAAGCGGTTTTTGTAAACTTCGATCCGGCAATTGGAGTTAGGGAGTTGCAATAACCAAAACCGCATGGCCACCTACCAACTCCTCCACGACTGGACCGTGACACCCACCGAAGCCGTGGCGCTGCAACAACAACTGCGGCACCAGATCCGGATTCAGCCGCTGGACAAACCGGTCGAGACCATTGCCGGCTGCGATATTTCCTTCAACAAATTCGAGGAGACGGTGTATGCCGGCATTGTCGTGCTGCGGCTGGAGACGCTGGAAGTCATCGAAGAAGTAGGCGCCATCAGTACGGCAACGTTTCCCTACATTCCGGGTTTGCTGTCATTTCGCGAAATTCCCTCGCTGCTCGAAGCCTGGTCGAAGCTGAAAACCGAGCCCGATGTGGTGATGTTCGATGGCCACGGAACCGCCCACCCGCGCCGGATCGGCATTGCCTCACACGCCGGTTTGTTTCTGAACCGCCCGACGTTTGGCTGCGGCAAGTCGGTTTTGGTCGGCAAATACGACGAACCGGCGCCCGAACGGGGCGCGTGGTCGCCCATGAAGCACTACGGCGAAACCATCGGAGCGGCTTTGCGCACCAAAAACCGGGTCAATCCGGTTTACGTTTCGCCCGGCCATCTGATCGATCTGCCCACCGCCCTTGACCTGACGCTGCGCTGCAACGGCGGCTACCGGATTCCGGAACCAACCCGCCGGACCCACAACCTCGTCAACGCCCTGCGACGGGGAGAACGCGAAGCGGAGTCGCCTGACCACTGAACGCGGCTTTTGCGGGGAGTCACCCAGTTTGACCAGGGAATTTTGTGGACGGTGTCAGGAGCGCTGACCGTCGCCAACGGGTCGAATATCTACCAGATCATCCTGCCGGGCGAAAAAACCGCTTCTTTTTTGTGCTGGATTCCGGT
This sequence comes from Larkinella ripae, assembly GCF_054780775.1. Taxonomy (NCBI): domain Bacteria; kingdom Pseudomonadati; phylum Bacteroidota; class Cytophagia; order Cytophagales; family Spirosomataceae; genus Larkinella; species Larkinella ripae. The sequence goes on from NZ_BAAGVR010000008.1 coordinate 296,328, forward strand.
GGGCGTAATGGCCCTGGTTGCGAAGCGGCTACCGGGCGGGCAACGCTCGGACCCCTGCTGGTGGGCTTGTGGTTTCCGGTTTGTCTGGCCACGCTGGCGGTGTTGGGCCGGACGACGCTGGCCTGGCACATTGAGAGTTGCTATTCCGCTATTTCCTGGATTTTACGGGGGTAGGTGGTTTACGCCGGAGCAGTCCGTCCAAAGGGAAAACCGGCGGTTTCAATGGCTTAAAATCCGGGCCGTTGGCTAACAACTTTTTAAGCAGACACCGCAAAAAGCCTTTGAGTTAGGCAATTAGCCAAACGCCGTTTTTGTCCCGTTTCCAGACTTCCAACTCTATCCGGACCGGGTTGTTGATGATAAAACGAATCGTTTTATCTAAACCAGCTGTGTTATGATTTTAAAAATGGATCGGCTGCCGATTGAGCTGCCCACTCCCAAGAATCCGTCGCCCAATGATGCGGCAGCTGTGCAGGAACTGCTCGGTGGAAAATTCGGGGAAATGTCCACCCTGATGAACTACACGTATCAATCCTTCAACTTTCGGGGCCGCAAAAAAATCCGGCCGTTTTACGATGTCATCAGCAGCATTGCGGGGGAAGAATACGGTCACATCGAAGTGGTGGCTTATACCGTCAATCTGCTTTTAACGGGAACGTCCAAGCGCGGCATGGACCCGACCACCACGCCCCTGGCCGATGCGGTAGACGCCCGCAACACCCACCATTTCATTGCCAGCGGCCAGGCGGCTTTGCCGATGGATTCGATGGGGCACTTCTGGACCGGACAAAACGTGTTCAGCAGCGGAAACCTGAAAATGGATTTGCTGCATAACTTCTTCCTGGAATGCGGGGCGCGGGCCAACAAGATGCGGGTCTATGAAATGGTGAGCGATCCGACGGCCCGGACCATGATCGGTTACCTCCTGGTGCGGGGCGGTCTGCACGTTGTGGCGTATGCCAAGGCACTCGAAAGACTGACCGGGGTGGAAGTGACCAAACTGCTGCCCATTCCGAACCTGAGCAACAACGCCTTCCCGGAAGCACGGAAGTTCATGGAAAACAAGCTGCACCTGAAACTGTACACCTTCAGCAAGGACGATTACCAGAAAGCCGGTTTGATCTGGAACGGTACGCACCCCGACGACGGGCAGGAGGTTGAAGTGGTGTTTGGACACCCCGAAGGCTTTCCGGTGCCGGACCTCGAAGCAGAACCGCAGCTCAACGCTCCCGGAGACGATGAAATCGATCCGGAAATGTTTGCCGATATTGCCAAAAAGCTCGGAATCAAGTTATAAGACGTTCCCGACTTACAAAACCGCCCCCTCGGTATACCGAGGGGGCAGTTTTTTTCGCTCCGCCCGTTAGCCGGTTTTTCGCTTTTCAATCCTGTTTTTTCGCATTCAGGCTCTATTTTCCGACACTTCGGCGGGGCCATCTTTCGGTTCAACGGCTTTTCCCGCATCTTTACGAAACGATGGAAAAACTGAACGACCGGTGGTTGCGGGTGCTTGGGATTCTGGTGGTGTCGCTGGTGGCCAACTTTGTGTTTTACCAGCCCGACAACGGTCCGGAAGACATTAGCTGGTTTAACGCCCTGCTCATCAGCCTGATCGAGTGGACGATCCTGCTGGAAGTCAACCGGCAGGGCATTCTGCTCGCCCGGCGGAAATTTCCCCGGCTCAACCAGACCACCCGCCGGATTTTGCTGGAGCTGGGCTGGTTCGTCGGAGCCACCATCATCCAGCGGGTGACGGTGACGTATATCTATGACGTTACGCAGTTCTGGGGCTATCCGCTGCCGGGGGGCACCTACTGGGTCACCACGCTGGTTTCGTTTCTGTTTACGCTGCCGATTGCCGCCATCTACGAAGGGCAACACCTCTACCGCCAGTGGTGGGCGACCTATTACGAAGCCGAACAACTCAAAAAAGAAAATCTGCAAAGCCAGCTCGATTCGCTCAAGGCGCAGATCAATCCGCATTTTCTGTTCAATAGCCTCAGTACGTTGTCGTCGCTGGTGTCCGAAGATGCCAGGCAGGCCGAGCGGTTTATCGAAGAACTGGCGTCGGTGTATCGGTATGTGCTGCAAACCAACGAACAGCCCCTCACGACGCTGGACAACGAATTAAGCATGATTCGGGCCTATTTTAACCTGCTGCAAATGCGGTTTGGGCGCAGTGTCGAGCTGGACGTAGACATTGATGAGCGGCTGTACGGTTTTCTGGTGCCCCCGCTGACGCTGCAACTGCTGGTCGAAAATGCCGTCAAACACAATGTGGCGCTGCCCAACAAGCCGCTGCTGATCCGGATTTACACCGACGAGGTTAATAATTTGTTTATTGTCAATACCTTACGAAAAAAGCCCAACCCGGTTTTTTCAAATCAAACCGGACTGGCCAACATCAGGGCCAAATACCGGCTCCTGAAACAGCCCGAAGTGGTCATCCGGCAAACCGAGGAATGCTTTCAGGTCATGATTCCCCTGATTCAGGCAAGCGATTATGAATATTCTGCTAATAGAGGATGAGGAAGCCACGGCCCGGCGGCTTCAGCGAATGGTCCAGGACGTGGAACCGTCCGCCAACATTGTGGGTCTGACCGTCAGCGTGGAAGAATCGGTGGCGTGGTTGCGAAACCATCCCAAACCGGATCTGATTCTGATGGACATCGAACTGGCCGACGGGCAAAGTTTCGAGATTTTCAACCAGATACCCGTCAGGAGCCCGGTTATTTTCACCACCGCCTACGACGAGTACGCCATCAAAGCCTTCAAAGTCAACAGCATCGATTACTTGCTGAAACCGGTCAAAGAGGCTGACCTCCGGGCGGCTTTGGCCAAGTTGCAGAGCCTGAAAGAAACGCTTCTGGCGCAAACCGAAGACTTGCCAACCTCGCTGGCCCACCTTTTGCGAAAAATGGCGGCATCGTCGGGGGCCGAACCGGAGCAACCCGGCCCGTCGTCAAACGCCCGCAGCGGCCCCACGTATCGCGACCGGTTTTTGGTCAAACAGGGGCAGCGGCTGTTTTCCGTCCCGATCGACGATATCGCCTATGTTTTCACCCGGAACAAGCTATCGTTCATCAAAACCCGCGACGAACACGATTGGATGGTGGATTATTCGATGGATGAATTAGCGGCTCAACTCAATCCCCGCCGGTTTTTCCGGCTCAACCGCCAGGTCATCGCCGAACTGCGGGCCATCGACAAAGTTAATTTGTACTTTAACGGGAAGCTGAAAGTTAGCCTGCGACCGGCTTTCGACGAGGAAGTTATCGTCAGCCGCGAAAAAGCCGGGGAATTTAAAGTTTGGTTAGGGGAGTGAAATCCGACGCTTCGGATGCAAAAGTGCACAGTTCAGTGCGGGCTACGTTGGGGCAGCGGCTTTTTTCGGGCAGCTTTGTTGCGTTCAACGATAACAGCAAATGCCATGAAAACCAGATCTTTACTTTCGCTGCTCCTCCTGATCGGTTGCGCCGTCGCGTCGGCGCAAACACTGTCGCCGGAGCAGTTGGGTGCCGACTTCACCCGCTTCAGGACGGCGCTGAATGAGGTGCATCCGAACCCGTATCGCTACACGCCCAAGGCGACATTCGATTCCCTTTTTACGGCAACGCAGGCGCGGCTGAATCGGCCGATGACGCAGCAGGAATTTTACGTCACGATGGTACCGCTGCTGGTGGCGCTGAAAGACGGACACATCAAATGGATTCCGGCGGGGCAGGATGAACACTATCCCTTCAACACCACCCAATTGTTTCCGCTGAAGGTGTACGTGGTGGAAAACCGGATCTGGGTCGTTGGAAGTTACGGCGACGAAACCGTCCCGAACGGCGCCGAGCTGCTCCGGATGAACGGCCAGCCGGTGGATGCGATCCTTCAAAACCTGCTGCCCAACATGACGTTTGCCGACGGCGCGACCACCACCGGAAAATACGAAGATCTAAACCACTTTTTCGCTGGTTATTACGCCACCTTTATTGCCGCGCCGGATACGCACGAAGTCCGGTATCGGTTTGAAAACGAGGAAAAAACCGCCCAACTTCCGTCCGTTTCAGTAGACCGGATCAAGGCGCATCGGGAAAAACACAAAGCAACCGGCCAGTTGCCGTTTCGGCTGACGTTTTCGGGCCACCAGAAGACGGCCACCATGACCATCGAGCGGTTTTGGGACGACAAAAAAGAACAGGATTATGCGGTTTTTTTAAAGGAATCGTTTCGCGAACTGAGGGAAAAACAGGTGGAAAATCTGGTGCTTGATGTACGAAACAATGAAGGTGGCGAAGAAAATTACGGGCTGCTGCTCTACCAGTATCTGGCCCGGAAACCGTTCCGCTATTACGATCACATCCGCGTCCGGCAAAAGAAGAATTACTCGTTTCCGGCCTGGACGCCACCGCTTTACCGGTGCTTTAAATGGCTGGTGGTGAAAAGGCGGGGCGATGGATACGTGTTTACCAAACAGGCCGGTTTGAAAATGCAGAAACCGAAGCCAGATGCCTTTCACGGAAAGCTGGTGGTGCTGGTCAATGGCCTTAGTTTTTCGGTAACGACCGAGTTTGCGGCCCGGGTGCACGCCGATCGACGGGCGGTTTTTGTCGGACAGGAAACCGGTGGCGGCTACGTGGGCGACAACAGCGGCATTTTTACCATCACGCAATTGCCAAACTCCAAAATTGATCTCGGCATCGGGATGTTCGGCTACCAGATGGCCAACCTGCCGACCACCTTAAAGCCCGGTCAGGGCATCATTCCGGATCATCGCGTGGTGCCGACGGTCGAGGATGTGCTGACGGGCAACAACCGGGCCCTGAAGCAGGCGCTGCAACTGATTCAGGAGTCTGCGACTCCGGCCGGAAGCCATTTTACCATCCATTAATTACCAACCAATACGAACAGGTTATGAAAACACTATTTTCGGCAGCGCTGCTGTCGGTGGGGAGTCTTGTTGCCCATGCGCAATCCCCCAAAACCGTTTCGGAACTGCACGTCGGCTATGTTCGGGAAACGTTTCACCTGCGGGATTTGCAGGTGTCGCCGGTGCACTACGTCGCCAATCTGAACGGTGGTCGGCTGACTTACACCCGGCAGACGACGAAAAATAATTGGCGGTTTGCCCTCCAGGCCGGTTTTGCCGACCTGATCGCGCCCTCCTTAGGCATTCGGGGCATCAAATTTTCGCCGGAACAGGAGCAACCACTCTGGCTGGTTCCGACGCTTTACCGGGCGAGTTTCGAACTGGAATACCGTCGGTTGGTCCACCAGAGCAGTCACCGGAAAACCTGGCTGGGCGTGGGCATTCACGACACGTTCGGGTATGCGGATGGGCTGGCGCTGACCACCTGGACGATGAACTCGGCGGCACTGAGCGTGCTTTACCAGACCAGCCTGCAACTGGGCCGGAAAAGCACCATTGACGTTCAGGCGTCGCTGCCGGTTCTGGCGGCTGTCAGCCGGATGCCCTACAGCAACGTGGTCTCGAAACCCAACCGCTCGGAGGCTGCCACCTTTTTCGACGGAACGCGGCTGACCACCGTAACCCGGTTTCTGAATCCGCAACTGGGCATGGGCTACCGTTTCGATCTGAGCCAGCGACTGGCTTTCCGGGCCGACTACCGCTACGGCTGGCTGCGGTATTCCGAACCACGGGCGATTCGTACGGCGGTCCACACGGCTTCACTTTCAGTAGTTTATAAATTTCAACGCCAAGTTCGGTAAACAACCCGCTTTTAATCATGAAAATGAATTTTTTAAAAACCGTCCTCCTGGGCCTGCTGGTCGGGTTTATGACGGCCTGTAATGATCTGACGGTCGGGCCGGAACCGGCCAATACGCCAGAATCCAATTTTGACCTGCTCTGGCAGGAGTTCGACCGCATGTACGGTTTGTTTGACGTGCAGAACCTGGACTGGAATGCCATGCGACAAAAATACCGGGCGCGGGTAAAACCGGGAATGTCGGACGACCAGCTGTTTGATGTGTTGTCCGGCCTGCTGGGTGAGTTGAACAACGGCCACCTCTGGTTGCTGAAACCGGGTCCCGGTTACCGCCGGTACGACAGCGGCCCGAGCTATCCGCTGGATGAGTTTAGCCTGGAGGTGGTGAAGCACTACGTGCCGAACGCCAGAGAAATCAGTGCGCCCGATGGGGTAAAGTTGCTGTATGGCAAACTGGCGGGCAATGTGGGCTACCTCCTGATCACGGATTTGGGGCTGGAACCCGGTTTTTACGACAAGGCGCTGGACGACGCGCTGGCGGCTCTGGCGGATACGAAAGGCATGGTGGTTGATGTCCGGAACAATCCCGGCGGTCTGGACCGGTCGAGTCAGCAGGTTGCCGGGCGGTTTGCGTCGGAGCGGAAATTGTTCATGATGACCCGGTTTCGCAACGGCCCACGGCACACGGATTTCACGGCCCCGCTTGAATGGTACGTGGAACCGACCGGCAAAAGCCAGTACACGAAACCCGTGGTGTTGCTGACGAACCGCATCACGGCCAGCGCGGGCGAAACGTTTACCCTGGCGATGAACCAGCTTTCCACGGTGACGCAGCTGGGCGACAAAACTTACGGCGCTTTTTCCGACAATCCGAAGCGGGAGTTGCCCAATGGCTGGATTTACAGCGTGACCCCGGGCGATTTCCGGGCCGCTGACGGCAAGAATTACGAAGGCATCGGAATTGCCCCCAAAATTCAGGTGGTGAACACGAAAGCGGATCTTGCCGCCGGCAAGGACAAGGTGCTGGAAGTGGCTTTGGGGCGGTTTTGAGGCTTGGTTGTTACACCGAGTTAATCAGAGGATGTCAGAGACGATCAGAAAAATACGCTGTGTACCTCTGATGTTCCCTGATTAACGCTGTGAAACACCCTAGCCCTTTTAATAACTATGCTCCTCCAGCTTCACTTTCCCCCGGAACGTCCAGAACACAAAAACCGTGTAGGTCAGCACCAGCGGCATACCAATGGCGGCAAATAGCAACATGGTCCGGAGCGATCCGTCCGTTGAAGCGGCTTCGTAAATGCTGATGTGGCCCCGCGCGTCGACTTTGGAAAGCACCAGGTTGGGGTACAGGCCCGAGGCAAACAGGATCAGCAGCAGGGCCGTGGTGACACCCGATGAGATGAAGCCGCGCAAATACCGCCGTTTTTCGATCATCCGGCGCATGTTCAGCACAATCAGCACGGCGGTGAGCGGCAGGGCAAACATGACGGGGTATTTGTGGAAAATAGCTTCCATGTGCGGCACGTAAATAAGCGTGGCCATCGACGCCGTGATGAAGCAGAGAATGAAAAACTTGCTGGTCTGGTTGATCAGTACCGTCATCCGGGCGTAAAGCCGGTCTTCGGTTTTCATGGCCAGATACATGGCTCCGTGCAGCATGAACAACGACAAAACCGTCACCGAAATCAGCAGGGCGTAGGGATTGAAGAAATCCCGCAGCCGTCCGACAAACTGGTGGTCTTTGTCGAGCGGAATGCCCTGAATCAGGTTGCCCAGAATCAGGCCGAACAGCAGCGCAATGCTGGTGCTGGAGAGGCAGTAACAGACGTCCCAGGTTGTGCGCCACCATTTCATTTCTTCCTTGCTGCGAAACTCAATGGAGATGGCCCGGAAAATAATGGCGACCAGCAGGCCGATGAAGGGCAGGTAAAACACCGACAGCAGCGTGCCGTACACCAGCGGGAAGGCCGCAAAAAGGGCGCCGGCCCCAATGACCAGCCAGACTTCGTTGCCGTCCCAGACCGGGCCGATGGCGTTGAGGGCAATCCGGCGGCTTTGTTCTTTTCGGAAAAACAGGTGCAGCGCCCCCGCCCCCAGGTCAAAACCGTCGAGAATACCGTATCCGCTGATGAGCGCGCCGATCAGCAAAAACCACCAGGTGGGAAGATCAAGACCGAGGATGGTGTCCATGTTTTTCGAATGGTGGATTAGGAACGATGAACGATGAATGGAATGATTTTGGCTCTGGGCAATCATCATTTACTGTCCTGCCCATGAAAAGAGATAATATTGTTCGTAAGAAAAGTTTTCAATTTGCCGTTCGGGTCATTCATTTGTTTCAATATCTGACCAAGCGAAAACAAGAATACGTGTTGAGTAAACAATTGATCCGCTCCGGTACGTCGATTGGAGCGAATGTTCGTGAAGCCGATAATGCCGTAAGCAAAGCGGATTTCATTAACAAAATGGGTATTGCCCAGAAGGAATGCGATGAATCCATGTATTGGCTTGAATTGTTAAAAGAAACCGATTACCTAACGGAAGCCGAGTTTGTCAGTATCTACAATGATGCTTCCGGATTGTTAAAATTGATTCGCACCATTGTTCTTAATACAAAGAAAAATCTCGCAGCCTGATCAATTCATCATCCATCGTTCATACTTCATAATTCAATTTCGAGTCTGGCGTTTCCGGGTCATTCTGATCGACGTCGGGGCCGTGCTGGATTTTCTTGTTGAGCAGGTAAATGAACAGCAGAAACAGAATGACGTACACCAGCGTGAACAGGATGAGCGAGATCAGCACGTGCTCGGCTTTGACGGCCTGCGAGAGCGCGTCGGACGTTCGTAATAACCCGTAAACGACCCACGGCTGGCGGCCCACTTCGGCGGTGTACCAGCCCACCTGGTTGGCAATTTGCGGCAGCAGCACCGAGCCGACAAAAACCGCCATCAGCCAGCGGGTCTGGAAGAGTTTCTGGCGGTACAACAGAAACAGGGCCAGCCAGCACAAACCGATCAGCGCCATGCCGATGGCCACCATCAGGTGATACGTCTGGAAAACAAAATTGACGGCGCCCGGGCGGTTTTCGGGTTTGAAACTGTTCAGGCCGGGAATGGGCTTTTTGAAATCCTGGTGCACCAGAAACGACAAACCGCCCGGAATTTTCAGGCCGGTGACCGTCTGTTTTTCGGCATCGACCCAGCCCAGCAGGTACATATCGGCCGGTGCCGTTTCGAAGTGCCCCTCCACGGCGGCCAGTTTGGCGGGTTGGTATTCTGTAATCACCTCGGCGGATTTATGGCCCGTAAACAACTGGCCCAGCGACGAGATGGCGGCTACCCACAACGCAATTGTAAACGCTTTTTGCGAATGAACCAGGTACTTGCGTTGCAGAATGTACCAGGCGCTGACGCTCAAAACCAGAAACGATCCGGCCAGAAACGCCCCGATCAGCACGTGCGAATACCGCTCGATGGACGAGGGGTTGAACACCATTTCCCAGAAATCGGTTACCACGGCGCGGGCCTTCATGCCTTCCCCCTCGATGCGGTACCCCGTCGGGGTTTGCTGCCAGGAATTGGCGACGACAATCCAGAGCGCCGAAAACATCGAACCCAGGGCCACCAGCACCGTCGACAGAAAGTGAACACGCGGACTGACGCGGTTCCAGCCGAAAATCAGAATGCCCAGAAAAGCCGATTCGAGGGCAAACGCAAAAATTCCTTCGGCGGCCAGCGCACTGCCAAAAATGTCGCCGACGTAGCGGGAGTAAACGGCCCAGTTGGTACCGAACTCAAACTCCATGACGATGCCGGTGGCGACACCAATTCCGAAAATGAGCGCAAAAATCCGGACCCAAAACCGGGTCAGTTCTTCATACACCTTGTCTTTGGTCTTTAGGTACAGACCTTCCATAAAAACCAGACAGACGCCGAGGCCGATGCTCAGGGGTGGGTAGATGTAGTGGAAAGCGATGGTGAACGCGAACTGAATGCGGGAAAGTAATTCAACATTATCCATAGCCGGTGGAGATGGGAATGGGGGCAAGTTACTACGGAACCGCACACGAAAAGATGGTTTTGAACAAGATTTTTGAGTGTGAAAATAAAAAGGTTATTTCGCAGCGGTTAGCGGAGAAATCAGAGCTGATCCGAGAAAAACTCCGCTTAACTCAAGTGAACTCTGCTAAACGCTGCGAAACACCTTTTCATTATGCGTCCCTATATTCTGGCCGAAGCCAACTGGAAACACATTCACGATCACCCCATCGACCTGGTGATTCTACCCTGGGGAGCCACCGAAGCCCACAATTACCACCTGCCGTACGCAACGGACGTGATCGAAGCCGACACCATTGCCGCGGAGTCGGCGCGGCTGGCGTGGGAGCAGGGCGCTAAAGTAATGGTGTTGCCTACCCTGCCGTTTGGCGTCAATACCGGACAGACGGATATTCTGCTGGATATCAACCTGTATCCGAGCACGCAGAAAGCCATTCTGAACGACATCATCGAGGTGCTGAACCGGCAGGGCATCCGCAAGCTGCTGATTCTGAACAGCCACGGCGGCAATGATTTCAAAACCATGCTGCGCGAACTGGGCGTCCGCTATCCGGATATGTTCCTGACCACCTGCTCCTGGTTTCATACGCTGGACAAAACAACGTATTTCGACGAGCCGAAAGGCGACCACGCCGACGAAATGGAAACGAGCCTGTTGCTCCACCTGCGTCCGGATCTGGTGTTGCCGCTGGACGAAGCCGGCGACGGAGCGGCCAAAACCTGGAAGGTCCAGGGTCTGCGGGAAGGCTGGGCGTGGGCCGAACGCAAATGGTCGCAGGTGACGGCGGATACCGGCATTGGCAATCCGAAAGCCGCCACGGCCGAGAAAGGGAAACGCTATTTTGAGGATGTCACTCAAAAACTGAGCGGTTTGCTGGTCGAGCTGGCGAGGCTGAATGTAGATGATTTATACGAGTAAGGGCTTGGTCCTCCGTGGCTGGCGACAACCGTACCCGAAAACATTTACTTCCTGGCCGTATACATCACCCGCCAGACTTTCCCTTTTACCGAATCCGTGATGTAGAGCGATCCTTCCGGCCCCTGGGCCAGCCCCATCGGCCGGTGTTTGGCGTCGCCCGGACTGGACAGGTCGAGTTTGCCCGCGTTGGCATCCGTGCCGGGCTGGCCTTGTTCCGCCACACCCGCAAAGTTTTCGGCAAACACTTCGTATTTTCCCGACGGTTTTCCATCGGAACCAAACGGCACAAAAGCGACGAAATAACCACCTTGCTTCAAGGGCGCGCGGTTCCAGGAGCCGTGGAAGCAGATGAACGCGCCGTTTTTGTACTTGGCCGGAAACTGACTGCCGGTGTAAAACAACACATCGTTCGGGGCCCAGTGGCCCGGAAATGCCATGATCGGTTTTTCCTTACCGGCGCAGCGGTCAATTTTGGCGCCGTCACCACCGTACTCGGGCGCCAGGATTTTTTTGTTTTGTTCGTGGTCGTTGTAGCAATATGGCCAGCCGAAATCCGACCCTTTTTTTACCATCAGAAACTCCTCCGACGGCAATTCGGCGCTTACTTCGTTAGTGAATTTTCCGCCCCAGTTGTTGAGGTTGTCGCGGCCGTGTTGCAGGGCGTAAAGCGTATTGGACGCCGTATTCCAGTCGATGGCCACGGCATTGCGAATGCCGGTGGCGTAGCGGGTTCCGTCGCTTTGCTTTTGATTCAGTTTGTCGGCGTCAAACTCCCAGATGCCGCCGTAATTTTCCAGAATCGGGCAGGGGTCCTGACCTTTCGAACCGGGTTGCCGGTCTTTTTCCTGACACGCATTCGACGGTGCCCCAAACGTGACGTACATTTTTCCGGCGGGCGAAAAAGCCAGCGGTTTGGAGGCATGCTGCCGTTGCAGCGTCAGGCCCACCACAATGGGCTCCGGTTTGGTCGCCGGATCAACCAGGCCGTTGGTCAGCTTGTAGCGGTAAACCGAGGTGTCGGACGACGCGTACAGATACCCTTTGTAAATCGCCACTCCGGTGCCGGCGTAGTTGCCAAAGGACACGGTTTTGTCGGCTTTTCCGTCGCCGTTGGTGTCCTGCAACTCAACGATGCCTTTGCCGTCCTTCAGTTTGTTCAGCTTGACAAAGATGGTTCCGGCCGGATCGACCGTGATGTGCCGGGCCGAACCCAGGTCTTCGGCGACCGTCAGCGCACCAAAACCGGTGGTAAGTTTCAGACCGCCGTTGTCGGGGTCGGGGGCCGGGAAAGCCGCCGAGCCAATGGAAACGTTCCCAAAATGAATTTCGGCTTTTTTATTCGTAAAAGCCCAGAGCAGCAGCACAATGGCGAATTCGGTCAGAAAAAGAAGACGAGTCTTTACGAAGAACGGTTTTTTCATGGTGATAAAAATTTGAAATCTGCCGAAATAATTACTGAAATAAAAAACCGGAATGCATTATTTTTACGAAACCAAGTCGGTAGAATGCGAAAGTTCGGGTTTGATTTAGGGTAAAAAAAACGGTTACTTTCCCTTTTGCAAAATAAGCAGTCAATCCGGCAGACTTGCAACTAATTGCTTTAAACACTGAAACTTTACTTATTTTGATGAATCCCATTCTACGATGGTTCCGCCGGGGAGCGGCCTTCCTGCTCCTGTCGGGAACCGTGCCGGTTTTGGCCCAATCGGTTGACGAATCCTTAACGCCCTTGCCCACGGATCGGCTGTCGGCCCTGCCCGCCAACTGGAAACCGGCGGCTTCGATTCAGGCGAACCCTTTCAAAGCGGACCTGAAAACAAAAACCGGTACGGGGTTGCTGGTCGGCACACCGGGCCAGGCGGTTTCCCTGCTGACCAACGCCAGCGATGTCCGGCTGGTGATGGAAGTCCTGTTGTCGCCGGGAGCGGAAGCTACGCTTTCCTTCGGTTCGACGGCCATTCGTCTGGCCGACACTTGGGGCAGTCCGGCCATCAACACGACTACCTTCGGCGCGATTGAAGGCCGTTCGGCTTTGTTACCCTTGCAGAATGCCGTCAAAGCGCCGGGTTTGTGGCAACCGCTGGAAGTGCAGATTCAGGGCGGTGGAACAGGCCCGGTTACCCTGGAGAAAATGGCGCTCAATGGCGTCACGCTGCACGAAAATCTGATGTTGCCCCGCGCAGCCGGCGGTGCTGCCGGTTCGGTTCTGCTGACGGTGAAAACCGGTACGGTGGCCATCCGGAATATGGGGTATCAATTGATTACGGATCGGCCGGTGGCGAAACTGACCAACATCCGGTACAAGTTATACGAGAACAAGACCGAAACCATCTCGCAGGCCGAATTAGCCAACCTGAAGCTGGTCAAGGAAGATACGGTTTCGGCCCTGACCTACGAAGTGTCGTTTGGGCAGCCGCGCTGGCACGGCATTGTCTACACCGGCGATCTGGTGGTCGATAAAGCCGGGCCCTATACACTAGCTTTGCAACAGGGCGGTTTTGCGTCGCTGGCAATTGACGGTAAAGAGGTGATTGCCAACAAACGGCTTGATCTGGGGTATATGAACACGGCCAAAGTCAACCTGACGGCGGGCAATCATCCGTTTACCCTGTTCTTCGGCCGGTCGTGGCCCCGGCCCGGTTTGGGCTTCTTTATTTCGGCGCCCGATACCAAGTTTCAGGCCCTGCACCCGCGTGCTTCACTGCCCGAACCGGATCCCGTCGGCGAGATCGACGTTGAACCCGGTATCAAACCGGCCGTCATTCGCTCGTTTGTGAATTTTGGCTCCAAAAAGAAAACCCACTGCATCTCGGTTGGCAGTCCGTCGGGCCTGAACTACACCGTCGATCTGAACCAGGGTGCCTTGTTGCAGGTGTGGCGGGGTGCTTTTGCCGATGTGACCGATATGTGGTACGAACGCGGAGAGCCGCAATTGCTGAAACCGCTGGGTACGCTGGCGGTTTTGTCGGCTCAGAATCCGCTGGCCCTGCTGGCGAATCCGACCCAGTACTGGCCCGATAGTCTGTCCGACAATGAGTGGAAATACAAAGGGCTGTCGATGGATAAACAGGGCTTCCCGATCACCCGGTACCGGCTGCGGGATCTGGACATTCAGGATGCGGTTTTGCCGGATGCCGATGGCAAATCGTTCACCCGGACGCTGGCGGTCAAAGGCCCCGATAACGAATCGTTGTATTGCCGGCTGGCGTCAGGTACGTTGCTGGAAGAAGTCGCCAAAGGGCTGTATTCCATCGATGGCAAGTATTACCTCCGGTTCGATGCGAAAGCAAAACCGACGGTGCGCAGTCGTTCGGGGCGGCAGGAACTGGTGATGCCGGTGACGATGAAAAATGGGTCGGCAACGGTGCAATATACCCTTTTGTGGTAGCCCATGGAAAATGACATTTCGTGGGCCGACTTTGAAAAAATAGAGATTGCAACCGGTACGATTGTCGCCGTCGATGCGTTTCCGGAAGCCCGAAAACCGGCTTACAAACTAACGATTGATTTTGGTGCGAAAGGCATCAAACGCTCATCGGCCCAGTTAACGAAGCTTTACCAGCCTGTGGATTTGCTTGGTATGCAGATTGTTGCGGTACTTAATTTTCCGCCCAAGCAAATTGCCACCTTCAAAAGTGAGTGCCTGGTGCTGGGGGCGCTGGGCAATGATGGGGCGGTTACCCTGTTACAAACCGAACGAAAAACTGAAAATGGCTCCCGAATTGCCTAGTCATAAAAATATGAAAAACCGACTCGTGTTTCTCCTTTTTTTGCTTACCCTTTCTTCCCTGGCGATGGCCCAGCGTCCGCTGACGGAAGATGATTATTACCGGCTCATTACCGTTCCGGTTCCGGCCGGTGTCCAACTGGAAGTGGGTGGAATGGCCGTGTTGCCCGACGGTCGGCTCGGGGTTTCGACCCGCCGGGGCGAAGTCTGGCTCATCAGCAATCCGTACATGAAAGGAAGCCGGGTGCCGCAGTACAAGCGGTTTGCCTACGGCTTGCACGAACCGTTGGGGCTGGCCTGGCACCAGGGCGCTTTATACGCCACTCAACGGGGCGAAGTGACCAAGATGATCGACACCGACGGCGACGATGAAGCCAACGAATACCAGTCTATTGTGAAGTGGCCGTTGTCCGGTAATTACCATGAGTATTCATACGGTCCGCTTTTTTTACCGGATGGCGATATGCTGATTACGCTGAACCTCGGCTGGATCGGGCGCGGAGCCAGTCTGTCCAAATGGCGGGGCTGGATGGTGAAAGTAAACGAGAAAGGCGAGATCAAACCGTTTGCTACCGGTTTGCGGTCACCGTCGAGTTACCGGGCCCTGCGCGATGGCAGCATTTTTTACACCGAAAACCAGGGTGACTGGGTCGGATCGGGCCGAATGACGCACCTGGAACTGGGGGATTTTGCCGGGAATCCGGCGGGCCTGAAGTGGACATCGGAACCGGGTTCACCGTTGACACTGAAACCGGAAGATGTGCCGAGCACGGGCAAGCCCATGCACGACATGGTGAAGTCAGTACCCAATCTGAAAGAACCGGCCATCTGGTTTCCGCACACGCTGATGGGCATTTCGACTTCCGATATTCTGGAAGACACGACCGCCAACCGGTTCGGGCCTTTCGACGGGCAGTTGTTTGTGGGCGATCAGGGCCACAGCAAGGTGATGCGCGTTTTTCTGGAAAAAGTTGATGGCAAATACCAGGGCGCGTGTTTTCCGTTCCGGTCGGGCTTCCAGTCCGGTATTCTGCGGATGGCCTGGGGGCTTGATGGTTCCATGTTTGTCGGACAAACCAGCCGGGGCTGGGCCGCCACTGGCAAAGATCCGTTTGGTGTTCAGCGCCTGGCCTGGACGGGCCTGACTCCGTTTGAAATGAAAGCCATCCGCTCGATGCCCGACGGTTTTGAGGTAGAATTTACGTTGCCGGTCGACAAGAAAACCGCCGAGAATCTGGCGTCCTACAGCCTGAACAGCTTTACCTATAAATACCATAAAATCTACGGCAGCCCGGTTGAAGATGCGCGGCCCGTGCCGATTCGGGGCGTCGTGGTGGCTGATAACGGTCTGAAAGTTCGCATCGTAGCGGATACGGTTTTGCGCGAGGGCTATGTTCACGAGGTAAAAGCCGAAGGCATCAAGTCGGCGGCCGGGCTGGCTTTGCTGCACAACACCGGGTACTACACGCTCAACCACATTGCGCCGGGTACGAAGCTGACAATTGCGGCTCCTGTGAAACACAATCACGCCGACATGGCCCTGGCTTCGACGAAAACCGGGCTGCCGGTTGCGGGCGCGAAAGGTAAAGCGACGGCCATCGCCAAACGAGTTACTGAACAGCCCGCCGATTGGACGAATGGTCCTGATCAGGTGATTACGATCGGCACGGTGCCGGGCTTGAAATTTGACAAAACGCAGGTGGAAGTGAAGGCCGGAAGTCGCGTCAAGTGGATTTTCAGCAACAACGACGACATGCTGCACAATTGCGTAATCGTCAAACCGGCGACGGCCACTGTGGTCGGTGATGCGGCTTTAAAGCTGAATCTGAACGGGTCCAGGATGCAGTACGTGCCGGTGACCCCGAACGTATTGTTTCATACCAACCTGATGCAGCCCGAAAGTTCGGAAGCACTTTATTTTGTGGCTCCAACGGTTCCCGGTGATTATCAATATGTTTGTACCTTTCCAGGGCACGCTTCGCTGATGCAGGGTACGCTAAAAGTTGTAAAATAGTCTTGTAATTATTTATATTTTGTAAAAATAGGTGATTAAACTTAGGCGTTAATCACCTATTTTTATGTCGCTATTATCGGAAACGACTTTGGAAAAAACTTTACCGTTCAACTCCTTACGAAAACTTTTTAGCTCTCTGGTTGGCGAACCGGGAAATACGACGCTTGAAAGCCGCATTTTTAATTCAATATGCGTGGTAGGAATTCTGGCGATGGTGTATAATATTCCGTTTAATTATTCCATCGGTTTAATGGAAGCATCGCTCATTTCGCTCCTTCTTTTTATCCTGTTTTCTTTTTTATATTATCTCTCCCGAATAAAAAATAAGTTTTATATCAGCATTACTACGGCCGGAATTCTCATCAGTTTCCTGTTGGCCGTAAATTATTTCTTTAACGCCGGGCTGGTGGGCTCGTCGTTGCTGCTCTTTATGCTGATCTATTTTTTATTGTCAATTGTCGCGCCATCCCGGCAGTATTTATTCTGGTTGATCTTTAATTTAATCCTTGTATTTGGTCTACTCACCATCGAATACATCTATCCGCAAAGTGTTAAAGCCTTTTATTCAAACCGTTTAAATCACACGATCGATGTAGCCTCCACCTACCTGGTCAGTATTGTCATGATTTATCTGGCAACGTATTTTTTCAGGAGAGCCTACAAGGCCGAACAGCGGCTGGTCGAGGAGAAATCGGCGGTTTTGAAGCAACTTAACGCCGAGCAGAACAAACTTTTCTCCATTATTTCGCACGATTTGAGATCTCCGCTGGCTTCGATTCAGCAGTACCTTGAAATCATTCGGGAAACCAATCTGGAGGAGGAGCAACGGAAGACGATTAAATCAGAATTGCTGGGGGTTGTCAGTCATACGCAGGAGATGCTGACCAATCTGTTATCCTGGTCGTCAAATCAGATGAACGGTGTAACGATGCATCTTACACCCATTGCTATGTACGGCGTCTTAAAACCAATTCTTGAGATTTATAAACCACTGGCCGATAAAAAAAATATCCATTTAACGCACACCATGCATACCGATTTTACCGTGTTGGCGGATACTAATATGCTGTCCCTTATTGTGCGGAATCTGGTCGGAAATGCGATTAAATTTACGGCCTCTGGCGGCACGGTTTCAATTGAAACGGTAGTGTATGATCGAACCTGTCTGATCGTTATAAAAGACAACGGGATCGGTATTTTATCGGATGATCAAGCAACAATCTTTTCGTTAAAATCGCGCTCGACATTCGGCACAAATCACGAAAAAGGCGTGGGTCTCGGACTGTTTCTTTGTAAGGAATACGCCGAAATGCAAAAGGGAAAACTCTGGTTTGAAAGCGAGTCGGGTGCCGGTACGACCTTCTATTTATCGCTCCCACTTACCAATTAGTGTGTGCCATCGTTCCGTTCGTTTAATGAAAAACCGGAGCGCGGATGAAACCGATTTCATTCCGCTCAAATCCGCGCCATTGATTCGTCCGCGCTCCGGTTTCAGGCTCCCTAATAACCGACCGTGAACCGTTGCCGAATGTACTGATTCTGTTCGAGCTCGTCGCAAATCGCAACGGCCAGATCGGCCACCGAAATTTTGCTGGCTCCGCTTTCGTCAAAAACCGGCTGGTTGAGACCCCGGCGGAACTTCCCGGTCCGCTCCCCCGGTTCCAGCAGAATGGCCGGGCTCAAAAACGTCCAGTCCAGTTCCGTTTCTTTCTGCAAAATCGTCAGGTAATCGCGGGCCGCCAGCGCACCCGGTTTCCACTCGGCCGGAAACTGGGGCGTATCGACCAGTTGAACACCCGGCGCGGCTTCCAGACTGCCCGCGCCACCAACGACCAGCAGGCGCCTGACCCCGGCATTTTTCGTGCCCTGTTGAATGGCCTGCAAACCCACCAGCGAATCGGCGTAAATGTTGGGGTTTGTCCAGCCCGGATTGTAGGCGCTCACCACGGCGTCGTGGCCCGCCACCAGCGCAGCAACCTCGTTTTCCTGCTGGGCGTCGCCTTGTTTTACCGTTAGGTTCGGATCCGAAACCGTAATATTTTCCGGATGCCGTACTAGGGCTGTTACCTCATAACCCCGCTCGAGGGTTTCTTTCAACAAACTGGAACCCACAAATCCCGAAGCTCCGATCAATGCAATTTTCATAGTTTTAAAAGGGATAATTGGATTACTGGTACTTAACTGTATTAAAAAATATTACAGTTTTGTTCAAAAAAATTAAACAAACTCATTGCTAAAATCAGCCAGGGTTTTCTGATCAAGCCGGGCGATCAACGCCTGTTCGGCCTCCTCGAAAAGCTGCCCCAGGTGATTGTTAATCTGACGGCCCACCGGACAGGCGGGGTTGGGGCTGTTCCGGTTCTGACCGAGCAAAGACGATTGGCGCACGGCCTGATAAACCGCCGAAAGCAGAATCTGGTCCGCCGGTTTGGCCAGCAGACTGCCGCCATTCTTGCCTTCTTTGCTCGTTACCAGGCCGTGTTTGCGCAGATTGCTGATTTCTTTCCGAATCAAAACCGGGTTAATGTTCACGCTGCCGGCCAGGTATTCCGAAGACAATAGTTCACCGCTGGCCTTTGATAAAAGGGTCAGAATGTGCATGGCTATCGAAAACCGGCTGTTGTTCATTCTGTAATAGAATTTATTACAGTACAAAGGTAACCGAAAAATGATTCCCGTCAACCCGGTTTTTTAGCGAATAATGAATTTCCTGGAAAAAGGATTGAGAAAGTGAGCCCGATGACGGCGTGGTTTCATCTTTTTCTCACTTCTTTTTGCTATTATCGGGCAGAATACCAACGAGTGCGTGAGCGTTACCAGACTATGCGTTATTTCTTTTTCATTCTGTTCAGTATCGGGATTCTGGGGACGGCCGCTGCCCAGCGCCCCGCCGATTCTACTTTTTACCGGTCAGGCCGGGCGATTCCGGCGCATTTGAAGCCCATCGAACGCGCTTACGGCGCTTACTTTTACGGGGGCAAACGGCTCCGCTCGCCCAATTCGCTCGAAATTCCTTTTCATGAACTGAACGATGGCCTTGTCAACCGACACTTCCGGATCTTCCGAACCTTGTCGACGGTGGGGCAGGTCGTTGCGGTGGTGCCGTTGATTTATGTGCTGACCCGCTCCCGGAATACCTACACCCGTTCCGGCGAATACTGGACCGTGTATTTTGGGTCCATTGGGGTTACGCTGGGTCTGTCGCTGATCGGAAATACCCAGGTGCGCAAAGCCGTCACGCAATACAACCGAACCCTGGCCACCGCCCGATTCGGGTTTTCGGCGCAACCGCTGCCCGGAACAACCCGAACCGCTTTCGGACTGAGCCTGACCCAAAAACTGTAAACCGCATGGAACCGCAGGACGATAACACGGGCTCGGATTTCCGGGAATTATTCTCGGATGACGAAACCCGGGCGTTCTTTCGGCCGGTGTTTCAGTTACCCACGCGTCCGATTGCGTTTGGGTCGATTGGCTTGTCTCTGCTGTTGGCCGGAGCCCTGATTTTTTCGCCCGGCAACCGGAAAAACCGGCCGGGCCTGCGTCAAAAACCGGGTTTGCACTCGCCTGAAAAGCGCTTTTTGCGTCCGGCGAAACGTGCTAAAACCGACACGACGCTGTATCTTCGGCGGCAAACTCCTTAATCACTTCTTCAACGTACCGGATGAAAACCGTTCTCGTATCGCTTGCCTTTCTTCTTATTTCGGGTGCCGTCCGGAGCCAGACAACGGTGGTTCGTGATCCGGTTATTGCCCGGCTGGTCGGCGAAATTTCGGCCGACAGTCTCCGGTCGCACGTAACCAGCCTGGTGAGTTTCGGAACCCGGCACACCCTGAGCAGTCCGACGGATGCCAAACGCGGGTTGGGGGCCGCCCAGCGGTGGGTGTTGCGTAAATTTCAGCAGTATGCCAAACAATCGGGGGGCCGGCTGACGGCCCAGATCGATACGTGGACGCTGCAACCCGACGGTCGGCGGGTGGATCAGGTGACGCCGATGGGCAACGTGATGGCGACGCTCAAGGGCACCGACCCGAACGACGACCGGATTTTTCTGGTCAGCGGTCATATCGACAGCCGGGTTACCGACGTCATGAATCGCACTGCTGATGCGCCGGGGGCCAACGACGACGGTTCGGGAACGGCCGCTGTGATCGAACTTTGCCGGGTGATGAGCAAAATTCCCTTTCCGGCCACCATCATTTTCGTGGCCGTGAGCGGAGAGGAGCAGGGCTTGCTGGGTGCGAATCACCTGGCCCAACGGGCGAAGGACGAAAAGTGGAACCTGGAAGGCTTACTGAACAACGACATTGTGGGCTCGAACAACAGCCCGGATACGAAAATTACGGACAACACGCGCGTCCGGGTGTTTAGCGAAGGCTTACCCGGTTTTCAGACGGATTCGCTGGCGGCAAACATCCGGCAATACGGTTTGGAAAACGACGGGAAGTCGCGGCAACTGGCCCGCTATACCAAAGAGGTCGGCGAGCGGTATGTCGATCAGCTCGAGGTGGTGATGGTGTACCGCAACGACCGGTTTTTGCGCGGGGGCGACCACACGCCGTTTGTGACGCGCGGTTTTCCGGCGGTTCGAATCACGGAAATGAACGAAAATTTTGCCCACCAGCACCAGGATTTGCGGACGCAGGACGGCGTGGAGTACGGTGATTACGTGAAGTTTATGGACTTTGAGTACCTGAAGAAAAACACCGCCATGAACGGGGCGGTTCTGGCGAATCTGGCCAAAGCGCCGTCGATGCCGCAGAACGTGACGGTGGAAGCCCGCAGCCTGACCAATTCGACTATTCTGTTCTGGCAGACGCCCAAAGCCGGCGCGTCGGGTGGCCGGAAAATCAGGGGCTACTACGTGTTGATGCGCGAAACCCACTGGCCCTTCTGGCAGAAGAAATTTTTCACCGATAAAAATGGCCTGACGCTGCCGTATTCGAAAGACAACTATTTCTTTGCCGTTCAGGCCGTTAGCGAAGACGGGAACGAGAGCCTGCCGGTGATTCCACGGCCGGGTCTTCGGTAAAAAATCCGGCAGAAAATAGGGAATTATTCGGGAAAAGAAACCCGTTACGCAACGTTGGGGCGGTTTCTGCCGTATTGGTAAATAGAAAATACGGCGTTTTTACCCGGAAATTTACAAGCTGACCTTTTTTTTTGTAGCTTACGTTTCCAACGGTCATCTCATCCATTCACACGAAACCTGTTACTCACAAAAACCTGAAAGTTATGAAGCGTTTACTTTATTTGATCTGTGGAGTGGTGTTTGCAGCGGGCCTGAGTTCCTGTAACAAGGGGAGCGATGATCCGGAGCCGTTGCCGATTGTGGGCACCTGGGCGACCGATCGGATTCGACTGGGTGGTTTGCCGGCTCCGTACACCAGTTCGAACGGGCAGGAATTGGATGCGTTGACTCAGTTTGGAATCAGTGCCAGTTTCCAGCTAAAAAACGATAAAACCTTTACGGAAACCGACCGCTCCGGCGGAACCGTCGTTGATTTTGACGGCACCTGGGACTACGCCGGTACCGCTCTGACGAAGAAATACAGCGACGGCGATGAAGTAACGCTGAGCTATGATGAAGCCAAATCGCAGTTACTGAGCGAAGCGTTTGCGGTGCAGGATTCACTGCTCAATCCGACGACCAAAAAAGCGGAACTGGTATCGTTTACTCTGCAACTCGTTTACAAGAAGCAATAAGTTCAAAGCCTATTCTTTTCAAACCTCCGATACAGAATCTTGTGTCGGAGGTTTTTTGTTGCTTTCAATTTTTGAAATGGGTTATATCGCAGAGTTTCGCGGAGTTAAAAGAGTTTTACAGAGATGTTTTTTCCTCTGCGTAACTCTGCGAAACAATCAATCCCTCACTCACCGGTTTTACATGATCAGCCGGAATCCAGTCGATCCGTTAGTCATACGAGTCAGTTTTAGTGGTTACGTCGCTAAAAAACTGACTGGTGAATACGCTTCCGGAGCGGGCAGTACGCAGATCAAATAGCCGGCATTTTCCGGCGGAACATTTCGAATCTTTCTACGCATTTTTTGCGGGAAAGTACGCAGGCTCAATCCGGAATAAGTAAAAATAAGCAGGTTTAAATTTTAGGTAACTTTTTGGAAAAAATTGCGATAAATAGGAAAGTGAGTTTACTTTTTAAGTAGATAATGGGAATAATTGAGAAAAGAATATAAATCTACTTTTAATCGGAATTGATTTTAAAAATTTTGCTTATTTTTGAAAAGGCAAAATTGAATTTGGTAGTATTCGGAAATAATAAAATACCGTCGTAGTTTAGTACAAAAACTTACGAAACAATGGATCAACCCATTACCCGCAGAAACTGGTTACGTTCGGGCGCTCTTTTGACCGCTGGCCTAACCGTGGATCGGTCTACTTTCGGTCGGGCCACGCTGGGTCAGGATTCCTGGAATCCGGTGGCCGCCCATGCACTTCATGAACAAACTTTAGTTAACGAATTCGCCCGTCTGGGCGAGCCAATGCCCCAGATCAAGGCCCGCATCGCGTTCAATGAGAACCCGCACGGCCTGTCGCCGAAAGCCAAAGAAGCCATCGTGAAAGCGGTTGAAAGTGGCAATCGCTACGCGATGTTCGAAGGCCAGGAATTGAAAAAACTGATTGCCCAGAAAGAAGGCGTCAAGCCCGAAAACATCATGCTTTCGGCCGGATCGTCGGAATTGCTGACGGCGATGGCGGTTTATTTTACGGGCAGCGCGGCCAAAGGCGGGGGCGGCACGGTTTTGACCAGCCAGTTTACCTACGACGACTTTCTGGGTTGCGCCAAAAAATTCGGCGCGAAAATCGACGCCGTGCCGCTCACGAAAGAGTACCGCTTCGATCTGGCCGCCATGAAAGCCCGGATCACCCCGGAAACCAAACTGGTGTACATCTGCAACCCCAACAATCCGACCGGCACGGTTATTCCGGCGGCAGAACTGGTGGCTTTCAGCCAAGCCGTATCGCCCAAACTGCCGGTTTTCATCGACGAAGCCTACATCGATTTTCTGAAACCGGAAGACCGCCCGGCCCTGCCAAAACTGGTGGCCGAAGGTCACAACCTGTTCCTGACCCGCACGTTCTCCAAAATTCACGGGTTTGCGGGCCTGCGGCTGGGTTACGCCATCGGCCCCGAAAAATTTCTGAAAGAGCTTCAGGATTATTCACGGGGTGAATGGAACCCGAGCGTAACGACGCTGAAAGCCGGTATTGCCAGCTATCAGGATCTGGAATGGCAGGATTTCTGCCGGACGGAAAACGACAAAGCCCGCGAACTACTCTACAAGGGGCTGAAAGACAAAGGATACGACTACGTGCCTTCCTACGCCAACTTCGTCTTGTTTCCGATTCGGATGAAAACGAAACAGTTCGAGAAAGACATGCTCAGCAACGGCATTCTCACTTCCACCCGCGAATACAATGCCCAGCCCTTCTGCCGCGTCAGCATCGGCACCGTCGATGAAATGGGCCTGTTTATGGAGGTGTTCAAGAAAATTGTTTAGTTAAGTAGGAATGATGGATGATGAACGATGAATGAGCTACCGCAGTAAGGAACTCATCGTTCATCATTCCTTACTCATCATTCATTCAGATGACCCGACGTACTTTTATTGAATCAACCGGAGCGACGTACGCAACCTTGCTGGCGTGGGGACTGCTGAAACCGGCACCTGCCGAAGCGTTTGATTTGCCCGCCAACGGCCTGAGAGACGGAAAAGCCCGCAAGGTGGTGATTCTCGGAGCCGGTTTAGCCGGGTTGACCACGGCCTACGAACTGGGAAAACTGGGCTACGATTGCACCGTGCTCGAAGCCCGCAGCCGGTCGGGAGGCCGGGTCTGGACGGTGCGCGGAGGGACGAAGGAAACCGAAATGGGCGGCCCCGAGCAGGTTTGTAAATTTGTTGATGGTCAGTATTTTAACGGGGGAGCCGCCCGGATTCCGCACAACCACCAGTTGACGCTGCACTATTGCCGGGAGCTGGGCGTGCCGCTGGAAATTTTCAACGGCTCCAACGAATCGGCCTGGTTGTATAACGAGGGCGGAACCGGGGCGCTGGCGAACAAACGGATGCGGATTCGGGAATACCACAGTGACCTGCGCGGGTACACCAGCGAACTGCTGGCAAAGGCGCTGGATCAAGCGTCGCTCGACCAGCAGTTGACGAAAGAAGACGTTGAGAAGCTGATTGATTTCCTGAAAAATGAAGGCGATCTGAACACCGGCAAACTCTACAAAGGCACCAACCGCCGGGGCTACAAAAATCCGCCCGGCGCGGGCACCGTTCCCGGCGATTTGACCGATCCCTACGGTTTAACGGAGTATTTGCGCTCCGGTTACATGCAGCCGGTTTTTTACAACAACGGGGATTATACGTTCGAGCAGCATTCGACGCTGCTGCAACCCGTAGGTGGGATGGACGCCATTCCGAAAGCATTGGAGAAAAAGCTGGGCGGCAAAATTCAGTTCAACGCGCCGGTGAACGAACTGCGGAAAACCGAAACCGGGGTGCGCGTGGTCTACCAGAAAGACGGAAAACCGGCCGAACTGACGGCGGAGTTCTGCGTTTGTACGCTGCCGTTACCGATTCTGAAAAAAATTGACTCCGATCTGTCGCCGATGGTGAAACGCTCGGCGGATTTTATACCGTACATGAAAACCGGCAAAATCGGTCTGCAGTTCAAGCGCCGGTTTTGGGAAGAAGACGAGGCCATTTACGGGGGCATTTCCCGGACCAACCTGGATATCAACCAGATCTGGTATCCGTCGTTCGGCCTGCTGGGGCAGAAAGGCGTATTGATCGGGTATTATAATTTCTACAGCCGCGCCGAAGCGGTGGGCGACCTGACACTGGCGGCCCGGGAAAAAATGGCGCTGGAGCAGGGCTATAAACTGCACCCCCAATACCCGCAGGAATTTGAAAACTCGTTTTCGCTGGCCTGGCAGAAAATCCCGTACAACGAAGGCGGCTGGGCGCTTTACGACGATGCGGTTCGCCGGAAATTTTACCCAGCGCTGCTCGAACCGGATGGCAACATCTACTTTGCGGGTGAGCACACCACGTACCTGACGGCCTGGATGGCGGGCGCGTTCACCTCCGCCCGGCGGGTGGTCGATGCGTTGCACGCCCGCGTCGGCGAATACACGAAGAAATAGTCTGGAAATCGAATAGCCAATCACAAGTCACGAACTAAAATGAAAACGAACCTACTCCGTCACTTTCTTTTGCTGTGTTGCGTAGCGGTTTTGCACCTGGTTTCGCAGGGTGCCTGGGCGCAAACCGCATCCATGTCGCTGGACCATTTGAAGGCCATCAAGGCGATCAAGATCGGAAACCTGGAAAAAGATACTTACTTCAAATCCGGCGACTTTATTCTGGATCGCTACGAGGAACGTCCGGCCTATGTCTTCAACTACAGTGACGGCATTCCCCGGAAAATTTACCTCTACAAGGTGTTCACGGCCGCCGATACGAAGGAGCTCGGTCTGCTGGCGGTTTACGAAAACGGCAAAACGAAAGAAACCAAACCGTTCGTAATTCCCGGGGCCAGCGCCGACCGCAAGGCCTGGGATGCCTACATCGATGATCTGAAGTACGTGGGTGAAAAAGAAGCCGGCCTGATGTCGGCGCTCGGTTTTGTGCTGTCGCGCGAAATGGCCCTACTGCTGGGCGGTGGCGGAGCGAAGGCAGAAGGCGGTGACAAGAAAAAGGAGGAATACAACTTCTGCTTCCCGGCGGATGCCGTGGTGACGCTGGCCGACCGGCAAACCAAAGCGATTCAGGACGTAAAACCGGGTGACGCGGTGATGGCCTACGATGCGAAAACCCACATGCTGGTCCCGACGAACGTGCAGCAGGTCAGCGTTCACGAAAAACCGGATCTGGCCGTTGCCGGTGTCTGGCTCACGCCGGCGGAAGAGGTTTCGGCCAGCCTGTCACTAACCAGGCCGGTTTTGCTGGAAGCGACCGCGAATCACCCGATTCAGACCGTTACCGGTGCCAAAAAACTGGGCGACCTGCGCACGGGCGATGTGTTGTACCGCTACGATGGCGCCAGCCGTTCGGTTTCCGCCTGGAAAGTTGCCGCTGTCCAGACCAACGTCCGGACGGTTCAGAAAGTGTACAACCTCATGACGGAGAAAGGCAGCTACCTGATCAACGAGGTGGTGGTACTGGATAAATAAATGGTATACGGTTTTTGGTATACGGTTTTCGGTTTCCGCTGGGCCATCGTTACGGTATCTGTCGGTTGATCGGAAGCGGGTGCTGATCAGCCGCAACGGCGTCAGTCACCGTAAACCCAAAACCGTATACCGTAACCGTTTACATCCCCCAGGCCGTCAGGCCACCATCCACTGCCAGCGTCTGGCCGGTGATGTAGCCCGCTGCGGGCGTGCACAAAAACGCGACGGCGGCTGCCACTTCGGCCGGTTCGCCGACGCGGCCCAAGGGCGTGCGGTTCAGGATTTTCTCTAAACGTTCGGGATTCGTTAAAACCGGTTCGGCCAGTGGGGTGCGGATGTACCAGGGAGCCACGGCATTGACCCGAATGCCGTCCGGTGCCCACTCGACGGCCAGGTTGCGCGCCAGTTGGTGCAGCGCGGCTTTGGTCATGCCATAAATCGAGCCGCTGCTCGTGTGCGTCAGGCCCGAAACTGACGAAACAAAGACAATGCTGCCGTTGCCGGATTCCTTCAGCAGGGGATAAGCCGCCTGACACAGTTCGTAGCCGGACCGCAGGTTGGTGTTCAGCAAATGATCGAAGTCGGCCGGGTGGTAGTCGATCGTTGCTTTGCGGATGTTGGTTCCGGCATTGTTGATCAGCAGATCCAGTTTGCCCCACCGGTTTTTAAGAACTTCGATCAGGTGCGCGTTCGCACCCGGCTGGCTAACGTCCGTCGCCAGCCCATCCACTGAAAAACCGTGTTCGCGGTAGTCCGCCAGTTGGCGTTGCAGCAGGGCGTTGTCGCGGGCCACAATAAACACTTCGGCCCCCAGATCGAGCAATTGCTTCACGATTGCTTCGCCGATGCCTTTGGTGCCGCCGGTAACCAGTGCGCGTTGGTGGGTGAGTTGCCAGGAAGGGGTCATAGAAGAAACAAAATTTGTTCAGGCCGGTAAGAAACGAACTCCCGCCGGGATTTTCCAAATCGGAACGCACAATCTGAGCGACGACCGGAAGGAGCGGACGGTAATCTTTGCCGAAAACCCATTAGTTTCTGGGGCTGAAACGCTTTTCAGGTTGACTTGAATAAAATAGGTGGCATGAACACGCGCAGGACCTTTTTGAAACGCACCCTTGGACTGGCCGGAGCCGCTGCCTGGGGTCTGGCCGCTAAAAAAGCGAAGTCACGGCTGGCCTTTTCCACGCTGGGATGCCCCAAATGGCCGCTGAGCCAGATTATTAAAACCGCCGTGACCGAAGGGTACGAAGCCATCGAAATCCGGGGGATTCAGGGGGAGTTGTTTTTGCCCAAATGCCCGGAATTCAGCACCCCGGCCCGCATCGCTGAAACCCGGAAACTCTTTGCCGACAATCGGTTGAAAATCTGCAACCTGGGCGCTTCGGCGGCCCTGCACGATGCGGATGGGCCCAAACGGCAGAAGAACCTGGACGAAGCCAAACGCTTCATCGATCTGGCGCAGGAACTCCGGTGTCCCTACGTGCGCGTGTTTCCCAACGATCTGCCAAAAGACCAGGATCGGGAAAAAACCATCAACCTGATTAGTGACGGCTTGCTGGAGCTGGGCCGCTACGCCCAGAAAGGCAGCACCACGGTTTTGCTCGAATCGCACGGTGAAGTGATCTGGAAAGATCTGTTGCTCCGGATCATGACGCAGGCCAACCATCCGAACGTGGGACTCATCTGGGATATTTTTAACATGTGGTCGGTTACCAAAGAGCCGCCCGCCGAGGTCTACCGGACGTTGCGAAAATACATCCGGCATGCCCACATCAAGGATGGCAACCTGGTCGATGGAAAACCGGTGTATACGCTGGTAGGAAAAGGCGTCGCGCCCCTACAGGAAGCCATCGACGCGCTGAAAGCCGGTGGTTATAAAGGGTATTACAGCTTTGAATGGGAAAAAATGTGGCACCCGGAAATTGCCGAACCGGAAATTGCCTTTGCCGATTACCCCAAAGCGATTGAACCGTACCTGAACTAAGACCTTCCGGAAACCAAAACCGGGGGCGGGTGAGCCCAGCGGACCCGGAAAAGTTTGCGGTTTTCTTACTACATTTACACCGTTTATTCCAACCCTTCTACCCTTACGGGAAGTTTATGATCCCAACTCGCTACTTTCAAAAAGTCCGGTTACCCCGGCGGGCGTTGGCTTTGTCAACCGCCGGTCTTCTGGCCGGGGGCGTTCTGGTTGGCGCCTGGCAAAATACGAACCTCAACCGGGCCTCCGCGAACTACCTCAACCGGCTCTTTGCCGGTCTTTCCGACGACGACAAGCGCGACCCGAAATACGCGGTCGGTAGCCTGAACGTGGCACCGGGTCTGGAAGCGAAGCTCTTTGCCGCCGAACCCATGCTGACCAACCCCACCAACATCGACGTCGATGCGCGGGGCCGCGTTTGGGTGTGCGAAGCCTATAACTACCGCGCCGGCATCAACGGTAATCCCACCCGCCCCGAAGGCGACCGCATCCTGATTCTGGAAGATACCAACGGCGACGGTCAGGCCGACGTCACCAAGACGTTTTACCAGGGGCCGGAGCTGGTTTCTCCGCTCGGCATCTGGGTGCAGGGCAACAAGGTGATTGTGTCGGATAGCCCGAATGTGTTTGTGTTCACCGACGAGAACGGCGACGATAAAGCCGACAAAAAAGAACTGCTGTTCAGCGGCATCAGTGGCGGTGACCACGATCACGGCATGCACTCGTTCGTGTTCGGTCCCGATGGAAAATGGTATTTCAATTTCGGGAACGAGGGCAAGCAGATTCTCGATAAAGACGGCAAGCCGATCATCGACCGCAGCACCGGCAAAGAAATCGATTTGAAAAACTTCCGGCAGGGCATGGTGTTTCGCTGCAATCCCGACGGCAGCGACATGGAGGTTCTGGGGCATAATTTCCGGAATAACTACGAAGTGGCCGTAGATTCGTACGGGGCTATGTGGCAGTCGGACAACGACGACGACGGCAACAAGGGCGTCCGGATCAATTACGTGATGGAATACGGGAATTACGGCTACACCGACGAAATGACCGGCGCAGGCTGGCGGGCCAACCGGACCAATCTGGAAGAAACCATTCCGTTGCGGCACTGGCACCTGAACGACCCCGGCGTGGTGCCGAACCTGCTGCAAACCGGCGCGGGTTCGCCCACGGGAATTCTGGTTTACGAAGGGAAACTGCTGCCGCAGGTCTTTCAGGGCCAGGTGATTCACTGCGACGCCGGCCCGAACGTGGTGCGTGCCTATCCGGTGACAAACGAGGGCGCGGGCTACAAAGCGACCATTGTGCCGGTTTTGGAAGGCGTCCGCGACCAGTGGTTCCGGCCTTCGGATGTGTGTGTCGCCCCCGATGGTTCACTCATCATCTCCGACTGGTATGATCCCGGCGTGGGAGGACACCAGGCCGGCGACCAAAACCGGGGCCGCGTCTACCGCGTTGCTCCGCCGAATACCCCGTATAAAATCCCGAAAATCGATCTGGCAAGCACCGCCGGAGCCATCGAAGCGCTGCAAAGCCCGAACATGGCGATTCGCTACGCGGCCTGGAACCACTGGCGCGAACTGGGGCCAAAAGCCGAAAAAGACCTGGCAAAATTGTATAAAACCGCAGCCGACCCGCGCATGAAAGCCCGGGCGTTGTGGCTCTTGAGCAAACTGGACGGTAAAGGCAAAAAATACATCGAAACCGCCCTGAAAGAATCGGATCCGAATCTGCGGATGGCGGGTTTGCGGGCGGCCCGGCAATTGAAAGGCGATGTAATTCCGTATGTGAAGCAACTGGTGAACGACCGCGATCCGCAGGTGTTGCGGGAATGCGCCATTGCGTTGCACCGGAATGCCTCCCCCGATGCCCCCGATCTGTGGGCGCAACTGGCGGCCCGGCACGATGGCAAAGACCGCTGGTATCTGGAAGCCCTCGGCATTGGCGCTGATGGCCAGTGGGATGCGTATTATGCCGCCTGGTTGAAACGCTCGGGCGATAATCCGCTGAGCACGGCGGGTGGCAAAGACATTGTCTGGCGGGCCCGCACCAAAGAGGCTGTTCCGATGCTGGCGCGGCTGGCGTCCGATCCACAGACCGACCTGACGGGGCGACTGCGGTATTTCCGGGCGTTTGATTTCAACCCCGGCACGACCGAAAAATCCAACGCCCTGCTCGGTATTCTGAAAACCAATCCGAACGACATTGAAATCAACAAGCTGGCCCTGCGCCACCTGGATCCGAATTTTGTGAGAAGCACGCCGGAAGCCATGGCTGCCCTGACGAAACTGCTGGACGATACCTACGGCAAGCCCGAATACATCGAAATGGTGAGCCGTTACGAACCGGTTTCCGAAAACCCGCGGCTGCTGGCCCTGAGTCAGAAGCAGTTCAACGAGATGACGGGCCGTGATGCCACCCGGCAATTGCTGAAACAGGGCGGTGGCAAAATGGTCTGGGAAGTCATCAACGGAAACAATCCGGAAGCCGCCGTGAACATGGCGTCGGCCCTGCGCTGGGTGGGCAGTAAGGAATCGCTGGAGATGCTGAAAACCGTGGCGCTCGACGAAAACCGGCCCTCGGCCCTGCGCCGGGAAGCCACGCGGGCCATTGGCGGCAGCAACGACGGCGAGGAACTGATCCTGTCGCTGCTGCGCTCGGGCCAGATCAAGGACGAATACAAGACGGCGGCCGTGCAGGGCGTGGCCAACACCTGGCGGAAGAAAGTTCGGATGGAAGCCGCCAGTTACCTGGACGGAGCCAAAGGCGGGGGCGGTAAGAAACTGCCCGCTATTCCGGAACTGCTGGCGATGACCGGCGACGCTGGCCGGGGTCTGAACGTCTTCAAAACCAATTGCTCGATCTGTCACCAGGTCAACGGCACCGGCATGGATTTCGGCCCGAAACTGTCGGAAATCGGCAGTAAATTGCCGAAAGAAGGGCAATACCTGGCCATTCTGTATCCCGACGCCGGAATCAGTTTCGGGTATGAAGGCTTCGAGGTTAAATTCAAGGACGGCAGCACGGTTTCGGGCATCATTTCGAGCAAAACCGAAACCGACCTGCAAATGAAGTTTCCGGGCGGGGTCGTGACCGATTACAAAATGAGCGACGTGGTTTCCATGAAACAACTGGATGCATCGATGATGCCTTCGGGTTTGCCGGAAAACATGTCGACGCAGGAATTGGTGGATTTAGTCGATTATCTAGCGAGTTTAAAAAGAAAATAAACACCTTCGTTTCTCTTCATTATGATTCAACGTCGCGATTTTGTCAAATCAACGTTAGGAATGGCCGGCGCTGCGCTGGCGGGCAATTCGTTGGCCGGTACCGAGCCAGCTCAACCGAAAACCGCAGCCAAAAACCAGTTCAAGCTGCTGTATGCGCCCCACTTTGGCATGTTTACGAACAGCGCCGGAAAGGACGTCGTCGATCAGCTGAAGTTCATGGCCGACAACGGTTTTATGGCGCTGGAAGACAACGGCATGATGGGCCGGCCGGTGGAGGAGCAGGAGAAAATTGCAAAGGAAATGAACCGCCTGGGCATGAAAATGGGCGTGTTCGTGGTCGATAAAGGCGGTAATGGCGCCAACACCCTCGCGGCCGGTAAGCAGGAGTTTATCGACATTTTTCTGGCGGGTTGCAAAAAAGCCGTGGAAGTGGCCAAACGCGTGAACGCCAAATACATGACGGTGGTGCCCGGCGATTTTCAGCGGAACCTGCCCATCGGGATTCAAACGGGCCACGTCATCGACGCCCTGCGCCGGGGTTCCGACATTCTGGCTCCGAATAACCTGACGATGGTGCTGGAACCGCTCAGCGATACGCCCAACCTGTTTTTACGGACGTCCGACCAGACCTACGAAATCTGCCGCGCCGTCAACAGCCCGGCCTGCAAAATTCTGTTCGATGTGTACCACATGCAGAAAAACGAAGGGCACATCATTCCGCACATCGACTGGTGCTGGAGCGAAATCGGTTATTTCCAGATTGGCGACAATCCGGGTCGGAAGGAGCCAACCACGGGCGAAATCAATTACAAAAACGTGTTCAAGCACTGTTACCAGAAAGCCAAAGCCGAAAACAAAGAGTTTATCTGGGGAATGGAACACGGCAATGCCTACCCCGGCAAGGAAGGCGAAACCGCCCTGATCAAAGCCTACGTCGAGTCCGATAGCTTTACGGTTTAGTCCGGACGAACCCACGAAAAAAGCCCGACCATCCGGCCGGGCTTTTTTCTGAGTATTGTTTCTGCGCAACCCTTCAGGAAGACCTGATTACAAAGCAACCACTGAATTGTCGTCCGATGAAACACCGCTGCCCGTATACTTATCGGCTTCCGGGTCATTCACCCATTTTTCGCCGTCGATCAGGTAGCGAAACTGCGTGTCCTGGCCAACGGGGAGTTCAACCGTAGTTTTATAAGATCCGTCTTTTTGTTTCTTCAGAGCAGTAGCTGACGCATCCCAGCCGTTAAAATCACCAACTAGGGCAACCTCTTTGGCGCCATTCACAGCGTCAGCGGGCAGCGTAAACGTTACTTTGCAAATTGTAGGCTTGCTTTTTACATACTGTTTTGCAAGTGCCATATTGAGTAGAGTGTTTGGTTTACGGTTGTAAATTTATACGAAAAGAATAGTAAAGCAATGGTTATCAAACTATTAAAACTAAGCTTTCTTGTAAATGTTCTATTGTTCGGCGCAATAATTTAAAAAGCCGCAAAAGAAAACCTACTTTTTGTCATAAAACCGCTTCTTTTTTAAAATGTTTGAAGAGGGAATTAATTGTCAGCTAATTGTAAGACAATGATTGGCCCGCAACCGTTGCAATGGTTCTTTTCTTACTGAATCGTATACCGCATACCCAGAAAACCGCGAATGCCCTGATTGGGCGCAAAAACGTAATTGGGGTCGAACGTCAGCCGGTAGGGGTTGTCGGGGGTGGCTATCACCTGACCGTCGGCCCCGAAACTAACGCGTTTGTCGAACGGGTCGTTGGCGCGGGCGATGCTGTTGGCCGGGGGCGTAAAATTGAGCAGGTTTTTAAGGCCGCCATAAATTTCAAAACCGCTGTCGAACCGCTTGGTTAACTGGATGTTCTGAATGCTCCAGGTGGGCGAATACAGCGGTCGAGGGTCGTCGGAACTCAGCAGCGGCAACCGCATCGGGCCGTACAGATTGCCCGTATAATCCGCCGACAACCCGCGTCCGAAATCGTAGGAAACCGTCCAGGTACCGGTAATTCGCTCGGTCAGCAACTGCCGGGTTTTGATGGCCTGGCCGTCGGCCCCGTCCTCCACTTTGTAAACGTCCATGAGCGTAAAACCGGCGTTTACTTTCAGCGGGAACGTAAAACTGGCATCCAGGTTGACGCTGACACCCTTGGAAGTCGAGTGCCCTTTCAGGTTGTCAAAGAAGATTTTGTTGG
Source organism: Larkinella ripae (assembly GCF_054780775.1). Classification (NCBI taxonomy): domain Bacteria; kingdom Pseudomonadati; phylum Bacteroidota; class Cytophagia; order Cytophagales; family Spirosomataceae; genus Larkinella; species Larkinella ripae. The sequence continues at coordinate 330,379 of NZ_BAAGVR010000008.1, forward strand.
GGTCGGTTTCGTAATCGGCAATGATGCGGTTGGTGAAGTAGGTGTAAAACAGCGATGCGTCGATGTTCAGAAAACCGCTGCCGAACACCATGAGTTTGGTGTAATTCAGGTTCACGTTCCAGCTGCGTTCGGGCTTCAGTTCATCCTGGACCACCACCTGCCGCGCGCCCGTCAGGGCCGCGTGATCTTCCGTAAACAGGTTGACGACCCGGTAGCCGGTTCCGGCGTTCAGCCGGATCACGTTGTCTCTGTTGGGCGACCATTTGTACGAAAATCGGGGGGTCAGGATGTTTCCGTGCCGCGAATTGTAATCGTAGCGCACCCCAACCAGCAGTTTGTGCTGGTCGTTGAACGTAAACTCGGGCTGGGCAAAAATACCGGGCAGCACCGTGCGATCGGGCTGGTTGACGGGCCGCAGCGAGTCGCCGGTTTGGGTCGCGGGCGTGCTGTCGTCGTAGAACGTATACCGAAACGGCGTTCCGACCAGCAGACTAAAGTGGTTATTGAATTCCTTGTTCCAGAGCAGTTGCGCAAAGAAAATCCGCTGGGTAGCCATGAACGGCGTGGTGCCGTAATAGGAGTTCTGGTTGTGGCTGTTGAACGACGATTGCAGCGTGATGTTTTCGGTAGTCGGCAGTTGGTACGCACCGATCAGTTCCAGGCGTTTGGTGTAAATGCTTTCGGCGTACAGACTGTCGGTGCCGCGCAAAACCGGGGTCCAGTTGGTTTGGCCTCCCCAGCGGTTTTCGTAAAAATACCGGGCGGCAATGCTCGCCAGGCGGTTTTCTTTCCGCTCAAACTGCCATTTGTTAAACACCGAAATCCGGTGTTGCAGCGTCACGTCCGTAAATCCGTCGCCGTTTTTATCAATGGGCTTCTGGTAATTGTAGTAGTTCAAGCCGATCAGCGAATTGGCCGTTCCGGCCCGAAACTTCACGCCCAGATCGGCATTGTATTCCTGCCAGCTAGTACCGAACACGTCGGCCGTCAGGACCGGCGCTTTCAGCGGGTTTTTGGTGATGATGTTGATCAAACCGGCCACGGCCTCCGAACCGTATAGCGTCGATGCCGGCCCTTTCACCACCTCAACCCGCTCGACCAGTGAGTTGGGAATGCCGGACAAACCGTAAACCGTTGACAGCGAACTGACAATCGGCATGCCGTCGAGCAACACCATCGTGTAGGGCCCTTCCAGCCCGTTGATGTGAATGTCGCCGGTGTTGCAGACGTTGCAGTTGAGCTGGGGCCGCACGCCGTTGATGTTCTGGAGCGCGTCGTAAATGTTGGGCGTGGGGTTTTTCTGGAAAAATTTCGGGGTGTAAATCTCCACCGGAACCGGACTGTCGAGCTTGGAAACTTCCTTCATGGTGCCGGTAATGACGACTTCGCCTAAGGTGTTGGCCGCTTCTCGCAGATCGACCGTCTGGCGCAGGGTTTGCCCCGCCGTCAGCACGACGGTTTTCTGAACGGTTTCAAAGCCAACCTGCGAAATAACCAGTTGGTAGCGCCCGGCCGGAATGCCGGTTAGGCGGTAAACCCCCGCCGTGTCGGTCAGGGTGCCGAAGCGGGTGCCTTTCAGCGCCACGGTGGACAGTTCGAGCGGTTTCTGTTTTGAAAAAACCGTCCCTTCAACGGTGGCCGTCGATTGAGCCTGTGCCAGGCGGACACAGAACCCAATAAAAAGAAGCGATACGTATATCGTTTTTTGCATGGTTGTCTTGAATCGATAAAAAGGAGAGATGAGCACAAGCCCGTCGGATCTTTAAGCCCTGACAGGGTTTGGGTATTCCCGCTGGCCAGCCATGAACCGGGATGCCGCTGAGTACAAACCAGCGATCACCGAAAGTAATGGCAATTGGGCAGGGAATACGGATCGCGCAGTGCGACGAAACAGAACGGCATTATCCGACAACCGGCGGACCGCGATGGGAGAAATACGGAAAGAAATGGGACTGGATGGATTCGTAAACCGCCAGCAGACGAAGCGTACGCGGAGCACTCAGCAGGGCACAGACAAACACCAGGGGGACCAGACCGTCATACAGGACGTTGGTACACTGTTCGAGCCAGAACAGCTCCGCGCTGGTGTGGGTGTTGGGCTGATACGGACTGTCACCAATGGGTTTGAACGGGTGCGCGTGAACGACGATCCGCCCGCTGGCCAGCCGGTGCGCATGCCGGAAAACCACCGAATTAACCAGCATCAAGCTGAACAGGATCAGCAGGAAACGGGCAATTTGTCGACGATAAACCGGCAACCGGTGCATGGCTCTTGATAACAAGTTGAAGGTTACCGCGGTAACCATTTTAGCAAATATAGGAATTAGATTTAGACTTGTCTAAATTTTTTACGCGATTCGTTTGCTTGCCACATTATTTCGATCTTTTCCCCAAAAAAAGGATCGCGCTGGTTATATTTGACAGAAGCAGCTTGAAGGCAAACCGGATTACCGGCGCGGTATCAACTGCTGAAAGCTAAAGGTCGAAGGAATCTTCTGGCTTTCACGTTTGCAATTAGTATTTCCCATTTTACATTTAGCGTTTTCTTTATAAATCCTTACTTTCCCTGCAACATCATGCGAAACATTGCCATGCTGGGTTCCGGTTTTATTGGCCGGTTCTACGCCGAATCCATTCACGGTCAACGGGGGCGCGACCGCGTGGTGGCCATCTACGCCCGGCGCGAAGAAAGTGCTAAAAAATTTGCCGACGACTACGGCTGTTCCATCTGGGGAACCAACATGGAAGAGGTGATTGCTCATCCGGACGTTGATATGGTTTGCGTTGCGCTGCCCAACAACCTGCACGAAGCCGCCGTGTTGTTGTGCGCCAAACACCAGAAAGCCGTGGTGAGCACCAAACCGCTGGGCCGCAACGGTGCGGAAGCCTTGCGGATGCTGAAAGCCGTGGAGGAAGCCGGTATTTTTGCCGGTTATCTGGAAGACCTGTGCTACACGCCGAAATTCCTGAAAGCGCTGGAAAGCGTCAAAAACGGTGCTTTGGGCCGCATTCTCTGGGCCAAATCGCGCGAAACGCATCCGGGTCCCCACAGCGACTGGTTTTGGGATAAGGAGCAGGCGGGTGGAGGCTGTATGCTCGACCTCGGTTGCCACTGCGTAGAGATTTCCCGGAATTTCATCGGCAAAGACGTAAAACCGGTCGAAGTGATGTGCTGGGCGGCCACGCAGGTGAAACCCATTGACGCGGAAGACCACGCCATTGCGCTGGTAAAATACGAAAACGGCGCCATCGGACAGTTTGAAGTGAGCTGGACGTTCCGCGGTGGGATGGACCTGCGCGACGAGGTGATGGGCACCGAAGGCACGATCTGGATCAATAATTTTCTGCGGACCGGTTTTGAAATGTACACCAGCGGCAAAGGCGCCAACTACGTAGCCGAAAAAGCGGAAAGCACGTCGGGCTGGCTTTTTCCGGTGGGCGACGAAGTCAATGATCTGGGCTATAACCACATGTTTACGGACATGTTCAACGCTGCCGACTCTGGGCGCGAACCCGCCGAAACGTTCTACGATGGTTACGTGGTCAATGCGGTGCTGGACGCAGCTTACCGGTCGGCCGAAACCAAACAGTGGGAGCCGGTACACCTGCCCGTCTGGCGCGGTCGGGAGGGCTTGACGCAGGAATCGACCCTGGTGGAGTACGACGAAAATTACTACCTGATCAAGGAGGAAGTGACGCACGACGGTCGGCACAAGGTCATTCTGAAGGACAAGCAAACCGGCCGGATTTCGGAGCGTGATCTGACTTGAGAAATTTCATACGTTTCCGGTTTTCAGTATTCGGTATACGGTTTTTGGCATACGGTTTTTGGTGACTGGCGCGTTCATCACCGCAAGCGCCAGTTCCGGCGGGGGAGATGCACCGTAGCGACGGCCCGGCGAAAACCGTATACCGAATACTGAAAACCGTATACCGTAAACCATCAACCCTTCGACCCAACACCTGATTGGCAACTCTAACAACCCCGGCCGGCCGTTCTTCGGGGCTGGTTTTTACGCATTTACCCGGTTTTGCCAAATTCCTGCTGGAACAGCATCTGGCGGAGTTTAGCCAGGAATTGCTGCGTTTGTTTCAGGAAGTGGACATTCCGATGCTGGCGTTTTTTAAGACACTGCCGCCGGAACAGCTGGCGCAGATCGCGAAAGACTCGGCGGTGGTGCTGCTCACCAGCTTTGCCGAAAACCGGGCCGATGGCCACATGGATGCCACGTTGCAGCGTTGGGTGCAGGACCAATTGCAGGGCCTCGACCGCAACCAGATTGCCACCCGGGATATTGCCCTGATGGGCTACGTCCGGAAACAGGCCATGTTGACGTTTCTGGCGCATTACACCACCAATCCGGCGGAACTCATCGGGCTGGTTCGGGAAATGGACCGGTACACGATGGAACTGGCCAGCCGCGCTTTCGAGATTTACATTTCAATCTTACACGAAAAAATTGATGAGCAATTCCACTTCAACGAGAAGCTGACCGACACTTCGCCGGGCGTCATTTACGTCTTCGATCTGATTGACCGAAAGGAGCTGTTCACCAACCGCAAGGTAGAACCCATGTTGGGCTATACGCCCGAAGAAATCCACGACATGGGCGATTTGTACCTGCAAACCGTGCATCATCCGGACGATATTCCGCAGATTCTCGCCCATCTGGACTCGTTTGTCACCACAAAAGATGGGGAAGTCCGGACGTTTGAACACCGGTTGAAAGACAAAACCGGCCGGTTTCGCTGGATGCGGAATTACGAGTCGGTTTTTCGGCGCCAGCCCGATGGAAAACCCTGGCAGATCATCGGCCTGGCGCTGGACATTGAGCTGGAAAAACAGAGTGTGCTGCTGGCCGACGAAAAAAAACGGCAACTGGAGCAGTCGAACGCCAGTTTGCAGGAGTTTGCCTACATTGCCAGCCACGACCTGAAGGAGCCCCTGCGGAAAATTACCACCTTCGGGGAGCGGCTGCTGATCAGCCAGCAGGAGAAAATTGACGCCAGCGGAAAACTGTATCTGTCGAAGATTATGGATGCGGCCCAGCGGATGCACACCCTGATTGACGATGTGCTGTCGGTTTCGCTGATTTCGGCGAACCAGCGTTTTGAAAACCAAAGTTTGCACCTGATTCTGAACGACGTTCTGCAATCCCTTGAACACAAAATCGAACAGGTGAAGGCCGAGGTACACGCGGAAAATCTGCCTGCGGCTCCCGTGGTAGCGTCGCAGTTCCGGCAACTCTTCCAGAACCTGTTGACGAATGCGTTTAAATTTTCCCGAAAAGACATTCCGCCGGTGATTCGGATTACGCACCGGTTTTTGGCACCCGACGAAAACCGCCCGCCCGGTCTGACGGCGGGCCGGCCGTATCTTGAACTGAAAATTGCCGATAACGGCATCGGTTTTGACAACCGCTATGCCAGCAAAATCTTCGCCATCTTCCAGCGGCTGCACGTCCGGAAAGAGTTTGAAGGCACCGGAATCGGTCTGGCCATTTGTAAAAAAATCGTCGAAAACCACGGTGGCGTCATCACCGCCAGCGGTTTTCCGAACCAGGGCGCAACTTTTACCATTGTCATTCCGGCCTGAGGCTCTGAGCGGCTGCATCCGTGACGCCGGTTTTCAGGGCAATGCGGTTTTTCAGGCCGACAGATAAACGGTGAACGTGGCGCCCTGCCCCGGTTCGCTGGTGGCAGTAATGGCTCCTCCGTGATTCTCGACCACCTTCTGGCAGATTGCCAGACCAACGCCCGTGCCGGCGTACTCGGTTTTGCCGTGCAACCGTTGAAACACCTGGAAAATCCGGCGGGTGTACTTTTGGTCAAAGCCAATGCCGTTGTCAGCGACGTCAATCTGAAAGTAATTGGCCGCCATCCGGGTCGGGTTGATGCCAAACGGCAACTGGGTCCCGGGCACCACCTGGCACCGGATCTGAATGAGGGGAGTCGTCTCTTTCCGGTGAAATTTCAGCGCATTGCTGAGCAGATTCTGGAACAGTTGCCCCAACTGCACCGCATCGCCCCGGATCGTGGGCAGCGCATCAATCACGACATCGGCGTTGGTTTCCCCGATCACCAGTTCCAGATCGGTCAAGACATTTTTCACCACCTGATCGAGATTGACCCAGGCATTCACCTCCCGCTGCGTCGAGATGCGCGAAAAGGACAGCAAATCCCGGATCAGCAGCGACATGCGGCTGGCGGCAACCTGCATGCGTTCGAGGTAGCCGATTCCTTCGCCCAGCTGCGTCTGGTACTGGCTTTTCAGGAGGTCGCCAAATTGCTGCACTTTGCGCAGGGGCTCCTGCAGGTCGTGGGAGGCAATGTACGCGAATTGTTCCAGATCCAGGTTGGAGCGGGTTAAAAGCTGGTTGGACTCCGACAAATTGTCGATTGTTGCCGCCAGCTCTTCGTTGGCCGCGGCCAGTTCTTCATTGGCAGCCGCCAGCTCTTCATTGGCCGCGGCCAACTCCAGCGTTCGCTCGTCCACCTGACGTTCCAATTCGATGGACAGGTTTCGGTACCGGTTTTCACTGGCTTCCAGGGCTTGCTGCGTCCGCACCAGATCCGTTATTTCGGCGGCCGTATTCATTACTCCGTAAACCCGGCCATCCTGATCAAACAGGGGGGTAAAGCTGTATTTGAAGTAAAAAGGCTGCAAGCGTCCGTCCACCACCAGATCAACCCGCTGGTTGTTGGCATGGAACGCAACGCCCGTCGTATAAACGCCGTCCAACTGCTCATAAATCTGCTGATCGGCCAGTTCGGGCAAAACATCCGCGTAGCGTTTTCCGATGACGTTGTTTCCTTTTCCCCACACATCCAGAATGGATTGATTGGCAAACTGGATTTCCATCTGACGGCCAATGTAAACCCCGATCGGGAAGGGCGCGCTGACCACCAGGCTCCGCAGACGGGATTCGCTGTTTTCCACGACTTGCCGGTTCCGAACCTGCTGAGTAACGTCGGTGGCCACGACCAGAATTTCCACGACGGGACCGGTTTCGGTTTCGCGCCGGGGTTGGTACGTCAGATCGACATAGATTGTTTCGTAGTGATTTTGCCGAATCAAATCCACGGCCACCTCTTTCGCAATATACGGTTTGCCGGTTTTGACGACTTCCCGCAGCAAATCGTCAAAACCCTGCCCGGCCAGTTCCGGCAGGGCTTCCAGCAGGGATTTTCCCACCAGCTGCTCGGGAGAACGTCCGACCAGAAAACCGTAAAAGGGATTCGCCATGCGAAACGTCAGCTTATCGACTCCAAGGATGGCGACTCCGACGGGTGATTGCTCGAAAAGCGCCAGCAACTGCTGCCGGCTCTCCTCAATCCGCTGCTGGGTCAGCACCTGATCGGTTACATCGATGGCCATGTTCATGATGGCGTAGATTTCCCCGGCTGAGTTGCGCAGTGGCTTGTACGTGAAATCAAAATAAAACTCTTGGATCGTGCCGTCAATGTCCAGCTTACACGGCATTGCTTTGGCGGTATAGATTTCGCCGGTGCCGTAAATTCGGTTCAGAATGTCCAGAAAAGGCTGATTCACCAACTCGGGAAGAGCTTCCTGGATGGGCTTCCCGATTACCGACCAGCCTTTGCCCCAGATGGTAATCATGACCTGATTCGCCATTTCCACCCGGAGTTCCGGACCCACGAAAACGCAGGTTGCCACCGGCGCTTCTTCGATCAGGCTATGGAACCGGGCTTCACTTTCCTGCACCTGCTGGCGGGCCAGTACGTGCTCGGTTTCATTCTGCGCCGTACCCGAAAAGCGGTAGGCCGTCCCTTCGGCATCGAAATAGGCTTTGCCTTTGCAATGAATCCAGCGGATTTGCTGATCGGTGGCCCCGAGCGTGCGGAACAGAATATCGTACTGACCCTTGGATTGGGGATTCAAAGCCCACTGAACCGCGTTCCTGACCCGCTCCTGATCCTGAGGGTAGACAAACGCCAGCACCTCCTGATACGGAACGACATCGTCCTTCGGAAAGCCGTAAAGTTCTTTACAGCGCTCATCCCACCAGACCCGCTGGTTCTGAATATCAAAATCCCAGGTGCCGATTCCGGCAGCTTGGAGGGCAAAAGTTAACCGTTCGTTTTGGGCGGTTGTATCGTGATCGAAGGGCGCTTTCTGGCCAGACATCTAAACAAGGGTATTGATCCGTACGCGTATTAACTCACGAGACGGCTGGTTGGTTGGGTTATTGGTGGTTGTTTTGGACAAATAACCACGTTTATTCGCTGTCGACCGGCGCGCTGACCCGGCAGGCAGGAAGGGCAGGTGCTTTTCGGACGGCCGCTGACCCGGACTCCGGCGGCTCAGAATCGTCCGTGCAGAATGTAACGGTCGGTCCGGGCGTAGAGTGATGAATAAAAGCTAAAGTCGGGGCGATTGGTATCGAGCCGTTTGTCGAGCCGCAGCACGGGCGTGTTTGCCGCTACGCCCAGTTGCCGCGCCAGATCCCCCTCGGCCGTAACGGCCAGCACCTTCTGTTCCCCGCCTTTCACCAGCAAACCGTATTTGGTCCGGAGCAAATCGAACAGCGAACGGTTTTCGAGCCGCTGGCGCGAAAAACCGGGTAAGTAGCGGTTCGGCAGAATAATCTTTTCAAAAAAAACCGGCTCCTCTTCCACCGCCCGCAAGCGTTCGAAAAAATAAAAACCGGCTTTCAGATCGTCTTCGGTAGGCGTAAACAGAAAGTCGTCCGGAAAAGCATGCAGCCGGGGTTTGGTCAAAATGGTGGTTGACATCCGTTCGGATTTCGTCGCATTGGCCGTGTTGGCCAGCCGTCCGACAATCGACATAACGCCCAGCCCAATCGGTAGAGGCTGAACGATACTGCCTTTACCCTGGTGTTTGCGGATGTAGCCGTCCTGCACCAGCAGCCCCAGCGCCTGCCGGATGGTTGGCTGGGTCAGCCGAAACTGATTCTGCAGGTCTTTCTCGGAGGGCAGCAGATCACCGGATTTATAATCGCCCCGGATAATTTGCTGGCGGAGCGATTCGTACAGGTACTGGTACTGCGGAATACGGGTTGGCCGATCGTTCATAGAGGATGGTTGTTGGCGACAAGTTACGAAAAACGGGCCGAACAGAAACTTATTATAATAAGTCATTGCAATCCTGAAATTGCCTTTATACCTTCGTCGTCGGGATTTTTTCCGGCTAAAATTAGAATATGGACCAACTCTGGCTGGCAAATAAACGGATTGTGGTGGTGGGCGGTACAACGGGTCTGGGTTTGTCGGCAGCCCAGGCGTTTGTCGGGCAGGGCGCGCGCGTGATCGTGGTCGGGCGGAATGAAGAAAGTTGCCAGGCCGCCGAAGCGCAGCTGGGCGGTTTTGGCCTGGCGCTGAACGGCGACGCCACCGATCCTGCAACGGCCATCTCGGCCATTGCGCTGTGCCGGGGCGAATACGGCGGTTTTGACGGTTTATACCACGTGGCCGGCGGCAGTGGCCGACGGTTTGGCGACGGTCCGCTGCACGATCTGACGCTCGAAGGCTGGAACAAAACGGTGGAATTGAACCTGACTTCGCTGATGCTGTCCAATCAGGCGGCTGTGCAGGCATTTCTGGAGCAAAAAACCGGCGGGACGATTCTCAACATGGGGTCGGTGCTGGGCTTTTCGCCGTCGCCGAAATACTTTGTTACCCACGCCTACGCGGCTACCAAATCAGCCATCATCGGGTTTACGAAATCCATTGCCGCCTATTACGCCCAACACGACATCCGGGTGAATGTGCTGGCCCCCGCCCTGGTGGAAACGCCGATGGCGCAGCGGGCCGCCAATGACGAAATCATCCTGAATTTTATCGGCACCAAACAGCCGCTGGACGGTGGCCGGATTGGTCAGCCCACGGACCTGGATGGAGCCGCTATCTATTTTATGTCCGATTATTCCCGGTACACCACCGGTCAGGTGCTGGCGGTCGATGGCGGCTGGGTCGTGAGCGAAGGGCAATACTGAGAACGGTGTACGGTTTTCGGTATACGGTTTTCGGTGGGCTGACGCATTCATTCCTGAATAGCGAATAATGAACGGCCCTGGTGAGAAACCACACCGTAACGACGGCCCGGCGGAAATCAAAAACCGTATACCGAAAACCGTAAACTGAAAACCGTATACCAACAAACCGTAAACAAATGCAGTCAATCGGCATCGACATCGGTGGAACGCGCATCAAAGGCGTGTTGCTGAATGCGGAAACCGGCGAAGTGGTGCACCGGGTCATCAGCCCGACCAACGACGGGCTGGAAGGCCAGTGGAAAACCGCCGTGGCCGACGTATTTCAGCAGTTGAAAGCCGCGTCCACGGCGTCGTTGGCGGGCGTTGGGCTGTCGGCGCCGGGTTTGCCAACCCCTGCCAACGACGCCATTGCCTGCATGCCGGGGCGGTTGCCGGGTCTGGAGGGATTGGTGTGGTCCGACTTTCTGGGCGAACCGGTGCAGGTGCTGAACGATGCCCACGCGGCCCTGATGGCCGAAGCCCGCTACGGAGCCGCCCGCAACATCCGGCACGCGCTGATGCTGACCCTCGGTACGGGCGTGGGGGGCGGTTTGCTCATCGACGGAAAACTGTACCAGGGCTATTACCAGATGGCCGGTCATCTGGGCCACCTGTCCGTCGATGCCGACAGCAACCAGCTGGGCATTACCGGCACACCCGCGAACCTGGAAGACGCCATTGGCAATGCCACGGTTTCCCGGCGGTCGTACGGGCGGTATGCAATGACGTACGAACTGGTCGAAGCCTACCGCCAGCACGAACCGCTGGCGACGCTGGTCTGGCTGACGTCCGTGCGGCAACTGGCCGTGACGCTGGCCGGACTCGCCAATGCGTTTTCGCCGGAAGTTGTTGTGCTGGGCGGAGGGATTACGCAGGCCGGGGAAGCTTTGTTCGGGCCGTTGCAGTCGTTTCTGGATTTATTTGAATGGCGCCCGGCGGGCAAAAAAACAACGGTTCGCAAAGCTCATTTTGAAGACTGGGCCGGGGCCATCGGTGCGGCCGGTTTTGCGGTTCCATTGACTAGCGAGATACATACCCTATGATGATACAATCGTACCTGAACAAATGCCGCCAACTGGTTGATACCGTGGAGCGGCAGACTACGCAATTGCAACAGGCAGCCCACTGGTTTGCCGACACCATACTGGCGGGCCGGATGGTGCACGTTTTTGGCTCGGGCCACAGCCGGATCATGGTCGAGGAAATGTGGCCGCGCTACGGTTCGTTTCCCGGTTTTAATCCGATTGTCGAGTTGTCACTTACTTTTCATAACCTGGTGGTGGGGGCCAACGGACAGCGGCAGGCAATGTTTCTGGAAAACGTCTCCGGCCTGGCCGAGCGGATTTTGCGCAATTACGACCTGTCGGAGCAGGATTCGGCCCTAGTGATCTCGTCGAGCGGCTGCAATGTAGTGCCCATTGAAATGGCCGAGGAATTCCGGAAACGGGGGGTAAAAGTGGTGGCGCTGATCACGAAAGAACATTCCGACCGGAGCACCAGCAAACGGAAAGACGGGCTGAAACTGAGCGATTTTGCCGATCTGGTGCTGGACACCGGCGCGCCCGTCGGGGATGCGATGGTGACGGTTCCGGGCCTGGAAACGCCGGTTGCTCCCGGCAGTACCGTGGGCGGGGCCCTGATTATCAACAGCATCAAAGCCGAGCTGGCCCGTTTGCTGACCGAAGCGGGTCAACCGCCGAAAGTGCTGACTGCCGGTGTTGTTGTTGGCTCGGAACGGGCCACCGAACTGTTTGAGTCGGCCTATGACGAACACGCCCACCGGCTTTCAAAACTATACGCCGAGGTTGGCGCTTTACGTACCCACTGATTTTAGACCCCTACTCCATGCAACCCAGACCCATCCGCACAACCGTCGTTGGCAGCTACCCGTTTCCGGGCTGGCTCGAATTTGCTTCCCAGAATCTTGATCAGTTTGGCCCCGCCGACGTGGAAGAAATGATCGAAGACGCCGTTATTGCGGCTGTTCACGACCAGACGACCGCCGGTTTGGACGTCATTACCGACGGGGAGCAAACCCGGCTGGATTTCAATCTGTCGTTTTACGGTTACATCAAAGGACTCCAGCCGAATCATGCGGAAACCCGGAAATTCGGGCCGCCCGCCCACGACCAGCGCGGCAAGCATTCCATTGTTGAAGAATTGACGGCTCCGAACGGCCTGGGTGCGGTGAAAGAATACCAGCGGTTGAAAAGACTTGCTCCGGTAGGCCCAACCCTGAAAGCGTCCATTCCGGGGCCGTATACCCTGAGCGGCCGGATGCTGCCGAACGATCGCTACAAGGACCGCTACGACATCACGGAAGCGCTGTTGCCGTTCGTTCGGGACGAACTGGAAAAGTTGGTGGCGGCTGGTTGTGAGGAGATTACCGTCGATGAGCCGTCGATGTCGTGTTATGCCTACAAGGAAGATACGAAGCGGTTTGTCGATATTTTTAACCGAACGGTTGCGCCGGTGGTCGGGAAATGCCGCCTGTCGACGCACCTGTGTTTCGGGAACTTCAAGGGCCGGCCGGTGGGCTACCGGAAAATTCACCCGATGCTGCCGGACTTTCTGGATCTGGCGGTCGATGAAGTCCACGTTGAAATGGCAAACCGGGAATTCGATGAAATTGAACGGATTGCGGAGTTTGCGCAAAAAATGGACGTTGCAGTCGGCATCATCGACGTGAAAAATTATTACATCGAAACCGTGAAAGACGTCGTTGAGCGGATCGAAACCTGTCTGAAACACATTCCGGCCGAGAAATTAGCCGTTGCGCCCGATTGCGGTTTGAGCCAAACGGCCCGCTGGGCGGCTCGTCAGAAGCTGATCAACCTGGTGGCGGGGGCGGAGAAAGTCCGCCGGGGCTAATCCGTCAAAACCCCAACGCATGGTTTAGAGTTGTTACCTCAGAAGCCAATCAAACGTGTGGGGTATGGAGACGACGAAATCGGGAGTGAGTTGCATCATTCCGTTTTACAACGAAGGAGAATGCATTTTTTCCGTGCTGGAAATCGTGACGAGCCTGAATTCCTTCGACCAGATTATTTGCGTCGATAATGGTTCGCAAGACGATACGCTGGCCCGCATCCGGCAACGGTGGCCGCGCATTACGGTCATGCGGATGGCTGAAAATCAGGGAAAAACCGCAGCCGTTAAACGCGCCCTGCAGGCTGTCGAATCGCCGTACGTGATGCTGATGGATGCTGATTTGCGGAGCATCGATCCGGATGAACTGGCGCAAATCGTCCGGACGGTAGGCGAGTGCCCGGAAGTGGATATGATCATTCTGCGCCGGTTGCATGCCGAATGGTTTGTGAAGATGAACCGGGCCGATATTCTGTTTTCCGGCGAACGCATTCTGCGCACTGCGGATCTGACTGCCATTTTACAGGGACCGGTGGACGGTTTTCAGCTGGAAATGGCAATCAATCAATACATGGGCAACCATCAGAAGGAGGTTCGCTGGGTACCGTGGTCGGCGCGAAATACGTACAAATTAGCAAAGAACGGTCCGGTAGAAGGCTTTTACAAGGATGTAATGATGTACGCCGGGGTTTTGCAGTACGTCGGTTTGCTTAATTTCCTGCGGCAAGTTGCCAATTTTGCCCGAAAACCGCTACCGGGCCGTCCGGTTTTACGGACGTAAGTCATTCGTTTTCAGTCGGGAAGCGGACATGGAAGGCTGACACCATACAGACTATGAAGGAATTAATTCCCGCTTTTCAAAAACAGCAAGCTTTCCTGACGGACCTGGAAACCGCTCGTTCGGAGCCAAATCAACTGCACATCTGGTGGCTGGGGCAAAGCGGTTTTTTGCTTCAATGGCAGGGTCGGCGACTTCTGTTCGATCCGTATCTCTCGGATTCGTTGTCGGTTAAATACGCCAATACCGATAAACCGCACGTCCGGATGTCGGAACGGGTGGTCGATCCGGCTTGGTTGACGGGTATCGATGTAATTACGTCCAGTCACAACCACACCGATCATCTGGATGCCGACACCCTGCTGCCCTTGTTCAGGGCCAATCCCGCCAGCCGGTTTATCATTCCGGAAGCAAACCGGGCGTTTGTGGTCGATCGGCTGCAATGCGATCCGGGTTTTCCGACCGGGCTAAACGACGGCGAAACCGTAGAAGCGGGCGGTTTTACGATCCATGGCGTTCCGGCGGCTCACAATACCGTGGAGCGCGATGCACAAAACCGGTGCAAATTCATGGGCTTCGTGGTGCAGGCCGGACCGTGGACGCTCTACCACAGCGGGGACACCCTTTGGTACGATAGCCTGGTTGATGTCCTGAAACCGTATCAAATTGACGTTGCCTTTTTGCCCATCAACGGCAACAAACCCGAACGGCGGGTGGCCGGAAACCTCAATGCCGAGGAGGCCGCCCGGCTGGGTCGGGAGATGGGTGCTGGTCTGGTTATTCCGCACCACTATCATCTGTTTGAATTCAACACCGAAGATCCGGCCAACTTTGTTCGGGAAGCCGAGCGGCACCAGACCCCTTACTACGTGATGCAATTGGGTGAGCACTGGCGCGGTCAGAAGGATTCGAAACCGGCTATTGATTATTGAGTACCGAATGCCGAATATTGGAGAACGTCTAGCCACAATCCCTGCCTTTCTTCACCATGAAAAAATTAGCCGTTTTAGTCCTGCTTGCTGCCCCGCTCTACGCCCAAAAACCGAACTTCACCGTTCAGGTCGTTGATAACCAGATTGATATTGGGTACGGACTGGCCATTGGCGATGTCGATGGCGACCGAAAACCGGACATTCTGATGGCCGACCAGAAAGAAATTGTCTGGTACCGGAATCCCGGAAAACCGGGTGATGTCTGGCAACGGCACGTCATGGCCCAGAACCTGACTCCGCAGGATAACGTCTGTATTGCGGCCCGCGACATCGACGGCGACGGGAAGGTCGAAGTGGCCGTTGGTGCGGGCTGGAATCCTTCCGAAACCAATGATACCACCAAATCCGGGGCGGTTTTTTACCTCATCCGCCCCAGCGATCCAACGAAAACCTGGGAAGCGGTTCGGCTGCACCACGAAATCACGACGCACCGGATGCGCTGGGCGCGCGTGGCCCCCAATCGGTACCAGCTGATTGTGGTGCCGCTGCACGGCCTGGGAAACAAAAACGGCGAAGGGCGCGGAGTGCGGATTCTGGGGTATGAAAAACCGAAAAATCCGCGCGATCCGTGGCCGATGCAACTGGTCGATTCGACCATGCACCTGACGCACAATTTTGAAATCTGGGAAGATGGGGCCGAAACCCGGGTGCTGATCGGAAGCAAGGAGGGCGGAAAAACCGTCGCGTTCAAAGGCGGAAAATGGGCTCCGGTCGATCGCTGGATTGGTGCGGGAAACGGCATGGGGGAAGTCCGGCGCGGTTTTCAAAACGGCAAAGTCCCGTTTGTGGCCGCCGTGGAGCCCATGCACGGTAATAAACTGGTGGTCTACAAAAACGGCCCGATTGCCGACGCCCCGGATAAACTGATGTACGGCGTTCAGCAAACACTGACTGAACAACTGAGCCAGGGCCACGCGCTGGCCTGCGGAGATTTTCTGAAACTGGGCGTGGATCAGATTGCCGTCGGCTGGCGGAATCCCAACGCCGAGAAGAAAGTGGGCGTCCGCTTGTTTGTACCGGACAAAACGCTGCATACCTGGCAGGAACACGTGCTGGACGATAGCGTAATGATGGCCGCCGAAGACCTGCAGGCCGCTGATCTGGACGGCGATGGCGACCTGGATGTGATTGCTTCCGGCCGGGCGACCCTGAACGTGCTCATCTACTGGAACCAGTCAAAGTAAAGCCCGCACGGAAACGGTCCGTTTAATTCGTCTGACTCTTGTGCTCAATCCGTGTTTCGATCTACCCAAAAGGCTAGACTCTAAATTAAAATTTGCTGCCAGTTGACGGTTTGAAATTTATGATTCATATTTGCGTAATCAATTACGTAATTAAAAACATAAACCAATACGGATATGGACTTAATGGCACAACTGGGGCCACTGGCGTTTGGAAGTCGGCTCCGGCGACTCAGTGATCTGATTTCCAAACAGGCGTCGGCGGTTTATCAGGCATCGGGCATTGACTTTGACCCCAAATGGTTCACGCTTTTCTACTTACTGTCCCGAAAATCGCCCCTGAGCGTGACCGAAATCGCGGAAGAACTCGGTTTTTCGCATCCGGCTATCATTCAACTGGCGCGCGAACTGGAACAGGCCGGTTTGATTGAGTCGGCTAAATCGGGCAAAGACAGTCGGAAGCGGCTGTTATCACTCAGCGGGAAGGGGCGGAGTCTGCTGCCGGAACTGGAGAAAATCTGGCAGGCCATCAATGAGTTAAACACGAAACTCATCAGCCAGCAGCGCCATAACCTGATTTTCGCGATGGAAGAAATGGAAGAAACGCTGGCGGAAGAGCATTACCTCAGCCGCTTCAAAACCTATTTCAAGATGAAACAGCTCGACGAAATTGAAATTCTGGATTTTGCTCCGGCCTACCGGGAGCAGTTCAAACAGTTGAACCTGGCCTGGATCGAAAAATATTTCACGGTGGAAGAACCGGACATCCGAGCCCTGAGCAATCCGGAAAGCTACATCATCGCCCGGGGCGGCCGGGTGTTTTTTGCTCGCTACGGTTTCGAAATTGTCGGTACCTGCGCCCTGTTAAAGGAAAATGACGACGTTTTTGAACTGGTCAAAATGGCCGTGGCACCGGAAGTCCAGGGCAAGCAGATCGGCAAAAAACTCTGCGTTCACGCCGTAGAAACCGCCCGGCAGCTGGGCGCCAAACAGGTTTATCTGGAGTCGAATACCCGCCTGACACCCGCCCTGGAGTTGTACAAAAAAGTCGGTTTTTACAAAGTCGAATCCACCCCCTCGCCGTATCAGCGCTCGAACATTCGAATGCAGATTGATTTGTAGGCCGGTTTACGGATGCTGAATGGTCAGGTTCCGCAGGGCCGCAGCGAGTCCTTCCAGTTGCGACGGCAATTCCCCTTCCGGACCGACTTCGACGGCGAATTCCTGCGTAGCATCCGCAATGTCGTTTAAAAGCCCCTCAATGGTGGTCATATTGGGCGAATCGGTCGTCAGCGCGCTGCTGAGTTGCGCCAGTTTGTTGCTCAGCGGCCGGGTGTTTTCCGACTGCTTCAGCACCTCGATCCACTGGCTCAACAGGTTCGAACTTTCCGAATCGGCCTGGGGATTTTCTTCCTGACCGAGCGTTTCAATGGTGGTGTCCAGCAGGTCGGTTGCGTTTTCAAAAGTTTCCATATTATAAAGAACTGGCTAACGTTTGGATGGCGTTGGACAAATTACGAAGCGGTTCGCGAAAATCCGGCTCGGTGCTGGAAGCCTGCACGTTTAACTGCTCCGACATATCCAGCAAAATCGTTTTGACGGTGATCGTATCCGGGTTGTCGCTTTCCAACTGACTTTTCAGGTCGGAGAGGGAAGTGACAACCTGCTGATTGGCGGGCGAACCGTCCAGTTGCCCGAGCCAGTTGTCAATTAGCGAAAGACCATCGACCGGAATGATGCTCGTAATACCGCCATCGTTCAGGGCCGAAATGGTGGTGTGAATGAGTTCGGTTGGTTGTTGGGTAGCCATAAATGCTATCGTAATACGGTTTTTGACGGTTTTAGAACTTACAGCTGACTGCTGAAACTACGCAGGGCAACGACCACCTGTTCCAGGTCGTTGATCCACGGCCCTTCGCTCGACTGCGCCAGTTGGGTCGTGTTGTCGGCCAGATCGTTCAGCAACTGCTTCACCTGATCGGTGTCCGGATTGGGCATCTGGAGCAACGAGCGGAGTTGCATGAGCTGATCCAGGACGTTGGTGCCCGGTTTACTTTCCTGCAAAACCTTGATCCAGTTATCAATGATCGAAGCGCCGTCGTTGGGAGTTGCGGCCGGATCGGTGCCGGTTTGCAGCGTCGTGAGCGTTGCGTCTATGGCTTTTTGGGTAAGTGCGTTAGATGGCATCGTGTTATGCGGTTTTGGTGACTGTCCGATCTATCTATAACCCGATCGGGCGGCCAAAGTTTAGCCAAATTGATTTCCGGTTGTTCGCCGGTCCGAATTGGTTGCGCCAGCTGATTGTTGACGGGTGCGACCAATTCGGCCCGGCGGTTGTTAAAAATCGCTTCGGAAGGAGCGATTTTAGATCTGGTGCGTACTGCCACCGCCTTCGCCGGTTGAGCCGCGCGTGTTGTGCGAATCGGCGCTGGAGCCACCGGATGCGCTGGACGAGCCGGTTCCGGAACCCGCGCCAAACGCTCCACCGCCCTGCACCCTGCCTTCATCGCCCGAATCGCTCGTTCCGGGAACGGCCGGATTGACGCCGGGGTTTCCGGCTGCGCTGCCCGTTCCGGTTTGGGTGAATATCTGGGCGCGGCCGTGTTTTTCGGCGATGTTGCCCGCTTCGCCACTGATCACCTTGCCAAAATCCCGCAGGGTTTGCACTAGCTGATCCAGTTGCAGCTTTACTTTATCGTCCTCCGCCGACTGGGCGGCCTGTTCGGTTTGCTCCGCCAGTTCGTTCAGAATCCCTTTAATTTGGCCGGAATCGGGATCACCTTCCTGAAGTTGTGATTTTAATTCGCTGAGCGTGTTGGCAATCGGACTGGTTTGGTCGCTGATGTCGCCACTGCGGAGGGCCGTTAGCCAGTGATCAATTAAAGAGATGCCATCGGTGGTCGAAATCGACGTGGTTTCTCCGTTGAATGTATCCACCGTCGAGCTGATCAGGTTGGTTGCCTGTTGATTTGCCATAGATTTTACGAGTTGCGGTTTTTGAGATTAGTGAGGAATGTCCTCCTGAAAGCGTTCAGACATCCGGTTTTTTGCGTACAAGCTGGAACAGTCCGTCCGCCGGATTGTTCGTACCTTTGTGAAGTTTTTAGCCAAGATATGGACCCAGCGCAGCTTTATCCCGAATTGCAGTTCCAGTTTGCCCGCAGTGGTGGCAAGGGCGGTCAGAACGTCAACAAAGTGGCGTCGAAGGCCGAGCTGTATTTTGACATTCCGAATTCGGCGGTGTTGACGGCGGAAGAAAAGGCGGTTTTGCTCGAAAAGCTGGAAAACAAACTCACGTCAGAAGGGGTGTTGGTGCTCTATCACCAAACCGAGCGGTCGCAACTGGCCAACCGGGATAAAGTCACCGAAAAATTTTACCAGCTCATCCGCAAAGCTTTCGAGAAGCCCAAACCCCGGAAAGCCACCAAACCGACCAAGGCGTCGCGCGAGGAAAAAAAAGTCGAAAAACAACGCCGGGGCGAGGTGAAGGCCGGTCGGCGAAAAGTGGATTATTGAACGCTCCGCCAAAGTAAATGCTTTTGGCGGAGCGAGGGCCATCAAACAGAGGTCTTATTTATGCTGGGCTTTGTAGTGTTCGGCCAGCACATCCTCGCCAAAATCACTGGTTAAATCGCGCACGACGGTATGCGTATGGTTGGCCTGGTTCTGCGCGTTGTCGTACTCAATTAGGATCGTGGGACCGTGGATGCGGTAATATTGCCCTTTGCCGGGCCCAAAACCGGGTTGCCGGTCGCCGGCCCAGGCAAACACCATCTTGTCCAAACCAATCTTTTTCAGTTTGTCCATCTGCTGATTTTTCAGCGTCACATGGTAGTTGTTGAGGTACGTGTCGAGCAGCGCCAGAAACGTTTTCTGCTGGCTTTCCGTCAGTTTCGGAAAGGGAATGCCTTCCATTTTTTCAATCGACGCTTTCCGGACGTTGGTCGATATAATCTCCTGCGGAGACGTTTCGCTGATGAGGGCCAGCTTCAATTGGTCGCTGTTCAGCGAGTTAATCAGCGCCAGTCCCAGCTCGGCTTCCTGCTTCAGAATTTGCTTGCCTTTCTGCGGCACATCGACCCGGACCACGTCCGGATTACTGCCGAGGAAGGTGGGCGTCATGCCCGAGATTTTGCCCGTCAGGGACGAAAATTGCCACAGCAAATGGTGGCCGTTGAGCCGCCAGCCCCAGGGTTCTTTGCTGTCCGGTTCGCCAAAAAACGTGAAAAAGTAGTTGATCGGGTCGCGGTGGGTGTCGTTTGGGGGGCGGTTTTCCTGCACGCGCAGCACATTCTCCATGTCCATGATGGCCGTTGTTTTCTCGAAGCCCTGCTCGCTCATGGCGAGTTTCACCAGCGCCATGGCGGCTTTCTGCTGCTCGGGTTTCATGTTTTTCATGGACAGGCCCTTGCGCGGAACCGGCGTATAATACCAGACAAACCGCTCGTCGTCGTTGAAGGAATACAGCGCCAGTTTCCGCTGTTCGGCGTCGAGGGTTTTGATAAAGGCCGTTACCGCAGCGGCCATTTCCTTGTTGATGGGTTCGCGGGCGGGGGGCGCAAAGGCCAGCAGCAGGCCGGTCAGCAGAACCAGGTATTTTTTCATGAGGTTTTAGGAATTTGGGAGGGAAGATACGGAATTTGTGGGTTCTAACCCGAATTCTTCCGCATCAAAAAACGTGGCGTTGCAGCGGGATCAAAACCATCGCTGCGACGCCACGTCACTAAAAACCGGATTGACCAGCTTACAACTCCTGAATTCGGATGTTCCGGTACCAGACTCCTTCCTTCGGACTGTGGTTTTGCAGGGCAATTTTGCCTTTGGCGTGCGGTTGGGCGTAGGGCCAGTCTTTGAACTTGCTGACGGCCACCATCTTCTTCCAGTCATCCCCGCCGTAGTGATAATCTACCACTTTTTTGCCGTTCAGGTAGTGCTCAACGTGGTTGTCTTTCACCACAATCCGGCCTTTGTTCCACTCCCCGGCGGGTTTGTTGATCGTCAGATCGTTGGGCGCAATCATGTCGTAGTTGGCACCCGTCAACTGATTGCCTTTCAGCTTATTGCCGTCGCCCAGCTGGTAGCCTGTGTCGTCGATCACCTGGTATTCGGGACCAGACCAGTAGGTCGACTTGTTGGCCGGATCTTCGATTACTTTGTAGACCACCCCGCTGTTGCTTTTGGCGGGCAGTTTAAATTCAAACTCCAGATCAAAGTTTTCGTATTCTTTGTCCGTCACCAAATCTCCGCCGGTGCCGTCGGGCGACAGCATGCCGTTTTCGATGTTCCAGCCGATGGCCTTGTCTTTCAGGTAACTGTGCCAGCCTTTCGTGGTCTTGCCGTCGAACAGCGGAACCCATTTGCCGGGTTTCGAGCCCCCATTCGAGAGACTCATTAAGCTGATTAAACCGGCCACCAGGCCGATGATAAGGGTTGCTTTTTTCATGGTTTTGAATGGTTAATGGTTCACAGTTTTCGGATACGGGTTTCAGTTTACGGTTTTCGGTATACGGTGGCTGACGCGTACTTAATTGCATGCGCCAGCCACCGTATACCGAAAACCGTATACCGGCCACCTATACTGCATTCATAATTTTCATCGCGTTCGGGTCCCAGCTCACGATCTGCTTCTTGAACAGGCTCATGTTGCCGCACTGCGTGGGTCCGCAGGCGCGTAAACCGAACGTGGCATCTTCGACCACCGGTTTTTGGTTCCGGATCGAATCGAAGAAATTGACAAAGTGTTCGTAACGGTCGCCCTTGTAATCCTTCGGTGTTTTGTACACCATCTCGCGCGGCCCTTCCATTTCGGGCCGGTTCGGATACAACTTATTGTATTCCTTCAGATAGGCTTCCTGCTGATCTTTCGGGAAGTTGTCGATCGATAAACCGGGCGCTTTCGGCAGTTTGTGGTGCCGAACCGTCAGGCTGTCCCAACCAATGGACAGATCGCCTTCTGTGCCGACCAGCCGAACAAGGTACCCCCCTCCACCGCCATCGACAAAATTACTCCGCGTGGTGAGGTTGAACTCCGGATGCTCGGCGGTTTTCGGATAATCGAAAATGGCGAGGTGAATGTCGGGCACATCCCGACCGTCTTTCCAGTACCGCAGTCCCCCGCTGGCATACACCCGGTTGGGGCCCTTCGAACCCGTAATCGTGTGCAGCGTCGTCAGCAGGTGCACGTAGAGGTCGCCCGCGACGCCGGTTCCGTAATCCTGGTAGTTTCTCCAGCGAAAAAACCGCTTGGGGTCCCACTCGCGTTTCTTGGCGGTGCCGAGGTAGGTGTCCCAGTCAACGGTTTGGGGCGAGGCATCCGGCGGTATTGAGTATTGCCAGGCGCCCATCGCGCTGTGCCGGTCGTACTGCGCTTCGGCAAACACCAGCTCGCCGATATCCCCGGCTTTCAGCAAATCCTTGGCTTTCGAAATAATGATCGAGCTGGCAAACTGGCTGCCCACCTGAAACACCTTACCGGTTTCTTTCTGCACCTTGATCAGCGTGTGGCCGTCTTCGACTTTCTGCACCATCGGTTTTTCGCAATAGACGTGCTTGCCTTTGCGCATGGCGTCGGTCGAAATCTTTTCGTGCCAGTGGTCGGTGGTGCCGTTGATGATTGCGTCCACGTCCGTCCGTTCCAGAATCTGGCGGTAATCTTTGGTCGTAAACAAGGCGTCGCCCCAGAGTTCTTTGGCCCGGCGTAACCGGCCATCGTACAGGTCACAGGCTGCTACCATTTCGACGTTTTCAACCATCAGAGCCGTTTGGGTGTCGCCGATGCCCATGCCACCGGTTCCGACGAGGGCGATGCGGATTTTATCATTGGCGGCCGTGCTGCGGTGATTTTTTATCAAATTCAAATACGCGGGGGCGGTTCCGGCCGTGGCGAGGGTGGTAGGAACGGCTGCGGCTGCGGTGCCGGCCAGTCCCAGGGTTTTCAGAAACGAACGGCGCGAAGGAGCCTGTTCAGGGTTTTCCATACTGCTAAGAAATGAGTTAACGGGAGCACGTAATTTACGACTTTTTATAATAAGTCCGGAAAAAGACAGGCCGAAACCGGGTGATTAAACCGAAAAAAATGGGTTTCAATGCAAGTAGTGTGTGTTTAGGACGGGTTTGATTCTGACGGCATAAAATTGTAATTTGGAGCGATCCTAAACTTCCTCCATCATGATTCGAACCGTTATTATCTTTCTGCTGGCTATTGCCACGGCATATGGCCAGACCAATCCTGATACCGGAAAGCCGGAAACCGAACCCTATCGAAATGAAGCCTCTGATCCGGCTTTTCAAAAAAACCGAACGCTTTTCAAAGCCGGGGCTTCCCTGCCGATCCTCCGGCAAAGCAGTTTCACCGGCTATTATGCAGCGATTGCGCTGGAAGCTACGGCCGAACAAAAAATCTACAAAGGTTTAACGGTTTTAGCCGGGTTGGATAACACCTTCGGGCTGGCGCTGGACGGGCGGAATACTAAATTCTATAGTCTGGAAATGCCCGTGGCACTGCGGTATTATTTTTCGCTTACCCGCCAGCAAAAGCAGCGGGCCGACCGCCATAGTTTTTTCAGTCCTTACGTAGCAATTCAAACGCATAACGTGCTTTTTTCCCAGGTTGCCTTTGCGGGATTGGGTCTCTCCGATCTGGAGCGCTATCACCAAGGCAATGTGTTGCCGTACAGAACTCCTCACCCTGTGCGGCTGGATACCAGATGGAACCGGGCCGGAGACCGTTTCGACCTGCTACAGTATGCCTTTTTGCAACTGGGCAGCCAGCATCAGGTGCTCAAGAAAAGGGGCTATCTGGATGTCAATGTACTGGTGCCCATTCCGGGCCTGATTCATAACAAACGCGACTATACGTTATCCACCCCATCAATTGTCAACGTAAAACTAGGGGTGTATCTGGCCCGCCCGGTTGCTGGAAATGGCCCAATTCGGTGAACAGACAGTAGTATTAATCAGGGTGTACAATCTGAAAATTGGCGAGATGCAAGAAAAACCGATACCTTCTAGACGTACTTTTTTGAAACAGTCGCTGGGGACGCTGGCGGCTTTTACCATTGTGCCCCGGCATGTGCTGGGAAAAGGCTTTCTGGCCCCGAGCGACCAGCTTGCCAAGGGCATCATCGGCGTCGGCGGCATGGGCCGGGGGCATATTCCCTACGCCGGAACGCGCGTGGCCGCCATTTGTGATGTCGATCGGAATCATCTGGAAATCGCCAAGGGCATGATCAAAGACGCCGGGCTAAAGACCTTCTCCGACTACCGCGACCTGATTCAACTGCCCGAAGTCGACATCGTTCACATTGCCACCCCACCGCACTGGCACGGCATCATGGCCGCCGAAGCCGCCCGCGCCGGAAAAGACATCTGGTGCGAAAAACCGATGACGACCACCATCGGCGAAGGCAGGCGGGTGCTGGAAGCCGTGCAGCAACACGGCCGGATTTTCCGACTCAACACCTGGTTCCGGTTTGAAGATAATTTCTACGGCATGGGCACCCCCGTGAAACCCATCAAAAAGCTGGTGGAGAGCGGTTTATTGGGCTGGCCGCTGAAAGTGACGGTGAGCAAACACACCGGTTTTGACTGGAAATTTTACTGGGTCGGCAAAACCAATCTGGACCCGATGCCGGTTCCGGCCGAACTCGATTACGAAATGTGGCTCGGCCCCGCACCGTACAAACCGTATAATCCGCACCGGGTTCACGGCACCTTCCGGGGGTATTGGGATTACGACGGCGGTGGATTGGGCGACATGGGCCAGCATTACCTGGACCCCGTTCAATACTTTCTGGGGAAAGACGACACCAGTCCGGTTTCAGTGGAAATCGACGCGCCCCAGCAGCACCCGGACGCCGTCGGTACCTGGCGCCGGATGGAATACACCTACGCCGACGGCTGCAAAATCATTCTGGATGGCGAAGGCAAAGAGGTGAACAGTCCTTACATCGAAGGGCCGAAAGGGAAATTGTACCCCGGTTTTAAGTCGGATATTCCGGATTTGATGAAAAAGCTGGCGGCTTTTCCGGAGCCACTGCCGCAGGTGACCGATTTTGCCGAGGCCGTGCGCAGCCGCAGGCGGTTTGCCCTCAACGAAGCCAACGGTTTTCGTTCCTGCACGCTGGTGAACCTGGGCAAGGTGGCGCTGCAACTGGGTCGCTCGCTGAAATTTGACCCCGTCCGTCAGGTTTTTCTGAACGACGAAGGCGCCAACCGGCTCATCGACCAGCCCCAGCGCGCTCCCTGGATTATTTGATGCTGGCTTTTTCTAACCTCATGATTTCCGCTATGAAATTACCCTTACTCGCCTGTGCCGGTTCGTTGCTGATCACGACCGCGGCCTGGGCGCAAACCCAACCGCTGGAAAACCGGGTGGCTAACGATGTGGCTCAAATGCCCGCCCTGGATGGTAAGCAGTTCAACACCAACATGGATGCCATTGCCGCGCTGGGTGCCAAGGGCCTGGAAGAGATGGCGCTGATGCTGGCCGCACCCACCAAAAGCGACAACACCAACGTGCAATACGCCCTCGGCGGTCTTTCCTATTACGTGACCAAACCCGGCAAGGAACTGCAACGGACCCTGGCGACCCGGGCCTACGGGCAGGCACTGGAAAAGCTGAACGACCCGGAAAGCAAGGCGTTTATCATCAGTCAGTTACAGATTGTCGGACGCGACGATGCGGTTGCCTTCCTAAAACCGTATCTGACCGACGAGCGGCTGGCTGCACCGGCGGTGCGGGCGTTGGTGAAAATCAACACGCCAGCCGCCCAGAAAGCCCTGGCGCAGGCGCTGGGCGAGTCGCAGGGGGCCAGTCGCCTGTCGCTGGTGAAAGCCCTGGGCGACAGCCGCTATCTGCCAGCCGCTTCGGCCCTGGTTCCGCTGGTGCAGCCGGAGGATAAAAAGCTGAGCAAAGTTGCCCTGTATGCCCTGGCCCGAATGGCGGCCCCGGCCGCCGGGCCGGTTCTGGCGAAAGCCGCCCAGGAAGCCGGGTATGGGTACGACGTGACGGAGGCCACCGCCAGCTACCTCGATTACCTCAACCGGTTGGTGGCCGTTGGTAAAAAACCGCAGGCCGATGCCATCGCTCGGAAGCTGTTGCAGGAATGCACAGACGAAAAGCAGGTCCACACCCGAACGGCCGCCCTGAAAATTCTGGTGGATGGCAATCGGGAAAAAAGCCTGCCCCTGCTGACGAAGGCGGTTTTGGACTCATCGCACGAATACCGGGTCGCGGCTCTGAAAATGGCCACCGGTTTGAAAAATAAACTCGTGACCGCACAACTGGCCCGCCAGATCACAAAGGCCACCGGCAGCGTACAGGCGGATTTGCTGACCCAACTGGGCGAAACCGGCGACCCGGCGCTGGCTCCGCTGATGATGCCCGCCCTGAAAAGTCCCGATCCGACGGTGCGGCTGGCGGCCATTCCGGCGGTGGCCCATACCGGTCAGCAGCGCTCGCTGACGGCCCTGCTGGAGCTGATGAAACGCGGCACCCCGCAGGAAATTTCGGCGGTAAGAGACGCACTTTTAACGCTGAAAGGCTCCCAGATGTACACCCAGATAACCCACAGCCTGACGAGTATGCCCGCCGAAGCCCGGTCGGCCTTGTTGGCGGTGCTGGGGGCGCGGGCCGCCGAATCGAGTGTGCAACAGGTGCTGGCTCAGGTGCAGGAGGGCGATACGACCATCAGCCAGGCGGCTGCCGCGGCCCTGCCGTTGCTGGTCGGGCAGGAGCAACTGCCGCAACTGGTGAAACTACTGACCAGCGTTAAGAACCCCAAAACCGTACGCTCGTTGCAGCAGGCCCTGGTGGCCGCATCGGTTTCGGTCGGGGATTCCGTGCAGCGGACGGATTGGGTAACGGAAGCCATGCAGCAGGCTCCGACCGCAACGCAGGGGCGGTTTTTGGGCGCGCTGGCGGGCATCGGCAGTCTGAAGGCGCTCGAGCTGGTGCAGCAATCGTTTGAAAAAGGCGACGGCATGATGCAACCGGCTGCGGTTTCGGCCTTAGCCGACTGGCCAACGGCGGAAGCGGCCCCGGCCCTGCTGGCCATTGTGCGGCAAAATACGGTCTCGTCCGAATCGGCTTTAAACGGGTATCTGGCCCTGGTCAATCGGTCGGCGTATGCTGCCGATCAGCGGTTGCTGCTGCTCCGCGACGCGATGGACGTGGCCCGGACTCCGCAGCAAAAAATCGAAATTCTGAAAGCTGTGAGCCGTTGCCGGACATTCCTGGCGCTGGTTTTTGCGGGCCGTTTCCTCGACGACCCGGTTTTGCAGAAACAAGCGGCCAGCACGGTGGTGACGGTGTCCAATGCCAGCCGCGATTTTTCGGGCCATACCGTCCGGACATTGCTGGAAAAAGCCGGTGCGATTTTGACCGGTCCCGAAAACGAAGCCCAGCAGCAGGCCATTCAGCGACGGCTGCAAACGATGGCACCCGGCGACGGTTTTGTGGCCCTGTTCAACGGAAACGATCTTTCGGGTTGGAAAGGGCTGGTGGATAACCCCATCAAACGGAGCAAACTCAGCGCGGATTCGCTGGCGCTGAAACAGCAGAAAGCCGATGAGCTGATGCGCAGCGGCTGGTCGGCAAAAGACGGTTTACTGGTGTTCAACGGGCACGGCGATAACATCTGCACGGAAAAACCGTACAAGGATTTTGAAATGCTGGTTGACTGGAAAATCACCGAAAAAGGCGATGCCGGGATTTACCTGCGCGGCACCCCACAGGTGCAGATCTGGGACCCGGCGCGGGTCGATGTGGGCGCGCAGGTGGGGTCGGGCGGCCTGTACAACAACCAGAAATTTGCCAGCAAACCCCTGAAAAAAGCCGATAATCCGGTCGGCGAGTGGAACACCTTCCGCATCATCATGAAAGGGGAACGGGTGACGGTGTACCTGAACGGCGAACTGGTGACGGATAATACCGTACTGGAAAACTACTGGGACCGCAACCAGCCCATTTTTCCGCAGGAACAGATTGAATTGCAGGCCCACGGCACGTACGTCGCCTACCGGAATATTTTTGTCCGCGAACTGCCCCAACCCAAGCCGTATGAACTGAGTGCCGACGAAAAACGGGAAGGCTACGAATTGCTGTTCAACGGCAGCGATTTAAGCAAATGGACCGGCAACACGAAGGATTACGTGGTCGAAGACGGCGACATTGTCTGGTACAACAACGGCGGCAAAGGCAATCTGTACACCCAGAAAGAATACAGCGATTTTGTGTTCCGGTTTGAGTTTCAGCTAACGCCCGGAGCCAACAACGGCCTGGGAATCCGCGCTCCGCTCACGGGCGATGCCGCGTATGTGGGCATGGAACTGCAAATTCTGGATAACGACGCCGACGTCTACAAAACCCTGGAACCGTACCAGTACCACGGTTCGGTGTACGGCGTGATTCCGGCCAGGCGCGGGGCGCTTAAACCCCTCGGCGAGTGGAATTACCAGGAAGTGACGGTGAAAGGAAACCGGGTGACTGTGGTCCTGAACGGAGTGCAGATTCTGGATGGCGATCTGGCCGAAGCCAGCAAAAACGGGACGCTGGACCACAAAGACCACCCCGGTTTGCAGCGAAAAACCGGCCACATCGGTTTTCTGGGCCACGGCTCGGTGCTGCGCTTCCGGAATATCCGGATTAACGATTTAAAGAAATAAAATGATCCCAAAACCGGAATCTCTAGTTCGGAACACGGTTTTGTGCCGTGTTCCGAACTAGAAAATTATAGTTTTAATTTTCCTTCAATCGAGTCATCCAGGGTTTTTCCCAGAACGGCCCCGGCTGCCATCTTGATAAAGGCGACGGCATTACCGTGTTTATTATCCCAATAGTAGCCATCCTGCGTTTTTACCTGGATGGCGGTAATCCGCGGATCATCGACACCTTCCGTAAACCACGTTTTTAGAATCGGCTCCCAAAGCTCCTTGATCAGTTGCTTGTCTTTGGAAATGGTTGCCACGCCGTAGATGCTCAGAAAATCGGAATGTTCCGAACCCTGAAACAAAAGATGAACCTGCTTATCGGCCTGGATGTCCGCATTTTTATGACTGTCGTCGGCACTTAGAAACCAGAGATTACCGGCTTCATCGACCTTCTGCACCGACATAGGCCGGGTTTTCAAAGGCTCTCCGCTCGTGATCTTCGTGCAGAAATAGCACGTATTGGTTTTTTCGACCAGTTCTTTGATTTTTTTACCGGCTTCGGCACTGACCAGGTCCTGGTAATTATCTTCGGGTTGCTCCTGATTGATACTGTCCATAACGTTTTTTAAAGTGATTGTGTCCGGGTGTAACAAACCGTTTACCCTTCCCGCTTCGAAAGCATCCTGAAAATCCAGCTTCTTTATTTAATGGTTAGCGTAAGCGGGTCTATTGGAAGTCCTGATAACGCAAAACGGCCCCGCCAAGCTGGCGGGGCCGTTTTGTTCCTTGAGCAGAATCGGTTAAATCACGTCCTGCCGGGCGGCTTCCGGATCGTTGTAGTTCCGATCCAGTTGATCCGTGGACTTCATATCCGAAGCCGCCTGCGCCGTTGATTCCTGCATGGGCTCCTTTTTGATCGCACTTTCGTCCAGCGTTTCTTTGGGTTGGTCGAGCATCTGGGCAGTTTCCTGCGGACGTTCTCCCCCCTGATACGGTTCCTGGTCTTTTTCGTCAACGTCGTAGGGGTATTCCGATGTACCGGTATCCGGTTTTTCGGTCATGCCCTCGTCCGCTTTGGGTTGGGTATAGTTATCCGGTCCCGGTCCGTCTTTCTTCGGACCCATATCGACTGGATTCTGCCGGCCGTAGGTGCCCAGAAATTCCGGGAGCTCCTCGTTATGAGCCGGATCCTGACTTTGCGTCGGCACGTCGGCACCGGGCATCGAATCGGCGATGCCGCTGGTCGGGGTGTCCTGGGGCTCGTTTCGGTTGCTTACCTGGTTATCAATTTCCGACGAATTGTTCACCTCATGCGAGCGACCCGGTTCGCTGGGCTCCGTAATTTCGGGCTGGTGCGGTTTGGGGGTCGAAGGCAAATCCGGGATTTCGGGACCGGGCGTACCGGGCGTCGGCGGATTGGGTGAATCCGGCGCGGGCGGAATGGGGTTGTTCGGGTCGGGTGTCGATGGCAATTCGGGCACCATATCGGCCTGCGGATGCGCCGACTGAATATCGACTACATCATACGTCCGCTGGTTCGGCGAGTTCAGCCCGCGTTCCTCATCGTTGGCATACCGGTTGCTTAGATCGTCCGTTATTTCGGTTTCGGTGTGGGCGGTGGACACCAGTTTTCCGTCCACCAGTTTGACCATATGAGTCTCGGCCTGGTCCTGGCCATATTTGGTATCTGCGTTTTCGTTGGACACTAAGTCCGCCTGTTGCGCATCGTGAAACACATTCGATTCCATATCGTTCGTTACGAGTTAATGAATAGATACCACTAATAACTGACGGTCCGGCAAAAGGTTTTGGAATCCGGCGACCACCGGGCGGGGTGGCCGGTTTTGGCATTACGTCCGGCTGGAGGGGGTGGAGGCAATGCGCAGCCAGAAGTTGCACAGGTCTTCAACCACCGCCTTATACTCGGTGAAGGAAGCCGGTTTTTTGACGTACGAATTGGCGCCCAGCTCGTAGGCCCGGTCAATGTCAGGTTGGGCGTTCGACGTACTGAAGATCAAAACCGGCATCAGATTATACCGGGGATCAGCCCGTAGTTTTTCCAGAACCTCAAAACCGCTCATCAACGGCATGTTGAGGTCGAGCAGTAAAAAGGTTGGCAAAACCTGCACGGTTTCCAGACGCGCCAATAAATCCATACCACTGGATGCAATTAAGACTTTCTCCCCTTTCAAACACGCTTTAAATGCTTCCTGTATCAAAAATAAGTCATCTTCATCGTCATCGACGACTGCTATAACCTGCCGGTTTGTCATACGGTGATGGTGCAGAAACCGCTCCGCTGCCCACGTCAGGCCAGACGGTTGCGACGGTTCTGAAATGGGTTTGTTGATAAAATATCTTCCGCTTTAATGGCTGGCAGGGCAACGTGTTTTCGCCAGTAGGAACAGAATGGCTCCAGGGCGGCATCCCAGCTTTCCGGTTTGGGCATGTAACAGGTCGCGCCCCATTGGTAGGTTTGCTTTACCCGTTCCGGCTCAGAACCGGTGCCGTAGATGATCACGGGAATCCGCCGGAGCACCGGGTGCCCTTTCAGCAAGGTTAGAATCGGTTCCGGCTGGCAGTCGTCCATATCCACCATGATGAGGGTCGGCACAAACAGGGCGTCAGCCAGGCGTTTCTGAAAATAAGCCTGAAAAACCGCCTTATTTTCGACCGACAACTGCCGGTGTTCGACGCCGTGCCTGCGAAACGCCTGCCCCAGAGCCTGTTGTTCGGCGTTGTTGCTGCCAACGATCAATATCGATAAGGGACCGTTCATCGTTCTCAAAAATGACTATTAACAAATACCAGTTTTCAAAACTAAAACTACTTTACGGAGAAAAAGTTAGTCAAAACCGGCTGCGCTGGAGTCATTTCCCGGAAGGATGTTAGCCTAATCTTCTAATTATTAAACTGTTGACGAGCTCAAAAAAAGCTACCGGTTTAAGCGTTCGCCAGTTGTCGATTTCGTCCAGCGTACCCCCAAAATTCATGTAATAATCCAGGCGATACCGTTTGAGTTCGGTCTCGACAAAGTCCCGGAAATTGACGGCGGCAATCCAGCCATCCTCCACATCTTCAAACCATTCTTCGTAGTAACTGTCGTCCGAACCGTGAAAATTCAGGATGTTTTCGCCCAGCAGGATAAACTGGTTAATGCCTTCATTCACCAGCGGGTCGATCACCTGCCGTTTCAGATACATGATGTCGTTGTGCAGCGTGTCGTTCCACTCACCAAAAAGCTCGATGACCACAAACCGGCGGTCGTAATCCGCGAAGAGAATTTTGCAGTACAGCGTCTCCGAACCGATTTCGTCCCAGAGCGGGTGAATGTAATAGCCGTAGATGGTATTGGTGTACTGGTTCATGTTATAAACGCGGCCGTGAAACGGCGATTGCGGATCATCCGTCGCGCTATACCATTTTTCCCAATTATAAAAAGGCTCGATTTCGTGCATAGCAATCCGGTTGTTATTTCCTGAACCGGCTATGACAAAGATAACAAAACTATCCCGGACCACCCGTCGGGAAACCGGACCGACCAGAAACGAAAAAGTCCAGTAGCTTAGCCTCTGGACTTTCTGTCGGAAACGTGTATGGCTGATGAAAAGCGCTACCTCCATAGCACAGTTCACCGCGTGTACCAATACCTACGAAGGACCTGATTCTTTAGATTGCGGGGTTTTCAAAAAAAGTTAAAAAAAATTACCCTGTGTGCTAAAAAAATTATTAAGATTCTGATTGTCTGTAGGTTGGCTTGGTAAAATAATTTTAATTGTACTGAAAAAAAGCGAACAACCCCGCAATCTTTATCCGTTTTGAACCGAATCCAGCGGGACTGAAACGCTTTCGGGAAGGTAGTAGTCGAAAGTGCCCGAATTGCTTTGTTCGCAGTTGCGCGACTACAGTTTCGTGGTGTGGCTGCCCTGGCGGGCGCAGGGGTGAAAAGCTCAGTACGTTTTGGTCATATCCGCCGGAATGTGCAGAATGAAGCTGGCGAGGTTCTGGTTGGTTTTGTCCGGTTTTTCGATATCATCCACCTCAACCGACGCAATGGTCACAATCTTCAGATCCGGTTGCTTCTGGCGCAGATACCAGATAATTCCCTCAAAATTATTGGAGTGATACGAGCCGTTGTAGTGCAGAAAGGTCGTACCCGGTTTGCGGTTTTGCAGGATAAAATACGCCATCGTCGCATCCTTGATGGCCTGCGCCCGGGCAAAATTGGCGGCTTGTTCGGGATCCGGTTTTGAGTTGCCGCCGTGCATCATGTCCAGCATCGCTTTGTACCCCGGCAAGGTCAGGTCAACGGTCAGCGGGAGCGGAGCCATCCAGGCTTTCTGAGCCGCCGGAACCGTGTCGAGCGACGCTAGACCCGTCCGGGCCACGGCGCTGGCGTACCGGCGCGGCACGTTCGTAGCCACAAACGGCA
This sequence comes from Larkinella ripae, assembly GCF_054780775.1. Classification (NCBI taxonomy): domain Bacteria; kingdom Pseudomonadati; phylum Bacteroidota; class Cytophagia; order Cytophagales; family Spirosomataceae; genus Larkinella; species Larkinella ripae. The sequence goes on from NZ_BAAGVR010000008.1 coordinate 363,297, forward strand.
GCTTCTGTTCGCGGGCAAAATCGACCAGCGGGCGGTAGTCGGTTTTGTAGTTGTTCCAGAGCCGGGCCTGCTTGGGAAATTCCTTGTCGGTGGTTTTGCCCGAAACGTAGTCGGACAGGGCCGTCTGGTTGTCGGCTTCAAACATTTCGGCGCCCAGAATCAACCGCTCTTTGCGTTCGGCGTATAAATCCTTGGTTAGTTGCAGCTCCAGCCAGTGACAGATCGGATTGTTATGCAGTTCGCCAAAAAACACGACATCGGCTTCTTTGGCTTCTTTCAGGACCTTTTGGTAATCAACGGTTTTTAGTTTCTGACTGTAAAACTGATACGCCGGTTTATCGCTGGTGAAAGCCACGCAACCGATAACGAGCAAGAGGAAGTATTTCATCGGATCCGGTTATTTAGACGCAATATAAACAAGGTTTTCGAGTGCGGCATAAAAAAAGGGTTATTTCGCAGCGCCGGGCGGAGAAAAGGGAATTACGCAGAGTACGTATTTATCTCCGCTAAACTCTTCTTTCTCCGCTTAACTCCGCGAAACAACCCTTTTAAAAACCGTAATTCGACTTATAACTCCCGAATCCAGATGTTCCGGAAGCCGACCGGATTGCCGTGATCCTGCAACAGCAGCGGGCCCTTCCCGTGCGGCTGTACTTTCGGATAACCGATGTATTCCGTCGTTCCTTTGATGTTGAAATTATACAGCACCAGGACGCCGTTCAGCAAAACCGTCACTTTGCCCTGTTCGGCCATCATGCCGTCTTTGTTGAATTTCGGCGCGTAGTAGATAATGTCGTAGGTCTGCCATTCGCCCGGTTTGCGGCTCGGGTTGACCAGCGGAATGGCCTGCTTGTAGATCGAACCCACCATCCCGTTCGAATACGTCGGGTTGTTGTAGCCATCCAGCACCTGCAATTCGTAACGTCCCTGCAAGAAAATTCCGCTGTTGCCGCGTCCCTGGCCGTTTCCTTCCACTTTGTCGGGGGCCCGGAATTCAATGTGAAGCTGAAAATCCTGAAATTCCTGCTTCGTCCGGAGCGATGCTCCTTTGGCCGAAAACATCGCGCCATCTCTGACCGGCCAGGTGTTTGACCCTTCGGTGACGCCATTCCAGTTGTTCGGGTTGTAATCTTTCACCGAGACCCACTTGCTGCCGTCCTTTCCGTCGAACAACACGATGGCGTCGGAAGGAGCCGTGGTGCCGGATGCCGTGCTGGGTGACAAAACGCCCGGTGTGACGACGCGCGGAACGGGCTCCCAGATTTCGGACGATTCCGGATTTTGTTGTTTTTTCTCCTGAGCAACAGCCAATTGAGCTGCGCCCGCTACCATGATTAAGGCTAAGATAGATTTCTTCATTCGAAAAAATAGAATTGTGTGAACAATGAGTTGGACGAAAAACCGCCTTCAAAGATAGGCGAAATGTCAACGCGGTGCGTGTGGGGCCTGCGTGCTTTTTTTAAGGCCGGATGAACGGGCCAAAACCGGGAGCGATCCGGCCCGGAGCGTGGCGTGGTCATCCCGTCTTGGAATTCTGAAATTCGGTGCTGAAATAGTACCTTTGCGGGGGAATTGAATCTATTTTATAAAAAAATTTAAAAAAGAGGTAACTTTCAGCCCGAAAATCAAACCTATCTATTTTTTATCCTCATGAACACAACGTTCGCCCGTTTGGTGCTGGGCGTCGGATGGGTGTGCAGTGCCGGACTGGCGATGGCTCAGTCCAAAACTGACCAGCCGACGGCTCTTCCGCTCAACGATTTAAGTGCTTTTCAAAAACCGGGAAAAAACTGGCAGATTGTCGGTGATGTTTCGGCCAATCTGAACCAGAATAACAGCCTGACTTCCACGAAAGGAACCGGGGTGCTGGCTAACCTGCCCGGCAAAGATGGGAACATTGATCTGGTTTCGAATTTCCAGCATGGTGATGTCGATCTGGATCTGGATTTTTTAATCGCGAAAGGGTCTAATTCCGGGGTCTATCTGCAAGGGCGTTACGAAGTACAATTGCTGGATAGCTGGGGAACGAAAACCCCGAAAGCGGGCGATAACGGCGGTATTTACGAACGCTGGGACGACAACCGCCCCGACGGACAGAAGGGGTACGAAGGGCATCCGCCCCGCCAGAACGCCAGCCGGGCGCCGGGTTTGTGGCAACACCTGAAAGTCTCGTTTCAGGCTCCGCGCTTCGATGCCAGCGGCAAGAAAATCGAGAACGCCCGGATGCTGCTGATCGAACTGAACGGGGTCGCCATTCACGAAAACGTCGAACTTTCAGGTCCCACGCGCGGAGCCCTCGGAAACAACGAAGTGGCAATGGGACCGCTGCGGATTCAGGGCGACCACGGGCCGGTGGCCATCCGGAACCTTGTGGTGAAAAACTACGACAAACCGCGTCCCGAACTGATGAACCTGAAGTATGCGGTTTACAAAGGGCGGTTTGATAAAGAACCGGATTTCAGCAAATTACCGCCCGAGGCAGAAGGCTCATCGGTGCTTCTGACGGCGAATGTAACGCGCATTCCGAACGATTTTGTGATTCGGTATACCGGCACGCTCCGGGTAAAAGAAGCGGGTGATTATGCCTTCAACCTCGGGGCTGCGGGCGGTGGTGGCCTGATGAAAATCAACAATAAAGTGGTCATCGCGCCGGGCGACCGCCGGCAGCGCGGTACCATCGACCTGCCTGCCGGGGATGTGCCGTTCGAACTGCTGTATGCCAAGATGGAAGACTGGGCAAAACCGTCGATTGGCCTGGCCATCACGGGCCCCGGTATTCGGGAATACCTCATCAGCGACGCCAGTGGGGCCACGAATGGCGACCCGACGGATCCGATTTTGGTCGAGGCCCCGGCCAACACCATTCTGCGGAGTTTTATGGATATGCCGGGTTTCAAAAACGCCCAGGGCCGGACGCTGCGCGTGGTGCATGCGGTTTCGGTGGGCAGCCCCGAGCAGGTCCATTATACGTATGATATGGACAACGGCGCACTGGTGCAGATCTGGCGGGGCCAGTTTCTGGATTCGACGCCGATGTGGAACAGCCGGGGCGATGGCTCGTCGCGGCCGATGGGCATGGTACAACGGATGGGAACGCCGGTTTTTGGGGTCGCTCAATTAGCCTCTCCCCAGGCCGCCTGGGCCACCGATACCACCGGCAGCGGTTTTCGGACCCGGGGTTATGTGCTGGACGAAAGTGACCGTCCGACCTTCAAATACCAGATTTATGGCGCCACGGTGAGCGACGCCATTCGCGTGCTGGACAACAGCCAGGGCGTTCGGCGGGAGCTGACGGTTCAGAATCCGTCCGGAAATCTGTATGCCCGACTGGCCGAGGGAAGCACCATTTCGGCGCTGGAAAACGGCATGTACATCGTCGACGGAAAAGCGTATTACGTCCGGATCGACAATGCCGGGGGCGCCACGCCAACCGTGCGGAAAATGGGCGACCGGCAGGAGTTGATTGTGCCGGTGAAGGACAAACTGAGTTATTCGATCTTGTTTTAATTCTATGAAACAACTACATACATCCCTTCTTCGTCGGGCGACGATACGCCGGGCGACTTTTGGTGCGCTGCTATCGGCGGCCATCTGTTCGGTGGGGTGGGCGCAGGAGTCGCCCAAGGAAGAAGATTTTTATAAAATCCTGAAAGTGTCGGCACCGGAAGGAACCCTGCTGGAAGTCGGGGGGCTGGCCGTGCTGCCAAACGGTGATCTGGGCGTAGCGACCCGCCGGGGCGACGTCTGGATTGTTGAAAACCCCACCAGCCGGCGGCCTTTCTTCCGCAAATTTGCGTCGGGTTTGCACGAAATCCTGGGCTTGGCCTACAAAGAAGGAGCCCTGTATTGCACCCAGCGCGGTGAATTGACCAAACTGGTCGATTCGAACAAGGACGGGAAAGCCGACATTCTGGAAACCGTTGCTAATCTGCCGGTTTCGGGCCACTACCACGAATATAGCTACGGACCAAAAATTGCGCCCGACGGTTCGTATTTCGTATCGGGAAACGTAGCCTTCGGTGACGAAAAATGGTGGGCCGGAGAAAGCCGGGTTCCCTGGCGGGGCTGGATCATGCACATTACCAAAGACGGTCAGATTGAACCCTGGGCAACGGGGGTTCGCTCGCCCTGCGGTTTGGGGATGATCGACGGAGAATTGTTTTACACCGATAACCAGGGCGACTGGATCGGTTCCGGTGGGGTTTGGCACGTCAAGAAAGGCGCGTTCATGGGCCACCCGGCCGGTTTGCGCTGGAGCGCCGACCCGAAGTCGCCGGTGAAACTGACGCAGGAGCAACTGTACGCCAAAATTAACCCGCGTGACAACCGCGACGAACGGGGCCGGGCCATCAAACCGGAGAACGTGGTCGACGAAAAGTACGTGACCCTGTTCGAAATGAAAAAGGAATTTCCGGAAATTCAGTTGCCGGTGGTTTGGTTGCCCCACGGTATTCAGGGCATCTCAAACTCCGAAATTGTGCAGATTCCGGAGGGTTCGTTCGGACCGTTCAAGGGTCAGCTACTAGTGGGCGATCAGGGCCAGAGCAAGATCACGCGCGTGTTCATGGAAAAAGTGAACGGCGAATTTCAGGGTGCTTCGTTCGATTTCCGGAGCGGTTTTCGGTCGGGCGTTCTGCGGATGGCCTGGGCCAAGGACGGTTCGCTGTTTGTGGGCGAAACCAACCGGGGCTGGGGATCGGCGGGTGAAGCCGACGAAGGCCTGCAACGCCTGACCTGGAACAACCAGATGCCGTTCGAGATGCGGGCGGTTCGCGCCATGCCGGACGGTTTTGAAGTGGAGTTCACGACGCCCGTTGACAAAAAGTCGGCGGAAGATCTGGCTTCGTACTCCGTGGAAAGTTTCATTTATAAATACCACCCGGTGTACGGGAGCCCCACGGTGAGCAAGGAATCGCATGGCGTAAAAGGGGTGAAAGTATCCGCCGATGGGTTGAAAGCCCGCGTCATAGTCGATAAGCTGCGCCAGTATTACATCCACAACCTGACGCTCGACGGCGTGCGGTCGGCCGAAGGATCGTATTCGCTGGTTCACCCGACGGCCTATTACACGCTGAACAATATTCCGGAAGGGACGAAACTGGCGATGAGCGAGGTAAGCACGACCAATTCGGCGGCTGCCAAAACCGCTCCGGCTCCGGCAACGCCCGCCAAGAAAGGCGTTCCGACGAAGGCGGGTGCCAAAACCGGCGCCAAAACCGCAGCAACGGCGGGTGCCAAAACCGGGGTTCTGATTGCCAAAGCCCCGACGTTTGAAGAAGTAAAACCGCTGCTGAACCGGCACACGTGCTCGGCCTGCCACAACGCCGAAAAACGGCAGGTGGGCCCGGCGTTTGCCGATGTGGCGAAAAGAGGCTATTCGAACGAGAAAATTGTGGAGCTGATCTACAATCCGAAACCGCAGAACTGGCCGGACTACGCGACCGAAATGCCGCCGATGCCCCAGGTTCCGAAAGCCGACGCGCTGAAAATTGCCGCCTGGATCAATTCGCTGGGAACCGCCGGCAAAGCCGCAGCGGCCAAAAATGCGGATGAACCCTGATCGTTGAAATGATGCGGTAGGAATGATGAACGATGAATGGGCTAACGCACTCATAACTCATCATCCATACCTCATCATTCTAAAAAACACAACAGCCCGGCCAGATGGCCGGGCTGTTGTGTTTTTCCGGGGTATTGGTTCGGCTACGGCGTCCGTCGGCGAACCGCTCCGGCGGATTTCCTTCAATTGGCGGCCGGTTTGATGGGAACGCTGATGGAAGCCATGTCCCAGGCAATCGACAGATCCGAATCCGTTGGCGTGATCGTTAATTTTTCAACCGACGTTGAACTCGTTTTCGCCGGAACTTTGACCTGCGCCACGTCCATCTTCTTCAGTTCCGCACCTTTTACCGGATCGATGTAGTCGTAAGCGCCCCATTGACCCAGCTTGCTGTTCAGAATAACCGTCCATTCTTTGGCGTCCGGAATGGTATAAAGCGTATACGTGCCTGCTTTCACCGGTTTGTCACCAAAAACTACATCTTTGGTAAACGTAATTTCGGTAGCTTCGTCGGCACCCGTCCGCCAGACTTTTCCGTATTTTTCCATACCGTCGGGTCCAAAGACCACCCGTCCGCGTTTGGAAGGCTGGCCGTATACAACTTTTACATTTTTACCGGGGCTTTCCACTTTTAGGTGCGGGCTTTTGGCCTGTTGAGCAAAAACGAGGGAAGAGGTGGCCGTGATCAGCAGCGCAACCACGAATAACAATGCCTTTTTCATAGGTACCAGAAGGTTTTTTGGTGAATGATTCATCGCAAATAAAACAAAACTTAGACCAAAATACAGCGGCCGGGTTTAATCGGTCGATAAAATACATTGAACGGCCTGCCGAAATAGTTCAATTGCCTTTGGATATACTGCAAAAAACCGCCCCTGGCGACGGCATTTTTTTCTTTCCTGTGGTTTGATTTTCCCGTTGAGGCCGAACCGCTTACCTTTGTGCGTCTCCAGAGAATTTCTATGCCGCTGATTACCCCGTCGGATTACCGCGCACCCGCCCATTTGTGGAACGGCCACCTGCAAACCATCGTTCCGGCCCTGTTCCGGAAAGTTGAGGTGCCTTACCTGCGGGAGCGCATCGAAACCCCGGATGATGATTTTCTGGATCTGGACTGGAGCAGAACAGCCGGAGCGGAAAACGGAAAAAAGGCGGGCGGGGCCAATAAGCCCGATTCGCCTTCCTCCCTGCCACCTTTGGTCATTCTTTCCCACGGTTTGGAGGGCGATTCCCGGCGGCAGTATCTGGCGGGCATGGTGCGGCACCTGACGGCAAACGGCTTCGATTGCCTGGCGTGGCATTACCGCAGTTGCAGTGGCGAAATGAACCGGCAGGTGCGGTTTTATCATTTGGGCGAAACGACGGATTTGCAGTTGGTCATTGACTATGCCCTGCAGAAAGGCTACCGGCAGATCAACCTGATGGGCTTCAGCGCCGGAGGGAACATTACCTTAAAGTACCTGGGCGAACAGGGTCGGTCGATTCATCCGGCGGTTGAAAAAACCGTGGTGTTTTCGGTGCCTTTGCACCTGACCACGGCCTCGCGTCGGCTGGAAGCCTGGGACAGTCAGATTTACAACAAACGATTCAACCGGACGCTGAAACGAAAAGTTTTTCAGAAAGCGGCCACAATGCCGGGGGTGATTCATACGGAGGGATTGCAAAAAGTACGAACTTTGCGGGAGTTCGATAACCTGTTCACCGCCCGGCTGCACGGTTTTCGGGATGCCGAAGATTATTACGAACGGAGCAGTGCCTTGCAGTACCTGGATAAAATCGCGGTTCCGACGCTGATTGTGAACGCCAAAAATGATCCTTTTTTGTCGCGCGAGTGTTTCCCGGAAGAGTTGGGTCGGCATCTGCCGAACGTCTGGATGGAATTTCCGGCGCAGGGCGGTCATTGCGGTTTTCCACCGGCCGGGCGCAGCCGGGACGTTTACTGGTCGGAGGAGCGGGCGTTGCGGTTTTTGAAAGGTATGCATTGACTACTAGAGCTTATGGAAAAAAGAGTAGCGAGAAAGCCCGTCTTCTTCATATGAATTTATTGCCGGCACGACCTGCGAACCGTAGGTGAAGGCTATGAAACTGAAATTGGCACTGGTTAAAATGCTGGAAATCATTGGGGAAGCGGTCCATTTTATAGCCAAAGAAACCCGGAATGAATTCACTGAAGTGAAATGGAATACCCGATACGTTGCGCTGAATAGCCTGGTTCAGAAAAATTTCGGAATCAATTAGGATCGAACTTGGCCGGCGATTAGTGATAAAATACCGGTGCTAATATTTAAAGTGGAAAGCGTTTTACAACAATTGTCGATTGACAAGGAGTAACCTTCAGTTATGTTAACCAAAACACTCGAACAGACGTATTTCGTCATCGATTTCGACAGCACCTTCACCAAAGTTGAAGCCCTGGACGTGCTGGGTGAAATCTCACTGGCTGCGCACCGCGACCGGGAAGCCATCCTCGAAAAAATCAAGATTATCACCGACCGCGGGATGTCGGGGGAAATTTCACTGGCGCAATCCATCGAAATGCGGCTGCAACTGCTGAACGCTCACCGCGATCACCTGCCCGCCCTGATCGAAACGCTGAAAAACGAAATTTCGGATTCCTTTCAGCGGAACCGGGATTTTCTGGTCGAACACGCCGACCAGATCTTTATCGTCTCGAGCGGTTTTAAAGAATTTATCATTCCCATTGTGACGACGCTGGGAATCAAGGAGGAAAATGTCTTTGCGAACACCTTCGTATACGACGAAACCGGCAATATTGTGGGCTGCGACTGCGAAAATCCGCTGGCAACCGACAGAGGAAAGGTGAAGCTGATCCGGGACATGAAGCTGGACGGCGATATTTATGTGATCGGCGATGGCTACACCGATTACGAAATTCGGGAGTCGGGACTGGCCAACCGGTTTTACGCTTTTACCGAAAATGTGATGCGTCCGAAAGTGATTGAAAAAGCCGACTATGTTGCCCCTTCACTCGATGAGTTTTTGTACCATAACAAACTGAGCCGCAGTCAGTCGTATCCCAAAAGCCGCATCAAAGTTCTGTTGCTGGAAAACGTCCATCCGGTGGCCCTGCACTTGTTTGAAAGCGAAGGCTTCAACGTCGAAATCCTGAAAGGGGCGCTGGACGAAGACGAACTGATCGAAAAAATCCGGGATGTGTCCATTCTGGGCATTCGCTCGAAAACGCAGGTGACCAGCCGCGTGCTCGAACACGCCAACAAACTGATGTGCATCGGGGCGTTCTGCATCGGAACCAACCAGATCGACCTGAAAACCTGTACCGACAAAGGAATTGCGGTTTTCAACGCCCCCTACAGCAACACCCGCTCGGTGGTCGAACTGGCCATCGGCGAGATCATCATGCTGGTGCGGAACGTTGTGCCAAAGAGCAACAAAATGCACGAGGGGGTCTGGGACAAATCGGCCAAAAACAGCTTCGAGGTGCGGGGTAAAAAACTCGGTCTGGTCGGCTACGGTAACATCGGAACGCAGCTTTCGGTCGTGGCCGAAGCGCTGGGCATGGAAGTGTATTTCTACGACATTGTCGATAAGCTGGCGCTCGGAAACGCCCGCAAATGCAAAACGCTGGACGAGCTGCTCACCATTGCGGACTTTGTTACCCTGCACACCGACGGCCGGGCCAGCAACAAAAATCTGATTGGCGCGCGGGAATTTAGCCTGATGAAAGAAGGCGTTATTTTCCTGAACCTGTCGCGCGGTCATATCGTCGATCTGTCCGCGCTGGTCGAAGCCGTCAAAAGCGGAAAAGTGGCCGGTGCCGGCATCGACGTGTTTCCGTATGAACCGAAAACCAACAACGAAGAGTTTATCAACGAGTTACGCGGGCTGCCCAACGTGATTCTGACGCCCCACATTGGCGGAAGCACGGAAGAAGCCCAGGAAAATATCGGCAATTTTGTGCCCGGCAAATTGCTGGAATACATCAACAACGGCAGCACCTACGGCAGTGTCAACTTCCCGGAGCTCCAGTTGCCGCTCCTGAAAGAATCGCACCGCTTGCTGCACATTCACGCCAACGTACCCGGAATTCTGGCGAAAATCAACGCAATCTTCGCCAAATACCACATCAATATTCACGGCCAGTATCTGAAAACGACCGAACAGGTCGGGTACGTGATCTCGGATATTGCCAAGGATTATTCGGAGGAAGTGGTGAACGAGCTGCGGCAGATCGACAATACGATCAAATTCAGATTGTTATACTAAAAGGCGATGGGAGAGGGCGTGAAAGCAAAACCGCTGGCGTGGCCCCCTTCAAAGGCGCTGCTGATTGCTTTTACTCCGCTTCTGCTTTTGCTGGCCACGGTTCCCAAACTGTACTCGGTTTTTCAGCGAAAGCAGATCCGGAAAGATCCGGTAATGACCGTTGGCACCCTGTCGCATTTTGAAAGCGTCAGAACCCGGTATCGCCATTTTTACCGCGCGGAGGTGCGGTTTTGGGTCGACGGCCAATCGTATGTGGGAAAAACCCGCTCGTTTCATACGCTGACGGACCAGCAATTGCACGATTTACTGGGCCAGAAGCTGCCGATTCTTTACGAAAAAAGCGAGCCGTCGAACAGTGTCGTGCTCTCAACCGAAGAACAGTTTGGGCACTTTGAGTTTCATTTTCCGGACAGCCTGCGCTGGACAAAGTCGTATTTTTATTGATCAACTATGAAACAAACCTACTTCACCGCCGGACCCGCGGAGTTATATCCGACACTTTACCAGCACTTGCAAACGGCGATGGATGAGCAGATTGGATCGATTTCGCACCGGAGTGCCCGGTTTCGGAGCCTGTACCAGTTTTGCGTCGAACAACTGCGCGAACTGCTCACGATTCCGGAGTCGCACGGGATTTATTTCACCGGTTCGGCTTCCGAAGTGTGGGAACGGATTCTGCTCAACTGCGTCGAACACGAAAGCTTCCACCTGCTGAATGGCTCGTTTTCAAAGAAATTCTGCGAATACGCGACGGCTCTGCACAAGTACACCCACAAGCAGGAAAAACCGTTCGGTGAAGGGTTTGATTACGGCGAAATCCAGGTTCCGGAATACGCCGAACTGATTGCGGTGACGCACAACGAAACCAGTTCGGGCGTGCAGATGCGGACGGTTGATATTCACAAACTGAAACGCAGCAACGCGAAAAAATTGATTGCGGTCGATATGGTATCGTCGGCCCCGTTCCCGGATCTGGACTTTTCGCTGATCGATACGGCGTTTTTTTCGGTGCAGAAAGCGTTCGGAATGCCCGCCGGTCTGGGCGTCTGGATTGCCGGGGACAAATGCCTCGAAAAAGCCGAACTGCTGAAGCACGGCGACCAGCACATTGGCGCGCACCACAACCTGCCGACGCTCTGGAAAAACTTCCGGACGTACGAAACGCCCGCAACGCCCAACGTGCTGTTCATTTACCTGCTGGGCAAAATTGCGCAGGATTTCAACCGGATCGGGATTGAAACCATCCGGAAAGAAACCGAGGAAAAGGCCAAGATGCTGTACAAATTCGTGGAAAGCCACCCGCAGTTTGCGCCCTTTGTGAAAGAAGACCGGCACCGCTCGCGGACGGTGGTGGTGGCCAACACCCAAAAACCGTCGGCCGAAGTCATCAGCAAGGCCAAAGAAGCCGGTCTGGTGATCGGCAGCGGATACGGACAATTCAAGGAAACGCAGGTTCGGATTGCCAACTTTCCGGCCACGAGCGCCGACCAGATCAGCCAGCTGATCGACGTGTTGAGTAAACTATAAAACCGTTGAATGAAAAACCGGGGTGGTTTACGCGGACGTTGTCCGGCGTAAACCGCCCCGGTTTTTGCGGGTATGCCCGTAGAATAACAATTTGGGGGTTGTCAGGTTTAGTACTACGTAACTCAACACCGTCCCATGAAAACGTATTTTCATCAACTGCTTATTCTGTTGACATTTTGTCTGATAACAACCGCCACTGCATACGCCCAGGAAACCGATACGCTGCGACGGGAGTCCCCCGTCATGACGACACCTGACACCCTGCTGCAACGCTCGAAAATGGACCTGGACGATGACGTACCGTATTTTCAGCGACCCGGTTTGCCCTGGTTCCGCCGAAATGCGGCCTTTATTGGCGCAGGACTGGGTTTTGCAACGGGCAAAGGCCAGGGATTGTATACGGCTTTTACGCCCCGGCTGGCCTTTTTCGTTCAGCGCGGACTGGCGGTCGGTTTACGAGGATCTTTTGAACGCCGGGCCAAAACCAGCTACCGGGCCAATTCGGGCGGAGCTTTCGTCAGGTATTATCCGGTGCGGGGTAACTTCTTTGTTTTTGGGGAAGGGGGCTTTAACCTGGGAAAATTCAATTCCAGCGATGTCCAGATCGGCGACCGGCGCGGATTCAGCAGTTTGAACATTGGCCTGGGTCTGGGCGTGAAAGTGCAGGAACAACTCAGTCTGGAACTGCAGTTTGAAAATAATTATTACGATAAAGCCCCGGTCTATGCCGGCAACAACCGGGGGCCGCAACTCAAACTGGCCGCCAACTTTCACATCAGCTCCCGACGCTAACGCATGGCCGGTCGGACGGCACCTGCCCCCCCGACCGGCCATACGGGCTTACCAGACCCGCGTCTGATCGACTTCCGGTTTATACAACTTCTCACCCGGTTTAACATTGAAAGCCCGGTAGAACGGCGCGAAGTTGGTCAGCGGTCCGTTCACCCGGAATTTAGCCGGGGAGTGCGGATCCATCTGGACGCGTACCCGCAGGGCTTCGTCCCGAATGACGGTTCGCCAGACCTGGGCAAAGCCCAGAAAAAACCGCTGGTCGGGCGTAAAACCGTCAATTTTCTCCCCACTTTTTCCCTGATCCGTCAGCTTGAAGGCATCGAAGGCAATGGCCAACCCGCCGAGGTCGGCCAGGTTTTCGCCCAGCGTCAGGCGACCGTTCAGGTTCAGGTTGTTCAAAACCGTGTAGCTGTTATACTGATTGACCACCTGATTGGTTTTGGCCGTAAACTTGTCGGCGTCCGATTTCTGCCACCAGTCGCGGAGGTTGCCTTTGACGTCGTACTGGCGGCCCTGGTCGTCGAAAAGGTGCGTTAATTCGTGGCCAATCACCATGCCGATGCTGCCGTAGTTGATGGCGTCGTCGGCGTCTTTGTCGAAGAACGGAAATTGCAGAATACCGGCCGGGAAAACGATCTCGTTGAAGGAAGGATTGGCATAGGCGTTGACCGTCGGGGGCGTCATGCCCCATTCGCTCCGATCCACCGGTTTTTCAATTTTGCCCATGCTTTCCTGGTTGTCGTGGCTGCGGGCGCGCTGGATGTTGCCAAAATAATCATCCCGTTTTATTTCAACGTCCGAATAATCTTTCCACTTGTCGGGATAGCCGATTTTGTTGGTGATTCCGTCCAGTTTTTCCAGCGCGATTTTCTTTGTTTCCGGCGACATCCAGTCCAGTTTCTCAATCCGGTCACGGTACGCTTTCTGCAAATTGGTAACCAACGTCAGCATGCGTTCTTTGGCTTCGGGAGTGAAGTGTTTTTTCACCCACAACTGGCCCAGCAGTTCGCCCAAATACGCATCCGTGTTGTCAGCGACGCGTTTCCAGCGGTCCGACAGCGCTTTCTGGCCGGACAGAATCCGGCCTTGAAAATCAAATCTGGCGTTTACGAACGGCTTACTCAGCAGCGCGGCATTGTTGTCAATAAAATCAAACGCCAGCAGGTCTTTGATAACGTCGATGGGAGTGGATGCCAGCAACGTGCCAAGCGCCTGGTAATATTCGGGCTGACTCACCAGAACCGTGTCGGTTTTGGCCGTCATGGTCTTCAACAAAGCGGTCCAGTCGATGTTGGGCGTCTGTTTGTTCAGATCGGTTACCGGATATTTGTGGTAGTTTTTGATGGGATCCCGCAGGTCGGCAGCCGCTTTGTGCGATTTCGCCAGCGCCGTTTCGAAAGCGAGAATGCCGTCGGCTTTTTTGCGGGCTGCGGTCGAGTCGACGCCGGTCAGCGTGAAGAGTCTGGTGATGTAAGCCACAAAAGCCGCCCGGACTTTTTTCGTTTCGTCGTCGGTTTTAAAATAATATTCTTTTTCGGGCAGGCTCAGCCCACTCTGCCCGAAATTGATTCGGTTGAGGTCGCTTTTCCGGTCGTCCGGTCCGACGTAAAACCCGATCAGGGCACCTCCGCGGTTGGTTTCATCGGCGGCCAGGTAATTCAAAACCTGCTTGTAATCCTGCAGGGCGGCAATCTTGGCCAGTTCCGGTTTCAGGGGTTCATAGCCTTTCTGCTCGATGGTCACGGTGTCCAGGCCACTGGCGTAGAAATCGCCCACTTTCTGCTCCGTACTGCCTTTTGCGGCTCCGGCAGCCGCGGCTTCCTCCAGAATAGTCCGGGTTTTGTTTTGGTTTTCCTGATACAGGGTGTAAAACGAACCCCAGCCGGTCTGATCGTCAGGGATTTTGGTGGATTTGATCCAGTTGCCGTTGGCGTAGGAAAAGAAGTCGTTGCCGGGCGCCACCGTGGTGTCCATGCCCGATTTGTCGAAAAAGACGGTCCGGGCGGTTTCTTCTTTTTCCGTTTTGCAGGCAGTAAACAGCAGCATGCCGCCGACCGCCAGCAGGAGGGAGTGTACGGGTTTCATACGTGGTTTAGTAGTTGATAAATACTGAAAGCCGTAAAAGTAGTTTTTTTCTTTAATTCTCCATTCACCCGGTTTGGGGGCTTCCGGCCCGGGGCCGGTTTCTGGCGACTGACCGCTTAGTAAATGGCGACCGGCAGGCTGCGGTTTTCCGGAAAAAAGATGGAATTTAGAGCTAATTCCTGCTCGACTCCACCCGAAGAAAAATTGCTGGTGAGCGCTCCGCTGCGGATCGACGGCCCGTTGCCTGCTATCCGTCGTTTTCCGTCCGTTGTTTACTCCCGACTACCCGTTATCGATCCCGACTGGCCGGCGGCCCGGCTGGTTGCTACTTTTGTTAAAACCGATTCTTCACGCACCAAACCGCATTCCTTTTTGATGAAAACTTCTCTACTTTTTTGCAAAACCAGCTGGGGACTCCTCGGCTTTCTGTTGCTAAGCAGCCTGGCTGGTTATGGGCAGACCATTTATTACGTGACCCAGGACGGGGGCGCGGTGATCCAGAACGGATCTTCCTGGGCCACGGCCTACGACAAGAACCAACTCCAGACGGCCATTGATGCCGCCAGCGCGTATTCGCTGGGAAACGGAAATGCGGAAGTGCAGGTCTGGGTCGGCACCGGCTCGTATAAACCGACGACCAGCAGCAACCGCAGCCTTAGTTTTTCGCTGAAAAATAACGTCGTGATTTACGGCGGTTTTGCGGGGTCCGAAAGCCTGTTGAGCGATCGCCCGGCCCTCAGCCTGAGCGCTCCCGCCAGCAGCACGCTCAGTGGCGAAATCGGAGCCGCCGGAACCGCTGACAATTCGTACCATGTCGTTAAAAATACCGATGGGCAGACCACCAGTGCCGTTCTCGACGGATTTGTGATTACCGCCGGAAACGCCGATGGCGCCGGAGAAACCGATATTCTGGGCGGAGGAATGTTGAACCAGAATAGCAGCCCGACGCTGCGTAACATCCGGTTTTCGGCCAATCAGGGAAACCGGGGGGGAGCGATGCACAACGTGGGAGCCGCCGGAGGAAGCAGCAACCCGGTTTTGCTCGATTGCAGCTTTATCGGCAATGCGGGCCATTTAGGGGGAGCCGTTTACAATTTCGCTGACTTTGGCAGTACCTGTAGCCCGATCCTGACCCACTGTAGCTTCAGCCAGAATACCGCCGAAACCGGGGGCGTGTTGTACAACATCATCCAGGCCGGAGGGGTCTGTAGTCCGGTGGTCAACCGCTGTGAGTTCACCGCCAATTCGGCAACCGCCAACAGTGGCGTGATCGCCAACGAAGGCGGGAGCCCGAAAGTTACCAATTGCAGTTTTGTGGGCAATTCGGCGACCAAAGGGGGCGTGGCGTTTAATTACACCGTTCAGACGTTTACGAACTGTAGTTTTCTGGGAAACACGGCCAGCGAAAGCGGGGGCGTATCGTCACAGATTTCAGGCTCCACCACATTTAGAAACTGTATTTTCTGGAACAATGGCGGCAATCAGACCCTCTTCAATGCGGGCACCGCAACCACTACCGCCAACTACAGTTTGTTTGAAGCGTCGGTTGCCAATTATTCCGGAAACGGGAACCTGACGACATCCACGCTGCCTTTTGTGAGCGATACCGATCTGCAACTCACGCCCTGTTCACCGGCCATCAATGCGGGCGATCCGGCCAGTACGGTGGTCATCAGCGGCTCCACCGACCTGGCGGGCAACCCCCGGTTTTATAATGGCGGCCGGATCGATATGGGCGCTTTTGAGTTTCAGGGCGAAACGCCAACTCCTCCGGTCATATCGTCCGGCGGAGAAACCAGCCTGACCGTCGCGCAGGGGTCGGCGCTTACGCTGACCATCACGGGCTGTTCGGGGGGCACGATCAGCTGGCAGGGGACCAACTCGACCAGCGGGGACGAACCGACCATCCATGCGCAGACTTCCGCCGTAGGGACGGTGGTTTATTCGGCAACCTGTACGGTGGGCGGTTGCGCCAGTGCACCGGGTTCGGCGACGGTGACGGTGGTAGGAGCGCCGGTTTCGGGCAGCTTCGACGGGTTTGTGTACGGCGCCGATTGCGGATCTTTTCGGGGCTGGGCCTGGAATCGCAACAAACCCAATGCGGTTGTTTCGGTCGAAATTCTCGACGGATCGACCGTTCTCACCACGCTTCCGGCGGGCGATTTCCGGCAGGATCTGCTCGACAACGGCAAGGGCAACGGACACCACGCCTTTCACTACCCGCTTCCCGCTTCCCTGAAGGACGGCGCCCCCCACAGCCTTTCGGCCCGGGTAAAGGATAGCGGTTTTACCCTGAAAAATTCACCTAAGGCGCTCGTTTGCCAGAACAGCCCTGAACCTCCGGTGGGGAATAAAGCGCCGGTGGCG
The DNA here is from genome assembly GCF_054780775.1 of Larkinella ripae. Classification (NCBI taxonomy): domain Bacteria; kingdom Pseudomonadati; phylum Bacteroidota; class Cytophagia; order Cytophagales; family Spirosomataceae; genus Larkinella; species Larkinella ripae. The sequence goes on from NZ_BAAGVR010000008.1 coordinate 379,873, forward strand.
CCCAGTCCGACGGTTTTGATTGCTCCGCTGGTGGCGCAGGAGAATGTGCCGTTTTCCGGTACGCTGGTGGCTTTCACCGATCCGGAAGGCACCCCGCTGACGTACGCCCTGACCGGACTTCCGGCGGGCTTGAGTCTGGATGCCTCGACGCGGGTCATCAGTGGCACGCCGACCGAAGTGGGGCCGTTTTTACTGACCTACTCCGCCACCGACGTGCCCGGTTCGACGAACAGCGTAAGTTTCAACCTGACGGTGAATCCGGCGGCCACCTCGGGCGTGACGGGCGATTTTGACGGATACCTCGACAAGCTGGACTGTGGCGGAATCCGGGGCTGGGTCTGGGACCGGAAGAAACCCAACACCCCCCTGACCGTGGAGTTTTCCGCCGAAACCAGTCCGGGCAACTACACGGTTTTAGGCAGCACGCTGGCCAATATTTACCGGCAGGATTTGAAAGACGCCAACAAAGGCAACGGCGCCCACGCCTATAATTTTTCACCGTCGGGACTGGTAAGCGGCACCAAAATCCGGGCGCGGGTGCTGGGCAGCAATTTTGAGCTGAAAGGCTCACCAAAAACCTATCAGTGCGCCAGCGCCCGGCTGTCGGCCGAAACCGCCCCGGGCTTGCAGGTGATGGTGTTGGGCAACCCGGTTTCGGGGCCCGAACTGGCCGTGGAAATCCGGGGCGCGGAAGGCCAGCCGTTGCGGCTGCAACTGACGGATGTGCAGGGTCGAACCGTGAGTCTGCGGTCGCTGGAAAAAGCCGAAGCCGTCGAACTGCACCGGTTTGATTTGGGCAGTCGGCACCCCGGTTTGCTGCTTTTACAGGTCAGCACCCCCAGCCACCAGCAAACGACCAGGATTGTAACGAATCGGTAGGTAATCCCAGGCTGCCGGGCAGCCTGGTTTTTTCAGAAGCTAAAATTCACCCAGACGCTTTACATGAAAAGAAAAACCGGATTGTAAAAGGCGGTTTTTAGGGCTATGGCCTAAAAAAAGGGAGCAAACCGATCAGTGAGACTATGTCCCCTGAGCCGGTTTGCTCCCTGCGTATGGATCTGAAGCGTGCTTCAGCAGCGTTGCTTACAAAATACCCAGCAGACCACCGCGGTTGCTGCGGCCGGAATCGAAGCTTTTCGAGCTGGATTCTTTTTCATAAAATAATCCGAAATCCAGACTCAGGCCGGTGCCGAATGAGGTTTTACTGTCGTTGCTTTCGTAGCTAAAGCCATTGCCATACCCACCGCCTACATGCTGAGTCATTTCTGTTTGGGTCAGTTCCTCAACGTGGAGGTCTGTCAGATTCATCGTTTTCATAACGTTGTTAATTAGATGTGAATAAACGCCTACTCGATTATAGCTTTTCGGCTTCCGCTGGTCAAGCACAGGAGTGCCGTTTGACTGATACAAAGGTGGGGGATTTTGGGACACGGGCTGATAACCGGCTTTTATAGCTTCATAGCGAGCGGTTATAAAAAAATAACCGGGCCAAAAATTGGATAAAGACGCGGTGGAAGTCGTCGTGACTGAATTGAAATCAGGTTTATCGAACCCTTTCAAAAACCATCACCGGCCGCGTGGGTTTAAGTAGTGGTCGTCTCACGCAGGATGGCCGGACTACACCAATCAATTTTAGACGCCATGAAATATTCAGTCACCTTCGATATAGAGCAGTCGGTTTTTTACCTGCATACGGATGAAAAACCGCCCTTGACCTTCGACAACCACTTTGCCATCATCGACTATCTTGACCAGCAGGGGCTATCGGAGCCCGCCGGTGATTACGTCTATGATCCGGTCGAAAAGCGGTTTCTTTTTGCCGAGGCCTATGCACTTAAAAAACCGCACTGAATACATGCGACGGTTTTTTCGGGCCGGGCAGGTTGACAAGCTTTAGATTGCCTGGCAACGTTTTCGCCCCAAAGGTGTTCGTCACCTCTTGTCGCATTTAGCCCGATGATTGTCGCATATCCCCTGCCCGTGGCCCGGAATTGTTGCCGAAATTTGTTGTGAACGCTTTCGATGCACCCATGGAAACTCAGAATCAAAAACCGGACGCAAGCGGCTATGCGGCTGTAAACGGCTTAAATATCTACTACGAGGTCTACGGCAGCGGCAAACCCCTGGTCCTGCTGCATGGCTCTTACCTGAATATACCCCTGAACTGGTCGCACCTAATTCCTTTATTGAGTCGGGATCGGAAAGTGATCGTAGCGGAGATGCAGGGCCACGGCCGCACCAGAGACACTGCCCGCGAAATCAGCTACGAGGGGATGGCCGACGATGTATCCGGACTGCTCCGGCACCTGGACATTGATCAGGCCGACGTTCTGGGGTATAGCATGGGGGGCGGCATCGCCTTTCAGATGGCCGTACGCCATCCGGAGCAGGTACGCCGGCTGGTGGTCTTGTCGGCGCCCTACACGCATGACGGCTGGTGGCTCGACGTGGAGGCCAGTTATGCGACGTTTACCCCGGATATGTTCAACGGTACGCCCATCCGGGCGCAATACGAGAGCCTTGGGAACGACCCAGCCCATTTTCCGGCCTTTGTCGAGAAGGTAATCAGCATAGACCTGAAGCCTTATGATTGGTCGGAGGAGGTGAAAAACATCAAAACGCCACTCTTCATGGCGATTGGCGATGCCGACGGCGTGCGCTACGAACATGCTCAGGCCTTGTTCCGGGCCCTGGGCGGTGGGAAAATGGGGGATCTGCACGGGTTGCCCGAATCCCGGCTGGCCATCCTGCCGGGCACCACGCACATCGGCATGCTGCAGCGGACGGACTGGCTGATTCCCATGATCACTGATTTTCTGGATTCAGACCTCAAAGCCGCACCGCCAACGTTCTAAATCGGCGGCCCTTCGTTTTCTTCCTACGCAATACCAAACCAGAATTATTATGAACGCAGAACAGGAAATTCGAGCGATTTACGCAGGCTGGTTCAAAGGCACGGCCGCCAAAGACATTGACGCGGTCATGGCCCATATCGCCGAAAATGTCGTTTCGTACGAACACGACACCCCCTTGCAGTATGTAGGCATTGATGCGGTTCGGGCGGTTTGCCAACACGGGTTTGATTTGTCGGATGGTGACATCCAGTGGGATATTCCGGACCTCCAGATCGTTGTGCGGGACGATATCGCCATCAGCTGGGGTCTCAATCACATGCAGGTGCAGCAGCCCGACGGTACGAAAATAGACGGTTATTCACGCGGGACCCGGATTTTTCAGAAACTAGCGGGGCAGTGGCAGATGATCCACCAGCATGTATCGTATCCGTATGACCTGGAAAGTGGTGAAGCCCGGACGGATCTCAAACCCTAGCAACGAACGGGTGAATCACCCGTTATACCGTTCAGAAAGCGGAACCGGGCGCCCGCCCATTCAGTTGAGGCTTCAGTTTGCCGGTGCGGTTTTTAATGGGGAACCCTTTCTTCCGGTAAAAAACGCACCGGTTTTTTACCGGAAGTAAGGGAAAGGAGTGAGGTTAGGGAATCCCTTCAAAACACCCCTGGCAGGCCGGCTGATAACCGGCTGATCGGGCGAAAATCCGTAAACTCGATACCGGGGGCCACGTAACCCGGTTTGATCGGTTCGTTCCGAACCAGGTCCGTACTCAGGTATTTTTTATAGCTGTCACACAAAACCGTTACCACGCGGGCGTGGGGACCCATTTCCCGTTGGACTTTGATGGCTCCCAGCAGGTTTGCGCCCGACGAAATGCCCACCGCGATGCCCAGTTGCAGGGCCAGTTTCTGGGCGATAACCATCGAATCCCCGTCGCTGACCGGCACCACCTGATCCAACTCGTCCAGATGCAGAATATCGGGGACAAACCCATCAAAATAACCCTGAATCCGGTGCGTCCCCGTTTTATACCCCACCGATAGCGTTGGGGATTCGGCCGCTTCGAGGGGATGAATCCGAATATCCGGTTTACGGGATTTGAGATACCGCCCCACGCCCATCACCGTACCCCCCGTACCGACGCCGGTCACAAAGGCATCGGGTGTTTCATCAACGCTCTGAAGTTGCAGCCAGATTTCCTTGCCCGTGGTCAGACGGTGGGCTTCAGCGTTGTGTTTGTTGGCGAACTGACGGGGCAAAAACACGCGCGGGTCGCAGGCGGCCCATTCTTCCGTGCGTTGAATGGCCCCCATAAAACCGCCTTCTTCCGGGGTGAACAGCTCAATATCGGCACCCAGACTCCGAATGATCGCGATCCGTTCCAGGCTAATACCGACGGGCATAAGAATCGTAACGGGATGGCCCAGCGCCCGACCTATGGCCGCAAAGGCAATGCCCGAACAGCCGCTGCTGGCTTCAACGATGCGGTCGCCCGGTCGGATTGTTCCCTGTCGATAGGCCTGATGCAGGATATGAAGCGCCATGCGGTCTTTCATGCTGCCAGTCAGGTTATACTGCTCGCATTTTACGTACAGCGAACGGGGCAGCCCGTGATGCGTATAGAACAATTCCAGCATGGGCGTATTGCCAACCAAATTCCAGAGCCGTTCAAATTTTTTCTGAACAACGGGTGAGAGGGCGGTTTCTAGTGCTAAAATCATTGAAGTTGAGAGATTTATTCGGAGAAGGAAATGAGAAAATTGGAGACGGGATAATTCGGTTTTCAGACGCAGGCAGGGGCGGATCGCCCTTTGCCAGCGTAGGCAGGCTTTCGGCTAAAGGGTTGAGCGACTATTCTGCTAAGCCCGTGCGGACGCCCATACCATCCGTCCGGTAAGCGGGCCGGAGAACGGAAGCGGTGGCTGGAAAGCCAGCCCGGCAAAAACCGGGTCGACGGACGTTTTGAGCGGAAAATGCAGGTTCATGACAGTGAAAAGTTAGGGTAAACGATCAGTCACAAACCTACGTGAAGCAACCCAAACGGGCGATAACGCCTGTTCCAAATACGACTACGCTCGTTCCAAATTCGGTCAGAAAGGGAGATTCCTTTCTCCTGAACTCTTTCCTGATACCGCGATCGGTATAATTAAGTTGCAGGATTCTTTTTAAGCGGATACCTTACCTGCTATGCGTTGCTCATTTTTCTTTGGCTGGTTAACGGCCGTTCTACTTGTGGGATTGGCCCGGTTGGCTCACGGACAAACGACGGCCGTACTGACCGGCTACGTAACCGATGCCACGACGGGAAAACCCATGCCCCTGGCCAACGTTTACATCAATGGATCAACGCGGGGGGCAATCACCGACGAAAAGGGCTTTTATACCCTGGCCGGTGTGCCACTGGGTACGGTCGAAATTGCCGTTTCATTTGTTGGTTATCAGCCGGCTTCGCAAAAAATCCGATTTGATACTCCGGCCCCGCAAAAAGCTGATTTCCGGCTGAAAGAAAGCGAACAAATGCTGGATGCGGTAACCGTACGGGGCAATCCGAAGAGTTGGGAGCGGCACCTGCGTCAGTTTAAAAAGCAGCTATTTGGCGAACCGTTTGGTGGGCAGTGTGTGCTGGTAAACAGCGAGGTTCTCGATTTTAAAGAAGATAACGGTCATCTGTATGCAACGGCGAATGAACCGTTAATTATTGATAATCAGGCGCTGGGCTACCGGCTGATGTATGCGTTGCAACATTTCGATGCGGCTGCGTCCGGAAATGTTTTTTCGGCGGGTACGGCCCGTTTCGAAGAATTAAAACCCGAGAACGAACGGGTGGCCAACCGGTTTCGGCGCAACCGGCTGGTGGCTTACCAGGGTTCAATCCGGCACTTGCTGGCCAGCCTGATTGATAATACGTTCGGGCAGGCGGGTTTTCTGGTTTATCAGGAAGACGCCACGAAGCCGATCTCCACCGAACGGCGGTCCATTACCCTTGCGGCTGCGGTTAATGACTACAAGCGCCTGCTTCCCATTCAGGCTTCTGCCCTGATTCAACCCGGCCGGTTAGCGACCGAACGCCGATTGGTTTCGCCCCGGAAACTGATCGTATTCTATACGAACGCGGTTTCGGGTTTCTCGCCCTATCCCGATGCCCGTTACGCTTACACGGAAATACGACTGCCGGCTGGTCAGCTGCAAATGACCGTCAATGGGGTTATTACGATGCCGGAAGGGATGGAGGCAAAGGGCTCGATGGCGGACGACCGCTTATCGACGATGTTGCCCGCCGACTGGAAACCCGACGGTAATGAGAAGGAAGCACTGGCAAACAGCGCATTGGCGACACCGGGAAAATTTGCGCCACCCGATGCCGGCCTGGAGCAGATCACGACAGCCTTCAACGAGCGATTCAAGGTGCTGGCTCCCAACGTGTTTGTGCACATCGATAAACCCGTGTACGCCACCGGAGACCGGCTCTGGATGAGTACGTACTTGCTCGACGCGGCTAGTCACCAGCGAGCCGGTGGCGAAACCGCCCTGCAGGTCGACCTGCTTTCTTCGGCGGGCAAGCTTGTGCAACACCAGTGGGTACGGATCGTTGACGGACGGGGTCAGGGCCATTTCCGCCTGTCGGATACCCTCACGACGGGAACCTACCGCCTGCGCGCCTATACCGATGAAGATGATATCCAGCGACGCCCGGCTTTCGAACGCTCGGTGGCGATTTATAATCTGGTTCGGAACGAGGGATCACAACCTACTGACTCGGTTTTTCAACAGGCAGACGTTCAGCTTTTTCCGGAAGGAGGTCGCTGGATTTCGGGATTGCCAGCGCGTCTGGGCGTAAAAGTTGTCCAGCCAAACGGCCAGGGTTTGCCCATCGCGGGACGCATTATCGACGACCTGGGCACTGAAGTCGTTCGTTTCAAAACCAATCAGCAGGGAATGACCCGCGTGTCGATGGAGCCAAAGACGCAGCGGACCTACTACGCCGAGGTAACGTATAACAACCAGCCGCACCGCGTTCCGTTGCCCAAACCCGAAACGGAAGGGCTGTTGCTTTCGGCCGATGCGATCAGCGACACCATCCGCCTGGCGTTGACCCTCCTGAGTTCCAACCGGGCCGGTATTGACTCCGCGTATGTTCTGATTCAACAACACGGTCGGGTGGTGGATGGGCGGAAAATTATCCTGCAAAATGGAGTGGCAAAGGTAAGCCTGCCCCTGATGAGCTGGTTGCCGGGCCTGGCGCAAATCACCCTTTACGATGCCACGGGCAAACCGCAGGCCGAGCGATTGGTTTTTGTGCCCGAATCCAAAGCACCAGTCCGCGTGCGGATGAGTTTCAACAAAAACCGCTACCAGCCCCGCGAGCAGGTTGTTCTGAGCGTCAATCTGACCGATAACGGATCACCGGCGATAGCCGCTTTATCGGCCTCGATCACCGATGCCGGAAAAGTGCCCGACGATTCCGCCAATGCTACGTTGGCGGCTCATTTGCTGCTCACGGGAGAGCTTCGGGGACGGATCGAAAACCCCAACCACTATGTCCTGAATCACTCGGCCGAAACCCGTCAGGCGCTGGACGACCTGCTGCTGACCCAGGGCTGGCGACGGGTCACGGGCACGCCCGCTGCGGATTCGCTCGGTGGCGTGTCGTTCAGGGGCCGTATTTTGAATGCGAAAAATCAACCCATACCCGGCGCGCAGCTTACCGTGGCGTCAACAGCCGCCAGGCAGTCGTTCGTAAAAACGGCGGGGGCTGACGGACAGGGGCGCTTTCGGCTGATGGGGCTGGCCCTGGCCGATACGGTTCAGTTGATGACGCAACTCGCTGATCGGCAGAAACGTATTTTTTCTACGAAGGAAGCCTTTCTGATTCAGGAAGGGCCCGGCCAGCAATGGGAATCCAGTAAACTACCCGTTGCGCCAAGCGGACCGGCCCTGCGGGCCCAATTGGAAGCGGCCCGAATTCGACAGGCAGCAAACACGGATTTTTACCGCGATAAAACGGTGAAGGAATTGGAAGAAGTAACGGTTCGAGCGCGTAAAAAAGAGGAAAGACCCGAGGATATTCAACGGCGTAGTTTGCACAATGAGGCTGATGCCGTGCTGGTGTTTGATGCGAAATCGCCCGTTTACGCGAATCTGTACGAAATGCTCCAGGGACGGCTGGCGGGTGTGACAGTTACGCGGGAAGGAGCCGCGCAGGCGCGTAGCTACAAGGTATTTGTGCGGGGGGTGGGTAGCTTCAAAAGTGGTTTGCAGCCCTTGTATCTGATGGATGGCGTGCCCATTCAGGACCCTGACGGAACCGCTTTGATGCAATTCAATTCGGCGGATATCGAACGCATCGAATTGCTGAAAAATGCGGGGAAAGCCGGTATGTACGGAGTCCGGGGCGGGAACGGCGTTATTGCTTTTTATTCCAAAAGCACCCGTTCGATGCAGGGCGGTACGAAACCCAAAGCGGTCATGACACCGATTCAATTCATCGGTTACCCGTCGGTGCAACGCGAGTTCTACGTACCGCGTTATGATGCGGAAGCAGCCCCCGGCACCGTTTCGGGCTCCGTCGATTACCGGGACGTGTTATACTGGAAACCATTGATGCAAACCGATGGTCAGGGACACAGCCAGCTCCGTTTTCCGCTATCGGACATGGTCCGGACCATGCGCGTGGTAATACAAGGCGTTACGGCTGACGGTCGTCCGGTGCTGGGCGTCCAGTTGGTTCAGGTTCAGTAGGGTGGCGATTATCGGCCCGGGGTGTCGCAGCGGGATTGAGCTATCGTTTTGGAAGTTGTTTCTCGTTTCAACTAGGATTCTAATGAAAAGTAGACTTTTACTGCATAGCCGTTTGTCCAAATTTTACTCTTGGCTCATTGTTATGGCACTTTGTTTTGCAGCCGCTGTACCATCACAGGGTCAATCATTAACGGAAGATGATAAGGTTAAAAAGGTGATTGTTGATACGTTTCAAGCAATTGCTGATTTAAATCTGCCAAAACTGAGGAGCTATTGTCAGGCGGATTTTAGTTTACTGGAAGATGGAGCCGTTTGGAATATCGATTCATTAGAGACACGCCTGAAACCACGAATTGGAACTGACCTTAAACGAATAAATACGATTCATTTTATTCGGGTCACTATAAAAGGGCCAATTGCCTGGGTAAGCTATTACAACTCCGCAGCGATCGCCATGAACGGCAAACAACGGCAGGTTAGATGGCTCGAAAGTGCTGTTCTGGAAAACAACAAGGGGGACTGGAAACTGGCTTTACTTCATTCTACCGTATTAAAACCAGATCAGTAAGCCATCTTCGAGCGGCTGCCATGGCAGTTCAATTTTGGGGTTAAAAAGTTAGCTTTTCCGCGATCAACCCGCTGAGCCAGTTTTCAATGCTGGCATCGGTCCAGGTGCCTATATTCCGTTTTAAAGCGTTGTTGAATGTCAATGTGGCGCTGGATAAAGGTGAAGTATACACCAACGCGATCGGCAGTTTTATTAGTCTTAAAAAAGAGCTGGTAAACACCCGGACAACTGTGATGCAGCCAGTGGTAAATACTCCGTTTTAGAGATCGCTATTTTCTGGCCTGCCCCGATTTTGGTGGGGACTGCCACAGCACGTTGACGATGAGCCAGCGGTCTTTTTCTTTGATTAGATGCAGATAATCGATACCCCATACCGCTGTTACCTTGGCCGTTGCTGTTTTGTCGGCCACTTCAAACACCTCCACCTTCCGGGGTGAGTTGGCATCGGCGCGTTTGCCCTCTTTATTCCATACTTTTGCCAGGCGCACCAGAGCCGGAAACGGCATTTCCAGCTGCTTTGAATAACCGTCCGCTTTTTGATCGAACAGAAACCCCCGTTTCTGGAGGGTTGGGTGCACACTTTGGTAAGCCAGCGATGTATCGGCCTGATAAAAGGTGTCGATGTAATTGAAACAGGCCTGCCGGACCCGGGCGACCTCGTTCTCAGGAGAGGATTGGGCGAAAGCGCGGGTAAGAACAAAGAACGCGAGTAGTAGTTTCATAACTTTTCAGAAAAGGGAATAAGGTTATTCGCTGCGCAGGCTTTTGACGGGATTCACCAACGCGGCTTTGATGCTTTGAAAACTGACCGTGAGCAGGGCAATACCCAGGGCCAGCAGGCCGGCCAGGGCAAAAACCCACCATTCGATGGCAATGTGGTAGGCGAAATTCTGTAACCATTGCGTCATCGCATACCAGGCAATGGGACTGGCGATGAGAATGGCAAGGCCGACCGGTTTGAGAAAATCACCCGACAGAAGGCCCACGATACTACCGACGGATGCGCCCAGGACTTTTCGGACTCCGATTTCTTTCGTGCGCTGCTGGGCCGAAAAAGAGGCCAGGCCAAACAAACCCAGGCAAGCGATAAAAATCGCTAAGCCCGCGAAAATACTCAACAGCGTTTGCTGACGCAGGTCTGTCTGGTACATCTGATCGAACTTCTGATCTAAAAAATGGTACTCAAATGGATAAGCGGGCTGCGTTTTGGCGTACAACTGCCGGATGGTTTCAACGCTTTTCTCCAGATTGCCGGGTTTCAGCCTGATCAAAGCGGCCCGCCGGTCGTCATTGGGCGCAATCACCAACGGCTCAATGGCTTCTTTCAGAGACAGAAAATTAAAATCTTCGACCACTCCAATGATGCTCCGCCGGGTGCTGTCCCGTAAGGTATTCTTTAGCCACTTGCCAATAGCCTGGTCCGGCGTCCAGCCCAGCCGGGCCGCGGCCGTTCGGTTAATCAGAGCCGCATAGGCAGTATCGGTGGGAAACTGGGGTGAAAAGTTCCGGCCCGCAACCAGTTTCAAACCCAGCGTTTTCACGTAATCGAAATCGGCAAATTCCGTTCGGGCTCGCCATCGATGAGGATGCGCTTCGACGTCAAACATCAGCCCATCGAAAAAACCGCCCGGCTCGCCCGACATCATCGAAACCGCTTCCACCCCGCTTTGAGCCAGCAGTTCCCCTTTGTGATGTCGGATGAACGTATAGATGTCGTCATTATCAATGGGAATGACCAGCGTTTGTGCTTTATTATACCCCAGCTGTTTGTTTTTGAGGTAGCTCATTTGCCGGGTACCGATGGCGGTGCCCAGCATGAGGAGGATCGAAATGCTGAACTGCACCACCACCAGGACCTGCCTCAGGGAAATACCGCCTTTGCCCAGCCGTAATTTGCCTTTCAGGGCCTGAATGGGTGAAAAGGCCACCAGAACAAACGCGGGATAGCTCCCCGATAGAAAACCGGCGATCAGGACAATGCCGGCCAGAAACAGACCGATCGGCCCGGCATACCCGGTCAGATTCACCGAATAGCCCAGCAGCTGTTTGTAAAAAGGTAAAACCAGCGCCAGCAAGCCGACCGAGAGCAGGCACGAGAAAGCCGTCAGCAGCAGAGATTCGCCAATGAACTGCCACACCAGGTGCCCTTTGATGGCCCCGAGCACTTTCCGGACGCCAATTTCTTTCGATCGCTCGACGGCCCGAACCGTCGACAGGTTCATGAAATTGATGCAGGCCACCAGGAGAATCAGAATGGCAATCGACAGAAAGATGTAGACCACCTGTTTGTCGCCATGTTTGACACTATCAAAGGCGGCCTGTTCAAAGTAAATCTCCCGTAACGGGGTGAGCGATAGGGTAAAGTCGAAGCCAGATTCTATCATGATTTGTCCCATATGCTTCGCCATAAAGCGCGGAAAATTGCGCTCGATCTGTTCTTCGCTCACCCCTGGAGCCAGCTGCACATAGGTGTAAATGCCGTTGTTGATCCAGCCGGTCATGTATCCCCGGTCTTTGTAGTTTTCCAGCGGGATCACCACGTCAAAATCCAAATGAGAATTGGCGGGTACGTCCTGGGCAATTCCCGTAACTTTTAGCGGCAGGTTTTTGTCAACTTCAACAATTTTTCCCATGGCTCTGTCGCTACTTCCAAAGTATTTTCGGGCGGTTGACTCGGTGAGTACGATACTCGCCGGTTCAAGCAATACCGAGGCCGGATCGCCTTTGAGCAGAGGAAAGGAGAAGAAGGTGAAAAAAGTAGGGTCAACATCGATAATTTTGCGCTCATGAAACGATTTATCCCCCGCCGTGAGTAATGCATCGGTCGGGTTCACCCGGATCGCCTGGGTAATTTGCCCTTTAAAATCGGTCAGTAATGCCGGTGCATAGGGACCCGACAGGTACGAGACGGCTCTGACCTGGCCCTCATTGCCGACCCCCCGCATGACGCGAAAAATGGATTCTCCCTTTTTGTGGAAACTGTCGACGCTAAACTCATTCATGATGAACAGAAAGATCATCAGACACACGGTGATCCCCGTAGACAATCCCAGCAGGTTGATACCTGAAAAAACCTTGTTTCGAGTCAGATTGCGAAAGGCGATTTTAATATAGTTGCGAATCATAGTCGGATGTAACATAAAAAGGGTTCGGGCCTCAACCCGGCGTTCTGGTTGAGAATACTGCTCTTTTTGTTGGTGTCTGGACCAGCTAAAGGGCCTGATCAACCGCAGGACCGAAAGGGTATAGTGCCAGCGAGCTCTTCTGACACCGACGGTTTTCACCCAGTAGGCATACATCTCCAGCAGATCACCCTGGAGCTCGTCTTCCAGACCGGGCGGGCTAAACCGGCTGAGTAACCAGTCGTTCGGGATGCCGCACCACCACCGGGGCGGCCGCTGATCCGGAGGGCCCGGTAGTCTGCCCTCATCGTTGACTAAGCGCCCCATAGCTGTAGCACCGGGGTTGGAATCTGCTCCCACAATTGACTGCGCACCTGCCGGCACTCAATTAGCGCCCGCTGACCCGCTGCTGTGACGGTGAACAGGCGCTTCTGACGTCCTCCCCGCTCGGTGGTGGCGCCACCCATCTGGGAAGAAACAAAACCCTTCTCCTGGAGTCGTTGCAGGGTGGTGTGGACGGTGGGAAAGCTGATGTTGCGGGCCATTTGCTGGTCAATAGTTTGGGTAATCGAGGCACAATAAGCCTGCTCCTGCAGCGCGGCAACTGTGAGCAGGACGACTTCTTCGAGTTCACCTAAAAAAGCTCGTTTCATGGCGAGGATTCATGGAGCGGTCCTAAGAAGGCCGCAATTAGTATAGCTTTTGTCGTACAAATAGCCGGCCAAAATTCTCGAATCAGCCTGGAGGCTTCAGCAGAGCATTTTTTGCAAACTGAAAATTGTGAAATTGTCCAGAAATGGACAGATTCGGTTCAGAATCGGACACCAATGAATACAATGGCTAAGCGTTCTGACGAATAACAGTACGGCGACCTGGTTTGACAAAGCGCAATTCATCCCGCTCGTTCGCCCGGTGCTAGGTCTGGCGACTGATGCGAATCTGGTGGGCTGTTTCGTCGATGGTCAGATATTCCTGCGCCTTCAGGTCTTCAATGGGTTTGGGATTTAATTTGCTCCAACCGCTTATTGCTGCTTTCCACCTTCTCGGACCGCTTACGGGCTTTATGGGAACGCTTGGCGCAATTGTCACTGCATGTTCTGGACCCGGTTTTTAGGCTTTAAACGCTTGCTACACTGCTCCAAAATTTGGTTAATCCGTCAATTAGAACTCATGGGTCAGCAATTACCTGAGTGTGCCAGCAAATCGGTATATGCCATACTTTCGCCTAAGAAACAGGCTCTATGAAAAAGCCCCTCATATAGAGATTTACAGCGAGAAAGTAAAGAAATGCAAAAAGTATATCGAGTATGCTTACTTCCCGATACAGAAAGTAATAAAGAAATATAAGTAACTGAAATTTAATATTTTATGAAGATTTGTTTTGGTTGAGGTACAAATAAGGTACTAATTAGCCTTCTTCATTTTTTTAAGAAATATTTTTGTAGGAATAAGCTCCACAGCTTTTGAATTATGAATCTAGTTAGATTAAGATTAGAAAAATCTAAAAAAGGGTGTTTTTCCCATTGTTTATTTTATACAAGATAAACTACCTTTTGTGCTTTCAATCATGTTCATATATTATGAAAGCACATTTATTCTGCATCCTCTATTTGGTAGGCAATTTCGCTTTTGGTCAGATAGAAAGCCCTCTTCCATCATCAATTGATAGTGTAATAGTCAGTCAGATACAGAATCAGGCTCAAAAATCAAACGTATATGAGTTAAGAAGTGGTGCTAGACTAGCCACCTTTCAGGTCATGACATTAACACCTGTAAGTATTAATAGTGGGACCGCTAATTTCAGTGGCCTTCAGTTTCAACAATTAAAAAGTTCTTCTCCTGCCACTGCTGCAAATGGCAAAGTTTTATCAGTTGATGCGAATGGAAATATAATCTTAGTGCCGGCAACTGTGGTTCAAGTGAACTCAATATGGGTACCTGCAATTCAGTATCTCAAAGGCTATCAATTTCTTAGTAACCCATGCTCTTACTCTTGCGATGCTGACAAAGGGTGGGTTCCCGCCGCAACCCCTGATGGATATACATGTAAGCGATCTAATAACATTCCTGGTCGATCAATTACTGGTGAGTATAACTCTATTACTGGTACTGGAACATATCTGTGTGATGGAGCGCCATTGATGCAATGCTATTGCATTCGTTAAGTAGGATTTTTTAGCAAAATGGAATACTAAATTATAGATACCCAACCTCAAGCCCATTATATAAAACTATCTACAATGAGAAAAATCTTAGTGTTTTTTATATGCTTATGTATAGTTTATTATAGCCACGCGCAAAATATACAGCTTCCGGCAGGTATTCCTTTAACAGTAGAAGGGGATTTGAATCTATCACCAGGGAGGTCTATAAAGCTTAATAATATTAATTTTCTTAGGTCACCTGGTACTGCGAATACTTTTGTTGGACAGCTGGCTGGCTCAATAAACCAAACCGGGAGCCATAATACGTTTGTCGGCGATGTTGCTGGAGTTAGTAATACCACCGCTATGGCGAATGTCTTCATTGGCCATGCTGCTGGATACGCCAATAATACAGGCGCTGATAATACCTTTATTGGCACTCAAGCAGGTGGCCTTAATACCAGCGGAAGATCTAATGTCTTTCTAGGTAAAGCTGCCGGATTTAACAACAAAGCATCCGGTTTTAACACTTTTGTTGGTTATGCGGCCGGATTTACTAATGCTGCAGGACAATACAATAGTTATTTAGGTGAAATGGCTGGATATTATAATACAGATGGAGGATCTAATGTCTTTTTAGGCCGGGCAGCAGGCTATGCAAACACAACTGGTTCTGAAAATACGTATGTTGGAACTCAAGCAGGCAATGTAAACACTATTGGAAATTTTAATACTGTTGTTGGACGTTTAGCGGGTGCGGCAAACGTATCTGGAAGTTCCAACACCTTCCTAGGTTACAAAGCTGATGCAACAGGTGTAAACAAGGCGAATCTAACAAATGCAACTGCCATTGGGGCCAATACCTTCGTTTCTGTAAGTAATGCGGTTGTTTTAGGTAACAATGCAAATATTGGTATTGGGACGGATGCACCAGCGGCTAGGCTCCATGTAGTGAGTGGCGTTGCTAACCAATCAGGGTTACGACTTAGCAATCTCACTAGCATGTCTCCTGCCGCTCTGAAAAGTCAAACGAAATTTTTGGCAGTGGATAATAATGGAAATGTCGTAATGGCTAGTATCAATAACAGCTCCAGAGTGGCTGCAGATACTAGCAATAATTTTTTCTGGAGGCAGAAGGAGAGTCATATTATAAATGGTAATAAAGGAGGGGTAATAATTGGATCAGACACCCAAACACCTGAAGGATATAAACTATACGTTTCAGATGGCATTTTGACCGAGAAGGTGGTAGTTGCCCTTAAAAACACCAATGAATGGCGAGACAATGTTTTTGCCTCTGGCTATCCAATTAAAAAGCTGTCTGAAGTAGAGCAGTTCATCCAAAGGTATAAACATCTTCCCAATTTACCTTCCGCTGAGGAAATGGTAAGACATGGCCTTGATGTTGCCCAAATCACTGCTCAGTTAGTTGAAACCATAGAAGTTCAAACATTATACTCAATAGAGCAGGAAAAGCGTATTGAGCAGCAGAACCTCAAAATACAAAATCTGGAGAAAAAGCTCCAGGTTGTTCTTAACCACATCCAGCAGCGCCCGTCAAAATCGATAGGCATCAATCAGAAAGTGGTTCGGCATAAAAAACCACACGCTTCTCAAAAGTTGTCCTCTACTATAATGCATAACGGTAACTAGCCAGATTCATATGAAAAGTTATCTACTTTTTGGCACTCTTTTGTTTCTTGCTGATCTAGTACATGCCCAACAAAATGACAAATACCATGAAATCACACAAAATATACTGGAAGGAAAAACTAGTGTGAAGCAAGTAAATGATTTCTTAATAGCAACCAATACGATCTATATAGGTGGAAGTGCGTATTATAAGGCTGGCCAAGCTATCACATTGAAGCCTGGATTTGCTGCTCGAAAAGGGGCAAATCTTCGAGCTACAATTGCCGCTCCGAGCCTATTATTGGGATTTGAAAAGGTAAATTCATTAACTGTAGAAGCTTTTCCGCTTCCGTTTTCTGATGCCATTACTATAGAGTATTATCTTCCTGCTGCCATCACTACCAGACATATAATTACTGACATAAGCGGTAAAGTATTTAAATCATGGGTGAGCGAGAAACCGGAGATAACAGGAGCCCATAAAATTCGAGTTGAGGCAGACTCCTGGAGTCAAGGAATATATTTCTATCAAATAATATCAGAAATGGGGAGTAAAACCATCCGTCTACTGAAATAGATTTCAACTCACCTCCGCTGTAATAGCCCAGCTTTAGAGCCAGGGCAAGACCTATACCGAGACAACCGATCAATTGAACCATGATGGATTTGTGACCTCCACCGGCAAATAGTTATTTGCCATGCAGGTTACATTAAAATTTTATCGGAATGCCGCTTAATACTTTATAAAGCTTCAACTTGTGCTCTATTATTTGTTTTGAGATTTTAGCGCAAACGTAAACTTTCATGAATCTAACTCTCGAGGCCTTGCAGAAACTTAATGAGCGATCGCGGTCAATCAATTCTGCAGAACTATATCTTACAAACTTCATTGAAAATCAACTCTATAAGGGATTAAGCCCTGAATATGTGTCTTCCTTAGCGGATGCTCTTTTTGCCGCATATCTCAAATGGAAGGAAGAAGAGTTCATATACATAAACGCGGAAACCACTAGACTGGTAGGGCCTACACAATCACCTTCTCCAGAGTCTGAGAGAAGAGAGCTACTCTATAAGCTGAGTACAAAGATAAAAGATGGTGAGATGCTCGATTTTGAAGGAGCGACGGCGGCTTATTATCAAGAAGGAGATGATTTAGATCTTGAATTTGATTTTACTTTATATACGTCTTTTCATACTGCTTATAAAATTAAGAATAAGCTATTTGTGTATTGTTTAGACGAATCTGAAGATGAAAACGATCAATGGCGTAAGGTTTTGGCAGAGGAGTTGGAAAATAATGAATTGTCTGATCTACTCAATACAATAAATGTATATGAACCAAAACCTGAACCTATTGGGAAACAGTCCTATGCAGTTATATCGAAGCAAATACAAGAGCGGCTGGGCTTTGTCAGCAGGAGCACTATTTAGTGCCTTAGTGGCCTTTGACCTTAGCCCAAATCTTGGACAGTCAAAGTTGGAGAATCGGGCTTATATTGATCTTGGCCCAAATTCCGGACAGTGGTTAATTTGAGGACCGGACGTTCATGATCTTGGCCCAAATTCCGGACAGTGGTTAATTTGAGGACCGGACGTTCATTTATTCAT
>NZ_BAAGVR010000009.1:0-55157 GCF_054780775.1 Larkinella ripae
GCTTAAAGTATCTCTTCTCTTTTCACCCGCATCTGTCCACTTTAAGTTGACGATATACAGTTATTGTTTTTTGCCTTAGGTAGTTCAAAAGAAATTCAAATAGTTTTTGATATTCTTCTACAGACACATTGCCTTCGCTTATCAATGAACCAGTCATAATTGAAAATGCCAGATCTAAATTCTCTCCGTTAGCTATAAAATTGAAATATGGGATTGCAATTTGCTTTTCCATATTACTTCTGTGAGCAATGTAAGTATTCCTCAAATCCATAAGTTTTTCATGAGTATTGAGTAAATCATCCTCTCCTTTAAAGCAGTCTTTTTTGTTAAGGCTTGTAATGCCTGGGCCTGCACTAGTGAATAACTTGCCATAAGTGACAACAATTGTATACCAATAGCTTTGCAGAGTTAGCATTTCTTTTTCATCTGTATTTTCATTATCAGTTTTTGCATTTCCACTCTTGAGATAGTTCGACAATTTTACAATAAAATTTAAGTCATCCTGTAACAGTTTTAGCGGTGCAACTCTCTTCGCTAAATGAGGTGGTAAAATATATGCTGGGTTATCTGCGCTTTTTTCCTTAATTCGATTCTTTGCTATTTCCTCATTAGTTAGACCGTCTGAGATTTTATCAACTTTCATATTTTTAGATTCGGAGTTTAAATCTGAACGTTTCGATATTTCAGGTATGAATAAGCCGTTGTGCGACTGATCTTTAGCTGGCGTGCAATTTCAGAGACGGATACGCCGTCACGGTGCAGGGATTCGACCACCCTGGCCTGCCGTTTGGCTTCGTCGGTTAATCCTTCCGGACGCCCCAGAACAACCCCTTTCGCTTTTGCCGCAGCAACACCGGCGAGGGTTCGTTCTCGGATAGTTTCGCGTTCAAATTCAGCCAGGCTGGCGAAGATCCGGAACACCAGTCTATCCTGGGCAGTGGTCGTATCAATTGGGTCGTTTAGGCTGATCAGGCCGACCTCGCGCTTCTCCAGATCACCAACAAGCTCAATCAAGTGTTTTACATCCCGGCCCAGCCGATCCAGTTTCCAAAAGACAATGGTGTCGCCGGCGCGGACGTGTTCAATCATTTTGTCCAGCTGGGGACGCTGGGTTTTGGTACCGCTGATTTTCTCCTGGTAGATTTTCTCACAACCGGCTTTCTGAAGCGCGTTCAGTTGGAGGGAAAGGTTCTGGTCGAGGGTGGAAACTCGGGCGTAGCCAATTTTCATAAAACGGGTGTTCAAAAAAACGACCGGTTTCCTGAACACTGCTCCAGTGCGGCAAACCGGTCGTGATTCTTAAATATATGTGTTCAAAAAAACTGTTCAAAAAATCATGTTCAGGTTTTTAATAAATGGACGGTTTTTTGAACAGTTGCTTCAATGATTTAGAAGAAGTTTATTACTAAGGAGTATTAATCAGCAAATCGAGCGGTTTCCTGCACAATGCCATGAACTGAACTTTTTGAATTTTGCCTCTAAAAAACACGCCCCGCAGCGCCATTGGGCGGTTTCTCCATTCTCAAAAACTAGTTTCAATTCGGCACGTCTTCCGAATCCACCTAGGACAAGACCCATAACAAAGTGCGGCTATAACTAAACATCTCTGAACAGCGTTGACTTTCAGCGGGCAGAAGACCCGGTCGCCGTCAATCGCAGCGCTTTCACCTCGGCGATCTGCCCCTTCGGGACTGAGCTGGCCCGTAACACAATCCGCTGATTGCCCACGGGCAGCTCGAGTCTCCCCAGCGACAGCCACGCCCAGTCTTTCTCGTAGACTTCCTTGCGCGGAATTCGGTCCGGGCTGGCTTTTAAGGGCGGGTCGAAACCGCCTGGCAGGCTTTGGTGCACCGTCTGTTTAGCCGCTGTCACCGTCACTACCGCTCCCCGAGCCGCATCCGGCGCCGTGTACGCCAGGCTCAGTTGATACCCGCCCGGTCGCGTGACTACCACATCCCACCAAATCGAATCGGCGGGTGTCTGCCAGTTGATGAGCCAGTCGTTGGCCCAGCCGTTGCCTTGTTTGAAGCGCACCTGACCCGAAAACCGGGCCTCCGGTGCCTGCAACAGCACCCGACGAGCGGCCACCGGCGCAGGTCGGGACAAATCGAGCGCCTGGGAGACCTCCCCAAACCAGCGGTCGTAAGCCGCTTGCAGAGTTTGCACCTGCTGGGGCTGCCGGGCGGCCATATCGCTGGTTTGGGCGGGGTCGTCGAGCATATCGTACAGCTGGGTCTGCCCGTTACGCCGAACCAGCCGGTACTGAGCCGTGCGAACACCCCCCGGCTCGGCGGGAAGCCCCTGGCTGCTCATCCCGGCAACGTGCGTGAACAGCATGCGGTCAGCCAGCGTATCCGTCCGGCCCGTCAACAGGCCCCCCAGGCTGCGGCCATCGAGGGGATGGACGGCTTTAAAGCGCAGACCGCCTAAGTCAACCAGGGTCGGCAGCAAGTCAATGTGGGCCGCAATGGGCTGAATTCGGGTTTGGGGGCGGATTTTACCCGGCCAGCGCACAAACAGGGGCACGCGTACCCCCCCTTCGTCCACCGAACCTTTGATACCTTTCATATCCCCATTGAAGCGGTGGCCATTGGGGCCGTTGTCGGTGGCAAATACCACAATGGTATTTTGGCTCAACCCCAGTTGGTCCAGCTTAGCCAGCAGCCGGCCCACATTATCGTCCAGGTTTTCAACCATACCGTAGATGCTGGCTTCTTCATCACTGAGTCCCTTAGCCTTGTATTTATCAAAAAACCGGTCAGGGACCTGATGGGGGCTGTGGGGAGCGTTGTAGGGCACGTAACAAAAGAAGGGCCGGGATTGATGGGTTCCCATGAAGTGCAGAGCGGCATCGGTCAGGACGTCGGTGATGAATCCTTTGGTGGCGACCATCCGGTCGTTGTGTTGTAAGTGGGTGTCAAAGTAATTATTCCAGTGACCCGCACAAAAGCCCAGAAACTCGTCAAAACCCTGGCTGTTGGGGTCTTCGGGGGCGTGTTCGCCGTTGTGCCATTTTCCGAAACAGCCGGTCGCATAGCCGTTTTGGCGGAACACCTCCGCCAGCGTGAGTTCATCACTGCGCATGCGTTCCCAGCCCTGAGTCACCGAAACCGTGCCGGTGCGGAGGTGGTAACGCCCCGTGAGCAGACTGGCGCGCGTGGGTGCACAAAGGGGGCTAACGAAAAAGCGCTCGAACTGGGCTCCGCTACGGGCCAGCCGGTCGAGGTTGGGCGTTTCCACGAAGCGATTTCCGTGTAGACTCAGGTCGCCCCAGCCCTGGTCGTCGGTCAGGATGAACAGTACGTTAGGCCGGGCCGGGGCTGGCGAGGGAGCCGTTGCGGGCCGCCGGGCGATCCCGGCGCCGATGAGCAGGACCAGCCCACCCATCCAAAAAAAGTTTTTCATCGCTATCAGGTTAGGGGTCAACTCAGGCCGGTTTTGGCGTTTCAAAGGCTACGGTTTCGGCCGCGGGGCAGCCGCTTGAAAGAAACAAAAAGAACGCCGTAAGGCCGGTGATAAAAAGGCGGTTTTGGCTAACTGAAATACGGCTGCTTCCATCGGGCGTTAAAAGTAAGAAGGTTTGCTAATAAATTAAATAGAGGTGGCGGTAGATGCGGACGCGCCGAAGGCAGCGGGCCAGACTGGACGCTTATACTCGTAAGCTGATTGGTACTCTTTCTGACAGGCTGCCATTGTGCCCGGCATCAGCAGGGCGTAAACCAAAGAGGTCAGGGCTGTAAACCGATGCGAACAGGGATACATATTACACAGATCCGCTGACTTCAGCTTTTTGGAAGACCGTCCGGAACGGGCGAGAAGGCTGGATGGCCCGAGCACAAGGTGTTTGGAGCCGCCATTTTGGCATCGCGTGTGAACCAACGACCGAAAAGAATGATCTGTGAGTAGAGTTATGCACCTTGTCGCTTACTCGTATCGTACCAAGCCACCAACCGACTGAATCCGCAATTTGAACGCACCGAAATTCGTACGTAAACCCAGAATCCTATGCGTTTTTATTCCTTCCGTAAACCGGGCCTTTTTGGCCTTTGCGCCGTCGGACTCATCGCGATGAGCTTCTGGATCAGTCCGGCCGAGGCACAACCGGCTGGGGAACAGGCACGTCCACGCATTGTAGTGACGGCGGACCCCGAACTCGATGACAATAACTCCCTGATCCGGTTTCTGCTCTACAGTAGCGATCTTGACGTGGAGGGCCTGATTTATGCCAGTAGTCAATTTCACTGGAAAGGGGATGGCAAGGGAACCAGGTGGTTTGTGCCCGGCCGGGAGTATACCCGGTTTGGGTTAAACCGGTGCCCCTGTGAGTCGTGGCGGTGGGCGAAAGACGAACGCTTCATTCATGACGCCGTTGAAGCATATGCGAAAGTCTACCCGAATCTGAAAGTGCATAACTCCAGGTATCCCGCTCCCACGACACTCCTGTCAAAAATCCGGTATGGCAACATTGATTTTGACGGGGATATTTCTAAAAACTCTCCGGGATCGGACCTGATTAAGGCCCTGATGCTGGATGATAAACCGGGTCCGCTCTTTATCACCGCCTGGGGAGGGCAGAGCACGATTGCCCGGGCGCTCAAATCCATTCAGGAGCAGTACGAATATACCGCCGACTGGGACGCCATTAAAAAGAAAATCTCGCGGAAAGTCGTGCTGCTGCCTTCCGGCGACCAGGATGATACGTATGCCAGCTACATCAAACCGAACTGGCCGGAGATGGAATACCGGCAATTCCGAGGTGGACCCAACTACGCCTACGGAGCCCAGTTGGGCGCAAAACCCGAAAATACACCTTATTTGACGGCGCCCTGGCTGAAGGAAAACGTTCTGGAGCGGGGACCCTTGGGGGCTTTATACCGGGTTTGGGGCGATGGGAAACAAATGGTCGAAGACGATAAGCTGGATTATTTTGGACTGACCGGCTACACCGACGACGAGTTGAAGAAAATGGGCTACGTGGTGTGGATGCCGGTGCAACCGAAAGGCTCCTGGCTGGGCGAAGGGGACGACCATACGTTTATGAACATGCTGGGTAACGGCCTGCGGGCTTACGAAGCTGGTTCGTATGGGGGCTGGGGTGGTCGCGAGGTAGCCAGCAAGGGCGCTGGCAGTAGTTCTTTCTTTGCGGTTTCTCAGGATACCAGCGCCAACGCCATGGCAACTGCCCTGAGCACCTTAAATGCCCGCGAGAAGGATTCGGTCTACCCCAATTTTTTTCCGCAGGCACAGCGTGATTTTGCGGCACGTTTGAAATGGTCGGTAACCGCGAAGTACGCCAACGCCAACCATGCGCCGGTGGTAAGAATAGAAGGCCCTCTGACCGTACTGGCTTCGGCGGGAGAAAAAATACGATTGAATGGCGCCGTTTCCGATCCGGATGGACATACGGTTTCGATCAGCTGGTGGCAGTTTCAGGTGGGGAGTTATCCCGGTAAGGTGACGATCTCAAATCCGGCGTCAGCCCAGGCCGAAGTGCTGATTCCCGCCGATGCGGTCGGCGGCCAAACAATCCACCTCATTCTGGAAGCTTCGGATACGGGAACCCCAGCCCTGACCAGCTACCGGCGTGTCGTGGTCACGGTCCGAACGAAGTAACGGCACCGGTTTTCATCCCATTTTTAGCTCCATTCACCCCATTTTTTTATACTGCTTGTCGGAACCCGGTATTCTTGCCGGAGTTCACGGGCGCTTTCGAAGCGCATCCATCAGATCGCGTCGTCCGAAGCGGATCGCCAGGAGCGGTACGTCCGGTTTTTCGGAGGGATGCGATCTGAAATCAGACGTTGTCACCCTATTCATTAACCGGATCATGATCGGAAGCTACCTCAAAACATCGCGACGCAACTTGCTGCGCAACAAGCTGTTCTCGTTCATCAACATGGTTGGCCTGGCCATCAGTATGTCCGTCGGCCTGCTGCTGATCGCGTTTGTGCTCGACCTGCGTTCGTACGATAAGTTTCACGAAAAGGGAGAACGGATCTATCGCATCACCAGCAAACTGACGACAAATCGTGTACAGGACGGTAAGTTTGCCACCACGTCGATAAAAACCGGGAAGCTGATCCGGCAGAAAGTGACCGGCATTGAAGAGGTAGCTACTTTACGCAACGACTTTTCGCAGGACGCCCGGGTGGGCGACCAGATTCTACCCGTCAGGGGCTTCTGGGCGGAGCCGTCACTCTTCAGAATTTTCACCTTTCCGATGCTGGAAGGCAATCCCGAAACGGCACTGAAAAATCCGTACTCGATCGTTCTGACCGAGACGGCCGCGAAAAAGCTATTCGGCAGCGCCGACGCGCTGGGCAGGGTAATCAAATTCGACACCCTCGATTACCAGGTGACCGGTGTTATGAAGGACGTGCCTTTCTTTTCGCACATTCATTTTGAAGCGTTGGTGTCATTGTCGACGGCCGAGCAGCTTAACAAAAACAACCACGATTTCTCCGACTGGACCAGCATGTCGTCGAACTTCGTCTACCTGCTGCTGCCGCCAACGGCCAACAGGGCTTCCATCCAGTTGCAGCTTGACGCTCTTGCCCGGGAGGAAAACCGCACCGAAGAGGCCACGAAAATCCAGCTTGAGCTTCTTCCGCTGGACAAAATCGTGGTGGGGGAGAGTTTCCGATCCTCCGAGGGCGGGCCGGGCGCCGTGGGACCCCACATGCCTCCGCTTGTGCTTTGGATACTCGGCGGGCTGGCCTTCGTGGTGATCTTGTCGGCCTGTTTCAACTACACCAACCTGTCCATGGCCCGGGCCATGCGCCGTTTCAAGGAAGTAGGGCTGCGCAAAGCGATTGGCGCCGGAAAGAGTCAGGTATGGCAGCAATTCCTGGTCGAAGCGGTCATGATCGCCGTGGCGGCCCTGTTGCTTTCCTTCGTCCTGTTTCTCGTCCTGCGGCCACAACTCATCAGCCTGGCTCCGGAAATGCAGCGCACGGTGAAGCTCGCGCTGACTCCGGCAATGGTCATCGCCTTCCTCGTTTTTGCGGTCACTGTCGGGATGATTGCCGGTTTTCTGCCAGCTCTGTTCTTTTCCAAAGTCAGCGCGATCCACGCGCTCCGGAATGGGGTGTCGGTGAAAGGATTCAAATACGTCACACTCCGACGCGCGCTGGTGGTGATTCAGTACACGCTCACCCTGATTTTTATCACCACAACCGCCATTGGCTACGTGCAGTACAAAAACATCCTGGCCTTCGATCTGGGCTTCAACACCGAAAACATTCTGAACATAACCGTGCAGGGCAAGGCTGATGCCTTTCTGAAAGACCTGAGCGAAATGCCGGAAGTAACCGCATTATCGCGCTCGCTCATCATCACCAGCGTTGGAAACGCCTGGGGCGGGTTTGTAAAATACGACAATTCGCGCGACTCGGCGCTGGTCCTGACGAACCACGTCGACGAAAACTACCTGGCGCTGCATGAGTACAAGCTCCTGGCCGGGGGCAATTTCAGGGCACGACCCACCACAGCCGCGGCCGCCACCGAAGTGATCGTCAACCAGCAAGTCTTAAAACGATTTAACATTGGGAGCAACGACCCCGAAACCGCCATTGGCAAAGAGATTACGTTCAGCAATTTTCATGGAACCCGCAAAATGACCATCATCGGCGTCATGAAAGATTTTCACTACGGCAAGGTCGACAACCTCGTTGGGCCGGTCGCTTTCATGCCCTGGACGGCCGAAGACCGGACCGTTATCAACGCCAAAATACAAAGCAGAGATCTGCTGGCAACGAGAGCCAAAATTGAATCCGCCTGGAAGAAGTTTGATCGGGTGCATCCCATTCAGGCCGAATTTTACGACGAATCCATCGAAGAAGCGTACCGCGAATTTTCCGTCCTGATCAAAATCATTGGCTTTCTTTCCTTCCTGGCCATTTCGATTGCATCGATGGGCCTGTTCGGCATGGTAGCGTACACGACCGAAACCAGATTGAAGGAGATCAGCATCCGTAAGGTGCTGGGCGCCAGTTCGGGTAGTCTGATCTATCTGCTAAGTCGCGGTTTTCTGGTCCTGCTGTCGGTATCGGCCCTGATTGCGCTACCCGTAACCTACCTGTTCTTCGAAAAATTTGTGCTGACCCAATTCCCGTATCATACTCCCGTGCGGGTTGCCGAATTGTTCGCCGGTTTTCTGGCGGTTCTGCTGATTGCATTTCTGCTGATTGGATCGCAGACCATGAAGGCGGCAAAGAGCAATCCGGCCGAGGTTCTCAAAAGTGAATAAAGCGTACGGCCTGCTGCCGATAATCCTGGAGCAAAAACCGCAATCGTTTCGCAATCGGGTAGGAAAACCGGCATAGCCGGTTTTTTTATTTCAGCTGCTTGATTGACTAGTCGTTCGCAGGCAATGCTTCGCTGACGAACCCGAAATAAAAGGTATTTAAAAAAGTTGAAATAGTACTTACTACCTAATTAGGAAAAATAATTGGTCGGGTTTGGCTAAAAATCCATAAACCGCCCCATTTTCCCTTATTGCATAAAGCGTAGGTCGGCCATAAAAAAGCCTGATTTGGAGAGATAATACACAAATACCTCCTCAAATCAGGCCCAATCATACGTACATCTTATCCCATAAAATCGTTTTTTTAAGGAATCGAATTATCAGACAAGTTTCTTTTTTGTTTCTAAATTAATACAAACTTTAATGCAGTAACTAAGTAAAAAGACTTAATTTATTATTCGGTCGCTTTTTCTGACCAGAATAAACTTTGAGGAAGAAATAGGCTGGGAAACTGCTGAGCGACCAATGGTCGGAAAAGACTGCCAAGTTGGTAATGAGCAAGGAAATTGATTGTTTTACATGCGGCATCTGGTTCTTCAGTGGATTTCTTGAAGCCTATTCGGATAAAATCGGCATGGTACATCTCCGGCATGGCTTTCAAATAGAAATGTCTGGCAACAAGCTGATAAAATCAGCCTCTTCGTTTTATAATTTAACATCATTGAGTAAACTTATCCATCTTTATTTATAGTATTTATACTGTATTTTGTTTGGTTCTTAGGAGAAGATTGAATAACTATAAACAAGATATTCCAGGTTAAATCGCGCCAATCATATGAAAGCTGATCGTTATACGGTATGTAGTTTCGTTTGTTTCGTTTTTCTGTTGACGCAGTGTAAGCAGAACCAGGATCTTCCGCAAGCTCAGATTGATCAGAACGGGTTCTCAATTACTGATTTTTCTAAATCTCCACAGCTCAGCATTTCCAAAAATTGTACGGTTAATGGTCCGACCTTAAAGATGACGTATACGCTGGAAGAACCGGAAGCGGAGGTTGGCATCAATCAATACTTCGCAGTTGCGAAAGGATTTGAAAGTGAATTTTCTTTTTCGGGACAGGCCGGGCACTTTTTACAAATCAGGCTTTTAACGGAGGATGGTTTTTACAATCCTTATGGAATCAGTAATTTCCTCACTCAAAACAGTTTTAACATCGGCCATTCCATCACCAAACTTGTACAGGAAAGTTCATTACCATCTCTTTTTGATGGACAAAAGCATACCGTGAAGATTCAAATTCAGAATCAGAATGAGGTAGGTCTGGTAACAAAAATATTTGTTGATAACATGAACCAGGCGGCTTTTATTGGAGAAGACACCCTGGCGTTTGATCGAGATGAGTTATTTACGTCCGGGCCGCTGGCAAAGCGCCGGGTTAGTTTATTATTTTTCGGAAATTTCAATCAGGGAGATATCACCGTTTACAACTGGTCCTTCAAGCCCTTATGATTCACGGGCTGGAACTGACAAAATATACCCTAACTGGTGAATTATTTAAGCTGTCTAACGAGCAACCGGATCAGGTAAGCGAAGGTCAGACCGGCGAACGCACCAGCGCCACCCCAGAGGATGTCCCGCCAGTTAAAATACCGTCGGGGTAACAGCAACTGACCTGCTTCGGCCAGGATTGCAATGGCGGTTAGACCTATAAATGCGAGCAGCCACCTACCGGGTCGGGCGTTGGTGGAGGAGAGCCATAGGCCGGTAGTTCCGCCTAAAAAGAGAAATGGAATAGCCGTTCTCAAATCGCCGTTGGCGCGTCTGTCGGTCCAACGGGCCAGCCAGTGCGGAACGAACCACACCTTATCCATTCTAGGATCGGGTATCCAGCTTAAATAAAAAACAAGGGCAACCCCCAGCGCTACCAGCAAATAAACAATACGCATCCGTTTTTATACTTTTCACGAAGGTAGCGCGTATCCTCAGTTGGTGCAATCGGGGACTGCTTTTCTAGCTAGTTAAAACACAGATTATCGCCCTGGACTTTTCTAAGTAAAGGTGAAGCGGAAATTAGTTCTGATTAATATAAAAAGACGGCTGTGCTGGTTACCCCGTACCGACATGGGCCAACCGATTCAAAAATTTTCACTTCTTTGGCCCGGTTCGTATTAGTTAGTTCTCCGTACCGCCAATAGTCACCCATGATTTATTTAGTGAGGAAGTACATTGGGTCTATTAATCACCCCAAAAAGAAAAACCGGAGTCTTCTCCGGTTTTGTCAATGCCTTGGACGGTAATAACGGTGAGTAAAACAGAAGCGGTAGCGGAACAGGATTTCAGATCAGAAATGCTGACCGTTCCCGGGATCACTTTAATACTTTTAAGAAGCCTTTGTTTTTGTAGGGTTTTAGCGCAACGTGACCCTCATCAAGTAAAGGTTTTACAAATTTCGTTTGCACGACCCAGAAAAGCGGCTCACTCTGATGTCTTACCACTGAATAGTCTTTACCGGTGCTGAATAGCCGGTTGCACACACGCATCGCTTCCGCTTGATTGGCGTATTGATGGTTCTGAGCCTGGGATAATGCTTTGGCAAGCCGGCTCAACCGGAAATAAGAGCGAATAGATGTAATCATATTTTATACACGTTGAGGTATTTTTACTCAATTATCTGTAATTATCAGACAAACAAAAAATGTCTGATATACTTTTTGATAAAAAAGATAAAATCTTGCAGCGAGATGACAAAATAATGCAATCATCAAACGGTTTTTAAGACCAACAAAACCGCCGTCGCCAACCGGGAGAATCCTGAGAAGGCGGGAGCGCCTGCCCTACGGGCACTTGAATAAGATTACCACATGCCGTAACTTGTCGCCCGTGGGGATCGTGTCGTGCAGGCTTCCGTATCGAACAATGACCAGCAGGAGGGGCGTGGAGCCGATTCGTTCGTGGTCAAAAACAAATGATGAAACATAAACCTACGCCTGCCCGCCTTTCGGCGAAAAAGGCTTATCTACTGATTGCACTCCCTCTGTTGATGCTGGTATCCATGCTGCTGGGCGGCTTCGAC
Source organism: Larkinella ripae (assembly GCF_054780775.1). NCBI lineage: Bacteria > Pseudomonadati > Bacteroidota > Cytophagia > Cytophagales > Spirosomataceae > Larkinella > Larkinella ripae. The sequence goes on from NZ_BAAGVR010000009.1 coordinate 11,320, forward strand.
CGGAAAAAACCGGGTGCCGCAATTTCCGGCGCGAATCCGCGGCCCAACATCATCGTCATTATGGCCGACGATTTGGGGTTTTCGGACATGGGTTGTTACGGGGGCGAAGTGCACACCCCGACGCTGGACTACCTGGCCAGCAACGGCATCCGGTACCGGCAGTTTTACAATACCTCGCGCTGCTGCCCAACCCGGGCGGCCCTGCTGACCGGCTTATACAACCAGCAGGCCGGCATTGGCAAAATGACTGAAGCAGAAAACGAAGCGGGCTACCGGGGACACCTGACGGACAATACCGTAACCCTGGCCGAAGTCCTGAAATCGGCGGGTTATCAGACGGCGATGACGGGCAAGTGGCACGTTTCCAATACCAACGTCCAGAAAAACCCGCAGGATCAGATGGCCTGGCTGAATCACCAGAAGGATTTCGGCGATTTTGCGCCCCTGAGTCAATATCCGACCAGTCGTGGTTTCGACCGGTATTTTGGCAACATCTGGGGCGTGGTCGATTTCTTCGATCCGTTCAGTCTGGTGAACGGCACCGAACCCGTCAAAACCGTGCCGAAAACCTATTACCATACCGACGCCATCAACGACACTGCCGTGGCTTACATCCGGTCGTTTCAAAAAACGGCGGCACCGTTTTTCCTGTATGTGGCCCATACGGCACCCCACTGGCCTTTGATGGCACCGCCCGCGGATATTGCCAAATACCGGGATACGTATAAAACCGGCTGGGAAACCATTCGGAAAAACCGGTATCAGAAAATGGTTAAGATGGGTTTGATCGATCCGGCCCGGACTCCGCTTTCAAAACGCTGGCAGGACGAAGCAAGCTGGGAAGCCAATCCTGATAAAGAATGGGACGCCCGGGCGATGGCGGTACATGCGGCAATGATCAACCGGATGGATCAGGGAATCGGTCGCATCATCCAAACCCTGCGCGAAACCGGCCAGTTGGAAAACACGCTGATCTTGTTTTTGTCGGACAACGGAGCCAGCCCGGAAAACTGTGCCGCCTACGGCCCCGGTTTTGACCGGCCGAACCAAACCCGGACCGGGCAGGAAATTGTTTATGACCTGAAAAAGCAGGTGATGCCGGGCGCGCAAACTTCCTATGCGTCCATTGGTCAGCGCTGGGCGAATGTGGCCAACACGCCCTTCGCCTTGTGGAAAGCCGAATCGTACGAAGGCGGGGTGCGCACGCCCCTGATTGCCTTCTGGCCAAAAGGCATCAAAGCGAAAAAAGGCGGTTTTAGCGATCAGGTTGGCCACGTTATGGATTTTATGAGCACGTTTGTCGAACTGACGGGCGCCCAATATCCCTCCACATTCCGGGGCCACGCCATCACACCAACCACCGGCCTGAGTCTGGTTCCTTCTTTTCAGGGAAAGAAAACCGGGGGACACCCGAACCTGTTCAACGAGCATTTTGGGGCGCGATACGCCCGGTCCGGCAACTGGAAACTGGTGTCGGCCAGCCGCGACACCACCTGGCAGCTGTTCAATCTGGCCACCGACCAGACCGAAACCCAGGATGTGGCCGCCCGGTATCCCGAAAAAGTGCGTGAGCTGGAAAGCCGCTGGCGTCGGTGGGCTACTACGCATCAGGTCTTTCCCAAACCCGGCAAAAAATAGGCGGTTTTGGGGTCGGGCGGTTTTCAGCAATCCGGTTCTATCGCCTTCCAGTCGCCTGGTTTTGAAGGCATTTCGGGGACGCAATTGATCCCGGTCCTGCTGCAATTCAGTAAATACTTCCCGCAGTTCGCCCACGAATCGTTTTCAAGGCGGTGGTCTGGCCGGTTACTTTTGGATGAACAAACAGTAACTCTCCAACAACACTACCTCATGAACGCAATGAAACACATTCTGTGGATGGCCGTGCTGCTAAGCGCAACGGCCTGTAGCAAACCCGAAATCGACGGGCCGGCCGACTCCGGAAAAACCGAACAGGGCATCGTCCAGGGGCGGGTGGTCGACGGCCAGGGCCAGGGCGTGGCCAATGCCGAGATCATCGCCAACAGCACCGATTGGCACAACAAAACCACCACCGGGTACACCGATGCAAAGGGAAATTACCGCTTCAAACTACCCACCGGCGTTGCCGAAGGCTCCTACACGGTCAGCGGTTCGGTAACGATCAAGTACCACAGCAAGAATTTTAAAATGGCGCTTTATGAGGAAAATTCGCGGGTGTTTTCGGCCTACGAGGGCGCGGTTCGCAATTTTGTGTTTCGGTTGACGGGCAAACGCACCGCCGATGACGACGAAACCGCCAGCCCGCTGGGAGCCACGCTGGAAGTGCATCACGATGTCAACCACCTCGAATCGGAGAACATTGAACTGACGCTCGAACCCGACGGCCCGCTGGTGGACGGCAGCACCGGCCGGAAAATTGTCACCATGATGCCAACCGCCGGGTATAACATCAAAGACATTCCGCTGGGGAAATACAAGATTTCGGCGCGCGACAAAGCCAGCGGGCAACGGCTGGGCGTAACCATCATGGATTCGTTCAAAGACTACGCGCCGTCGGTAACGGGTTTGTTCGAAGATGATGACTTCATTGGATCGGAACACTTCCGGCTGGGCCTGCTGGTGGGCGTTCTGTAAACAATTTAAATAAACGATTCGGCGTTGGGGCCATTTCCGAGGGCGACTCTAACGCGGTTCTGAAGCTCCAGATCCAGCAGCCGGGCGTATTCGGTCCATTCTTTTTCCAGACTTTTAAATTTGTCGCTTTTTTCCAGGTCTTTCTGGTCGAGTTTTTCGTCGGCATCCTTGTGGTAGGTCGCGGCCAGATCCAGGGCGTAGGAATACATATGACGGATTTCATCGAAAGAAAGCTCATTTAATGATTTCATGGAAACAGGAGTTAGTTCTGAAATACAAACCCGCAAACCGCCGGAAGGTTTTGCCCGATGAGGGGAAGGGGGATGTATTCCGGCAGTTGCGGGCTAATTAAACCCGCAGCGCCACCAGTTACCAGCTTTTCGCTACCAGTTACCAGTCTGTCGTTGTGGGCTTTGGGGCCGCCCGGTATTTTTGTTTCATCAAATGGCCATTCGCAGCTCAATTTCAGCCATTTTTATTCTTATTCATTACCGGCAAAACTACGGTGCTAGCCAAACCGAATTTTAAACAACTCTTACTACACACAACAATGAACACATCAATGCCTCCTGTCACCGGCGCTTCTCTGCTGGACAATTACGTTTCTGTCCTGAAAAAGTACAATGATTTTGAGGGTCGTGCCCGCCGTAGCGAGTACTGGTATTTCTTTCTGACCAATATCATCATCACCCAAAGTTTGAATTTTGTCAACATTCTGCTCTTCGATGGGCTGGCGGTGATCGGCTGGCTGAACATGCTGTTTAACCTGGCCATTCTGGTGCCGTCGATCGCGGTGGCCATCCGGCGGATGCACGATGTCGGTAAAAGCGGCTGGTTTGTGCTGGTTCCGATTTACAACCTGATTCTGGCCTGTACGGAAGGCGTGAAAGGAGCCAACGAATTCGGAAACGACCCGAAAGCCAAAGCGGCTCAGGTCGCCTGATTTCGAATCGACGCATCGCACGAAGGCCAGCCTGATTCATCAGGCTGGCCTTTGCCATTTTCGGGCTTCAGGGCAGCGGTTTTCAAAAACCGGTTTTCTGCTATTTCCGGACCGCTACCAGAAACAACCGGGGAAACGGCAGCAAAACCGTACCGTCCGGAAAAACCGGGTAAGCCCGCGCGATTTCCTGCTGATACTGCGCCAAATACGCCGATTGTTCGCTGGCATCGAGCGGTTCCAGAAACGGCCGGAGCCCGGTTCCCTTGAACCATTCGACGATGGCTGCGGCCCCGCCCGCGAGCGGGTGGAAATAGGTGGTGCGCCAGAGATCCAGCGCGCGGACTTTTGGCTGTAACAACCCGTAATACCAGTGGGCACCTTTGCGCTCCTGCCGGTTTTGCGCCTGCGCCAGTTTTTCGGCCCAGGGGCCGTTGCTGGCCACTTTGCGCATCAACTGGTGGGCCGGTTCTTCGAAATTGTCCGGCATCTGGATTACCAGGCTGCCACCGGGCGTCAGTTTGTTCAGCAACGCCGGGAGCAGCGACGCATGATCGGGAACCCACTGCAAAGCGGCATTGGCCAGAATAACATCAAAAGGTCCTTTATTGGCCCAGGTGGCAATATCGGCGATTTCAAACGCCAGATCGGGCAGCCGCCGACGGGCCGCTTCAATCATGTCCGGGGAGCTGTCCATTCCGGTAATCGTGGCCTCCGGAAAGTGTTGGCGAAGCAGTTCGGTGGAGTTGCCCGGACCGCACCCAATGTCGGCTGCGGTTATTACATTCATCGTCGGAATGCGGGCGAGCAGATCCTGAATCGGGCGGTTTCGCTCGGTTTCGAATACGGAATATTGTTTAGCTGACCAGCTCATCGGAAAGGCGGTTTTCGGTTCAACGGGTTTGCGAAGATAGGGCGGATCCGTTTAAATAAACGCTGACGATGGTTCAGCAATGAACCCGGTTTCGTCCAGTCGATTTGATCAATCGGAGCGGGGCTACCGGCCAAGTTGATCCACGGGCTTTTGAACCTGGGCCACTGCCGGTAGTGAATTTCCGGCCTGGAATTAATTTTGACGGCAGGCACCGATTCGACCGACTGTCCGGGCCGCAGTTCCGGCAAGCGGATCTGGCAGCGGGCAAAAAGCAGGATCTTTTTTTGCCTAATAACGGATAACGTATCGTCCTTTCCGCATTCAACTATCACGGCGCCATGAAAAAAGAAAGTCTTTTTGTCGCAAAAGCTCGTTTGAAGGTTGCAAAGAAAAAAAGTGGCCGCTCAGCCACTTTTTGGTTGAAATTAATGCGCTATCCCGATGAGTGGGAATTGCGAAGCGGCAGTGCCTGAGCGGTGAGTTGCCCGTTCCTTGTTTGCAATGCTGGATAAACGGCCGGTTTTAGGGGAGCCGTTGAAAGAAGCTGGAAACCTTATGCCGGATTCAGTCAAACTTCGGCCATACTGAACAGTTTTTCGATCTTGGCTAGTAAGTCCTTCAATACGAAGGGCTTGACCAGATAGTTAGTGGGAGAAGCCTCCAGAATAACCTGATGGGCGATGGGCAGGTCGGCGGAAGACATCAGAATGGTGGGAAAATAACGGCTGCTTTCTTTCAATTTCTCAAGAACTTCCAGGCCGCTAAAATACGGCATCAGTAAATCCAGCAGCAGCAGATCCGGTGATTCGGATCGAATCAAATTAATGGCATCCCGCCCATTTGTCGCGAGTGACACCAGGTATCCGGCATGAGTTAACTGAAACATCAGTAATTTACGAATATAGGGGTCATCATCAACAACGAGAATTCGGCGCTTTCTATTCATTTACGTTGGTTGTTAAAAAGAAGAGTTCTGGTTACAAATTGATACTGCAAAAAAAACTCGGGTATTGAAATGGGCCAGTCTGGATTAAAAAAATGGATACCAGATGGTCACTAGGTAGTGACAAAATAAAGACCATTTTGCTGGATTGCGACTTTTAGCCGATTCGATTTAAGCGGATTTTAATTGATTCGCGGGGAAGAGCTCTAAAGTTAACCGGGTTTTAATAAAAGCATCCCTTAACCAAGAATTAGGCCAGGATTACACAAAATGTCAATTTTTACTTTTTGGTAACTGGTTACGCCGATGATCAATTGTGCTTACGTAAAACCGGTAGAGAAGATCCTGAAATTGTCATCCTGACGCAGAAACGAACTACCGGAGTGAAGATCTGATTGGTGTAAGGGCGCTCAAAATGCCGCGTTCCTGGAGATGCTTAAGTCGCAAAGCGTTTTTTAAACCGGCTCTTACCAAAAAACGTTTTGGAGCCATTGCATCATTTTAACTGCCTTCCTGAAAAACCGCCGGTGCAATTGAGAGTTGTCTAGTGAAACGAGCAGCGCCATGTTTCTTTTTTTCTCCCACGTCGCTCTGGATGGTTCGGTGCACTCTCATTGCCTGGGCGATGCAGAGATTGAAATTCATATGGAATTACTGACCAGCTATGCCAACTATGGTTATGTGCTGCTTTCCGCCTTTCTGATCGATGAGGTCGGGCATCGCACGGATCTGCCGGTTGAGGTTTTCAATGGCGACCCCATTGGTCCGCACATGCGGGAATTGCAACAGGAATACTGCTTCGTGTTAGACTCATAACACTAACGCTGTAAAAGATTGCTTCAGACGGCTGGGATGAGGAGCGTCCGGGTCGCCGGATCGACCGGTTTTATTCCAACTGCTCGGGCAGGCAACGGACCGAATCCGGGGGATTTACCTCTCCGCCTTGAGGAAAGCCAGCCGGTTTTTTACGGATTCCAGAGCGGTTTTTGCCCGTACTAATTGTTGCTGGTATAAAGTAAGCATCGACTGATTCTGGTTAATGAGCACATTTCGTCGAAAGGTATCGGCAATTTTTTCACTCCGAATCCGCATCACCTCGATCCGTTCGATCATTTTGCCAAGCAGCGCGATCCGTCGCTCATAAAACCGGAGTCGCCTTTGGGTCAATGAAATAAGCCAGGGAATGCTGACAGAGGCTGGGTGAGCGGGCAATCCTAAAAGCCGCTGCCATTCTTTCTGTAAGCGTTTAATGGGTTTTGAGAAGCACTCGCCGTTAAAGGCTTCAACGGGAAGACTGATTACGTGGTTACTATTTTCCCGGTCCATCAGATAGGCGACCTGCAGCTGATTATTATCCATAGCCAGGAAACTGATCACATCAAAAGCATCTTCCTCATTGGGAAGGGCACAGGTAATTTCCTGCGGTTGCTTCTCACCATCCACCATATTGACCAGAAGCAAAATTCGATCTTTATCCATTGATTGTAGGTGTTAATGAGATTAAGATCACGTTTTACGAGTTCAGGCAAACCGGAAGTATAAAGATAAGAGAACAAACCAGAAATGAGCGGGCAGAGTCATCATTCTTACTATTTGGTAGTAAATGATCAGAGCGGTGTTCGGAATTCTGGAGAAACCCCGGCGGTAATGCACGAACTTTTCCTACCCATTAGGTATATACGTTATCGTGGATAAGTTATAAAATTGGTTGTAATACTCTTTTGACGCCGGGCTGATCAATTGCCGCAAACATTCGGTATAGGCTTGGCAAACCATTAGCGCAAACGATTGCTTCAGAGCCTTTTATTCTTCAACTCTATTGAATTTTATACCTAACTAATTGTAGGTTTTTGGGAAGCTTCTCCCGTCATAATCCAATTGTTCATACAGATAAGAAAATTTTAGGAAAGATTTTTTAGTTGTCTTCTTGACAATTAAAAAATAAATGTAAACTTTACAATTATAAAAAGCTGCCTTTCTTACTCAGGAAGTATAGGCTTAATGCAATGTCATTCCCTGGCACAGTACAGGCCATTGGCGTAACACCGGTGATTGCTTCGGCGGCTACCCCAACGACGCCGACGCTGAAAGAAACCCGGCTTTACGATGTGCCGACGCAGGCCGGAAAAGTTTATACGCTGGTGAAGCCGGAACCTGATTGTTGAATGGTAACCCTATGATGAAAATGATAAAACGATTCTACTCGGCGGTTTGCCTGGTCGTTGGTATTCTTCTGAGCAATGCCGTCGTTGCCCAAACGACTACGTTGGTTAACCCAATCCTGACCGGATTCTATCCCGATCCGAGCATTGTCCGGGTTGGTACGGATTACTACCTCGTTACCTCCACCTTTTCGTATTTTCCGGGCATTCCGGTTTTTCACAGCCGGGATCTGAAAAACTGGAAACAGATTGGAAACGTCATCGACCGGCCTTCCCAAATGGATTTTCTGGGTGAACCCCTGACGCGGGGCCTGTTCGCGCCCGCCATCAGCTATTACAAAGGCACGTACTACCTAACCTGCACCGACATCGATCACGACGGCAACTTTGTGGTGACAGCCCGGAATCCCGCCGGTCCCTGGAGCGACCCGGTGAAGATTCCGCAGGTGCGGGGCATTGACCCGTCCATTTATTTTGACGAAGAAACCGGCAAAGCGTATATCCTGTATAACAGCGAAGCGCCTGACCATAAACCGCTGTATTCGGGTCACCGGACGATCCGCATGTACGAATTTGATTACCAGAATCTGAAAGTGGTCGGGGAAGAAAAACAACTGGTGAATGGTGGGGTAGACCTCAGCAAAAAACCGGTCTGGATTGAAGCGCCCCACATTCTGAAGCGCAACGGCTGGTACTACCTCTACGCGGCCGAGGGCGGTACGTCGGTCAACCATTCGGAAGTGGTGCTGCGGAGCAGGGAGGTCTGGGGGCCGTATGTGCCTTTTGAGGGAAATCCGATCCTGACGCAGCGGGGATTGCCCGCCGACCGGAAAGACGCCATCACGTCGGCGGGACATGCCCAGTTTGTGGAGGGGCCCGATGGCAAAATGTACTCTATTTTTCTGGCCGTCCGGCCCTACGAAGGCGATTATTACAATACCGGCCGCGAGACGTTCATTGCGCCCGTGACCTGGACAAACGACTGGCCCATGATTGAGCATGGTGAAAAGGCTATTTCGTATACCTATCCGGTTAATTACAAGGAAGTTCAACAAAAAGGTGCACTGCCGCAATCGGGAAATTTTGCCTACACGCTGACGTTCGACAAGGAGCTGGACCCGACGCTGTTGTTTATGCGCACGCTGGATAAAACCGGGTATTCGCTCTCGAAAAACCGGGGCCTGACGCTGAACCTCAAACCCGAAACCGTCATGGATTTAGGCCATCCGGCGTTCATCGGCAAACGCCAGCAGCACCTTTACAGCACGGCGGAAACCGAACTGAGTTTTACGCCCAAAACCGATAAGGAAAAAGCGGGTCTGATCATTCTTCAGGATGAAGGCCATTTTTACTGGCTGTGTCAATCCCGATCGCAGGAGAAAGACGTGCTGCAACTTTACAAAAGCAAGCCCCGAACCAAAGAGCTGGAATTGCTGACCGAAGTACCGCTGACCGCAAAAACCGGGAAGGTGGGGCTGCGCATCAGCTCGCAGGGCGACACCTACCAATTTCATTTCTCGACCGATGCTAAAAACTGGACGCTGCTGAAAGACAAGGTCGACGCCAAATTCCTGAGTTCCAAAGTGGCCGGCAGCTTTATCGGCTGCCTGTACGGGATGTATGCCACCTCGTCGGGCGAAGCCAGCACCAATTCGGCTTCGTTCCGGTACCTGAAATACGCGGGGAATGATCCCATGTTCCCGAAATAAGAGCAGGGGTTGGTAACTGCGCAGAAACCAAACTCAACGGTCGTTCTCGTCCGCTTCGAAATCCCTAAACCAACAAACCGATGCGCCAATTTCTAAGTATTCGTATTTTGGCCTTGTGGAGCTTCCTGGGCCTTTCCGGCAGCACTTTCGCCCAGCCGCCCCGCGGCCCGCTGGTCATATCACCCCAGATCAACGCCGACAAAACCGTTACGTTTCGCTACCTGGCTCCGTCGGCCAAGGAGGTTAAGGTAAGCGGGCAGTTTTTAAAAGCACCCGTCGACATGAGCAAAGATGGGCAGGGCATCTGGAGCGTGACGGTGCCGCCCGTCAAACCGGATATCTATCCCTACAGCTTTCAAGTGGATGGCGTGACCGTCATGGACCCCGCCAACGTCGCGTTTTTCCCGAACGAGCGGTTTAAAGCCAGTTTGGTCGATGTGCCGGCCGATACGCCCCTGATTCACGCCCTGCGCGATGTGCCCCACGGGGCCATCAACTACGAATTTTATCCGTCGCTGGAAGGCACGACGGGTTCGCTGGTGGTGTATACGCCACCGGGCTACGACCAAAACCCGGCTAAAAAATACCCGGTTTTTTACCTCATCAGTGGCACCACGGATACGGAGGAAACCTTTTTTAAGGTCGGCAAAACGAATTTGATCCTGGACAACCTGATTGCGGAAAACAAAGCCAAACCGATGATCATCGTGATGCCCTACGGAAACATCGCAGCCCGGGTGGCCGAACAGAAGGGCGGTGCCAAACCCGCCGATCCCACGGTGCGGGATGGAGCCGATGCGGTCAGGCGGGCCACTGATTTCGCGACGGATCTGGTGAGCCGGGTCATTCCGTATGTCGAGAAAAATTACCGGACGCTCGCCAATCGGGAAAACCGGGCCATTGGCGGTTTTTCGCGCGGGGGCGGGCAGACCCTCCGCACGGCGTTTGGCAATCTGGATAAATTTGCCTGGGTGTGCAGCTACAGTTCGTACCTGTCGCCCGCCGAAATGGACCGGAGCTTTCCGCAAATCGGTGGGAATCCCGCCACTACGAACCAGCAGTTAAAGCTGTTCTGGGTGAGTGTGGGCAGCGACGATTTTCTCTACCCGGGCACCGTTGAATTTATGGACTACCTGAAGGCGAAAAAGGTAAATTTCAAAAGCCTGATTACCGACGGTGGTCATACCTGGATGAATGTCAAGAAGTACGTTGCCGAAACCGCGCCTTTACTCTTCCGCTAATCCGTCCAGCCTGATGAAAAGCACGCTCTATCTTCTTTCGGTTCTGCTGCTGGTTTCGGTCGTGGGCTTTGGGCAGCGCCCGCCCGCCATCAGTTCGCCCGACGTGCACCCGGATCACCGCATCACGTTTCGGTATTTTTCTAAAAAAGCGCAGAAAGTAACGCTGTACGGCGAGTTTCTGAAAGCACCGGTCGCCCTGACGAAAGATACATCCGGCATCTGGAGCGTGACGGTACCGCCGGTCAAACCGGATCTTTATCCGTACAGCTTTTCGGTCGATAGCGTTCAGATGGCCGACCCGAACAATACCTACCTCTTTGCGAATGAGCGCTTTAAACGCAGCATCGTCGATGTGCCGGGCGATCAGCCGCTCGTGCATTCGCTCCAGAATGTGCCGCACGGAAAAATCAGCTACCGGTTTTATCGATCAGGGACGTTGGGAACCACCCGGCAATTGCTGGTTTACACGCCACCCGGTTTTAACCCCAACGGCAAAACGAAATACCCGGTTTTGTACCTGATTCACGGCGGTTCGGATACGGAGGAAACCTGGACCAAAGTGGGCCGCGCCCACCTGATTGCCGACAACCTGATTGCCCAGGGGAAAGCCAAACCGATGCTCATTGTGATGCCCTACGGCAATGTCCGCCCGAGCCCGATGCCCGACTTTACCAAAGAGATGGTGACCGACATTGTGCCGTTCATCGAAGCGAATTACCCGGTCAGCAAAGACAGTAAAAACCGGGCGGTGGCCGGTTTTTCGGTGGGCGGTGGACAGACGTTAAACATTGGCCTGACCCATCCCGACACGTTTGCGTACATATGCTCGTATGCCCCCTATACCGCCACGGAAGAATTTAAAAAGAACTTCACCGACTGGTCGCCCAATGCCGGGCAGCTGAACGGACAACTGAAGCTGTTTACAATCAGTGTGGGCACCGACGATTTTCTGTATGAACCCGTCAAAAAGGACATCGCGATGTTCAGGGAAAAGGGCCTGAAGGTGGAGTCACAGATTGTGCCGGGCGGCCATACCTGGATGAACTGCAAGCTTTATCTGGCCACTACGTTGCCGCAGCTTTTTAAATAGGACATAGATACCCTTAATCCTTTACTACCATGACGCGTAAAACCATAGCCGGATTGTTTATCGCCGTTTTCATGAACGCACCCTGTTTCTCGCAGGCCAGCCAAACGGCGGTTCTGGAGGATTTTAAACCCTCCACGCTGAATCAGCCGGGGCAGGAATTCCCGCAGGTAAACTCCCAGGGCTACGCCCGGTTTCGGGTCAAGGCACCCCAGGCCGACAGTGTTCGGGTGAGCCTGGGATTGGGCGGTCGGGGAGGAACCAGACTCGCCAAAGGAGCCGACGGTTTCTGGACCGGCACCACCGAAGGCCCGCTCGACGAAGGCTTTCATTACTACCATTTAACCGTGGATGGCGGGATCTTCAACGATCCCGGTGCGTTGAATTACTACGGTTCGGTCCGGTGGGAGAGCGGCATCGAAATTCCCGCGCACGATCAGGCGTTTTACGCCCTGAAGGACGTGCCCCACGGCAGCGTGCAGCAGATTCTGTTTCCGTCCAAAAGCACCGGCACTTCGCGCCGGGCGTTTGTCTACACCCCGCCCGGTTACGAAAAAGACAAAGCCAAAAAGTACCCGGTTTTATACCTGCAACACGGCTGGGGGGAAGACGAAACCGCCTGGAGCAACCAGGGACGCGCCAATCTGATCATGGACAACCTGATCGCCGACGGCAAAATCAAGCCGTTTGTCATTGTGATGACCTACGGCATGACCAACGAGGTGAAATGGGGCCGCATAAAGGATTTCAAAATTGAACACTTCCAGACGGTTTTGGTCGACGAGCTGATTCCGTACGTGGATGCCAATTTCCGCACCCTGGCCACCAAGGAAAACCGGGCGATGGCGGGCCTTTCGATGGGCGGCATGGAAACCCACGCTATCACGCTCAACAAACCGGACGTTTTTGGATCCTACAGCCTTTTGAGCGGTGGCGTCTACACGCCGGACGAGCTCACCGGAAAACCCAAGGCCAAACTGATCTTCCTGAGCTGCGGCAGCAAAGAAAATCCCGACCGCGTCAGGAAGGCGGCTGCCGATTTGAAAGCGGCCGGTTACAACGCGGTTTCGTACGTTTCCGAAAAAACCGCCCACGAATTCCTGACCTGGCGTCGCAGTTTGCATGAGCTTGCTCCCCTGCTGTTCACCAAGTAAAAAGCCTGAAAACCGACCTGTCACATGAAGATTAGTTTATTTCTGAACCGGGCGTCCGTCGCCGTTGCGACTGCCTTTCTTTTATTCATTAACACGGCGGGTTATTCGCAAGTCCGCGAAAAAGAAATGCCCAAAGGGTTCGATCAGGTGCGCCCGGGCATTGCCACCGGTAAACTGGACTCGGTGCAGTACGCGTCAAAAACCGTCGGTACGAGCCGCAAAGCCCTGGTTTATACGCCACCGGGGTATTCGAAAAAAAAGAAATACCCGGTTTTGTATCTGCTGCACGGCATTGGGGGCGATGAAAAAGAATGGCTTCGGGGGGGCAATCCGCAGGTGATTTTGGATAATCTGTACGCGGAAAAGAAACTTGAGCCGATGATTGTGGTGATGCCCAACGGCCGCGCCATGAAAGACGACCGCGCCGTGGGCAACGTGTTTGACAAAGACAAGGTGGAAGCGTTCGCTACGTTCGAGAAGGATTAGCTGACCGACCTGATTCCGTTTGTGGAGAAAACGTACGCCGTCCTGAAAGACCGGGAACACCGGGCCATTGCCGGGCTGTCGATGGGGGGCGGGCAATCGCTCAATTTCGGTCTGGGGAATCTCGGTCAGTTTGCCTGGGTAGGCGGTTTTTCGTCGGCACCCAACACCAAAAAACCGGAAGAACTGGTGCCCAACCCGGAAGAAGCGAAAAAGCAGCTGAAACTGCTTTGGATTTCGTGCGGTGACGCCGACGGACTGATCCCGTTCAGCAAGCGCACCCACGATTATCTTTACGCAAACCACGTTCCGCACGTGTATTACATCGAGCCGGGCGTACACGACTTTAAAGTCTGGAAAAACGGCCTTTACCTGTTTTCCCAGTTTCTGTTTAAACCCGTTGACAAGGCTTCCTTAACCAGCTATACCCTGCTGGGCTCACCAGCCTCCACCAACATCCGGTCCGCCAAATACCCGCAGATTTTGCCCGACAACCGGGTGGTTTTTCGGGTCAAAGCGCCGGAGGCTCAGATGGTCCAGATTGATCTGGGCAAAAAGTGGGCGATGGTGAAAGACACCAGCGGTTTCTGGACGGTCACGACCGATTCCAGCAGCCGGGGGTTTCATTATTATTCGCTGCTGATCGATGGCGTGGCCGTTGCCGACCCGGCCAGCGAAACGTTTTACGGCATGGGACGGATGGCGAGCGGCATTGAAATTCCGGATCGGGACGGGGGCTATTACGCCCTGAAAGACGTACCGCACGGGGATATTCGGCTGAAACGCTACCTGTCAAAAACTTCAAACACCTGGCGCGAACTGTACGTTTACACCCCGCCGGGTTACGACCAGTCGGCCGAGAAATACCCGGTTTTATACCTGCTGCACGGCGGGGGGGAAGACCAGCGCGGCTGGGCCACGCAGGGGAAAACGGACCTGATTCTGGATAATCTGATTGCGGAAAAAAAAGCGAAACCGATGCTGATCGTCATGCTCGACGGGAATGTGAACAATGCCGGAGGGCTGGCTGGCTTCAACGAAACTGTGTTGCGGGCGTTTGAAAACGAATTGAAACAGGGCGCCATTCCGTTTGTCGAAAGCAACTTCCGGGTGCAGGCCGACGCTAAAAGCCGGGCCCTGGCGGGGCTGTCGATGGGCGGGTTGCAAACCCTGTACGCCGGAATCAAAAACACCGATCTGTTTTCGGCCCTGGGTGTGTTCAGTTCGGGCTGGTTTGCCAACAATCCCAAGCTGTCCGACCCGCAGTACGAATTCATGAAAGCCAACGCCGGCACGATCAACGGCAACCTCAAGAACCTTTGGATTTCCATGGGCGGGAAGGAAGACATTGCCCATCAGAATTGTCAGCTCATGCTGAAAAAATTTGATGAGCTGGGCATCAAGTACCAGTACAGCGAGTACGCGGGCGGCCACACCTGGCCGGTTTGGCGGCACGATTTACTGGGATTTTCACAGGTGCTTTTTAAGTAAAAACCGGGTACCGCAGGTCCTATATAAACGCATCAAAATCAAATGAAAAGAACGTTCACCACTGCTTTGGCAGCGGGCCTGCTGGGGGCCTCGCTGACCGCCCTGGCGCAAACCAACGGGGGCAGGACGCCGGTTTCGCAGCCGCTCGTCTCGCACATTTACACGGCCGACCCCTCCGCGCACGTTTTTAACGGTAAAATTTACATCTACCCCTCCCACGACATCGATGCCAAGAACGTCAGGGAAGATGACGAGGGCGGGCATTTTGCCATGCGCGACTACCACGTACTGTCGATGGACAAGATCGGCGGCCCCGTCAAAGACAATGGCGTTGCGCTGGATCTGAAAGACGTTCCCTGGGCGGGACGCCAGTTGTGGGCGCCCGATGCCACGGTCAGAAACGGGACCTATTACCTTTATTTTCCGGCCAAGGACAAGCAGGATATTTTCCGGATCGGCGTGGCAACCAGCAAAAGCCCGACGGGGCCGTTCAAGGCCGAACCGGACCCTATCCTGGGCAGTTACAGCATCGACCCTACGGTTTTTCAGGATACCGACGGCAAGGCGTATCTGTACTTTGGGGGCATCTGGGGGGGACAGTTGCAGCGCTGGGACAACAATCAGTACAACCCGAAAGGCGCGTTAAAGAAAAAAGAGGAGGTGGCGTATCAGCCCCGCATGGCCCGGTTGAGCGCCGACCTGAAAAGCTTCGCCGAACCGGTTCGGGAGATCCGGATTCTGGACGAAAATGGCAAGCCGTTTCTGGAGAAAGACAACGACAAGCGGTTTTTTGAAGCGGCCTGGCTCCATAAATACAACGGCAAGTATTACTTCTCGTATTCGACCGGCGACACCCACAACCTTTGCTACGCCACCGGTGACAACCCGTACGGCCCCTTTACGTACAAGGGTATCGTATTAAAACCGGTTCTTGGCTGGACCAATCACCACTCCATTGTGCTGGTTGATAAAAAATGGTATCTATTTTACCACGACGTTCAGCTCTCCGGCAAAACCCACCTTCGGAATGTAAAAGTAACCGAGCTAACCCATAACCCGGATGGAACGATTAAAACCATCGATGCTTACAAGTAAGTTGATACCTGATTTGAAACAAAACCGGTTAGGTCTCAACGACCTGCCCGGTTTAATCAGCCTCTACCCCATTCGACCATGCGAAAACTAAGCTCTTATGTGCTGATTGCGTTGACAGTCGGTTTTATAGCGCCTGAAAAAGGGCTGAAAGAGTACTACAAAACCTATTTTCCGATTGGCGTGGCCGTCAACCCGCGCATGGTGCAGCCCGGCCCGGATGCCGAGTTGATCAAAACCCATTTCAACAGCATGACACCCGAAAATGCGATGAAGATGGGGCCGATTCATCCGGAAGAAAACCGCTATAACTGGACCGATGCCGACGCCATTGCCAACTTTGCCCGGCAGAACGACATTAAGCTGCGGGGGCACACGCTCTGCTGGCACAACCAGACGCCCCGCTGGTTTTTTACCGATTCGACAGGGAAAACCGTGAGCCGGGAGGTGTTGCTGACCCGATTGAAACGGCATATTTCGGACGTAGTAGGTCGCTACAAGGGCAAAATTTACGCCTGGGACGTGGTCAACGAAGCCGTTCCCGACGCCGGGCCCGAGCTGTACCGGAAGTCAAAATTTTACGAAATCATTGGCGAGGAGTACATCGAGAAAGCGTTTGAATTTGCCCACGAAGCCGACCCCTCCGCCCAATTATTTTACAATGATTACAATACCGAAAATCCATCGAAGCGGGACCGGATTTATCAGTTGGTCAAGAAACTGAAGGACAAGGGGGTTCCTATTCACGGCGTAGGGCTCCAGGCGCACTGGTCTATTTACGAACCTTCCGCGCAGGAGCTCGAAGCATCCATTCTGAAATTCGCCAGTCTGGGCCTGAAGCTGCAGTTTACGGAAGTGGATTTGTCCGTTTACCCCAAAGAACACGAGCGCCGGGCCCGTCGTGAAACGGACAAAAGCGAGTTTACACCGGAAATGAATGACCGGCAGGCCGCTCAATACAAAATGGTATTCGACCTGTTCCGCAAGCACCGCGATAAAATTACCGGGGTAACCTTTTGGAACCTGAGCGACAAATATTCCTGGCTGGACAATTTTCCGGTTCCGGGTCGGAAGGATTATCCGTTGTTGTTTGACCAGAACGGCCAGCCCAAGAAGGCCTTTGAAGGGGTAGTGAAGTTTTAGCGAAGCAAAAACCTAGTTCTTAAAGTTGGCCCGGAAGCTCGATGGGGAGTCTCCCGTCTTCACCAGGAATAGCCTGCTGAAATAAGCCGGGTCTTGATAACCCAGGTCATAGGCAATTTCCTTTGCCGTCAGGGACGTGTGTACCAGCAGTCGTTTGGCTTCCAGGATAATCCGGTTTTTGATCACCTCATTCGGCGGTGGCAGCCGCAGGCGGTTAAATTTGTGCGTGATGGTTTTGGGCGCCATGCAGAGAAAATCAGCGTAATCGGCGACGGTGTGTTTGGCTTTATAATGCTCTTCCACCAGCCGGGTAAAGGTGCGAAACAACTCCAGATCGCTTTGCTGTTCGGTCACTGCGTTGTCCAAATGCTGCCTTTTCCAGGAGCGCGTGGCCCGGATCAGCAGTTGTTTGAGGTAAGTCCGGACCATTTCCTCCAGCGAACTGTCGTTCAGGTTAAATTCCTGGATCATTTCCGTGAACAGGTACTCGAGAAAAGCTTTTTCTTCGTCCGAAGCTTCTACTTTGGGCATGTTCCGGATGTTGTTGAACAGCAGACCATCGCAGGCCACCTCCTGATCGTGGATTTGAATGCAATAGAAATCGCGGTTGTAGAAAATGAAATAGCCACTTTCCGGACCAGCTTTCTCCATTTGTAGGTATTGGTTGGGACTGATAAAGAAAAGGGTCGGCCGCTGCGTTTCATAAACGGAAAAATCCACCCTAAGCTTGTAACCAGCTGGCAGATAGAGGATTTTAATGTATTGCTTATAGAGGGGGCCGTTGATGATGTCCGTCTGATCCGGATTTACGGGCAGTAGTCCCAGGGTCCTTAAATTCGTATTGAACAGGGTTTTACTCATGTCTAAAGACGCACAGGAATGGTTTTTTTTCTCCGATCCGATAGAGGATGGCGGTATCTGGGAAGCTACTACCCGCTTCCCAGATACCGCCAGGCGCTTAGCTTCGGGCAAATTTTTCAAGCTCGGCGTTAAATTTATCCATTTCCTCCAAGAAAAGGCCATGGCCGCTCTTTTCAAATCGGACCAGGTATGAGCCTTTGATTCGTTTGTGCAACTGTTCCGCCTGGGCGAAATCACACAATTTATCGTTCACGCCATGAAATATTGCCACCGGCATTTTGATTGTAGCCAGCGCCGGGCGAAGGTCGAGGTCGCGTAATGCCGTAATTGCTTGCGTGGTCGCGTAGGGTGAGGCATCCAGGTTAATACTTTCGAGCCATTTGATCGATTCCTGGGAAAGCCCCCCTTCCTGCCCGGCAAAGCCTTTGCCAAAACCGGCTACCAACTGCTGCCGGTTGGTTTTGGTCTGCTGGATCAGCGCAGCAGCGTCCTGGTCGGAGATGCCATACGGATAGCCATCCCGTTGTTTCCACGACGGACCCGATGAGCCGAATAACGCCAGCTTGCCGATGTGTGCCCCGTTGTATTTAGTCACGTAGTGGAGCGTTACGGCGCTGCCCATCGAAAAGCCCCCGAGTACGGCGTTCTCAATTTTCAGTTTTTCCAACACCACTTTGATATCGTCGGAGAACGTGTCAAAATCGTATTTTCCGTAAGGTCGGTCGGATTTACCGAAACCGCGCAGGGAAATGCCGATCACCCGGAATCCTTTTTCAACCAGGTACTGATACTGGTATTCATACATCGCGTTGTTCAGCGGCCACCCGTGGATGAGCACCACGGGCTGGCCCTTGCCCAGATCAATCACGTGCAGTTTTACATTTTTTTCTACTTCAATGTACTCTTCCCGGCCTGCTGCCGCCGGCTTGCGGGTTTGTGCAAATAGCGATTGGCTGTAGATAAGAGTCAAAACTAATCCGATGGTCAGTGCAATGGTTTTCATGTGAATCGTATGTTTGTGTTAAAAAGTAATCCGCTAGCTGTTAGCAGATTGTCGTTGGATTCGACATTGCAAAGGTGGCACACGAAACCGCCGGGAAAAATGGATAAAAGGCCAAGCGCCTTGTACATTTTTCCCTGACCTCCGTTTGGGACAGCTTGCGGGTGGCATTGGCGGTTTTCGCCTGCTGGGAGCAGGCAGGTAACTTCATTTCGCGTAAAAAATCGCTAGTTGATCCAATCGCTTTTTAACAAGGGGGTTTTTCATGGGTTCGAAACGGGCCAGCTCGGCTTTGTCTTTCGTGACCACCACATAAAAAGGCTGATTCAGCCGGGTAGTCAGGTGATGGATCGTGGCCAGTTCAGCGATATCCTCAAACCAGGCAGCCATGGCATACAAGGAAGGGTACGGTGTCTGGGCGAGCTTCCGGTACACGTCCGCTGCCTGGCTGATGGGCACGGTCTGGCCGCTTCGGAAACGGGTTTGTTCCAGCAGCGAATCAAGGTATTGCGGGTCGGGGGTATTCATCGTGCGCCAGACCTTTTTTGTGAACGGGGTTGGTTCAACAACAGCCTGTCTTTCGGAAGGATGAGGAGTAAGTTCCAGCACCGCGTCGACAAGGTGCGTAGCCTCGTGCATCAATACGTAAATGAGGGCGTCCAGGTCGCCTCCTTCAACACGCAGGGTATACCTGGCATCACCCGCCTGCTCAAAGCACGTATTTTCTTTCTTCGAGGCCCACTCTGAAATGGTTTCGTCCAGTAAGCCCGCCCGGAAGGTAATGTTGAATTGCTTCGGTACACGGCCTGAATCAACCGGCGACGTTAAGGCGGTATTGGGCATGTTATCCATAAAGCTGATGCTGTGCAAATGCTGTTGCAACATGCGCTGATGCAAAGGCGGCAAGAGGGCAAACGCTTTCTTCACCTTTTCCCGTTGAGCCGCCGTTAAATTCCGGTTAAGGGGCTTCATTCCTGCCGCCCGGAACAGGCGGAACACACTTTCAGGAGCCGGTTTTATCCGCTGCGAGGGCTCACTTTTGTCCGTGTGATTCGCCGTTTGCGCCGAAGAAAATGCCGGGAAAAACAGCATGGCCAACGCGAATAGTGCTACTGTGAATCCCGGTTTTGTGATCATAATTGGGTTCAATGGATAAGCGTTTGGTGGTTTTGCGGGATGCTCCGGGAAGAAACCTTCTTTCTCCCGGAGCCATTTCCGCGAAGATACAGGCTTCACGGTTATTCCGTGATCCGTAACGAGCGGATTAGTGCATGAGTCAGTTCAAAGTGATGTTGCATCACGGCCGGGCTTCCGGGAAATGTGCCGGTTACTTCCACCGTGAGCACGGCCTTCGAGCCGGTTTGGGGGAAATCCTTCAGGTTTAACCGCATCTGGTTCTTTGGGGTCGTCTGCTGGATCCACGGCTTCATTTCGGCTCTGCCCGCCCAGGACGAGCCTTCATCCGAACCGGTGACTTCCTGGGTGAAGTGACGGTCTCCCTTATATTTCTTCGGTCAGCTTTTTAACCTCCCGAAGAGCCATCTCCATCAGATTTTGTCCGTGTTTTTCAATCAACAGTTGCTGCTCCTGCATTAGCGCATTGTAGTCGCTGTTGGTCAGTAAGGAGAGCAGACGAACCTGGTTGGATAAAATAACCTGCTGGGAGGCTGCCGTCTGGCAAACCAGGGGAAGAATGGTTTTTAACAAAGCATTCGTGATGTGTGATTGCATGATCGGTAGTTTTTGAGATGATCTCAGTTGACAAATGGATCCAATTGGAAGGCGGTTTTATCCGGAAGCTCCCGTTATTTATTCGTTTCCTTGACATCTTCCAGAATGTTTTTGACCAGCTGCAGCACCTCCCGGCCCGTCATTTTTACCAGTTCCTTGTTGTAGAGTTGCTGCTTTTCCCACTCCACTTTTTCAACCCGGTATTCCTTGACGGTTTTCTTTAATTCCCGGGTATTTTGATGCACGTAGGCCGTGATCCAGGCGGGTGTAAAGTCGGGCCACTCGTCAAATTCCGGGTCAAGTTTGTTTTGCTTGTAGCGAATGAGCTTTTCCAGCGCTGGGAAAACAATGGCTTCCAGCAATTCGGGGCTCTGATGCAGAACCGAATCCTCCGCATCCGGCTTACGGGTTTCTCCCAGGTATTTATCCAGTACGTCTAACTCATCGGTTGACAAAAGCTGATTCATCGGTTGTTGGCCCAGGGGCCGTTTATGGTGTCGATATGCAGATAAGCCCAATCCGCCCGGAAGTGTTTACCGGGTTGATCAATTCTTCCGATTTCCTGAAACCGCCTTTCAATCCCCGACAGTCTGCTCCATAATACCCTTGATTCCGCTTCAACCTGCCAACATTTTCACCGCTGTTCGGTTTTAAGGGCATGGCTACCCCAACCAAACCGACTACGGATCTGTCGCTGACCGAAACCAGTGGTAAAGAACGTCTCCAGGCCTCCCTGACCGATTACATCACTTTCCTGCGCCGACAGCCCGCCGTTTGCGGCTCCCCCGAACAGCAGGAGACGCTGATTAAGCACGTGGCCCGGGGAAACGAGTTAATCAAACTGGTGGCGGCTGAGCGTTTGAAAATCACGCGGCAGCTCGATCAGGAGAAGCACGACTGGATGGAAGTTGAAAAGCAAATGACGGCGCCCATCCTGGAAGCGATGCAACCCCTGAAAGACGCCGTTGAGCATTACAACCGGGAGGTGCTGCGGGTACGGGAGCATCAACAGGCCGAAGCCCGCCAGCAATCGGCCCAGGCGGCTTCGGGCGAAACCACCTGGATAACGCCGGAGGTCACTTCGCTGCCCAAGGGCGTTCAGTTGAAATGGACTTTTGAGATTACCGATCCGAACCAGGTTCCCAACGGATACTGGATCATCGATGAAGCGGCCATTAAAACCGCCATCGCCGAAGGGGTTCGGCAGATTCCAGGGGTTCATATTTACGAAGAAGCCATTACGACGTTTCGCAAGTAAGGAGCTGATGACCTGACGGCGGGGCTTTCCGGATGCACCAGCCAAACACTGCCCGGCGAAGACGGGTTATATTCCCAATAAAAATAACCAGCAAGGCCCGTCATGAAAGCGTTACTCCTTTTCGTCAGTATAAACCTGGAGGTTGGATCAGCCGATCGGTTCCCTAAAACCGCATCGGGTCAGGAACCGGCTAAGTCCGTGACCGTGGCGCAGGGAGAAGTCGGCCGCTGGGCGGGCAACTGCCGCCGGTGCAGCCTGGAAAAACGGGCCTGGCCTGCCGTCAATGGCACCTGCTATTATCCGGTGGACATGGACATGAAAGCGGGGCGTTACACCATCTCCCGCCGGACCACCGGGGGCAAACTGGAAACCGCTCAACTGATTGTTACTGAAACGCCCTGCCGGCAGGAAGACCTAAAGAATTTCCCCAAAAAAGAATACGTAACGATATCGGCGGAGAACCAATCCCGGGCCGCCAAAGAAGCCGCCGTGATCAAACCCCTGATTGGCTACAAGGCCGATGTTCGTCCGGCGGTTTTTGATTTGCCCGTTGGGAAACCTTCTAAAAATCTGCCGAAAGGGGAGGGCAACTTTGGGGCCTGCCGAACCTTGGAGGGCCAGCCCCGCGACCGGCATACCGGGCAGGACTATCCGGTTTCCGCCGGCACGTCAGTCATCAGCGTGGGCAATGGACGCGTCTTGCTGGCTGCCGATCATTTTTACAGCGGCAAGGCCGTTTACATCGATCACGGCAACGGACTGATCAGCGAATATTTTCACTTGAAAAGCTACCAGGTAAAGGCGGGGCAAACCGTCACCAAAGGGCAGGTGATTGGTCAGGTGGGCGAAACGGGTCGGGTAACGGGTCCGCACCTGCACTTCGGAGTGCGTTGGCACGGAGCCTGCGTCAATCCGGGTTATTTGCTGGTCGATCCGTCCGATTTGCCCCAGGTGAAGTTATAAACAGAGGGCCAGGCAATTCCACTAGATCGTCCGTAAACGAGTCCATCCGAATTCATTTGAATTTTTTAAAGACTTCCGGCATCGTTTCGGGGTCAAGGCTCGCCATATCCACCAGCTTTAACGACTTGACCATTTTCAGTGTCGACGTTTTATACTTCTGAAAATGCGGTGATTTCAAATGAGCCTGGTAGGCAGCCCGGTTGGCGTACAGTTCCAGCAGCCTGATTTGGGTTGGATTTTCCCGCTGAAACATCGGGAAGATCGCAATGACGCCAGGCTCCTGTTTTACGGATGCGGCCGCTTCCTCTTTCAGAATGGCCTTATAAGCTTCCAGGTGCTCCGGCGCGACCTCAATTTCCGCAATTCGCACCATCAGATCCGGTTCGATGACGGGTGCAATCGGCTTGTCCAGGAGTTTTCGTAAGGCGTTCGCCTGGGTTCGGCTGATGAACGTTTCGATTAACCCGGCCACCTGCACCAACTGGCGTTCGGTCAGGCCGGTATTCATTCCCATTTTGAGGTGCGCCTGTGCCTGGGCGGTCACGCCCGGCATAGCTGCCAGGGCCGAAATGGTAATTAATTCCCGTTGCCGGTGGGTCAGCACATCACTGTCGAATACGTCGGCGAAAAGGTGTTCCTTCAAGAATGTATCGATTCGCGGGGCGAATGCACCAAAACCGGGTGCTGGTTTCGACTGTGGTGTTTTTGTCAGTTCCTCCAACACCTTTCGGCCCCGCTCGTAGGGATTGGGTTGGTCGGTAAGCGGTCGATAGTCTTTTCCCACCGGATCCCGAATGCCCTTCGCTTTGCGTTCCTCCAGCACCGCCATAAACGTGTTGATGCCGTTCAGACTTCTTGGAAAACCGCAATAGGCGTATACGTGCACCAGGATTTCCTTGATTTCATTGACCGTAAGACCAGCCTCCAATCCTGCGTTTACCTGTTCTTTCAGCCGATCCAGATCACCGGTAGCGGTTAGGGCCGAGATGACGACAATGCTTTTTTGTTGAGCATTTAATTCCGGATCAGCGGGGGGCTGGGCATTCAGGGCAGTTGTCGGAAGCAGGAGCACAAAAAACAGAAGTCCCTTAAACCGGTTGGTTTTGCTCATCGTTGCGATTCGTTCGTTTTTACTGACTGCCCGGTAGTCGTCGTCTAAAACCGGGTTTTATCCCAACCACGTTGATTGCTCCCGGGTAACGACTAACCCCTTTCGGGCGGTATACCATCGGGCCGCCGGGCGGTTGGCCCCGGCTTCAATCGACAAAGGCTCCCTTCGTGCTTGCTCGGTGGGCCTGTTTTTAAATCGTCTTCACAACTTTTGCGGGAATACCGGCCACGACCGTATTCGGGGGTACGTCGCGACTCACTACCGCACCCGCAGCCACCACCGCGTTTTCTCCCACCGTTACGCCCGGCAGAATGGTGGCTCCGGCGCCAATCCAGGCATTGCGTTTGATCAAAACCGGCCTGGGAATCAACGTCTGACGATCAGCCGGGTTAATCGGGTGGTTCTCCGAAGTCAGGTTAACCCGGGGGCCAATCTGCACCTCGTCCTCAATTGTGATGCCGCCAATATCCAGAAAAGAACAGGCGTGATTGATAAAGACATTTTTGCCAAGACGAAGGAACTGGCCAAAATTTGTATAAAACGGCGGAAAAACCGTCGTTGACGCATCAATCTCGCTGCCCGTGATTTCACTCAACCGGTTGCGCACCTCGTCAACATGGGTTGCCGTCGCATTCATCTCGACGCAGAGCCGGATGGTCCGGGCCACCACGGCCGCAAACCGGGCATACTCCGGATCATCCTTTCGCAGGATCTCCCCGGCCCGCAGCCGCTGAAAAAGGTCCAAATCTGTTGGTTCATTACTCATCCTCTTCTCATCTAACTGTTGTTGCCGCGGGTCAATGCGGTCTAAACCTTCCGAAGCAGCTTATCGGGCGAAATCGGTAAGTCACGAACCCGCTGACCCGTAGCGTTGAAAACCGCATTGGCGACGGCCCCGGCAAAACCGATCAGGGCAATTTCACCCATGCCTTTAGCTCCCATCGGGTTGATGATCGGGTCGGGTTTGTCGATCATGATCGTCTCAATGGCCGGTACGTCAGCGTGGACGGCCACGTGGTAATCGGCTAAGTTGTTATTGACAAACCGGCCGAACCGGTGGTCGATGACGGCTTCTTCGGTCAGGGCCATGCCGATGCCACCCGCCACCCCGCCGATCATCTGGCTGGCTGCAGTTTTGGGGCTGATAATCCGACCCGAATCCGCCACGCTGACGGCTTTCGACACCCGGACTACCCCCGTCAAAGGATTCACCCGCACCTGCACAAAATGCACCGAAAACGAATACATCGAATACTTCTGGTGGTCCGGCCCCGCTTTTGATTCCTTCGTTCTATCGATCACCGTCAGGTTGTTAGCCTGCATCAACGCACTGACGGCCACTTTTTTGTCCGGTTCCTTCTCAACCGAAAGAATCCCATCGGCCAGCGTCAGTTCACCGGCCTGTCGTCCGGCCAGGACACCCCCGTCTTTCGCTGCCAGTTCGATCAGCGCCTGTTTGATGGCAGTGCAGGCATCAAAAACCGCCGAGCCCACCGCCGAAACAATCGCTGAGCCGCCCTGGCTGGGCGCTTTTGGCAGGGAGGTGTCCCCGTATTCCACCTTGATCTTTTTAACCGGAACCCCCAGCACGTTGTGGGCAATCATGGTCAGGGCGGTTCCCGTGCCCGGCCCGATATCGGTTACCGCACTCTGGAGCGTCAGCGAGCCGTCGGCTTTTAGCAGGGCGCGGGCACTGGCTTCCCAGCGGAACGCATTGAACACGCCCGTGCTCATGCCGTAGCCAACCAGCCAGCCGTCCTCGCGCAGACTACCCGGTTCGTTTTTACGGTTTTTCCAGCCAATGGCTTCGGCTCCTTTCTGGTAAGCTTCCCGAAGGTGTTTGCTGGAATAAGGCCGGTTGTGTTCGGGATCGGTTTCGGTGTAGTTGCGCAAACGGAATTCAATCGGGTCGAGGTTCAGTTTATGGGCCATTTCATCCATCGCCGATTCCAGTGCAAAAGCGCCTGTGGCTTCGCCCGGTCCCCGCATCCAGATGGGCACGCTGCGGTCGAGTCGCACGATCCGGTAGCGGGTGCTGACGTTGGGGCAAGCGTACATGAATTTGGTCATGTTGACCGTTGCTTCCGTAAAGTCCTCGTAACGGGCCGTTTCGGCCGTGGCCGCGTGGGCAATCCCGATTAATTTGCCGTCCTGATCAGCACCCAGCTGGATCGTCTGCGTGGTATAGGGACGGTGGCCTACGAGGGTAAACATCTGGCTACGGTTCACCACCAGCTTCAGCGGGCGTCCGATTTTGCGGGCAACGGCAACAACCGCCGTTTCCTGCGGCCAGGTCCGCAGCCCCATCCCAAATCCGCCCCCCGTGAATTCGGTGTGGACATGGATGTTCTTCGGGTCCAGTTTAAAAGCCTGCGCCATGGCGTTTTGCGTGGCATTCACGCCCTGCGTTTTGGCGTAGATCATCAGCGTATCGGCACCCGTCCAGTGGGCCAGAATCCCGTGCAGTTCCATCGGGTTATGCACTTCGATGGGAATGGTGTAATTGGCTTCCAGCGTAACCGGGGCCGTCTGAAAGGCGTCGGCTTTTCCGCGTGAATAATCACCCGAGCCACCGCCGGGCGTAATGCCATCGGCGAGGTGTTTGTGCAAATCCGTACGAGCCGCCTGTTTAGCGTAGGTGGCTTTAACGAGCGAACCCGCGTAGGTGGCCCGCTCGTAGGTGTCGGCCACCACCAGAGCAATGGGTTGTCCGTCAAACAGAATTTTGGGGCTGCTCAGGATGCGGTAGGTTTCTTCCGTCTTGGGTTTGGGGGGTGGTCCGTCGGCCTGCCCCCCAACGGGGGCGTCCCAGCCCGGAATGGGGGGCATGTTCTGGTGGGTAAACACCCCCAGCACCCCCGGTGCACTCCGGGCTTTTTTGGTATCCAGGCTGCTGATGGTGCCCCGGGCAATTTCGCTGCCGACAAGGACGCAGTAAGCCGTATTGGGCAATTCGAAATCAGCGAAATATTTGGCCCCGCCGGTGACCTTCATCCATCCATCCACCCGGTCAATGGGTGGATTTTTTGTTTCTTTTGTCATGATCAGGCGGTTTTGGTGGCGGTTTTCAGGGCTTCGACAATCGAGTTGGGGGCCAGTGACAGCTTAAAATCGTTCTCGCCGTAGCCTTTGGCGCCTTTCATGGCTAGCGTTGCTGCCTGTTCAAAGGTGGCTTCGGTGGCTTCTTTGCCTTTTAAAAACTGCTCGGCTTCAGTAAGTCGCCAGGGTTTATGGGCGACGCCACCCATCGCCAGCCGGACGTCCTGAATGGTCTTGCCTTTCAGGTCAAGTCCAACCCCCACCGACACCAGCGCGAACGCATACGAAGCCCGGTCGCGGACTTTGAGGTAGTAGGAATGGTCGGCAAACCGATTCGTTGGCAGATCGACCGAACTAATCAGTTCGCCGGGCAGCAGCGTATTGTCTTTTTGGGGCATTTCGCCGGGCAGCCGGTGAAACTCGCTGAACGGAATCCGGCGGTCGCCCTTGGGTCCCGACACGTTTACGGTGGCATCCAGAGCCGCCAGTGCAATGCACATATCGCTGGGGTGAACCGCAATGCACTTGCTGGAAGTTCCGAAGATGGCGTGCATCCGGTTAAAACCGCCAATGGCACCGCAACCCGCGGGGCCGTTGGGCTGACCCTTGTCGGGACCGGCCTGCACCGGGCCGCGCTTGTTGCAGGGTAATGAGGTGTCGTAGAAGTAGGAGCAACGGGTTCGCTGCATCATGTTTCCACCGACGGTCGCCATGTTCCGAAGCTGCGCCGAAGCGCCCGTGTTGAGCGCCATCGCCAGAAGCGGGAAATGCTTTTTGACCAGCTCGTGGTCGGCCACGGCGGAGTTTTTAGCCATGGCCCCGATGCGCACCCCCGTGGCGGTTTTTTCAATCGTCGCCAGCGGCAGCTTATTGATATCGACCAGCCGCTGGGGAACGATAACCTGGCGCTTCATCAGGTCGATGAGGTTGGTGCCGCCGGCCAGAAAGTAGGTGCCGCTTTCTTTTGTCACCGCCGAAATGGCGGCTTTAGGGTCCGTAACCCGCGTAAATTGAAATGAATTCATCGCTTTTTTCCTCCCTGTTTAACGTCCCAAACCGCATCCACAATGTTGGCGTAGGCTCCGCAGCGGCAAATGTTACCGCTCATGTATTCGCGGATTTCCTCCGGTGAATTAGCGTGACCTTCCTGAATACAAGCCACCGCCGACATGATCTGGCCGGGCGTGCAGTATCCGCACTGAAAACCGTCGTACTTGATAAACGCTTCCTGCATCGGATGCAATTGATCCTCTTTGGCCAGGCCTTCAATCGTCGTCACCTGGCTGCCTTCGGTCGTCATCGCCAGCGTCAGGCAGGCATTGACCCGCTGTCCATCCACGTGAACCGTACAGGCTCCGCACTGGCCGTGGTCGCAGCCTTTCTTGGTGCCCGTCAGGTGGAGTTGTTCGCGCAGCAAATCGAGGAGCGTAACGCGGGGTTCGATCGACACGGTTTTCATCGTTCCGTTGATCGTGACCTGAAGCGGCAAGGGGTCGGAAACGTCGGATCCCTTCTCATTGAATCCGGTATCGATGGCTTTCACGGCAACGGGCGGAGTCAGGGCCAGCGCAGCCAGGGCGGACGATTGCTTTAAAAAATTCCGGCGGGACGAGTCAGGCATTTCCAACTCGTCACCGGGGTGTTCGTTCTGAGGCATACAGCAAAGGTTCGTGAGGTTGTTGAATGATTGGTACCGCACTCGGAACTGGATTCCCGAACCCGGCCGCATTAGGAACTGCTTTACGCTAAACACACCCGCAACGGTTATGTTTCTGAACCAGCGGCCGGAGCCCGGCCCGACGCCTTTTCAGGGCTGACAGACTCCATAAACGGTTCATTTCAGGAATCAAAGGGACGCTTACAACGTCGCCATGTCGATGACAAACCGGTAGCGCACATCGCCTTTCAACATTCGCTCGTAGGCGGTATGAATGTCCCTGATGTCGATGAGTTCGATGTCCGAAACAATGTTGTGCTCGGCGCAGAAATCCAGCATCTCCTGCGTTTCGGCAATGCCGCCGATGCTTGATCCGGCAATGCTTTTGCGCCCCGGAATTAAACTAAAGGCTAATAGGGCGGAAGGTGTTGGTGGCGCTCCCACGCAGATGTGGACACCGTCCGTTTTGAGCAGATTCAGGTACTGGTTATAATCGTGCTCCGCCGACACCGTATCGAGAATAAAATCGAAATAGCCCACGGTAGACGCAAGTTGGGCTGCATCGCGCGTGACAACAAATTTATGCGCCCCCAGTGTTCGGGCATCCGCTTCTTTGTCCGGCGACGTACTCAGCACGGTAACTTCGGCGCCTAAGGCTACGCCGAATTTCACGCCCATGTGTCCCAGGCCACCCAACCCCAGCACGGCCAGTTTATGACCCTGGCCAACCTTCCAGTGTTTCAGGGGCGAATAGGTGGTAATACCCGCACACAGTAGCGGAGCCGCTGCCGCCAAATCCAGTTGGTTAGAAATGTGCAGGACGAAATCTTCGTTTACAACAACCGTATTGGAATAACCGCCATAGGTAGGCGTTCTTTTATCCTGCTCCAGACTGTTGTAAGTCAGTGTGTTGCCGTTAGAGCAATACTGTTCCAGCCCGCGCTTACAGTTCTCGCAGTAGCGACAGGAGTCGACCATGCAGCCGGTACCGGCCAGATCACCCGCCTTGAATTTGGTGACGTGGCTGCCCACCGCCACCACCCGCCCCACAATTTCGTGGCCCGGTACCATCGGAAAGAGGCTGCCACCCCACTCGTCGCGAATCTGGTGCAGGTCGGAATGGCAAACCCCGCAGTAACTAATATCAAATTGGACGTCGTGAGGCCCCACCTCCCGGCGCTGGAAATTCCAGGGCGCTAAGTCTGACTCTTTCGTTTGAGCCGCGTATCCTTTTGCTGTAACCATATTCATTGACGCCGGAGCGGTTTGTGTCGTTTTGATTCTGAAAAATTTAGAAGCAAAGGTACCGCCCGGAAAGGTGCGCCGGGTAAAAGGATTCAAACCAATACTTATACATTTCAAACTTCGGCCTGCCGAAAGGCGCGTGGATTGGTACCCGTGAACTTTTTAAAGAAGTTGTTGAAATACGAAGGATATTCAAAGCCCAGCGCGTAGGCCACATCCGAAATATTCCAATCGGTATGGTGGAGCAGGGCCCGGGCTTCGCTGATCACCCGTTCGGCAATGTGGGCCGTGGTCGATTGACCGGTTACCTCGTTGACGGCCCGGTTCAGGTAATTAACGTGGACATTCAGGCTTTTGGCGTAGTCCTGCGCCGTGGTCAGTTGCAGCGGACGGTCGATGGTCTCAATTGGAAATTGGCGTTCTAGCAATTCGAGAAAAACGGAGGTAATGCGCGATGCCGCATTCGTGTGGTGATCAAAGTTCTGGGAAGGCTCTAATTTGAGGGCTTCGTGAATGATCAGGTGGATGTAATTGCGGATCAGATCGTCTTTGTACAAATACGTGGTCTGCTGCTCCTCGATCATTTTCTGGAAGATGGCGTTCAAAAACTCCCGCTGCTGCGGGCTTATGGTTAGGATGGGAGTGCCGCTGAGCTTGAAAAAAGGGGAGTTCTGCAAGCTCTCCGACCGGTCCGACAGCTTCAAGGAATCCTCCGAAAAAAGGCAGGTATACCCCACATAGGTGGTCGAGATCGTTTCCCAGGAATACGGGATGTGCGGGTTGCCAAAAAACAAAACCGTATCGTTCGCTTCAAAACTCCGGTCCGCGTAATGGATGATGCTTTTGCCGGTGGTCAGGCAGATTTTGTAAAAATCTTTCCGGCTGTAAATGCGGGTGGCGTTGCTGTCACTCTCGATCGGGAAGACATTGAAGCCTTTTAATTTGAGTTCCGTATTGAACTCCGAAACCGAATGGGTCCGTTGATTTGCCATGCCCAAAGTTATGAAATTCAAATCAACTTTCGTTCCCACTGCCGTGTTCTTAATGGTTGTGCCCAATTCCTGCCGTACGTTGAGCGGATGCCCGAAGCGTACGACCATGAACGATTCATCAGCCACTTGATTAGGCAAAAATCTGCCCAATCGATCCTGAATGAAGGCCTACGTTGATACGGTTTTCTTACCACAAGGTTCAAAAAGCAGGTTAGATATTTTGGTGATTTTTTTGTCTTTTTGTATGAACGTTTCGTGCAGGCCTTAAAAACCGTAGTTCACAGAAAGATGATTCCAATCGGCAGACGAGATTTTTTAGCCCAGCTAGCCCTGTTTACCGCAGCGGTTTCTGTTCCGCACGGTGGTTATTCCATTGGTAGCCCACCGGATGAATTCCTTGAAACGGAAACGGCTCATGGCCGCATCCGTGGGGTGCGGAAAGATGGCGTTAATCTGTTCAAAGGAATTCCGTACGCCGGGCGTACCTCCGGTGATCGCCGGTTTCGCCGGGCTGCTCCCCTCGAGCCCTGGACGGGCGTTCGGGATGCGTTGCAGGTGGGGCCACCGGCCATTCAGCCGCCCCGTCGCCATGAGCCCACTCCC
The DNA here is from genome assembly GCF_054780775.1 of Larkinella ripae. NCBI lineage: Bacteria > Pseudomonadati > Bacteroidota > Cytophagia > Cytophagales > Spirosomataceae > Larkinella > Larkinella ripae. The sequence continues at coordinate 42,712 of NZ_BAAGVR010000009.1, forward strand.
TCGGAAGATTGCCTTTTCCTGAACGTCTGGACTCCGGCCAATGACAACCGCAAACGGCCGGTCATGTTTTACAGCCACGGGGGCGGTTTTGTAATTGGCTCGGGCGCATCAGCCGGGCAGGATGGCTCCAATCTGGCCCGCAACTTTGATGTGGTCGTGGTTCAAACCAACCACCGGCTGGGACTGCTGGGCTTCCTGTACCTGGATGAGCTGGCCGGGACTGACTACGCCGGGTCGGGCAACCTTGGCCTGCTCGACATCACGGCGGGCCTGAAATGGGTGCGGGAGAACATTGGCCGGTTCGGGGGCGATCCTGATAATGTGATGATTTGGGGTGAATCCGGGGGCGGGGCCAAAACCGCCTGTCTGTACGCCATGCCAGAAGCGGCTCCGTATTTCAATAAAGCCTCCATCGAAAGTGGACCGGGGGTGCGGATGACGCCCAGGGAAGTCGCGGCCGAAACCACCGCCACGCTGCTGAAGGAACTGAACATCGCACCCAAAGACTGGCGAAAACTCCTGGACGTGCCAGCCGCTGAGCTGCTGGCGATGCAGGGTAAGTTGCCGTTTATCCCACCTTTTCAGGAGAAGAACCGGAATCAGGGCGTGATGCGTCGAAATTACGGCGGATTTGGCCCCGTGGTCGATGGCGTTGTGTTACCCCATCATCCCTTTGATCCGGCCGCCCCGGCTATTTCCCGCAACAAACCGCTTTTGGTGGGCTGGAATGAGGATGAATACACCTTCTTTGCCTGGGAGCGCAAAGACACCGCGTTTGCCAACCTGGATTTCGACAGCCTGCCGAAAAAACTGGAACCGCAGTACGGTGCCGATGCGGGGAAAATCGTCGATACGTACCGCCGGGCCAACCCCGGGGCGTCGGCTCCGGCCATCTACGTTGCGGTTTCGTCCATCACCATGATGGGCCTGGGATCGGTCGATATTGCCGAGAAAAAAGTGAAGCAGGGCGGGGCACCCGTCTACCTCTATAATTTTGGCTACAAGTCCGAAAAGAAAATTCCGGGCACCGATTATGCGATGGGAACACCCCACGCCATGGATATTTCGTTCAAGTTCAACAATGAACTTCCACCCCGCGACGGCTCCGAGCCTAAGGAAAGTTTCTTCGGTGGCAACCGGCCCGAACGGTTTGTGGCTTCGCGGCATTTCGCCGAATTGTGGACGACCTTCGCCCGGACCGGCCAACCGGCGGCCAAAGACGTTCCGGTGTGGCCCGCCTATAATCTGAAAACCCGCCCGACGATGCGGATCGATGCAGACTGCCAGATCATTGAAAACCGGTTCAATCAGGAGCTTGCCCTGTGGCGGGCCCTTGGGAAACTATAGTGGACTTCCCAGGCTCCCTCCTTGAATAGAGCTACCCTCAATATTCAAATTTTCGAAACCCGCCCGGCCGTCGGATGGAAGGGCTGCCTCCTGCGTTGGGATAAAAACCAGCGTCAATCCGGCAAGCTGCTCGCCAAGGTCTTCCCGCCAGTTCGGCTATTCACCCGGCGGGGTCCGCCAGAAGATCGGAGAATCAGGCAGATGGTAACCCTTTCAAAGATGTTTGCAACGTGCGCAAAACAGAATGTGTGCCCGGATGACGAGGTTTGTGCTGTCGAACCAACGTTTCGTTAGGGTTATGAATACTGTTTTTTGCTGGCCGCTGATTTGCCTGGCCTTCGTCGTGGTTTCCTTTATCCAGCCGCCCGAAACCCTGGTGGGGCGGTGGCAACAAAAAACCGCAGGGGGCAACACCGTGGTGACGGTTTTTCGGTCCGATGGCACCAATGACATCTTTATCAATGGCAAAACATTTGTCAGTGGGAAGTACTATATTCGGCAGGATACGCTGAGGTATGCCGATCCCCTCTGTAATATGGCGTATTACGGTACGTATAAACTCGACTTCTTCGCGCCGGATTCCCTGCGATTGACGGTTCTTGAAGATACGTGCCGCGGCCGACGCCGGGGTTTTGACCGGGTCACATTGGGTCGGATGAAGCCCGCTAAGCCATGAAAAGCTGTGCCTGGGGACTTCTGGCACTTGGAGCGAGCAGTATACTGGGGGCGGTTTTTAAAGCCGATGAACCGACCGATAAAGTGGCCCTGGGAAAGCGGTTGTTCTTTGACCCGATTCTTTCTCGTAATCGCACGGTCAGTTGCGCCAGTTGCCACCGCGAGGAGTTTGCCTTTGCCGATACGTCGGCGGTGAGTGTGGGCGTGTTTGGTCGTAGCGGTAACCGGAACACCCCTTCTGCCATGAATGTACGGTTACAGGCCAATTTTTTCTGGGATGGCCGGGCGGCTACGCTGGAAGAACAGGCGTTGATTCCCATTGCCAACCCCAATGAAATGGATTTACCCGTTGAGGTGGCGGTTAAACGCCTGAGCCGGAATGAAATGTACCGGGCTACTTTCAGGCGGGTGTTTGGCGAGCTACCGACCAAAACAAATCTGGCCCGGGCCCTGGCCGCTTTTCAGCAAACGCTGGAAACGCCGGACACGCCGTTTGATGACTGGCGAATGAACGACAACGAAACCGCCGTGAGTGAATCGGCCAAACGGGGATTTGCCCTGTTCAATGGCAAAGCGAACTGCGTGCAGTGTCATTTCGGGGCGAATTTCAATAACGCCGAATTTCGGAACATCGGGCTGTTCGACGGCAAGACGCTAACCGACAGCGGGCGGGCGGCAATTACGAAAAAAACCGCTGATCTGGGTAAATTTAAAATCGGTCCGCTTCGCAACGTGGCCCTAACGGCTCCCTATATGCACAACGGAATGTTCAAAACCCTGGCCCAGGTCATCGCCTATTATAATGATCCCGATCAGATCGTAGCGAACCCCATTAACCGGGACCCGCTGTTGAATAAACCGCTGGGATTAACGAATAGTGAAATGAAAGACCTGGAGGCTTTTCTGCAATCCCTGACGGATAACCGCTTTCGCTATCGCCGATGATCCGCTTTTTCTTTTTCCTGTGGCTGCTCCCCGGGTTGGCCCTCGCCCAGCCGGCTGTTCGGATTGACCGTCTGCCACCGCAAGGCATTCTGCTCAATCAGGGCTGGAAGTGGCAGGCCGGCGACCAACTGGAATGGGCCACCCCCTTGTATAACGACCGGGGGTGGAAAACGATCGACCCTACTCAGGATATCATGAATCTGGCGGAGGTTCGGCGGGCCGCTACGGGCTGGTTTCGGATTCGGCTGGTCGTTTCTGCCGCCGTCCGTACCGAATCCCTGGCGCTTCTGGTCGAGCAGACCGGGGCGTCTGAAATTTATCTGGATGGCCGGTTGCTGTACCGGTTTGGGCAGGTGGGGGCGAAGGGGCGGGCAATAGGGGCTTATGATCCCAGAGGTCTGCCTCTTTCGTTTTTAATGGGAACGGATTCCCTGCACACGCTGGCCATCCGGTTTTCGTTTGCCAACGACCTGCCCTATACCGTCTCATTCGCCCGTCAGAACCGAAATCCGCTCCTTCGGGTGACGCTCAATGGAGTCACGAATGCGGTCCGGTACGACCAGGTACACCGCCAGGGCGGATTACCGCTTGATTACCTGAAGATGGGTATTTATTTTATCCTGACCGTCCTTCACCTGGCTCTTTATCTCTACTACCCGGTCCAGCGGGCCAATTTGTACTTTTTCCTGTATGCGTTGTCCTGCCTGTTTACGTATGGGCTCCAGGTTTATTCCATTGGTGTGAATTCGGTGGAAACGCTGCAACACATTCGGATTGCGATCGGTATTTTCACGACGCTGTTTCAGCTCCTCCAACTCCGGGCTTTATACAGCTTGTTTAAACGACCGCCGGGTGGTCCATACTGGTTTTTGACGATTTATTTCCTGAGTTGCATTCCCCTGACCGTTTGGCCCTACCGGCTGGGATTGAATTACGGGCACGGGCTTTTTTACCTGCTTTGTTTTGGGGAATCGCTCCGGGTGACCGTTTTAGCCGCCCGGCAGAAAAAACGGGGCGCGGGAATCATCGGGCGGGGTGTTGTGGTAGCGCTGGTCTTCACCGTAATTCATTCCCTGCTGCTCCCGTACGGATCGACTTTCCGGGATCAATTTTTTCTAACCGGCAAGGCCTGGTATTTTGTTCTCCAGCATCTTCCATATAACCTCAGTAACCAGAGTATTCCGATTGCCATTTCGTTGTATCTGGGTCTGGAATTTGCCTTCACCAGCCGAACGCTTGGGACCAAGCTGGCCGAGATCGAAGACCTCTCCGCCCAAACGCGGGCGCAGGAAGCTGAAAAACTCCAGCTGGTTGCCCGCCAGAAGGAACAACTGGAGCAAACCGTGCGGGAACGTACCGATCAACTCCAGCGGCAGACGGACAAATTGCAGGAGATGGATGCGTATAAATCCCGGTTTTTTACCAACCTGACCCACGAATTCCGCACACCCCTCACCTTGATTCTCGGTCCGGCTGAGCAGGTTCTGGCGCAAACCGCCGAGTCCCAGACCAGACAACAGGTTGAGCTTATCCAGCGAAACGCCAGCCGGCTGCTGCGGTTGATTAACCAACTGCTTGATCTGAGTAAACTCGAAGCCGGTAAGATGAGCTTGAGCACCGCGCCGGGTGATTTAGTGAGTCTGGTCCGTGGTACGCTGCAATCGTTCGAGTCGGTCGCTACTCAGAAAGCGATTACGTTGCAGTTTACGACCACTCAGCCGCAACTGGTGGTGCATTTTGACCAGGATAAGCTGGAAAAAATTCTCTATAACCTCCTGTCCAATGCGCTAAAGTTTACACCGGCCGGCGGAGCCGTGTGGGTGTCGCTGGCCGGTGACGATTCCCGCCCGGAAAGTGGAATACAACTGAGCATCCAGGATACGGGCGTTGGTATTCCGGCCGCCAAACAGCCTTATGTTTTCGACCGCTTCTACCAGGCCGATGTCTCAGACACCCGCGAACAGGAGGGCACCGGGATTGGGCTGGCGCTCACGAAAGAACTGGTTGATTTGCACGGGGGGAGCCTGCACCTTAGCAGCCGGGAGGGGTTCGGCACCCTCGTCGTCGTTCAATTACCCTTACAGCCCGGTTCGCCTGAGGTCGCGATTACCGAACAGGCGTTTCGGCCCGATCAAACGATAAGTTTACCTTCGGCTCTCCCTGCGGAATTGGAAGATGCACCCTTGGTGCTGCTCATTGAGGATAATGACGATGTGCGGGCCTTTATTCGCTCGTCGTTGAAAAGCACCCCGGGCGTTGCCTCCTACCGGATTCTGGAGGCCCCCAACGGGGAGGCAGGCCTTCAGCTGGCCCAGCAGCAGGTACCCGATCTGGTCATTACCGATTTGATGATGCCGAAAATGGATGGCTACGCCGTTTGCGCCACCCTGAAGCGGGACGAACGAACCAGTCATATTCCGGTCGTCATGCTGACGGCCCGGGTTGATTTGGAAAGTAAACTCGAAGGACTGGAAACCGGGGCGGATGTCTATCTGGCCAAACCCTTCAACCAGCGGGAACTGCGGGTCCAGATCACCAATCTATTGCGGGTGCGCCACCAGTTGCGGGAGCGCTATAGCCGGGCTACGCTGGGACAAAGCACGCCGGGTCGGCAGGATTTTTGGCAGTCGGCTGCCCGTGCGATGCCCTCGATGGAGCAGGTGTTTTTGACCCGGGTTCGGACGGCCATTGAGAATCACCTGGATGATGAGCAGTACAGTGTCGAACGCCTGAGCGACGCGGTGGGAATGAGCCGGACCCAGCTCCACCGCAAACTCAAAGCGCTCACCAACGAGGCTCCCGGCGATCTGATTCGCATTCTGCGGCTCCAGCGGGCTCATGAGCTGTTGAGTGGGAACGTCGGGACGGTGGCTGAGGTGGCCTATCAGGTCGGTTTTGGCAATCCGGCTAATTTCTCGACGAGTTTTTCCCGCCAGTTCGGGTATCCGCCCTCCGAGGTGCGCAAAAAACCGGGACCGTCGCAAGGACAGTGAACATTTTCAAACACATTTGGCAGAAACGCAAATGGAGCCCTGGAAGCGGTTGACTTGTTTTGCCTACTGCTTTCCAAGTCCCCTCTCAGAAGGTGACCCGAGCGGCCCAACCAATCAGCCACCTTTAAGACCCCGTTTTCATGCGTCCGCTGTCCATTCGTTCCAAAACCGTCCTGAAGTGCCTGCTCTTGCTTTTAATCCCCATTTTGCTGCTGGGCCGCCTGACAGCCTTCGCCCAGCAGAGTCCGCGAACGGTGCAGCAGGTGCGGACGGCTATCAATGTAAATCCGAAACGGCTGCAAACCCCGCCCACCGACGTTTTCAAAACCGAAGTCCGTAAGATCTGGTCGGGGACCGATTCCATTCCGATTCAGATTTACTACCCCAGTGCCAGACCGAATCTGCCCATCCTTTATGAAGTACACGCTGGGGCGTTTATCCTGCGGATGTTGGATTTGAACGCATCGCGGGTAAACGTTATCCCACGAATTTCTAACTACGCATTCTATGGGGCCCGAATGGTACCTCCGATGGGCAGCGACCGGGAGCATTCTTTTCTTATTGTTCCTGCCACTACCGAAAGTATCCGCTCAGGATTCGGCCCGGTTATGGCGCCGTCCGAATGGTCTGAAAACGAATCTGATCGCTCCATTCTCCCTGTTTTATGAACGGGCTCTCACTCAACGCTTTGCCCTTCAAGGCAGCATACGCTGGTTACGCTATCGAAACCCGCATCCGGAAAACTTTGTCAATGTGGCCGTTGAAGGTCGGCTTTATTTGGACAATCGGAACTGGCTTCGGTCGAAAGGACATCCCGCCGGTTTTTACGTAAGTCCTTACCTTAAAGCGCGCCGGTTGCAACTCATCAATGAAATAGGCTACGGTTTTAACAAGGTTGGGGATCTTGATGAGGTAATTATCAGGTCCATCGGGTGCGGGGTAACGGTCGGTCATCAGTGGGTCGCCCGCCGTGGCTTTACGGGCGATCTGTTTGTGGGAGCAGGGGCGTTGCCTCAAACTTTAAGTGAGTATCGCCACACCCAACGGTACGGTACCGTTAGATCAACGAGCGGTTTTGAATTTCACAGCATCGACCTAAGAATTGGAATCTGTTTGGGATGGGCCTTTCGGTAAGCACCTACCCGCGAGTAGGATCTCGAATAGAAGTCAGAATGCTTCCAACGATGTATGAAAAGACGACCAACCAGTGATCAAGCGTAAACAGCCGTGATGCCACTAAGTAGGCGGTTTTTTAAGACGATCTTTCTGAAAGCACAAAAGCTTTCCAAAACAGGTCCAACGAGATTTCTAGCCTGGCGACGACAACGACCACAAAATTCCATATTTATTGATCCTTCAACATGAAAAAAAAGCTCTGGCTACTACTGGCCACCCTCGCCGTCACCAGTTCCCTTTTCGCTCAAACGCCAACTCCGGAGCAGTGGAGAATGAGCGTTGCCCAAGCCATTCGCAACTTTAAAATACCACCCGCAGCGGTTGGATCGGTGGAGAATCGGCGGGTGTCAGGGACGCCCGATTCCATTCCGGTTCGAATTTATCGGCCGGCTGCGGGGGGGACTAATTTGCCCCTGATCTATCATATCCACGGCGGGGCCTGGGTTGCGGGTGATCTGGATACCCACGATAATATCTGCCGACGCCTGTGTCTGGAGGCCAACGCGGTTGTCGTGGCAGTTCATTATCGCCGTCCGCCCGAAAACCCGTATCCCGCTACCAGTGATGATGTGATGCGGGTACTCAGCTGGATTGAGGCCAATCGAAACCGGCTCAGCCCCAATGGGCCACTCATCCTGTTGGGAGATAGCGCCGGTGGTAACTTTGTGGCTTCTGCCTCGTTGCGTAACGCCGATGCCGCCAGGCCAGTACCCATTGCCGCTCAGATTTTAATCAACCCCGCCCTGGACATACGTCCCAATTCGCCAACCTTCAAACTGTACGAACAGGTTATTCGCTGGGGGGTGCCCGACCTGGCTACAACGAGCGATCCCTACGTATCCCCCTTGGTTTCGACCAACCTGAAGGCAATGCCCCCGACGAGTATTGTCGTCAATGAACGGGATGAGTTGCGGGAGGACGGCGTACAGATGGATCAGAAACTGCGCGCAGCGGGGGTGAAAAGTGTACTGTTCGAGCAGAAGGGGGTGGGGCATTTCGGTCCGGTTTGGTGCGCTGATCATGCCACGGTTAAACCGGCGCTGGCGTTTGTGTTGGAACAGATTAGGGCAATTAGCCAAAATAACAAAGCGCCGAACAGGTAGAAACCGGACCTGAATCTTTAACCCTCCTTGATTTTACAACGTGATACCACGGAAGTGCCAATACCGGGTTACGGTTTTTGAAAATTACGGCTTTCCTTGCCGAACGATGCCGCGATGCAAGCCAGGAAGGTGAACTAACTGGAGTGGGGCGAGCCCATCATGATAAATAAGGGCAACTAAGTCCTGTGTGTTTCATCATGTAGCCTTCTTAATCAACATAGCGGGTCAGAACCCCATTAATCAATTCTGACTTTTGGGCTCAATTCGTTTCAAGACGGACACAGACTTATTTGTGGTCAAATAGGGTAGTCCAGAAATAGGCAGCTTTGACTGGAAAAGTGGAGTTTGTTCTGTATAGCCAACCGTTATTGTTGCCTACCTCACTTTAAATCCTATAGGTAAGTGAGTTTGCATAAAAAGGCGGTTTCGTCCTGTTGATGCTACTTAGCCATTTACATGCTTACCTTAATCTGTCCAAAATAGTACATCGGCTGTCCGATTCTGGACAGGGAAAAATAATTCATTTCTATAAAAACGCTTTACTGATGCTCTGAAGCCCTGTTTGGCGGGCTGGCTTGCTATTTGCTATGCAAATGAGAAACATAGCCTAAGGAACTATGAAAGGTGAACAATTGGGCGAATTTGAGGAGTTAGTCCTGCTGACTATCGCCCTCCTTTACGATAATGCGTACAGCGTAGCCGTTGTGGAAGAACTGGGTTCGCGGTTAGAGCGATCCATGAGTTTAGGTGCCGTTCACCGGACCATGCAGCGGTTGGAAGAAAAAGGACTGGTTCATTCCCGGTTTGGCGAGACCAGTGCCGAACGGGGCGGTCGACGAAAACGACTGTATACGGTCACGGTGGCCGGGGAACGGACCTTGCAGGAATTGCGCCGGATTCGCCAGGAATTGTGGTCGGGTATTCCCAAAACCGCCTTTGGCGGACCTGCCATATGAACCGACACTCCACACCACGCCCTTTCCGGTGGGCTCAGCGTTTTCTTAAGGTAATCACCGCTTCCCACCTTCAGGAGGAGATTCTGGGTGATCTGGACGAATTATTTCAGAAACGCTTGCGACGAGTTGGATACCGAAGCGCCCAGGTATGGTACCTGGTGGATATGCTGCTCCTGGTACATCCCAGGCTTTGGCGCCGGGAAATCAATTCCAACTTTAAGACTCGGTTTTCAAGATTCAGTGACGTTGCTGACCCCTCCTCTTTTTCTACGATCATGATTCGTAATTATTTCAAAATCGCCTGGCGTAACCTGGCCAAAAACAAGGTGTATTCCTTCATCAACCTCTTTGGTCTGGCCATTGCCGTAGCCTGCTGTTTGTTGATCGGGCTGTTCGTCCAGCACGAGTGGAGCTATGATCGATTTCACGCCAAAACCGACCGGCTTTACCGGACGTGGACGCTGGAAAAATACAAAGGTGAAGTGTTTACCAACGTTTCGCAACCGTTTATTCTGGGTCCTACGCTGCAGGAAACGTTCCCCGAGGTTGAGTCCTATTGCCGCATCGTTACCACGAATGTCAACATTCGCAAAGGCACCGAGCTATTTAACGAGCAGATCCACACGGTCGATCCCAGCTTTTTCCAACTCTTTGATTTTCCCCTGATTCGCTCAAGCCGCGCCAATCCTCTGGCCGAATTAGGCAGTGTGGTGTTGACCGAAGAAGTGGCCCGGAAGTATTTTGGTGATCGAGACCCGCTGGGGCAAACGCTTCAGATGCAGGTCGACAGCGTCATGCGCCCATTCACGGTGACCGCCGTGGCCAAATCGGTCCCGACGGCCTCGAGTATTCAATTCGACTTTCTAATCCCCCTGGAACACACCCTGGCCCTGCGCTCCGAGCGGGCCCGCAAAAGCTGGTTCAACGTATCACCGGAAAATTATGTATTGCTACGGGTGGATGCCAACCCAGGTTCATTAACGGCTAAATTTCCGGCAATGCTTAAAACGGTACTGGGGGATCGGTACCAGGAAGATGGCTACCTCATCAACCTGCAACCCCTGGCCGACGTCCACCTGAATAGCGCCCGCATCGACGGCCTGGAGCCGGAGAGTGACCCGGTTTATTCGTACACGCTGGCCAGCATTGCCCTGTTCATTCTGATCATTGCCTGCATCAACTTCATGACCTTGTCACTGGGTCGGTCGGTTAGCCGGGCGCGGGAAGTCGGCGTTCGCAAGTCGCTGGGGGCGCTGCGCCGTCAGTTGATCAATCAGTTCTGGGGCGAAGCGCTGCTGATGACGGCCCTGGCGGTCCTGCTGGGTTTCGGACTGGCGTGGGGCGTGTTGCCTTTGTTTAACCAACTGGCGGGGAAGGTGCTTCGGCTGCGGCTCGATCTGACGACGCTGGCCCTGGTGCTGAGCCTGACCGTCCTGGTGGGGCTGATTGCGGGCAGTTATCCGGCCCTGGTTTTGTCGTCGTTCCGACCCGTTGAGGTTTTGAAGGGAAAACTCAATCTGAAAGGCGATCGAAACTGGTTTCGGCGATCCTTGATTGTTGTGCAGTTTACGCTCTCGGTTTTTTTGATGATTGGCACATTGGGACTGAATCAGCAGCTGTCTTTTCTAAAGCACAAATCGCTGGGCTACCAGCAGGAACAGATACTGGTGGTTCCGGTTAGCAAAGGGGGCGACAAAGGCCGGCAGATTGTGGAGCGGTATCGTCAGGCGTTGGCCAGCCGCAAAGAAGTCGTGGACGTGGCAGCTTCGGCTTTTCCCTTTTCCGCCGGCTGGGGTGACATGGGGTATACCGATGACCAGAAGGTCTACCGGGAGTTTCAATTCAATGTAGTGGATCCGCACTTTATTCCCACCTACGGAATTACCTTGGTGAGCGGACGCAATTTCGACCCCGCCAATTCCGCCGATGCATTTGGTGGCTTGATTGTCAATCAGGCTTTTGTAAAGCAATTCGGCTTGAAAGATCCGTTGAACCAGCGGTTGTCGGGGAAATGGCACGACCACCGGATCATTGGCGTAACGGAAGACTTTCACTATGCTTCCCTGCACTCGAAAGTAGAGCCGCTGGTCTTGATGATGCGCTCGGATTCGGTTTTCAATCACATTGAAAACGCGAACTTTTCCTCCTCCAGTATGCCGGATCTTTCCATCAAGCTGACCGCTGGTACGATGGCTGACCACTTGGCGTTGCTTGAAGAAACCTGGAAAGCGGTGGTTCCGGACGAGCCGTTTGGATACACCTTTCTGGATGAAAGTCTGCAACGGCAATACGAGGCTGAGCAGCGTCTGAGCCGCATCGTTACGATCGGATCGGGCCTGTCGATTCTGATTGCTTGCCTGGGTTTATTCGGACTGGCGACACTGGCGGTGATCCGCCGGACCAAAGAGATCGGAATCCGCAAAGTCTTTGGCGCCAGTAATTGGCAGGTGGTGGGTCTGTTGTCGCAGGATTTCCTGAAATTAGTGCTGGCAGGCATTGTGGTGGCTTCGCCTTTAGCCTGGTACGCGCTGGAGAACTGGCTCCAGGATTTTGCTTACCGGATTGCGGTTCAATGGTGGGTTTTTGCCCTGGTGGGCGTGGTGGCAGTGTTGGTGGCTTTTCTAACCATCAGTTTGCAGAGTATCCGAGCCGCCCTGATGAATCCGGTCAAAAGCCTGCGATCGGAATGAGAGTTTTGACTTCATTCAACCAAAAAGCACCAGCGCTCCTGGTGCTTTTTGGTTGAATTACTTACCAGTCCGAATGCGTAACTTATCTGGATTGCGCAGGTATAATAGGCGCGTAATCGCTGTGGCCTCCCCACCAAGGTAGGTCACCGAGTCCAGCTCTCCCGTTTTCCGGTGGAAGATCAAGCTGGCGGGCCGCCCGTTGACAAATGCCGGTTGGTGGAAAAATTCGTGGCGCTGATTTTCTGGATGCTGTAGAATGCCCGTCAAAAACGTCAGCACTTTCTCCTGACCAAACAGCGGTTTTAGCCCGGCCTGGCGTTTTCCCCCACCGTCGCTGAACAACTCAATATCCGATCGGAATAATTGGCTGAGTGCAGTGCGATCCTGCTGCTGGAGGGCGACCAGAAACGCGTCCGTGAGGGCCCGCTGCGTGGCGGCTTCTACGGGCCGGTTTTTGGAGTAGCCCAGTTTTTCGTGGGCCCGGTGAAAGACCTGGCGGCAGTGTATATCGTCAACTTAAAGTGGACAGATGCGGGTGAAAAGAGAAGAGATACTTTAAGC
>NZ_BAAGVR010000010.1:0-14136 GCF_054780775.1 Larkinella ripae
GGTGCTGGCCGTGCAGCCCCCTTCACTGGTGGCCGTCACTGAATACGTCCCCGCACTGCTGACGGTAGCTGTATTGGAAGTTGGCCCATTGGGCTGGGTAGCGCCCGAACTAAAACTATAGCTGGTAAAACCTGATGTAGCAGTCAATATTACATTGGCACCGGACGATGTGCTTAGCGGACCGCTGGCCGTTAAGCTCAATATAGGTAAGGGGCTGCTCTCGACGGTCAAACTGGCCGTGGTACTGCAACCGTTTCCATCAGTTGCTGTCACCGAATAAATGCCCGGTGTACTTACCGTAGCCGTGTTAGAGGTTATTCCATCAGGCTGAACTGCACCGGTGCTGTATCTATAGCTACTAAAGCCTGACGTGGCAGTTAATGTCACGAGAGTACAACTTTGTGGCTCGCTGGCGGTTAAGCTGACGGTTTGAGACGAGGTACTGACGGTAATGGGAACAGTTACCGTACGAACACAGCCCTTGGAAGGATCCGAGATCGTAAATGATATTGGATAAGTGCTGCCAGCCCCTAGTGAAGTGGCTGTAAAGCTGTTAGGACTGTAGGTGCCGGCAACTGTAGTCAAAGCAGGTTCTTGATACCAAGTGTCCCCCACAATAAAGCGATTGCTTCCTCCTATTTGTAGAGCAGGTGCAGCGGTCAAATTGCAGGTGGTCGTAATGGGTGCCACAAGCAAATCGTTATTCGTTACATTGGGTATAAAATTCGCTTGGGTGTATTCAAGAATACCATTATTAGTCAGCCCCGAATTTGTATGCGTCAAAGCGGTATTAAGCCGAAAGAGCCCTTCATTAATAAAAGAATTATTATTATTGAGGGGAGCAAATAAAGTCAGAATAGCGCAACCATTGTTGAAGAAAGGAGCACGGTTAAAAAAACCGTAATCTCCTGTAGAGGCTGATGACCCGATCACAATATTACCTCCATTAAATGAAGGTTCCAATGATAAACCTAATGTGTTTACTTCATTACTCAAACCAGTTAATGTTGATCGATCGATCTGGATTTGTGCCTTATTGAGTAAGGTAGCATTATTGAAAAGTCCATATTCTCCAACACTGGCCATAGCACCAATTACCAAGCCGCCGTTGTTGGTGAAGGAGGCAACAAATCCATTGTATAGTCCCGCTTTGGATGATCGGTCAATCTGGATAGCGCTTCCCTGATTGTTAAAGAAGTTACCTTCATTCCAAATACCGTGTTCCCCCACTGTAGCCGTAGCACCAATCACCAGACTGGCGTTGTTAGTGAAAGTGGCAAAAAAACCGTTAAACAAGCCAGCAAGAGTGGAACGGTCAATCTGGATAACGCCCCCGGATTTATTATTAAAAACCCCCTGATTCCGAATCCCATATCCACCTGCCGCTGCAGTTGCACTACCGATAACTACTTGCCCGTTGTTGTTGACCGTTCCCTTGTTGGAAAAAGACGTGGTAAAACCAGCAATGTTTCTGGATCCATGGACGGTCAGATTACCAGTAGAGTTGATGGTGAGCGAGGCTCCTATTTGCACCTCTAATGATCTGGTCAGAGCTGTGACTCCAGCTCCGATACTGGGTCCGTTGGTCACCTTGGGAATAATTACATCACTGGTAGCAATGGGCACCACTTTGGTATTCCAATTAGTCGCTGTATTCCAGTCGGTAGAGGTGGCACCGGTCCAGGTGGTCTGGGCCAAACCGGGGAAAGATACGACTAGAACCAATAGAATTAGTATAGTTGATTTCATAAGAATGTAAGCTCTATTTAGATATCAAATCTGGGCTTGTTTGACTGCCTGTATTTGAAATTGGTGGACAAAGTATTCTAAAGTTGCAACAACTTATCTGAGAAAGCTTTATGAAGGAGCAGATACCATTCCATACAAAGCTTTCTGAAATTAAATATACTACCTATGACTACGCAATGTCAGTAAAATCAGAAAGCTTTTAATTAAATACACATTAAATGTAGCTAGTTAAATACTAATATATTAGATTTTTACTATTAAAATTTATATCAAATTTCAGGAAGTAAAAGCAAAGCTGGCCGATTAATAGAATCTTTTAGTAACAATTTTGCAGATAAAAGTATTTGTAGAGAATGTCCTTCTCTCTTTCAAGGAAACCAATTTACCTTATAGCAGCTTCTAAAAATTCTGACTAAACCATGCGATTCCATCACTGATAATCGAAAAATTCCAATCTGTCAAATAAATTCGCTTTTTCGAGATGATTACCGATGATATGTTTATTAAAGGAGGTTTCTTATCTTTTAATTTCGGGTCAGGCCAATAATGCAATAAACAAACAGCTTCAGCTTGAACCCGCGTAAATCCATTAAAACCGGACGATCATACACGTTATTAACTTATCACAGTTTATCCTCGTCGCATTAGACAATTAATTTCCGGATAGCTAACCTACTGCCGCGCGAAGCTATAACAGAAATTAGAACAAGTTATAATTGGTGATACAAACATTTTAAGATTAATTCCTGTTGCAGGATTAACACATTCCAAATTTAATACTACGCAACGAATGTTTCAAAACGACTCATTACACTATTTATCGAAAGGTGATTTAAAGCATATAACCGCGCATTTTCTCGAATGCGCTGATTATCCCTTTCAATGGCATTCAATATGCCGTTAACCATAGCATCCTGGCTCTCTGATTCAATAAGCAGACCAATGCTGTTTTTATTTACGATTGAGTGTAAATCTGTTCCAGATTTAGCGGTGACAATTGCCAGTCCACCTACGGCTAAAATAGAACTAAGTTTTGAGGGCATAACCAAGTCCGAAGCACTTGACTTCTGAACAACTAAATGGACATCTGCTATATTTAGAAATTGGTTAAGCTTTTCTAAAGGCTGTAAGGGTAAAAAAGAAACGTTAGTTAATTTTAAATCTGATGATAGCTTCACTAGGCTTTCTTTGTAAGGACCAGAACCACATATAACGAATTTCAAATTTGAATTATCTCTTAATGTATTGGCGGCATATAGAATCGATTCTAAACCTTGTTTTTCACCAATAGCCCCAGAGTACAAAATAATTTTATCACTGTTCCGATAGCCAAATTCGTCCTTAATTCTTATATTATCACCAATTGGATATAGTAAAGCAGTATCAACAGAATTGACCAATAAGAAAATGTCCTTTTCTATTTTATCCTGCATTTTTTGAGCCATACCTTTCCCAATCGTTGTTACATAATCAACATTATTGAGAATAAATCCTTCGATTTTAAACAAAAGAGAAATTATGCCTTTAAATTTAATCATGTTCAGATCTCTGGCCGCTTCAATTTGCAGATCTTGGACATGGTACATAGCCTTTGCTCCTCTAGTTTTCTTGTAAAAAATGCCAAGCAATCCGGTTAAAAACGAAGGGCAAATAGTTACAACCAAATCTATTTTTTTACCAAAACACAATTGGATTAGTTTGAAACTCGCTGTGAACAGAAAAGAGAAGTCCAATAACATTCTTTTAAATCCAGAAGGCGCACTAGGAATATACATAGGGCAGCGATGGACTTTTATCCTGCCTCCTGAAGCAAATTCATGGCTTTCTTTTGTATACCAGAATCTTTTTCTATTATACTCCGTATTCACTTTCCAGTGAGGGTAATACGGATAACCGGTAATAACAGTACACTCATAGCCATTCTTTGCTAACCAATAAATCATTTCCCCGCTATATTTCCCAATTCCAGTGTATTCCGGATAATAATTATATCCAATTAATAGTATCTTTTTCTTCATAAATTTCTGATTTGTAATAACAGATTCGGTGAGCTTACAAATACATCGCTCCAAGTCAGCTTAAAAAAACTAGTAATAGCTAGTGTTGCTTTTACTGCCTTAAACGATTTACAACGATTAGCATACTCTAAATTTAATATTTTTCGATATGTTTACTATCCCTTTATTTAAAAGTTTATACTATTTATCCATAACATAATAAGGTATCAAATTTATGATGAAGGTGTAGATTAATAATTACCCTAAAATGGAAATTAAATTTTAATATCTGTGACTTCACTAAAAAAGCTGTAACATTGACCATTGAGCTATGTATTGTATTCTTACACTCACATATATATAATAATACCTCATTATCAATTTCCTACGAGTCATCTGTCAGTGTCTGCAATCGACTCCAACAGATTTTTACGTATATCATTAAATGTTGATTTCTTGATTTTTACTTATAATACAGATTTCAGCAAATAATTAAAACTTTTTTTGTGTCTTACCTAAATGAGAATTTGATTTACCGGTAGAAGGAGCAACACCAGATAGAATGACCTTGGCTCTTTAAACGCTTTGGCCAAGTAGATAGAAATTAAGTTGACCCATCATTATATGGCAATTGACAGCTCTTTGATGCAGATTCACAATGGCAACAGTACTCTTATTAGCTATCCCTTTTTCTTTATATCAAGATTAGCGTTAGCAGTCGGCATCTAAACAATTTTCACAAACTTAATCTTCAGATTAGTTTGTATTTTTTAATCATTTGTTTAAAGTTAAAGATTGACCTTAATTTATCAATTACCCTGAGTTTTTCCTTTAACCATTGAAGCAATTGTCAACCAACAAATCCATACGTCTAACTGCAATGATTTCTTACGGTTATAAAAGCGATCATACCTCACCCGATGTCTCATTTTAACCAGTTTGTCAGTTTCTCCCCGGCAACCATTGACTTGTGCCAGCCCAGTAATGCCCGGTTTAATCCGGTACCGTTTCCGGTAATCAGGCATCGTATTCCAATATTGGGCGCTGTGGGACAGAGCATGAGGGCGAGGCCCTACAATACTCATATCACCTATCAACACATTTAGGAACTGAGGCATTTCATCAAGATTGGTTTTACGCAAAAACCGGCCAATTGCCGTAACACGGGCGTCATTTTTCGTTACTTGCTTGAAATCTTCCGTTGGATTATAAACCATTGTTCTGAATTTGAGGCAATTAAATTCTTTGCCTAGATAACCGGTGCGTTTTTGAATAAATAAAACCGGCCCCCGAGAACCGAATAGTATTAATAATCCAATTAGGGGAATCATCCAAGAAAGGACCAGCATCAAAACCAATACAGAAAAACAAATGTCAAAAATTCTTTTTCCAAAATTTTTATAAGCAATATCACGTCGCCGTACTCTATCATTGTCTACATATAGCGTTTGAAGATTGGTATCAAGACTAAGCATAATTAATAAAATTAAGAGCCAAATAGTTGTTGTTTTGATTATTAAAGAGGTTTGTTCTATTTATATAGAGCGGTATTAAAACTAATTTTTAAAGGATCAAATTGTAATATTTTTGTGAGAAAAATATATTTTTAATTTGGCAACAACGCCAGTTATTTATGAAATTCTAAATCAGCGAGCCTATTCTGTTTTATTTTTCTTTTTAGTGTTAAAACAAAAGCTATCGACAAATATGAGAGAATAAATAATCAGGGAAATTTCAAAAACATCATTTTATAATATTCTCATTAATTTAAAACAGAATTTGTTTAAATTTCACTAACAAACATTACACGCTTATATATTTACAGAAATGAAAATATATATCAATTCTGATTGATTTTATATTCTTATATTAATCATTTAAAACTAACTTCAAAAAATCTTAATTCGATCACTAAATCTTTGATAGTATTTATTTACTCTAAATCATTCTTAAATAAAAAGTATAAAGAGCCTTACCATTTTTCATTAATATTGTATTAAAAGAGAGCATTATTCTAAGAAAAATACTTACCCTTTTGAGCAAACTTATAAAAAAAAATCAATATGGACTCTCGCCATGTGATAAATTAAGGGATAATTTATCTAGTAACTCTACGATAGTGAATAATTAGTAACTTTACTGTTACGGCGTAAATATTTGTCAGACATATAAAAAAGTCAACAAAAAGGAGAATATTCCTTTATTCACTAAAAAGGCAACTTTCAAAATAATTTTTATCATTTTTCAGACAAAGATAGGATTATTAAATTTTAGAATTGAAGAAACGTGGCTGTGGACAATCATACGATAGTCCTTATACGTTGTAGAAACGATTTTAGCTATGTTTGTTATCTTATACTCAAATTTTAATACTTATTACATGCGACGTGTCGAAATTTCCGATTTCCATTGGCAACAAATTGCATTTATTCTACCCGGTAAATTAGGTGACGCAGGGCGCACGGCCCAAGATAATCGTCTCTTTATCAATGCAATTCTATGGATTGCCCATAGGCACATGCCATGGCGCGACTTACCTGAACGATTTGGATCTTGGAACTCAATCTATCGCCGATTTAAGAGGTGGATGAAAGCAGGCGTCTGGAAAAAAGTTAATTTGATTCTTCAGGACGCGGAATTACACGCTCTACTATTTATGCACGAGAAATCATAAGCTAATACCGCAAATACTCACAAACGTACCTAATATTTTTCATGTTGAGATTTTCCTTGAAACTGTTTTAGCACAAGGAAAACCGGGTAATTGTCAAATTTTATCATACTAGAAAATTATCTAGAAACATTTTGGCAATCCACTCAAACTCAAAAAAATTGAAATTTATGTAATAAAAGAGCTGAAATTCAGAATAATATAAGAAAATGTATATTAGCATATGATTTTGAAGCCACTTTTTTGTTTTGAAATTATTGTATGCGACTCAGTAGTCGCTAGGTTCCTAACCATTTCCACACTGTACAAGAAAACCGCCAAAAAAGCCTATTCCAATTTAGTCTGGATCTTTAAATGCCTAAAAAGCGGTAGGTCAATGCAACTACTTATATTGAGACAGAATTGCATTATAGTATAGTACGGTAAATATTGTCGTGTAAAATCGCCTGATAGTGGCTAAAATTAAAATGCCGATGTAACTTTATACAAATAATCAAAATCAGCCATTCTTTTTACAATAGTCGCTCGATTTTGTTCAATAATTTCATGGAATTTGGAAAATTTTAAAGTTATTTACTTTTCACTATAAGAACATTTATAATTTTAACTGAGATATCACTAATTAGAGGTGTAAAAAAATATTATTAAACTATGCAGCTTGATTTAACAATTGTTATTCCTGTTCGAAATGAAGAGCAAAATCTTTCCAAATGTCTTACTGCAATTGGTACTGATTTAGTGCATCAAGTTGTAGTTCTTGACTCTAATAGTACCGACCAAACTGTTGCAATTTCAAAATCATTTGGTGCGACTGTAATTGATTTTGTATGGGACGGGAGATTTCCTAAGAAGCGGAATTGGTATCTGCGGAATCACACACCAACAACAAAGTGGGTCATGTTTCTGGATGCTGATGAGTTTCTGACAGATGGATTTAAGGATGAACTTCGAAGAGCCTTACAGAGCTCCGATAATTATGTTGCTTATTGGCTTCGATATAGCATTTACTTTCTGGGAAAGCTGAATAAAGGGGGGTACTTTCTCCGTAAACTGGCACTATTTCAGGTCGGGAAGGGTGAATATGAAAAGATTGATGAAGACCAGTGGAGTAATTTTGATATGGAAATTCATGAGCATCCTATAATCGAAGGCAGGATTGGAACCATACGGAGCAAAATTGACCATCAGGACATGAGAGGTGTTTCGTATTATGTGACCAAACACAACGAATATTCCAGCTGGGAAGCAGCCCGATTTTTGAAACTTGCCAGTGATCAAAACAAAATTGAAGGATGGTCGTGGATGCAAAAACTAAAATACCGACTCATGCGTACACCTTTCCTAGGCCCAGCTTACTTTATAGGGAGTTTTGTTTTTATGGGCGGATTTCGAGATGGGACCAGAGGGTTTGCATTCGCAACACTTAAGATGTCGTATTTTATGCAAACCTATCTTAAGATCAGGGAATTAGAAGAAAAACAGCAACAAATTAATAGGAAAACATTATTGGATGCTGAGAGTATTTATTAAAAAGTCATCCATTGGAAATAGCATGGCTTTACCTGTTTATTCATCAGTAAAAATAGAAGGCTTCCCGAAATCGGGAAGCCTTCTATTTTTACTGGCTTAGTTCGAAATAATTACCTTTTGCGTGATACGCCGGTTATCTTGAATCAGGCTGATTTGGTAAAACCCATTATGAAGGTGCCGAACGGGCATACGAAATGTATTTTTACCCTGTACGGCTTGATGATCTTTTACAATAACCGATTGTCCTGTGCTGTTCACCAGTTGTAAGGTCACTTTTTCAGCTCTTTTGGCATAATAACTAACCGATATTTCATCCTGCGCAGGGTTAGGGTAAACCTCTACATCTACATTTGCCTCCTCACTATTAACGGCTACCCGCCCCGAGTTTTTCCCCGCCTTATAAGTAAACGTCAAATCTGCCAAACCCATTACGTGTTCCCTGTTAGTCTTGCTATAATATAATATTCTCAGCGTTTTAGGTTGTTGCCATTTACTGGATGAATTCAATGCATTCGTCGTGACGGAGGAAGATGTTCCATATTGAAAGGTCACCTTACCATTTTTCACGGAAACCGAAAACGGTTGTAAAGAAGTTGTTTCTTTACTCAGTTCATCTTTGTGTTTCTGCCTCAGTATTTTGTCGTTTCCGTACAAAAAAGCGTTGGGATAGGGATCAAAAGTCCTATTAATCCGGGCAATAACATTATCGTCATTGTCTAGAATCTCCACGACACCTTTATCGGGTGATGTGGCAGGATCCATGTCATCTTTAGTCCATACGATCTGTCCGGTCAGCGACCATTCGGACAGATTATCCAATGATCCTAAGTCACGGGAAACCGTTGAAGTTAATCCACTGGAGCCTGGTTTAAAAGCAATAAAAATATCCGGATTGGCACGATCAATCGTTTGAACGTTCGTAGTCACCTGCCAGTAATCGGAATACCCTTTGTTATAATCACTGGCGGGCGTTCTACTCCAACCATATAAGCCATTTTCCAGTGTACTGTTAAAACGCAGACCCTCCATCAAATTAAAGGTTCCTGTTCTTGGTGTTGAATTAGCAGGAAAGAGATTGGCATTCGATACTTTTTGTTTCGCTTGACGGGCACTCGACCAAGATAGGGATATCCCACTGTTCGTGTTAGCATTGGTATATTCCAGACGAATCGTGTAGCGTTTTCCGGCTTCGAGGCTAACGGCACGGTTGTAGGTATTGTATTTATTGTTACCCCAATTATCAATCATCAATTTACCGTCAATCCACAAACGGGCGCCGTCGTAAGAATCCAGATAAAAGGTATAGTTCTCCGAAAAATTAGGCTGAACGTAGCCCTCCCAACGTATTGAAAAATTGGAAGAGGAAGATAGGGCAGTGCCGGAGGGTATAGCGGTTTTCCAATCAAAATCTATGCTCTGATCAACTTTTGTTGTCCTCACTTTGAGGTTATTTAAATCAGAACCATCAAAATATTCGGCCGTTAATCCGCGCCCAGTTGATGTGTTGGCACTGTTGATAGCCAAAACCTGTTCCTGAACGGTATTAAGGTTGCTGATTTTCCAACGGTGGATTCCGCCATGTTGTCCTTCGTCCGCGTGATATACGTAATAGTCACTGCCTACTTTAACGATGTTCCAGACAATCGAGTTGCCGGCATAACCGGGATATCCTTTAACATCATACGTATCTGGACCTGCTACACCAAATTGGCCAACAAAAAGACCGTTGTCGTAATAATGGTTATATTTATTGGTTTGTGACTGTTTCCAGAACTCACCGTTGTATCCCCAAAAGATGTTACGATCCACTGTAGTGACCATATTGCCAGCATAAACGACGGTGTTACCAATATCATACGTGCCGTCCGATGGAAATGATCCCATATAGTTCCGGGTAGTGGATTTGGAGGTACGCCATAACCACTTGCCATTTTTGAGGCCACCCAGGTGATAACCTGCCCCACGGGTGTAGCCAGCAATTTCTTTCCCGGTTTCGGTGGCAAAGGATACCAATACATTATTTGCGGTATACTGGTTGCAATTCCAACCATTCATGGCGTGCCCAACCGGGTCATCAGGAGTAATCGTAGGTGTTTTTTCTACGACGACAGCGGTCCCGAATATTGGACTGTTTTTGCTGTCAAAACCGATCAGCGGTCTGCGTTTGTATTGAACCGTTTGTCCTACACCACCATTTGAAATACTCCACAACGTTCCATCGCTAAACAAGCTGAAATTCTCATTGCTCAATGGGAACGTAACGCCCGTATACCGTAAACCCGTTGCAGCATACTCGACAATTTCATAAGCCGTATTGGTATACCGGATTAAGTTGTACGTTCTTCCATTGCTGAGCGTCACTATATTTCGGGTTCGATAATACTGATCATCTTTAGTTCCGATGACATTCCAGGCCCAGTTTCGCTTTAACTTCCATCCACCACTTCCAGGCTGTAGAGATTTACTGTAATCGACTTCAAATTCAAGGTAATTGGCAAATACACGGCTGGGATTGCTTCGATCTACGGCAACTTCATAATGAAAGCCCAAGTTCATGACCTCCGCCAGTACTGTTGTTCGGTCGGCGGCAAAATGGATCATCCGCTGGTTGCCCATATCACCCAGCCACATTGAACCATCTGGCAAGATAGACCCAAATGTATTATCAAAATTGTCCCGCTCTGAGCTAACCTTCCAGTTTTTACCCGTCCGAAACATAAATTTGTCAGAGGTAACTTCTGGTGAATTCGAATAGCCCCCCGGTTTGCCTACCGTCCATAAAATCTTGCCCGTAGAATTAGAAAACCCTCTGTAGACATGGTTCGTGCCACCATCCCCAATGATCACCGTATTATTGTCAGGAGAAACTTGGACTGATAAGGGATCAGATAAGTCTGATAGTGTTAAAATAGGGGCTGATAGCGTTCCATCTGCGTTTATAGTGTGCTTGGTAACACTTTTGTTTTGTACCATCCATAATTTATCAGCACTGTCTACGAATAATTTCTTTGGTATTCCGTAAGTCAACTTCCTGACCAACGCGCCGGTCGTCTTATTTAAGACATGAATACTATTACCGCCGGGTCTAGCTACGAAAATGTATTTGCTCGAAGCGGCAACTCCAAGAATAAAGGCATCGGATGTACCAACAACTGAATTAATTACACTTGCATATTTTCTTCCATGAGCAGCGGTAAAGGCACTACCGCCGGAGAATATGACTTCCTGACCGGTTTTAATAGAAGTTGCCCATATACAACTGTTACCAGTACCTGTATCAAAGCCCCCCCAATAAATATTTTCAGCATCGTTGCATAGAGTGTGGGACATTAAACCAGATCCTTTTATATCGTTCGGATTCGTCCAGATTTCTTCCATAACTCCGGGCGTTTTCAAATTGAATTTGCGCTGCGAGGGCTGTCCTTCTGCATATCCCGTGACGAAATAGGCGTAATCGCCTACAACGCGCATGTCAAAAACCCGATCCGACCAACGGTGCTTTTTCTCCCCGGTCATATTTGTTGACGAATTTCCGATAGTTCCTTCCCAAGTGTAAGAAACGTTATTGGATAAGACCCGAATGTCAAAATCACCATCCTGAACTTGTTTTCCTTCGTCATCAATTCGATCCCAGGTTTGCTTATGCTTTCCGGCAGGATACGTTTTACCGCTCCACAATGTTCTTATTAATGTGCCATCCTTTGCAAAAACACCCGCACTCGTCGTAGCGCCGGTAGACAACGAAAATTCAAATGAAACTTTTTTATATGTATCACTTTGGCCCAAGACCAGCATTCTGTTGAAAAGAATGCTTATTAAAAAAAGTGATAGCAAAAATTTCTTGCCGACAAAAATCCCAGAAATTGTGTTTCTCTTTTTGTAAAAACTTTTCATGATGCAATAAATTTTAAAAGCTCAGCCAACACATTAAGAATTGTAAGACTAACCATTGGGTTGATAATTTAGAATTTAGGCAATACAACACAATTATGAAGTCATATATTGGCTTATTTCAAATACTATGCCAACAATAATCAGACAATAGAACTTGATTTATTTGTTAGTTTTTGGGGTTTTCGCTACTGATCCATGTTTTGCTGAGTAGAATTTCTTGGATTAATTGGTGGTCCGAAAACCGACTCTACCCATACCTCCATTGAGGATACCAGTTGATGCCACATGCCAAATATATGATTTATTCCATCATATACTTTCAGTCAACAGCCTAATTATTAGCAACTTGACGTTCTCATTCCTTTTGTATTAGTAGTTTTATGTGTGGTTTTCTGATCCTAGCAGAATATTACCTAAAGAACTATACCCTCATGAGTTGATTAATGACCTTGCAAATCCCGCCTTCGCAAGCATCACGCACATTATTTATAAAGTATGGAAGTGTAACAACCACTACTGGTATTTTAGTAACTGTCCAATTTCTGTATCAAGTATTCGTATATTCACCTAGTGTGTAGTAAGTATTGTCAAATCGCGTTCTTTATAATTCTTAAAATAATAAGCTTGATTAAAACCACTTACTAACTAAACTATATGCAACTAAATCTTTTTTTGTAAACAATAAAGTTATGTCATTTATCTATACTACAATATAAGCAAACCTGAAGACATATCAGTAATTAACTTGGGATTGACAATGAATTGATAACACCGTTTTAAACTTGATAATTTAAAATAAAGATGTCCATAATCATTTGATCATTTAAAATCATTGTCAATAATTTATTAAGAATTACTCATTAATTACTAAGTATTTCATTGAGTATTACTGACTAATATTTCTCTATATTCGCGAAACAAAGAATATTCACTAAACCTTAATTCCATGAAAAATTCTGTTTATCTATTAATCGTTCTATTGCTTGTAGGCTCCTCTTCCTGTCAACCTGAGCTTTCCTCATCATTCATTCAGGACACTACTTCCGGTGCACGTCTGACGGCTTTAGCACCTGTAGCCCAAGTTGATGCGCAGTACAATAATTTTTTCACACGCTACGCAGCCTGGAACGGAGGTGATGGCGTTTACTCAATTCTTCTTCCTGATGGAAGGATCGTGTGGACGTTCGGCGATACATTCCTGGGCCTTGTAAAACCGGATCGCACTCGCTTACCCAATCAAAACGTTATGGTTCGCAATTCGGTAATGGTTCAGACTGGCGAAACATTCGACGGATTCAAGACCATGAACCAAGGTGCTAATACTACTAACGCAGGCCAAGCGTGCTTTATTCATGCCAAGCAGCAAGCCGGGAATGACTGGTACTGGCCCTTGGATGCAACTGTCTACGACCGTAAACTTCAGGTTGTGCTGAGTCATATTCAAAAAACCGGGTCTGGTTCCTGGGATTTCAAGAATGCTTCGGTCGATATTGCCATCTGCTCGTCTACGGGAGCCATCGAAAAAATTATTGCTAACAAATACTTAGGGGAATTGGGATACGGAGGAGCCCTCTGCGAAGCCGCTGATGGTTACACCTATCTTTATGGTATTAAGCACGGCACCCTCACAACGGATGTTGTAGTAGCTCGCGCTCCAAAAGGTGACCTGACAGCGGTTTGGCAGTATTGGAATGGCAGCCAGTGGGGAAGCCAGCCTAGCCCCTTCTCAATCTATAAAGATGCGTCAGATCAGTTCAGCGTGTTTCGGAACGGTAGTAAATACTATTTATTCACGCAGGAAATCATTTTTGGCCGCCGGTTATTTCTATCAGAATCGAGCAGCCCGGTTGGACCATGGACAAACAAACGACTCCTTTACACGGTTCCTGCTGAACACAGTACTGGCAAAGTTTTCACCTACAATGCTTTAGTGCATCCTGAACTGTCGAAAAACGGCGATTTGATGATTTCTTATTGCGTTAACGCCACAAATTTTGCTGACAATTTTAACACGCCGGGCAGTGCAGATCGATACCGTCCCTACTTTATTCGGGTAAAGAACTGGCAATAAACCGCATACCGCAACCTGATCTGTAGATACCTACGAGTTAGACCAGCTCATTGCATAAGTTCACCTGAAAGATTTGGGTGAATAATGTGGCAGATGAGCTGGCCTTCCCATTTTTTGCTTATAAAGTTTCAGGTAATAGAAGGCTGTCAATTGGCAGAGTATAATTGAAAGCTTCCCCGAAAATAGTAGCAACTAAAAATAGAATTTAGTCGCTAACTTTAACG
>NZ_BAAGVR010000011.1:0-6774 GCF_054780775.1 Larkinella ripae
CGCCAACAAGCAGGCTGACTTTATCGGCATCACCCTGCGCCGGGGTGCAACCGGGGGCGGATCAGTCGTAGCGGCCCGCATCGGCAGAGCCCGGTTCCGGCATCCCAACTTCTACACGAGCAACAACACCCAACTGGCTTTCTATATGCAGTTGGATACCTATAATACTACGGTTGAAGGGGGTTATTTCGAGGGCTACAGCCGCATCGGGCCTGATGTGACCATTGGGTACGGTGTGGACGACAGCGGCAACACGACGCCCGAAACGAAGCCTGAAAGCCTCGTCGCCCCTAAAGCCAGCCCATCGCTGACCGGAACGCCAACCGCTCCGACTGCTGCGGCTGGCACCAACACAGGGCAGATCGCTACGACCGCCTTTGTCAAAACCGCCACAACGCCCACTGCACCGGTCACGGTAACGGCTACTTCCGCAACGGCGGTATCCGGCACCAAATACATCACCAACAACGGCAGCCGGGTAACCGTCACGCTGCCGACTAACGCCAGCAGCAATGTCGGCGATCAGGTTTATGTGCGGGGTCTGGGGGCTGGCGGCTGGCGGCTGGCCCAGCCCGAAGCGGGCACCATTGTTCACGGCTCGACCAACACCACGACCGGAACGTCCGGCTACGTGCAGTCGGGCGGGCAGTTTGACACGATCGCCGTCGAAAAGGTGGCGGCCAATGAATGGACCATTATTGGCGTACGCGGCTCTGTAACCATCAACTGACATGAAAACCCTGATTCTATTTCTCCTTTTGATCCCTGCTCTCTTGAACGCCCAGACCCGGCGCGAGATCGGCCGTGGCTACGCGCTGGACTGGCAGGCCGGTTCGAGCATGACAAACACGACCGCCGAAACGACGGTCTGCTCCCAGATGATTCAGGGTAGCTCCATGAGCAGCAACAAGCGGCTCAAGTTTCAGGTGCTCTTTGCCATCACTTCGGGGGTGGTTGCGCCGGGGTTGACTGTTCGGGTGAAGTTCGGAGGCTCTACGCTAACGGTGGTTTCCAGTGGGGCGATTCTGGGTAACATCGGAGCCAACAAGGCATTTCGGCTCGAAGGCGAAATTATGAACACCTCAGTCACCACCCAGGTCGTGCAGGCTCATATCGTACAGGATACCGGCATACTGCCCCTCAATTTATCCGGCAACGGCCTCAATTACGCGGACTGGACAGTGGACACCACCACCGATCAAACGTTCGCGGTAACCCTGCAATACGGGGCTGCACTGACCGGTACGACGATTACTCCGAAACTGGTAAACATTGAAGTGTACTAATGAAAACAGCAACCGAAACCATACAGCCTCCCGAGATCGTGGTGAAGTACATCGGCAACCGAAAGCGGACCAGTCTTTGGGAGTTAGTCTCGTCCTTACAGGTGGAGCTGTCCGATGGCTCGCTGCTGGATATTCCGGCGGGCTATACCACCAATTTCGCCAGTGTTCCGCGCATCCTGTGGAACATCCTGCCACCCTTCGGCATATCGGTCTGCATCGCCAGTCTGGTGCATGATTACCTCTACGATACGCGCAAAGACGGCAGGGATTGGAAAGAGAAGCAGCGGGCGGACAAGGAGTTTCGGCATCTGCTGATGAAGTACAATCCCGAAGGCGAAACCGCCAATAAGTTCATGTACGTTGGGGTGAAATTATTCGGACGCAAACAATTCCGGGAAGAATGAACACGCAGCTACTACCGGACGACATATCACTGATCGGCTACGCGGGCAACGAGTACACGATCACCGTAAAGAATCCCCAGGATTTGCCCGAGGGGCACACGCTACAGCCCATTACGGCGGTGGCTTACCGCCATTCTTCCCGGCTGGATGAAGTGCCACAGCCGCAGCGGCCGACTGTAACGCCTTTCTCGGGCGGCATCAAGATCGTGTTCAGCGCCGAGCAGACGAAAGCCATCAGCAAGTCAGGCGGGGTGTGGCTAACGGTCAAGTACGGCGGCAACACCTACGGGGCGGGCTGGATGCGCTTTAACACCAGCGCCGACCTGATCAGCAGTAGTACGGAAACAACCATGCAGATCACAGTAGGCGAAGGTGTAACCATTCAGCTGAGCGTGGTTGCGGGCAGCGGCTCGGGCGATTCAGGTGGCGGGAGTGCCGAGTTTGTGCAGGACACGGTCGCCGGGATGCTCGAAGAGGGTGACAACATCACCCTTTCATACAGTGATTCGACTGGAAAATTAATCATTTCAGCCAATCCGGGCAATGGGTCGGGCGATGGAGAAGATGGTAAATCAGCTTATGAACTGGCCGTTGAAAATGGATTTTCTGGCACTCTCACGCAATGGCTAGCGTCTTTGGTTGGCCCTCAAGGCTCCACTGGCGCTACCGGCGCAAAGGGTGATACAGGCAATACGGGGCCTAAAGGCGACACGGGAAATACAGGAGCCCAGGGTGCTGCGGGACCCAAAGGCGATACTGGTAACGCGGGACCCCAAGGGGCTCAGGGGCCAAAGGGCGACAAAGGAGATCAAGGTGAAGTCGGGCCACAAGGACCAAAGGGTGACCCCGGCGACGGCAGCGGGTCCGGTACGCCCGGCGAGGATGGCAAATCGGCGTATCAACTGGCCGTTGAGCAGGGATATTCGGGAACGCTGACGCAGTGGCTGGCGTCACTCAAAGGCGAAGCCGGTGCCGATGGGCCAAAGGGCGATACAGGCAACACCGGCCCGGCTGGTTCAACGGGTGCAACAGGCCCCAAAGGTGATACCGGTGATCAGGGTCCAGCCGGTTCGCCCGGCGCAACGGGGGCTACAGGAGCCACCGGCGCAACCGGACCAAAAGGCGACCCCGGCGATACGGGTCCACAAGGGGCTACTGGAGCGACGGGAGCCACCGGGGCGACAGGTCCAAAAGGTGATCCGGGTGACACCGGATCACAAGGCCCGGCAGGTAATACCGGGGCGACCGGGGCCACTGGCGCTACGGGTCCGAAGGGTGATCCGGGCGATATTGGGCCGCAGGGGCCAACGGGTTCGGCTGGTGCAGCAGGGGCGACTGGTGCGACTGGCCCCAAAGGTGACAAGGGCGATACCGGAGACACTGGCCCGCAGGGACCGGCTGGCGCTACGGGTGCTCAGGGACCGGCTGGGGCCACCGGCGCAACAGGTGCTACCGGCGAACAAGGCCCAAAGGGTGATAAAGGCGATCCGGGCGATGCCGGAAGCGGCAGCGCGGCCACCCTTAAAAAAAGCTATGGCATTCTGATTTCGGCATTTCGGACCGCTACCAAATTTGACAATATCGGCGGGTCACTTTCCAGCCCTCAACTCACAATTCACACCAGCGGCACGGGGTTGGTGTCGGGTACCGGCGGCTCGAATGCAGACGGTTATCTGAAACTACCGCAGGAAGTCAACGGACGTTCCACGACCCGCACGGACTGGCGAATCAGTTTTGATATGAACGAGTCAGGCAGCCCAGCCATTACAGTCGGCATCGGTGAAGCATCGAATGGCTACATGGTCACGCTGGCAAAATCGGGTAGTAACCTGCTGGTAACCCAGCCTTCCGGAGCCACCGTAACGGGGGCGTTGTCGGGCACGGTCAATATTTCGGTGAGCATTGCCACCGCAAACGGGGGCGTAACCTCCAGCGTGCAGGTGTTGGGTACGCCAACGAGTTTAACCACTACGTCCAACCCGCTCAGGGTGCCGGTTTTCGAGTGGGCCAGGCTCACGAAAAACCGGCAGTGGTACGCTTATTTCAAGACAAATACCACCTCTTCCCGAATTGTTGGGTTTTTACACAACCAAAACGGATGGGACGGTGACCCGACCGGGCAACTGCTCACCCGGACCATGATCGTGAATGCCGTGGGAGCCATCGGAAACGGCTCGACACTCGACCCCGACCACGAATCCATGATTATTGTTCCGGAGCGTTCAAGTCCCTCCACGACCCTAAAAGTGGTTCAATACTTTCACCATAAGGGCGGGTTTTATAATACCATCCTTTCGACTTCGGTACTGGACGCGGGCGAGACGGCCCGCCAACTGCTATTATCGGGCTATGCGCTGATTGCGACAACGGGCGGCATGTCCACCAACACGCTTGCCGAGACTGAGAACTGGGGCAATCCGGAAGCGGTTGGCAAAGCGTCGGACGTCTTTGAGAAACTCCAGGCGAATGTCAAAAATCTGGGTAAGGAATACTTATTCGGCACCAGTATGGGGGGCGGCTGGGCGCTGAATTACACGCGCCGGAATCCCGAACGCATCGGGGCTATCTGGCTTTCGTGCCCGGCGGTGAATTTTGAGGAAACCGGCACCGGCTCCATTCAGGCCAATTCTGGTTTGAAAACGTCGCTTGACCTGGCTTATTCATCGTGGTATATTTCGCTGGTGGCATCAAATACCGCCGATCCGCAGAGTGATGGCGGCACCAACTGGCGGCAGGTTTCCAGTCCTGGGGCACTGCCCGAATTGGGTGTCAGACTCGCCACCCAAACGACCGTAAACGGGGCCGTAAGCAATAGCTCGACGGTGGTACTGACCGCTACGACAAAGGTTTTTGCCGGCGACTGGGTGTATTTCAAATACGCAGGGCAGGCCCGGCAAGTCACCCACACCAGCGGGGCGTCGACCAGCATTTTCCTCGATTCGCCCGTCACGTTGGCGACCGCTGATCCGGTGTCGGTTTTGCGCGAACCACTGACCAATTCAATCGGCTACGAATTCAACTGGGTTCAACGGGCCAGAAACTCGCAATGGACTGCTGGTACGTATGGCGCGGGCGGTTTTCGTAAGCGGGCGTCGACGGTTCCGGAGCTGGACGTTCGCCCCCACAACCCGGCGCGGTACGCCGATTTTTACGCAACCCTTAATGTGCCGATTACCATTATGGTGCCGACCGGTGGCAGCACAGCCAACGATGGTATTTTGAATCTGGCGCCCATGTATCAGTTTCGGGATGATGTAAACGCATTCAGAACCGGGCTGGTCACGCTGGTGGTCGGCACCAGCTCCGCACACTTATCGTCGGGAACCTTTAAGGCAACCGGAACCAATGGCACTGTAGACACTTTTAACGCAAACTAATGAAAAAGCTACTCTTTCTCCTGCTCATTCCGTACTGCGCACTGGCGCAGCCTAAAACCGTCACGCTGCATAACCTGACCGTCGTGCTGGACAGTGCCACCACCGCCGAACTGCGGGCCGCTTTGACGGACACAACCCCGCCGGTACTGCCCAAAACAAAAGTAATGGCATCGGGCCGTTTTAGCGCGCCGACCAGTTTCACGACCGGCACCAGCCAGACCTACCGCTGGGATTTTACGGTGACAACTCCCGTTACCCAGTTGCAGTTTGATTTTCCCAACTGGGCGATGGGGCAAAACGGCGGACCGGGCGAAGCGGCTGGTACCACTGCTTTGTCAATTTCCGCCCGCGTCGACACAACCACCTTAGCCTTTTCGGGCAGGCTGGTCGGTACCGTCGCTCCGGGTGCGACCCTTCGCAATGACCCCTCCCACGGCAGCTATCTGCCCGGCGTCACGTACCAACTTTACGTTACGGTGACTGCATCGCGCTGGCCGATTGGCGTCTTTGCCGCCACCAGCCCCGCCGTAAAAGGCTACGGCCCGGTGCTGGCGGTCGGAACGCCGGTTGGTGCGGTGAAAAAGAAATCGGTGATTATTCTGGGCGACTCCCAGCAGATTGCTGACGGCATCGGCTGGATTCGCCGGGGCCTGAACGCGGCCGGAATTGCCCACAGTGTCTATGCCCTGGGAAGCTACCGGGCCTCGCACTTTCTAAATTCCAGCGGGCAAATTGCCCTCAAACACGTCCTTTCCAGCGAAGCGGATGTGATAATCTGCGCCGTAGGTAGTAATGATCTGGTAGCGGCAAAAGTCAGTTCCGCCGATGCCGCCAAAGCCTTACTGACGCCAATCTGGGAGCGCATCCGGGCATCGGGCAAAGAGTTCTGGGTACCAACGATTACGCCCGTCAAAGGGATGCTGTCGATTCAGGTGCTGGCGCGGGGCATTCTCAATGACTGGATCCGCTCGAAGCCCGGCGGCATCAGCCACGTGCTGGATATTGGTCAGGCGGCAGAAACGGCGAAGAATAACAACGTGCAGCGGTCCGGCTGGTTTTTCAACGATGGTGTTCATCTGAACGGCTACGGAGCGCAGCAGGCGGCTAATGCCGTAATCAGGCCCGCCGATTTCGACAAGTAACAGCGTGAGAGTGCAGGCCGCTGGCCTAACCCGCCCGGCCTGACCGGGGAGAGGTTAAGTCTAGTGTCTGATAATCACCGGGTTGCCGGTGAGACAACTAACCACCTCGATTAACCGGAATGTAAAAATGGAAAGTAGTACGTCCGTAGCGGAGTTCTTCGATATACTCAGCCAATTGCCGTTCGTGGTTAAGGCGTTGCCCTTTGCGTTAATGGCAGCTTTGCTGGGGCGGGTGATCGGCAACGGTGACGAAGAGCCGGGGAAGCGCAGCGCAGCCTATAATGTCGTTGCGGTACTCGGATCGATGATGATAGCCATACTGGCGTCGGGCTACGCCTTCGAGGAGCGGAAAGTAAGCGTTTGGGCGTCGCTGGGCGTGGCGGTAGTAGTCGGCATCGGCGGGGTCTATATTGTGATTGGCATAAAGAGTTTGTTCAAAGGCTTTGCAAAACGGCCCGAATCCACACTAAAAAAGTACTGGCCTTTCAAGTTCAACCCCTGGGAAGGCGACAAACCAAAAGAATGATGGGAAAGCTAAAGCAATTCTGGAACTTTGGAACAGGCA
>NZ_BAAGVR010000012.1:0-1704 GCF_054780775.1 Larkinella ripae
CCGCCTTTCCCGGCAGCGGGCCGCTAGGTGCGCCGGCGGTCACGGCGCTAAGTTCTCGCGCTGGTCTTTTTCGCGGATGGCGTCACGCACCCAGCCAGCGCGTTCCCCTTTCGGGTGCTTATCAACAATAGCCTTTATGTCCGGGTCAACCCACGTATTCAGCCGAACCTTCCGGGGCTTGTCAGGGTCAACCCTGCGCCCCGATCCCGGCTTACGCGGCTTTTTTGGTTTTGACTTAGCTTTCTTCCGGGGCTTCTCATTGTCCATGAACGCAATATAATCACTTATTCTTTGTAAGCCGTTTTGAATGCTTCACGAATGGAATCAGGATAGTGAACCTCCCGGTTAAATTCAAAAGGTTCGGTGTCCTTAAAGATGGCATTGACAAATTCAGCGAATGACATAGTGATTTGAAAACAGTCGTGGGTAATACTTTCGCCCGTAGTCTCGCGCTGTTTACGAACGTCTTTTCTTTCCTTTAAAAGAGTGATCGTAACAGACTTACCGGTTTGACGATCAATTCTTAATTCATAACTACTATACTTTTCAGCCTCCTGGTTTGCGCCCTTTTGGTTTAAGTCAATCCAGCCTGTAAGAACGCAAACGGTTGAAACTGACTCCCCTTGATAAGCATACTGCTCTTTAACCTTCGGTATTATCTGAAGAACTTTTTTCATAGCTTAAATTATTTCCTCTAAGGTACAAAAATAATTGCAAATTTTAATGTGAAGCAAGTAAAAAATTTGTATCTTTATTCATCGTAATCAGTGAGTTATGGCATTATCAGACCAGATAGCGGGGCACCGAAAAAAGATACTGGCCTATGCCAAAAAACTAACGGGCGACGAAGACGATGCCGAAGATCTGACGCAGGATGCGGTAATAAAGGCGCTCACGAATCAGGATAAGTTTGAAGAGGGGACTAATCTGTCAGCCTGGCTGGCAACGATTACTTACCACCTTTTCGTAACCAATTACAAGCGAGCCAAACGGTTTGCCAACCCGGTCGATGTGGCGGATGCTGAATATCTGGTGAGTGCTCCGGCGAACGTTTTCGATCATCTGGAGCTTGAACACGCCGAGGCCGCTTTAAGCCGGGTGCCGGAGCATCAGCGCCGGTATATTGATTACCGCAGGCACGGCTATAAATATGAAGAGATTGCCGAAATGGAACGCATACCGGTCGGCACGGTCAAAAACAGAATCCATTTAGCCCGGCATGAATTGGATCGACAAATTAAAACAACAAGGCAGCCTATGAACCTTACGATTAAGCGCGTAGACTACCAGAAAATCGTGGACCATCTGGTCAGTGGCCTGTACCACTCTTCGCCTGAAAACCCCGTTGTTTTAACGATTGGCGAATTGGGGCGAAAGGCCGAGGCTTCTGATTTAACAGTCGGCTACGCGGTAGCGTGTCTGATCGAGCAGGGTATTATCGGCCGCCGAAAAGCCGAGCAGGGCCACAATCGCTTTGAGTACTGGCGTTTAAAGGGACTGGAAGCATTGGAAGGTGAGCAGCTGCGTGAATGGGTCGCCGTTCGTATGAAGCAGGCGGCGGC
The DNA here is from genome assembly GCF_054780775.1 of Larkinella ripae. Taxonomy (NCBI): domain Bacteria; kingdom Pseudomonadati; phylum Bacteroidota; class Cytophagia; order Cytophagales; family Spirosomataceae; genus Larkinella; species Larkinella ripae. The sequence goes on from NZ_BAAGVR010000012.1 coordinate 1,563, forward strand.
CAGTAGAGCGCCGAAGCCGAAGAGGGTAGTAGAGCAAAAGATTAGCTCGCCTAAGATACCCGGACAGTCTCCTGTTACTGCGACTCCCGCCTACGGCTATTTCGTCAACGGGTCGCTGCAATGGCTGGCGGACGGCACCAGT
>NZ_BAAGVR010000013.1:0-6174 GCF_054780775.1 Larkinella ripae
AGTTCGGCCAGGTAGGCTCCATCCTGCCCCGTAATGCCGGTAATCAGTGCTTTTTTCATTATTATATTTCTGGTAATAGTCAAACGATAGAAAACTTCAGCGGATTTAACCTGCGTTTAGTATAGCTTTTCCGGAAAGCATCAGAGGCTGTTACACCGTCTGTTCTACTTCCTGTCCGATCGTTTGCCGACCAATGCTATAATAGGTATAACCCAACTCCTTCATCTGCTCGAGCTCATAAAGATTACGGCCGTCAAAGATGACCTTATTCTTGAGTAACAAGTTCATTTTGTTAAACTCTGGTGTCCGGAACATCGGCCATTCGGTCATGATCACTAACGCATCGGCATCGTCAAGGGCGGCATACGAGGTGTGCGCATATGTAATCTGATTGCCCAGCAGGTTTTTCACATTATCCATAGCTTCCGGATCATACGCCGTCACTTTCGCTCCGGCTGCCAGTAAGGCCTGAATATTTTCGAGGGCCGGGGCTTCCCGAATGTCATCGGTATACGGTTTGAATGCTAAACCCCAGACAGCAATCGTTTTTCCTGCTAAATCGTTGTTGAAGTGCTGACGAATTATTGGGAGAAGCTTGGTCTTCTGGCTGGCATTAACGTCCATGACGGACTTCAGAATCCTGAATTCATAGGCATATTCCTGAGCGGTTTTTGCCAATGCCTGTACATCTTTCGGAAAACAGCTTCCACCGTATCCAATACCGGCAAATAAAAACCGCTTGCCAATCCGGCTGTCAGTTCCGATCCCTCTCCGAATATCATCGACGTTCGCACCCGCTTTCTCACAAAGGTTGGCGATTTCGTTCATAAATGAGATTTTCACCGCTAGGAATGCATTAGCGGCATACTTGGTCATCTCGGCGGAGCGTTCGTCCATGAAAATAACCGGGTTACCCTGTCGCACCAACGGCGCATATAGTTTGTTCATGACGGTTTTTGCCCGCTCCGACTGGGTACCGATCACCACGCGATCGGGTTTCATGAAGTCTTCGATGGCCACACCCTCACGGAGAAATTCGGGGTTCGACACCACGTCAAAGTCTACCTGAGCAGCCAGGGAGATATATTCCCGCACTTTTTCGGCGGTGCCGACGGGCACGGTGCTTTTGTCGACGATGACGGCGTAGCTTTTCAGGATCTGGCCCAGATCGCCGGCTACTTTGAGGATATACTTCAGGTCGGCCGATCCATCTTCACCCGGCGGAGTTGGGAGCGCCAGAAAGATAACCTCGGCGCCTTCGATGCCTTCGGCTAAATTGGTTGTGAACTTCAGACGTCCTTCGGCGGTGTTGCGGTTAAACAGCACATCCAGACCGGGTTCATAAATGGGAATAATACCGTTGGTCAGCTTTTGAACTTTCCGCTCATCAATATCAATACAAGTTACCTGGTTGCCGGTTTCGGCAAAACAAGTTCCGGTCACGAGTCCAACGTAACCAGTACCCACCACTGCAATTTTCATAAGGAATCTTTATTAGTAATTAATTTTCAATAAGTCACTCATTAAGGAAGCAGGTAGGAATAGCAGTAAGAAGGTAAGAGTTAGTCTGACGAGCATTATGGTTTTGCCCGCCAGACTGATGAGAACGCAGAATGACAGATTTTTCCGGATAGAGGTTTATTCTCCCTGAGTTTTCCCGTTGAGCATGGACATGAACGTCATCCAGCAAATCCATAGATCCAGTTGAAGCGACTTTTTACGATTATAAAACCGGTCATATTTTACACGATGCCGCATTTTCATTAGCTGGCCGGTTTCGCCCCGACACCCTTTTACTTGAGCAAGACCGGTAATACCCGGCCGCACTCGATACCGTTTCCGGTAGTCCGGCATGGTATTCCAGTATTGAGCGCTGTGCGCCAGGGCGTGAGGTCGCGGACCAACAATACTCATGTCACCCCATAAGACATTAATAAATTGCGGCATCTCATCCAGATTGGTTTTTCTCAGAAAACGGCCAATCGGCGTGACACGGGAATCGTTTTTAGTTACCTGTTTAAAACTATCATTCGCAACATACGTCATGGTCCGGAACTTCAGGCAATAGAACTTGTGACCCCGGTAACCCGTACGCTTCTGAACAAAAAGGATTGGGCCAGAAGAGCCTAGCCGAATTAATAATCCAATCAGCGGAATCATCCAGAAAAGGACCAGTAAAATGACCAGAAGCGAAAAACAAATATCAAAAACTCTTTTTCCAAAATGTCTGTAAGCGACATCACGTCGCCTGACATCAGGCTCTGCGTATACATAGAGCGTTTGAAAGTTTGAATCGACACTAAGCATGATTAATAAATTTATGTTTCATACGGGCATTTTATGGTCTTAACAATGAACCTGTACCTATAATCGGATTAGTAACAGGCGTCCTTTTCTCTCCTTTATTATTACGTATTTACGGGATCTTCCGTGTAATCTCTGCCATAGTCCTGATTATAAATCAATTCTCCTCTTCCGGCCCCGTTCAAAACGATACTGAGATTTTGAAATTGCTGGCCTTTATTCAGCCGGTTAATCAGCTTGAGACACGTTTTCGGCGTAAAATTCTGCCGCACAACATATAAGGTAGTATCCGCAAACGGAGCTATCAACTGCGCATCCGTGACGAGACCAACAGGTGGCGAATCGACGATAACAAAAGCAAATCGTTCTTTCAGTTCGTAAAAAAGCTGATCCAGACGCTTTGAACTCATCAATTCCGCTGGATTATGCGGCAACGGCCCGGCGGTTATGATGAAATAGTTTTCATACTCTGATATAGGTTGAATAATCTCATCAATACTGGCTTTATCATTCAGATACGTACTAATTCCAACCCGGTTTTGCAGGTGCAACCTTTTATGCAATTGGGGTTTACGCAGGTCCATTTCCAGAATAATCGTTGGCCGGTTTACCATCGACAGGCTGGCTCCCAGGTTTAATGAAAGCAGCGATTTTCCTTCTCCGCTCAGGCTGGACGTGATCAGAATCAATTGGTTTTGATTGACACCCCGCTTTAAAAGTTGCAGGTTTGTGCGCAACGTCCGTATTTGTTCGCCCATCACCGACTGGAGATGAGGCTTAAAGACTAAACCGTCTGCTTCTAAATAGGAGCTGTGGGCAATGGCTCCCAGAATAGGGACCTGCGTAAGCTCCTCAACATCGGTATATGGCATAACCCGATCCTTCACTGCATCTTTTAGGCGGATAACGCCGATTGGAAGTAATAATCCGACTAAACCCAAAAGAAGATAGACCATTTTATGAACAGGTTCCACCGGTTTGTCATCCGTCCAGGCAATATCAATCACCCTACTATCCCCTGCAGTCGAGCGTGCCGCTAATGCGGTTTCTTCGCGTTTTTGAAGCAGATACTGGTATAATTCCATTTTCATATCCTTCTGATTGAAAATAGCCACCAGATTTTTTCCTTTCCTCAAAACCCGGTGCATCACATGCTCCATTCGACGGTTGCTGGCTACTAACTGGTCATGCGAACTGACCAATTGTTTACGCAGCGCCTTGATTGCGGTGGTTATATTGGATTTGATCTGAGAGGCTGGCTGGAGTTGAGTCGTCGATTTTTTTTGCCGCCGGACATTTTCCTCATGTTTCAACAACTGAGTTACCCAATAAACCAGTTGAGGTTCGCTAAACATGAACACGGTTCGTTCAACCGTTTTAGTCTCAACTTGCGATTGTAGCGCTCGTTCAAGTGATTCTAAACCATTCAATTTATGAGTAACTTCCTTCAGACGGGTGTCATTTTTTCGGATCGCCGTTAAAAATGATTGGGCTTCTCCTACCAGAAGCAAACTGTCGGTTGGGACTATTTTCGCTTCCTGTCCCTTTTTATCGGTAGTTAGCCCCGCAGCGATCAAGCCCAGACGATCCTCAATCGCAGCCAGATAGTGATCCGTCTCTTTTTGCTTTTGTAAATTAATGTCCTGACTAAACTCATACGTCATTTGATTCAAAATAGCTTCAGCCCGATCCGGCAGGGCATCTGTCAGGCTTATTTCCACAATTTCTGCCTGATTGGGAGGCAGTGCAACGCTGAGCTTCGCTAAATAGGTTGTAATGGCTTTCGCCGGAGACATGACTTTAAGGCGAAAAGATTCTTTTCGTATTTGGAGCGATGTATCTGGTAAAAACCGTAGCTGCCCATATGGAGTCTTGAGGCTTTGGTTAAGTGGATAAGTCTTTCCGTTCAGCATCACTTTTTGCTGATCAATGAGCCGCAGCTCCAATGTGTTCGTATAAAGTTCGGGGGCGGCTTTTTCAATGAACATGCGGACGGGTAAACCGGCGTAACGTTCAGATTTTGGACTTTTAGTAGTATAATACTGTACCTGTAGACCCAATTTGTTAACCACCTTTTTCATCAAGGTGTAGGAATTCAAAATCCCAATCTCGTTCTCAAAACCAGGCTTTATACGTTGGTTATGCATTTCCTGAGCAGATGAATCAGCGATCCGCCCCTCATGAATACCATTTTTAATTAATAAACTGGCACGACTCTTATAAACTGGCAACTGGTAGTATTGGTAAAATACTGGTCCGGCAAGCATAGCCGATAAGGAAAATGCGAACCAGAACCAATTGCGCTGAAAACGCGCCAAGTTGGTTCGGAAAGCTAATTTCCTTTTAACATTAGGAGATGAATCAGAAGAGTAAAGATTGTTTACCATACATTCCAGTTAAATGATGAAATAGAGGACAGGTAAACAACATTGTACCCGATAAGACAGTAATCACTATCTGTTTCGGTAATCCATACATTAAGCTCGCTATGTATTTGTCTTTTTTTCACGCCTAACAGTAAAAAATATTTTTTTGCTATTTGAATAGAAAATTAACTTTTGTAATATTAATTAGAATGTCTATTTGCTTATTAAAATAGTAATACTCTATATTAGGACTCGCTTATTGATATGTAATTAACGCTTCTCTGGTGACTCCATGAATCAGTGATACGTAGGATTTATCAACCGGATCACGTATTAATTCCTTTGAACTTGTTTACCTCAAGGAACAATAGCTTCACTTTTACCAATGCTTTTTACCGCCAAATGTAATGCCCCGTCCTGAGTAACCATTTTACTGACCTCTCTTTCCAAATCTAGTCCCAGAGGGAGATTTGGGCCATCTGTCAATTCACAATAGGCTATAACAGCCAACAAGTAGAACCCATATAGAAGTAAGCTAACCTTGTTTTCTGTAATTTTCATGGTAATAGAATTGGATGTTATCTCAAATCATTTCCGATGGTAATGGCATCTTAGCAACCAAAAAAATCAAGTAAACTATAAAATCACAAACGATCGTGTATATCTATAAAGGCACTAACTAAAATCTATATAAGCACAAAAAGGAGAATTCTACCAACTAACCAGTTTGAAAAACCAACCTACTATCAGAATTCTCATTGTATCGGCTTAAAGAAAATCTGAGTTTATTAATTTGTTGTCTAGAGATTTTTATATTTAACAGCCTACTTTATAATTTGACAAAAAGCACCCTTTCATACTGGTACTATGAAAGTATTTAACAGAATTGTCAATAGTTTTACATACTAATAACTAAAAAATAGAATAAAACTTAGTCCGTATTTTCTCTTCCATGTATAAACAAACTTATTAAAAAAAAATAAAATTCGGCTTCTTAAGTAGGAAATTAATAACTTAATTTATTTAGTAACATGGAGAAAGTGAATAATTAGAAAGGCGAAATTTTTTTGTTCTTTTTTATCAGTCATAATTTTATATATTATTCCTTGGAAATGAGTCATAGTATACGTTAGATCAGTGTGTTAGATATTGAGAGCAAATAATTATCAGACTCAGAATTTAGGTAATTATAATTTTATATAATCTATATAGTAGGTTTTCTTGTTGACAATCAGTTCGTATACTACTATATGAATAATGTTTAATTTATCAATAATTAAAATGTTTATAATCTAATTTATTCTTTAAGTAAAGTTCTAAAATTGCATGTTTCCTTTAATTAGTATTACTAAAAATAAGATGCTTATCCTTAGGTAGCTATTCGTTTATAGATACCAATGAATGCTGATTCTGTCTACGTTCTTGAAAAATAAGCAAGCTATTATGAAAGCTTCCCTTAATTAGTAGCACTCAAAACCAGAGATTTCCAATCAATGGACTCATC
>NZ_BAAGVR010000014.1:0-575311 GCF_054780775.1 Larkinella ripae
AGTTCGGCCAGGTAGGCTCCATCCTGCCCCGTAATGCCGGTAATCAGTGCTTTTTTCATTTCAGTTGCGTAATGGTCTTTTTAAGATTGAGTAGCGTTAAACGTAAACTTGCTGATGGCGTAAGAAATCCTGATACGTAGCCGCGATGCCGGTTTCCAGCTCGGTCCGGTGGTGCCAGCCCAGCTGGTGCAGCCGCGAGACATCCATCAACTTGCGGGGGGTGCCATCCGGTTTTTCGGTGTTCCAGCGCAGCTCGCCCGCAAAACCGACGGTTTGCTGCACCCGCTCGGCCAGCTCGCGAATGGTCACGTCTTGTCCCGTGCCGATGTTGACAAACAACGCATCGTTGTAGGTCTCCATCAGAAACAGACAGGCATCGGCCAGGTCATCGGCGTGCAGAAACTCCCGGCGCGGTGAGCCCGTTCCCCAGACTTCGACGAATGGGTCATTGTTAAGCTTGGCTTCGTGGAACTTGCGAATCAGGGCCGGCAACACGTGCGAGCCCTGCAAATCGTAGTTGTCGTTGGGGCCGTAGAGATTGGTGGGCATGGCTGAGATGAAGTTACAGCCGTACTGGCTGCGGTAGGCTTCGCAGAGCTTGATGCCGGCAATTTTGGCGATGGCGTAGGGTTCGTTGGTGGCTTCCAGATACCCGCTCAGCAGGTATTCTTCCTTGAGGGGTTGAGGGGCCAGTTTGGGATAGATGCAGGAGGAGCCCAGGAAGAGGAGTTTGCGGACCCGGTTTTGGTAGGCGCTGTGAATGATGTTAGCTTCGATCAGCAGGTTATCGTACAGAAAGTCGGCGCGGTAGGTATTGTTGGCCCAGATGCCGCCCACTTTGGCGGCCGCCAGAAAGACGTAATGGGGTTGCTCGTCGGCAAAGAAATCGGCCACGGCGGCCTGGTTGCGCAGGTCCAGCTCCGAGGAGGTGCGGGTGATGATGTTCTGGTAGCCGTTGTTTTGCAGACTTCGAACCAGGGCCGAGCCCACCATGCCCCGGTGACCGGCAACGTATATTTTATCTTCTTTTCTCATCCGTTCCCTTAATTAACCCGCAGACCGTCCGCTGACGGTTTTCCCTGCGATAGTAGAATTTCCTGATTATGATTTAACCGTAAACTCCCGGTGATAAGCCGCCTTGTAGAGTTCTTCTTCCGGCAGGCTTTTAAAGTATTCGTACGTGATTCGCAACCCCTCAGCCCGCGATACTTTCGGCTCCCAGTCCAAAATCACCTTGGCCTTGGTAATGTCGGGCTGACGTTGTTTGGGGTCGTCGGTGGGCAACGGTTTGTAGACCACCTGCTGGCTAGTACCGGTCAGTTTGATGATCTCTTCGGCAAACTCTTTGATGGTGATTTCAACCGGATTTCCGATGTTCACCGGATGGGCATAATCGCTCAGCAGCAGCCGGTAAATCCCTTCAATCAGATCATCGACGTAGCAGAACGAACGGGTCTGGCTGCCGTCGCCGAAGATGGTCAGGTCTTCACCCCGCAATGCCTGTCCAATGAACGCGGGCAGAACCCGGCCGTCGTTGAGCCGCATCCGGGGACCGTAGGTGTTAAAAATCCGCACAATCCGCGTTTCCACCCCGTGGTAGGTGTGGTAGGCCATCGTGATGGCTTCCTGAAACCGCTTGGCTTCGTCGTATACGCCCCGTGGCCCCACCGGGTTGACATTGCCCCAATATTCTTCGTTCTGCGGATGAACCGTTGGGTCGCCGTAGACTTCGGAAGTAGACGCAATCAGAACCCGCGCCTTCTTGACCCGGGCCAATCCCAGGCAATTGTGGATGCCCAATGAACCGACTTTCAGGGTCTGAATCGGAATTTTCAGGTAGTCGATCGGACTGGCGGGCGACGCAAAATGGAGGATGTAGTCGAGTTCGCCCGCAACGTGGATAAACTGCGATACGTCGTGGTGATGAAACTCGAAATTGGGATTTGGAAACAAGTGCTCGATGTTGCGGATGTCCCCGGTAATGAGGTTATCCATCGCAATGACGTGGTAGCCTTCCCTGATAAACCGGTCACAAAGATGCGAACCAAGAAACCCCGCGCCCCCTGTTATCAGAATGCGTTTCATGTAACTCTTAAAAAGATTTCATAACGTTGAGTAAACCGGGCTGCCGGATGTTGTTTCCGGCAGCCCGCAATCATTTAATCAGGCCGGTTGTTCGACCTCCTGCCGCATCGTCTCGCGACCAATGCTGTAATAGGTGTAGCCCAGCTCCTTCATCTGCTCGAGTTCATACAGGTTCCGGCCGTCGAAAATCACCTTGCTTTTCAGCAGCAGGTTCATCTTGCTGAACTCCGGGGTGCGGAACATCGGCCACTCGGTCATGATCACCAACGCGTCGGCGTCATCCAAAGCCGCATAGGAGGTGTGGGCATACGTGATTTTATTGCCCAGCACGTGCTTGACGTTCTCCATCGCTTCCGGGTCATACGCCGTCACCTTCGCTCCGGCCGCCAGCAACGCCTGAATGTTCTCCAAGGCCGGCGCTTCCCGAATGTCATCCGTGTACGGTTTGAAAGCGAGCCCCCATACCGCAATCGTTTTACCTTTCAGATCGCCGTTGAAATGTTCCTTGATCACCGGAATCAGCTTGGTTTTCTGCTGAGCGTTGACATCCATCACCGACCTCAAAATCTTAAAGTCGTATTCGTGCTGCTGAGCGGTTTTTTCCAGCGCCTGCACATCTTTCGGGAAACAGCTGCCGCCGTAACCGATGCCGGCAAACAAAAACCGCTTGCCGATCCGGCTGTCGGTACCGATGCCCTTGCGAATGTCATCGACGTTGGCGCCCGCTTTCTCGCACAGGTTGGCAATCTCGTTCATGAACGAAATCTTCACGGCCAGAAACGCATTGGCGGCATACTTGGTCATTTCAGCGGAGCGTTCGTCCATGAAAATAACCGGGTTGCCCTGCCGCACCAGGGGCGCATACAACTTGTTCATAACGGTTTTTGCCCGCTCCGACTGGGTGCCGATCACCACGCGATCGGGTTTCATGAAGTCTTCGATAGCCACGCCTTCGCGCAAAAACTCGGGGTTCGACACCACATCGAAGTCCACCTGAGCCGCCAGGGCGATGTACTCCCGCACTTTTTCGGCGGTGCCGACGGGTACGGTGCTTTTGTCGACGATGACGGCGTAGCTTTTCAGGATCTGGCCCAGGTCGCCGGCTACTTTGAGGATGTACTTCAGGTCGGCCGAGCCGTCTTCGCCCGGCGGGGTGGGCAGGGCCAGAAAGATCACTTCGGCACCTTCGATGCCTTCGGCCAGGGAGGTCGTAAACTTCAGGCGTCCTTCGGCGGTGTTGCGGTTGAACAACACATCCAGACCGGGTTCATAGATGGGGATAATGCCGTTGATGAGCTTTTCGACCTTGCGTTCATCGACATCGACACAGGTGACCTGGTTACCGGTTTCGGCAAAACAGGTGCCGGTTACGAGACCCACGTAACCCGTTCCTACGACTGCAATTTTCATAACGTTGAGTAAAATATAATGGAATAAGAAGATGTTTCCGACAGAATAAGCAACTTTTCAAAACCCTATATTCGCTTCATTAAAAACCTGGCAAGTTGTTAATTTTCAACTTTTCAAGCACCTATAATCAGACAGTATTTTTCAGAATTATATTTTAAACTTAAAAAAAACGGGTGAGATTAACTACACATTCTCCAATGTTTATTTTAGAGAAAGGCATAAAATCTTAAAATAAGTCAATAAATAATTCCTTGCAGAATACAATGATACTTTATGTGATAAATCACTGCAAAGTTTTTTTCCTATTTAACAGACAGAGAGAAGAAAAATTATCAGACTAGAAGATGTAACGAAGAAAAACAAAAACTATGCCGCGGTCGTCAAATCGTAAGTAATTCCTGAATAATATGAGAAAAGTAAAATCTGCTCATCTGATTTTACTGTATTCGGTTTATCAGGCGGATATCCGGTTTTTACAGCAGGTTTGAATTAAGAAAGGTATGGGACTCCAGCCAGGCCAGTTCCCTGGCCCGAAGCAACTGGGTCAGTTTTTCGGCATCACGGAGCCGGTGCAGATCGGAGCCCACAAAATCAATCAGTGACTCACTTAACAATTCCCGGGCCTGCTGCTGGGCGCGTCCACCATATTGCCCAATGAGCGAGAAGAGATTTAGTTGCAGCAAACATCCTTTTTCCTTCAGCTTCCGCAACCGGTCCGTCTGGTCTTTCAGGTAAGCATACCGCTCCGGATGGGCCAGAATGGGCTGATAGCCTTTGGTCTGAATCTGAAAAATGATATCGTCTAAATTGAGGGGCGCATTGGCAAACGACAACTCGACCAGTACGTAATTCGGTCCGAACGTCAGCAGGTCGTTGTTCTGCAACAGCGTCATAAAATGATCGTCGATGAGGTACTCGGCCGCGGCCTCTACCTGAATCGTCAGGTCGGTTTCGGCCATGGCCTGCCGCAACTCGTTCAGACCGCGCCGGATGGTGTCGCTGCTGTTGGGATAATAGTCGCGCAGAACGTGGGGCGTTGTAATGACTTTTTTATACCCCAGCTCTTCAAAGGCACGCAGGCACGCCAGGGCGGTTTCCGTGTCCGCAACACCATCGTCGATGCCCGGTATTAAATGCGAGTGAATATCAACACCCAGAAATCCGAAATCCGGATAGGTGGGTTGCTCCTGCCGACGCTTAAAAAATGAGAACATAGGTTAGAATAAAGTTGGAAGCCTTACGCCATCAGCCTTCAGAGGATAAATCGGACCGACGGCTAATGGATGAAAGACTAATAACTTTTTTTTGGCCAGCTACTTCTTCCAGTTCCTGCCGGAGCAGATCATTGGTCTGTTGCAACAAAGCTACACGTTCGTTTAACTGAAACAAAAGAAACTCCACATTTCGCAACCGGTCATCTAACGTAATGGCAGCCAGCGGAGTTTGGGGCAGCGTCCGGAACATCAGCCCCTCTCCGCGCAACAGCCAGTCGGTATTTACCTGCGGATACGCCTGGGCGATTTTCTGCAGGGTCTCGTAGCGGGGCTTCATCCGACCGTGCACAATATGATAGACTTTCTCGCCCCGTTTCTCACCCAGCTGCCGGGCAAACTCCAGGACGCTGATATCTAAGGCATCAATCAGTTGTTGCAGTCGGGCTCCGATGGGCATGATCGAGACGAGATTTACACAAAACTATGTATTTTTTTGGTCCGGAGTTCCGCTTCGCCGGACCGACCGGTTTTTAAAAGCTCTGAACGGGATAACCCGCGTTTAAGCACTTAATAAGAAGACGAGAAGGTATTTTTCAGGTCGTTTTGCAGCCGAACTAACTTTTGGATAATCTTTTTGTATATGATTTTGTATTATACATACTATTGTGTATATTTAAACTTAAATACAAACCCCCATAAAAAGGCAAAAGGGATCGCATAGCGGTCCCCCTGTCCGAACAGTAAACAACAAATACTAATGAACACACAAAAAAACAACACCGGCGCAACAAATCAAAATGGTTTGGAACTGAAACTTCATCAGAACGGTAACGAATCGACGGCTGAAGTCGCCAGTTATTCAGACTTCAGTCGGTATAAATATCTGGAGGGACACCCCCGACAATACCGTTTTGACGCAAAGGAGGGCCTTTTTAACATCAACGGCACCGAAAAACTGGGTGGTCCGACGAATGGCCGGTCGCTCACCTTTCAGCCCATTGCCTGGCGCATTTTTACCGATAATATTTTGAATATGGGCACCAAAAATTGGGCCGAAATCTTTTTTATCGATGAAAAGAACTGCGTTTCGGCGGTTTTGTTTCACGGTTATTCGGTCGATAATATCTTCCGTCTGATCGAACCGCTGTTCTACGACGACCTGACGCTGGCCGATGTGGTCATCACGGCCGTGGCCGAGAAAAAGGAAAACACCAAAATTCAGCCGAAGGGTGTTTACTACATTGCAACGTTTAGCTACCAGCTTGCCGATCCGGAGCAGACCAAAGCACTGAAAGCCTTCGGGCAGGAAAATAAAATTTTTCGCCAGGAAACCCTGACGGACATTGCCAACATCAAAACGGCGTACAATTACTACAATCCGTTCAACAACCCCAGCGAAGAACTCCTGGCGGAGAACGGCCTGCACCTCCTGACGTAGTTTTTTGCCTTCATTGAATCGCCTGCGCGTCCTTTTCGGACGAAGCGGCTTCTATAAACTCTATGGTTCTTCATCAAATTTCCAATCCGTCCATGATTACCGAACTCATCGACTATCGTTCCATTCCCCGGGTATCGAACTCGGATCTGACCCGCCTGAAAGAGGAAAGCTTAGGCTACACCTCAACCCGGTTTGCTCCGCAGCGGGCCATGCAGTTTGGGCGGGCTTTTCACTCGCACCTGCTGGAACCGGAGAGCGTGGGCGGCATTATCGAGCAGTTATTACCCGATATGAAACCGGTGGAATCGGGGCGGCTGGAATTGCTGACGGAACAGGTTCGGCGCGATTCGTTCTGCCGCCGGTATCTGCGGAAATCAGAGCGCGAACGAATCGTTCTTTCCACCGACCCCACGACGGATCTGGCCTGCAAAGCCCGGCTGGATATGGTGTATACCAGTCCTAAAAACCGCAACGCCCTGATTCTCGATTTTAAAACGACCTCGGCCCGCACCCAGAGTCAGTTTTTGCAGAGCTGTTACGATTACGACTACGACCGGCAGGTGGCTTTCTACATCGACAGCCTCCGCAACGCCGACAGCCGGGAGTGGGCGCAGACCCGCCAGTTCCGGTTTGTGCTGATCGGGGTGCAGAAACAAAAACCGCACCGGCTGTTTGCCATTGACGCCACGTCGATCCCGGATTTTGTGGATTATGGCCGGAAAAAATACCGCTTCTGGCTCCGTAAATGGAAAGAACAGCAGCAGGAAAATGCCGGATTCTGGCTACGCCAGGCTTCCTGAAAAAACCGCAAAAAAACCGCCTGATCCGGAACAACGGTTTCACAGTCAGTGTTTTATAGATAGCTTTTACGAAGATGACGAACCACACAGAAATCACCATTCCCGCCGACCGGCCTTCTGTTCTTCCCCTGTTCGACTGGGGGAGTGATGGGCTGGTTATCTGGATCGAAGAATTAGATGGTTTTGGAAGCCTGATGGCCTACATCGATGAAGCACTTGCGCAGATTGCCTTCGCCATCGAACTCCAGACCGGCTGGGATCACCGCACCGACGGTCATACTTATCACCCGCTCTACGGCTACCGGCTGCTGCTGCGCGATGCAACGAGCCTCTGGTACGCCATCCGGCTGGACGAAGCCGGGAAGTTTGCCGAGTTTGTTCCGCTGGAAGAATTCGACTACGATACCGCCTACGAAAAAGCCCTCTGGGTTCCTTGAGGAAAATGTTAAGCGGAAATGCTGAATGAGGAATGTAAACGGACGGATTCTGAACCCCATTTACATTTCTCATTCAGCATTTTTCATTCTGTCAGGGGCACATGCAACCTTTTCTGATTTGTTTTCATCTTTCGGGAAACAGCTCGTCTCTCTCATGAAAACAACCCTGACCTTTCTCTTACTCCTTGCCATTTTTCTTCCGAACGCCCGGGCGCAACGCACCGTCGATGCCGGCGAAATTCTGGCCAAAATCAACCGGAAAGAAGCGATTTCGTACGACAACGTTACAATCACCGGCACGCTCGACCTGACCGAACTGGCCAACAAAAAACGCGTGAACGACAGTCGCTGGGCCGAAAATGAAGCCTACGAAAGCCGGGTTGAAGCCCCGGTTACGTTCCGGAACTGCATTTTCAAGGGCGATTTTCTGGCGTATAAATCCCTCGAAAAAGAAGGTCGCCGGTGGAACGGAAACGGTACGATGTATGCCACGCATTTCACCGAAGCCGTCACGTTCGAAAATTGTACCTTTGAAAAGCAGTCGGAATTTAAATACTCGGATTTCAAGCAACGGGCGCTGTTTACCGGCACCGGTTTTCGGGAAGAAGCCAACTTCAAGTACGCTAAATTCTGGAACGCAGCCGACTTTACCGACACCCGGTTTTCCAATTTAGGCAACTTTAAATACACTAGTTTTAAAGAAGCGATTACCTTTCAGAGATCCCGATTTGATCAGTACGCGGACTTCAAATACACCAAATTCGACGAAGGCGTCAATTTCCGGAGTGCGCGCTTCGACGGCATGGCCGATTTCAAATACACGCACCTGCCCCGCAACTCCAGCTTTGAAGAAACCGTATTCGACGGCCCGTCCGATTTTAAATACGCCACGCTTAATGGCCGGAAGTTTTCGCCCGGCCGTCGCTGAACCGATCCGCCAACTTCAGGCCGTGTTCGTTGCCTGGAAAATAAAAACACGGCCCAAAGTTGGCAGGAACGTATAACCCTTCCGCCAGTTTTCTGTTTTATAAGCAGCACTAACTTTTGTTGCTTTGAAACGATCCACGAAAATTATTCTGGCGCTTGTTGTTCTTTTGATCGTCGCCAGATTACTGTTGCCTTACTTTGTTCTGCGTTACGTGAATAAACTGATGGCCGACATGGGCGCCTATACCGGTCATGTCGAAGATGTCAACATTGCCCTCATCAGGGGTTCCTACCAGATTGAAGACCTGCGCATCCGGAAAATAAACGGTAAAATCAAAGAGCCGTTTCTGTCCGTTCCCACCATCGATCTCTCGGTCGAATGGCGTTCGCTGTTCAAAGGGGCGCTGGTGGCCGAGGTCGAATGTTTCCGGCCCGAACTAAACTTCGCCTTCAGTAACAATGAACAGGCCAGCCAGACCGGTAAAGAACTGGACTGGACCCAACTGGTCAAGGATCTGTTGCCCATCAAAATCAACCGGTTTGCGGCTTACGACGGTAAAATTGATCTGGTCAACCTCTTCGAAGCGACCAAAACCGACTTTTCGCTGGAAAAATTCAACGTCGATATTCGCAACATCCGCAATGTCGAGGACAAACAAAGCCGCCTGCCGTCGCCCGTAACGGCTTCGGCTGACGTGCCGGGCTGGGGAGGTACCCTGAAATTTGACGCGGGCATGAATCTGCTGAAACAGATCCCGGATTTTAACTACAACATGAGCTTAAACAGTCTTCAACTGGTGAAGCTCAACGACCTGGCGCGCGAATACGGCAACGTTGACTTTGAACGCGGAACGGTCAGCGTGGTAAGCGAAATGGCCATGAACGACGGACGGTTTGTCGGGTATTTCAAACCGCTGACCAAAGACATGAAGATTTTCAAACTCAAGGAACCCGGCGAGAAACGCACAGTGGGGCGGTTTTTTACGGAATTGCTGGCCGAGGGAGGATCGGAAATTCTTGAAAATCAGAAACGCGATCAGGTAGCTACCCGAATTCCGTTGAAAGGAACGGTTGAAAATACAGAAACCGAGGTCTGGCCCATCATCATCGGCGTCCTCCGCAATGCCTACGTCGAAGCGTTCACCACCGAATTTGACAACACGGTTACCTTCAAAGATGCCGTCGAAACGCTGAAAGAAGATTACAAGGCCAAACGCGAAGCCAAAAAAGCCGAGCGAAAAGAACGGCGCGAGGAGCGAAAAGAAGACCGCCAGCAGAAACGCGCCGAACGAAAAGAAGCCCGGGAAAAGGCCAAAGGCAATTAAAAAACCGCCAAAATCTGTAGCTTGGCGCACGAATGACCACCAAAAACCGTATTTCGTCGTTTCCACATGCCCCACCCCAAATACGCCCGCGAGTCGCTGACGACCATGACCGAGATGGTCCTGCCCAACGACACCAATACGCTCAACAACCTCATGGGGGGCCGCCTGTTGCACTGGATGGATATTTGTGCCGCCATTGCCGCCCAGAAACACTCCAACCGGGTGGTCGTAACGGCTTCGGTTGATAACGTCTCGTTTTCGGAACCGATCAAACTGGGCAATATCGTAACGATGCAGGCGAAAGTAACGCGGGGTTTCAATTCATCGATGGAAGTCAACATTGAAGTCTGGGCGGAAGACATCCCGGCCGGAACGCGCGTCAGCACCAACCGGGCCTTCTATACGTTCGTTGCGGTCGATCAAAACGGCCGCCCGATTGAAGTGCCGCCGGTGACGCCCGAAACCGAGGACGAACAGCAGTTATTTGACAGTGCCTTACGTCGTCGGCAACTGCGGCTGGTGCTCGCCGGACGGATGAAACCGCAGGAAGCCAAAGAACTGCGCGCGTTGTTTGGCGTTTCGGAGCAAGCGTAAAGGCGGTTTTCGGTATTCGGTGTTCAATATTCGGAGTTCGTTATTCGCTATTCATTATTCAATAGTTGAGCTTTTAATAACCAATCATGAATATCGAATAACGAATTGAAAACACTGAAAACCGTATACCGAAAACTGAAAACTGAATACCGAAAACCGGCAACCTACTGCACCTTCACCTTCGTAATGCCCACCACGGGCCGTCCTTCGGTGGTAATGCCCTGCACCACTACCCGGATGGTCCGGACGACATCCGAGAGCGGAAAAGCCAGATTAGAAGTGCCTTTGGCGTCGGTTTGAATCAGCGGTTTCCAGTACAACACATCCCGGCGGTCGATGGGGGCATTCGGGTCCGGCGAAACCGCCCCCGCCGTTTCTTCGTAGCGGGGCACGTAAAACTCCCGCTGGGGTAAAAAACCGATGAAGGGCAACTGATTGAGTCCAATGCCCGGGGCCGATTTTTTCTGGATAAAACCGCGTTTGGTGAAGAAAGCGATCACGCCGTTGCCGCCACGCGCGCCGTAAATAGCCGCCGTACTGGCATTTTTCAGCAGTTCAATGCGCTCAATATCGTTCGGACTGATGCTCAGCAGCGCGTTTCCTTCGGGCGTTTCCGTCAGGTACGAACCATCCAAAATAAACAAGGGCATGCGTTCTTCCACCGAATTACCCTGCCCGAAACCAAATGAACCCCGAATGTTGATCGTATATCCGCTGGCCGTCTGCGTCACCTGCACGCCCGGCACCCGCCCCCGAATCATCTCGTAGACGTTGGCATACGGCTGTGATCGTTCGTCGAACGTAATCACCGCATCCGGGTCGCCGTGCAGGCTCATCCGCTCAATGTGTTCGGGTCGTTCGCGGGGCCGTTGCCCTCTCACCGTTACTTCCTTCAGTTGTTTGGCCTGTTTGTCCCGATACAGCCCCGGATCAGACTCCTGCCGCAGCCGGGCAATCTCAAGTTGCTGCTGAAACCGCTGCCAGTCGGGCGCGGGTTCGGCTACCGGTTTTGCCGACGCCCATACGCTCCCGGCGGTATCGGCTACCACCGTGCCTTTGATGGCTTTAAACTGACTGTTCATGACCTGCACCAGCAATTGCAGGGTATCCGTCAGCCCCAGCCCCGCCATCCGAAACCGCCCGTAGCGGTTGGTCCCAATCGAGTGGGGAAATTCTTGTTTGGAAGCAGGAGCGGCTACCAGCAACTCCGCGTACGGAATCGGATTTCGTTTCTCGTCCAGCACCCGCCCGCTGAACACAATGCCGCCCAGCGTATCCGCCGGCGTATCCGGTTTGCGCGGCCCAATTCGGCGCCAGCCCTGCGTCAACAGCAGATCATCGAGGGCCCGGCGGGTGGCCTGCGTGGTGTCTTTAAAATAAAAACCGGGTTGCTCGACCCGCCCCCGCAAATCGCCCGTCAGCAACAAATGCGCCCGGATATCCGCAGCCAGCGAGTCGTCCGGCACCTGATCGGCATCGGTTACGGAAGCCGAGAGCGTTGCCACCTGCGGTAGTTCCGGCGGCCCAATCAGCTTCAGGTTCAGGACAACCCGTTCGCGGGGCGTGTACGTCGGTTTTTCCGTCGTCAGATTCACCTGCACCGGCGCCGTTTGCTCGGAGATAAAAACCAGCCGCTCGGCCCGGGCTTTGCCGTATGCATCGTATAGCGTAATCTGGCAGAGGCCGGGTGGCAACACCGACAGCGGCAAATTCAAACGCGCTTTGCCGTTCTGTAATTTCATCTTGGTCCGCTGCACCAACTGACCATAACTCTGAAACGTCAGGTAGATAACCGGATCGGGTTGCGGACCACTGGATAAAATCCGGACGATCAGTTCCGTCGTGTCGCTCACCATGTCGGTTGTCAGCACCAGACCGTCGGTTTCAACCGGTGGCAACACCACGCGCTGCATTCGTCCGTTGCCGTTCACCTCGGCCTGATAAGTTTGTCCCGCTTTCGGGCTGAAAACCGTGCTTCCCATCCCGAACCGATTGCTCGCAAACCGCCCTACCTCCTGCCCCTGCTGATCGAGAATCCGGCCCGATACGGTTTTTCCGCTTCCGTCCGCGCCAACGGCCTTGAAGCCCAGGCGGTTTGGCAGTCCGGCAATCCAGCGCCCCCCTTCCGGCAAAAACTGCACATCGAGAGCCACCGACGCATCAGCGGGCCGCCCGGCGGTGCCGCGCAGCAGGTTATAAACCGTTACCGGGCGCTCAAAAGCGGGTCGCGTCGAGCCGTAATCGTCGTCGGTATACGCCCGCAGTCGGTAAATGCCCGTGGCCAGCGTGTCCGATAACCGGAAGTTCCCCGTTGCCCGCCCTTCGCTGATCCTGAGCCATTGGTGCTGCACGGTTTTTCCCTCCGGCGTCAACAAATCGACGTGCAGCGCCCCTTCGCCAAACAAAACCTGTGACGTGGTGGGTTCGAGTACGTAGGCACTGAGCCAAAGCCGGTCGCCGGTCAGGTAAAACGGTTTGTCGATGTGCGCAAAGGCCGTCGGAGCCTGGTACGGGTACGCCAGTTTCCAGTGCCGAACCATCGAATCGAGCCGGTAATCGGCGGCCAGCACCTGCCCTTCAATCGGAGCCGCCAGCACCGAATCCGGTTTTTCAACGGCGGCATTGGGTTGCCAGTCGGCGGGTAGCAACAACGAAAACCGGTCGTTGCCCAAATGGCCCATCGCCAGCATCCCGAGCGCGAGCGTTACCCGGCCATCGACCGTTACTTCGCTCATACCCTGCGGAAACCGGAACTCCGTAAAGGCGTACGGCGCATCGCGGTACGGCGAATAACTCGAAATGGTGCGGTTATAAAACACCTTCAGGGGCGTTGTCGTAACGATTTTGCGCTCAAAAGGCAGCCGGCCCGGCCGAATCAGCGAATCCGTATGGATGGGCAGCAAATGGCGGTTAATATCCCAGAACAAACTGGTGTTCACCGAGTTTTTGGGAAATTCGGGATTCACCCGGAACACCATGAAACCTTCTTTTTCGTAAGTCCCGGCGATCAGGCTGGCGATCAAATGGCGCGTTGAGCCGGCATACGCCCGCTGCCGGTTGCTTCGCCAGCGCTCGGCCTGCCGGGTGTCCGTCGGTTTCAGTTCTTCAAACCGGGTTGCCCCGGCAAAGTACATCACCCCATTCTGCCTGATTTCGAAATACTGCATATCATACTGAATGCGGTACCCCAGCGCCCGGTTTTCGATGATAACCGGTTCGGTTGCCGTGGCCTTCAGCACGTGGTTTTCTTCCGTGAAACGCAGCGCATTCGGGTTGATCACTTCACACTGATTCCGGAACGGGGTGGTGCCGAGCAACTCCCGCTCGAACGTCCGAAACTGGCGCTCCCAAGACTTATCCCGTTTGGCCTTGATCGTGACATCGGCGAGCGTAACGCCCGTGCCTTTCAGTTCCAGATTAACCACGCGCGCCTGACCGTTTTCCAGCCGCACCGACTGCCGGGCGGGTTGGTAGCCCAGGAAAGACGCCACCAGTTCGATGGTGCCCAGCGGAACGTTGGTGAGTTTGTAGCGGCCTTTTGCGTCGGTGGTCGTGCCGTGCGTGGAATTATTGAGGTAGACGTTGGCAAAGGGCATCGGCTGCTTTGTGTGCCACTCGGTCACCTGACCGCTTATGGTCGTCGTGGGCCCCTGCGCCAGCGCCCCGGCAAAAACCGCCCCGGTCAATAGCCCGATGGCCATCAACTTGCGGACACACTTGACAAACAGGGCGCTCATAGGGTTCGAAAAATACGTGCTTAAAAATACAGATTTCTTGGCAAAATACTACGCCAAATTTGAAACGATCTATTTGCAGACGGTTTTGGTCAAGGCTGTACGGTTTCCAGTTTTTCCACCGAAAAAGCCACCGCCCGCTCCGCAAACAGCCGTCTGGTGGCGGCCCAGGTCGTTTTGAAGAGGTCAGACCGGCGGTAGGCTTCCAGGGCTTCCGGTGATTCCCAATGGCTGTACGTCACAAAAACCGCCGGCTGGTCCAGATCCCGGAGTAATTCGAGGTGCAAACAACCCGGAAACGTGCGAATCTGCGCTTTCGACTGCCGGAAAGTCGTCAGAAACTCAGCGGTTTTTGCTTCCTGAAACGTCATTCGAACAATGCGCACCAACATAAATTGAGTGAAGCGTTAGGAGTTAAGCGTTAAGAGTTAAAAATTGCGCTGCTAACTAAAGGTCTTCGATGGGCCGCGATCCCGTTGCAATATAACGCATCACTTTTAACTCATAACTCTTAACTAACTATGCAATACCGTACGTTTGGCCGCACTGGCTGGCAAGTGAGTGAAATCGGTTACGGCATGTGGGGGCTGGCGGGCTGGACCGGTTCCGAGCGGCAGGAAGTCGATCAGGCGCTGGATCGCTCCGTCGAACGGGGCTGTAATTTTTTCGATACGGCCTGGGGCTACGGCGAGGGACTGAGCGAGCGAATTCTGGGTGATCTGCTGAAACGATACAGCGACAAACGGCTGTACGTAGCCACCAAAATCCCGCCCAAAAACCGTACCTGGCCGTCGCAGGCGGAGTTTGCCTTACAGGACGTTTTTCCGGCGGATTACATTGTGGAATACACCGAAAAGAGCCTGAAAAACCTGGGGGTCGAAACGATTGATTTGCAGCAGTTTCACGTCTGGGAAGACGGCTGGGCCGACCACGACGAGTGGAAAGAAGCCACCACAAAACTGACGAAAGACGGGAAAGTGCAGGCCTGGGGCGTGTCCGTCAACCGCTGGGAACCGGATAATTGCCTGCATACGCTGCGGACCAACCTCATCGATGCGGTTCAGGTGATTTACAACATTTTCGATCAGGCTCCGGAAGACAACCTGTTTCCCCTGTGCCGCGAGCTGAAAATCGGCGTCATTGCCCGCGTCCCGTTCGATGAAGGAACGCTGACCGGCACGCTCACGAAAGAAACAACTTTCCCGGCCGATGACTGGCGCTCGACTTATTTTGTGCCGGAAAACCTCAACGCCAGCGTTGATCACGCCGAAGCGCTGAAACCGCTGATCCCGGCCGGAATGACGATGCCCGAAATGGCGTTACGGTTTATTCTGGCGAACCCGGACGTAGCCACGACGATTCCGGGCATGCGCAAACTCCGCAACGTGGAAGCCAACATGGCCGCCAGCGACGGCAAAGGCTTATCGCAAGACGTGTTGGATGAACTGAAAGGCCACCGCTGGGACCGCACGCCCACGAAATGGTCACAATAGAAGGATGGATTATGAATGATGGGTTATGAATGATGAACGATGAATTCGTTGCGGTAGCTAATTCATCGTTCATCATTCATAACCCATCATTTCTTAATACGTATACCGGATGGTTACGCCGTAGGTGCGTTGGTCGCCCACAATACCGGCGTACTGGCCGTAGCTACCGGGCGCGGCCAGGAGCTGCTCGTAGTAATCGTGATTCAGGAGATTCCGTCCCCACAAGAAGAAGGTTAGCCCGTTCGACGCCCGGAAACCCAGCCGGCCATTGGTCAGGCCATACCCGTCAATGTTCAGGTATTTTGAAGGCGAGGGGCTGGACGAGAACTCCGACCGAAAGAACTGATCAAGGCCCAAAAAGTAATTTCCTTTAAGGCCCAGGAAGGTTCCCCGGACGGTTCCTTCACCGCCTATCGAACCCGACCATTTGGAGATTCCGGGAAGTACGCCCCCCGAAACATCCTTGAAAGCCTGCGGTCCCCCCACTTCTTCCAGCGGCACCGGAGCGTTTTTAAAACTCACGTATTTCCCATCAGTATAGGCAATCGCGGCATTCAGGACCAGGTTGGTGAAGCGCACATTTCCGTCCAGTTCGAGACCCTGCACCCGCACTTTTTCGGCATTGGCCAGATAGCCCCGGTTTACACCCGGTTCCGGCGTTTGCACCTGAGTTTGGTAATCCCGGATGTCCGAACGGTAGAAAGTCAGGTTCAGGACCGAATTGCCCGATGGCTTGGTTTTAATACCAAATTCCTTGTGATTCACATACTCGGGTTTCACGTTGGCCAGATCAAGCAACACCTGGCCGTTCGCCGTTGGCAACCCACCAACATTGACACCAATTGGTTTATAACCAATGGAATACGTAGCGTAGGCGTTAAAATTCGCATTGGCTTTATACTGTACGGAGAGCTGGCCGGAGAAATTCCCTTCGGCGTAATTCGTATTGAAAGACTGGTTGGTATACACCCCATTTTTCAGGGCGATCAGGGCCGCGTCGGTCGTTTGCAACCCGCCATAGGTCACCCGGCGGTAGTCCACGACCTTTTTGTCGTAGTTGTAGCGCACTCCCGGCAAAATGTGAATTTTGTCGGTCACGGCCCAATCAGCCTGTGCAAACACGGCCAAACTCGTGCTCTTGATTTCGTTGGTGGTGCGAATACCAAAATTGTCGAATAAACCGGGCGTTTTCCAGAGGGCGCTGGTGGAGCTCTGCGCAAACCGCCACTGCGCCGAACCAGCTTCCTCGGTTTGGACCGGGTCGGAGGTCAGGTCCTGCCAGAGGCCGAACAAGCCAACAACCCCACTCAGTTTAGAAGAAAGTTTACCGGAATACCGGATTTCCTGCGACCACTGATCGTGTTTCGAATTCCCGGAAGAAATCGTAAAAACCGGTAGCCCGATGTAATCGCGGTCATTCAGGGGCGTCCATTTCCAGTACCGCCAGGCTGTCGTCGAGGTCAGGGTTCCATTTCCAATTTTGATGTCGGCATTGACCGAAACACCCCCCAACTGATTATCGGCCTTCGAAGGCGTGTCCAGATCCAGTTTACGCTCGAAGGCGCTTTGGTAGGGAAGTGCATATCCCAAATCCGCAATGATCGCATTGAACTGGCGATAAGCCGCCCGCTGGGTAGGAACTACCCCCGCTACCGGCCAACCGTAACCGGTGGGCTTCTGGTCGGAAATATCGCCGATCACCGTAATCTGGACGTTATCGCTGGGAGCGTACAAAAACTGACCTCTGACGCCGATGTTATTGATGTCGTTGATGGGCAGCTGGGTGTGCACATTGTAAAAAAGACCGTTCCGCTGCGTACCCGTGAAGGAAATGCGGGCGGCCAGTTTTTTGCTCAACGGCCCCGTCAGCGACGCCTTCGCCTGAACAAAACCATAGTTGCCGTAACTCAATTCAGCGTTAGCGCCCGGTGTGAAGCTGGCGGCCCGCGTCGTAATGTTGAAAGCCCCGGCCGTGGTGTTTTTGCCGAAAAGCGTGCCCTGAGGACCCCGCAACACTTCCACACGTTCGATGTCAATAAAGTCGAGGGCGGTGGCTGCCGGCCGGGCGTAGTAAACGCCATCTACATAAAAACCGACGCCCGGGTCAACGCCGTCGTTGGTCAGGCCGAAGGTCGATCCCAGCCCCCGAATGTTCAGCGTGGTGTTCCGGGCATTGGATGCGTACAACTGCACCGTAGGCACCAGCTCTTTCAGACGGTTTACGTTGAAAGCGCCGGCATCTTCGGCCCGCTGACCGCCAACCACCGAAATAGGAATTGGCACCTCCTGAGCGGCTTCCTGACGACGGCGCGAGGAAATGACGACGTCGTCCAACTGGGTCGTATTCGGTTCGAGCTTGATTTCAACCTTGCTTTCGTTGATCTGAACTTCTTTTTTGATGTAACCGATGTACGAAACGACCAGCGTAAACGGTAAGACCTGACCGGTGACCAGGTTAAAGTCGCCGTTTGCGTCGGTGGCAGCGCCATTGGTTGTTCCTTTAATGGTTACCGTTGCTCCAATCAGGGGTTCGTTGGTGCGGGCATCCAGAATTTTTCCGGAAATCGTGGCGTTGATGGTGGGATTCTGGGCCGATACAAACAGAGGTAGCAACAGTACCCCGATCCAAAATATGGACTTGAAAAATTGTTTCATTGTAAACCGTGTTTGGTGTTGATTCGCTTAAGCCCTCTCGAGATCAATATAAATTCTATAGAATTTATAGGCAATAAGTCAGCATGTTCCTGGTTGTGAGAAGGCAACTTAAATGAGGAAGCAGGTGGACAGCGGGGCCATCAACAACGGTTTTGACAGAAAAAAGCAGCTAGTGAAGTTCTCATTGGTGGTTGATTAATTCGTTAATAGTAACTACGCTAACCGATAGACTTTGCGAAGGATAGTACTTAAAATCTATTGATTTAGTAGTTTGGTTTGCAAAAAAAAGATGCCACTTGTCGAATTGCAACAAATGGCATCAAAAATTTTCGAAAAAACCGTATATTCTTTAAAAAATCATAGTAATTCTGAAATATGAATCAGAACTAGGCCACTTTCTTGACCAGTGGTCGGCGCGCACTGCGAAGCGAATCGTTTTTTGCGCTTTCCAGAACCGTATCAGAAATAATTTCGAGTTGGTGCGCCCGCTTCAGCACGTATTCAAACGGTAAATTGAAGTAGTTGGAAACATCCATCCGGAAACTGTCGGGGAAACGCGACAGCCGTACCCCGAAGAAACTCCGGATTTCGGTCTCGGGCAACAAAGCCGCCAGGGCCACCTTTTCGGCTTCGGGCATCAACTCACTCCGGTTGGCATACAAATGTTCCAGGCCCAAAGCGGCCGTCAGAATATGCAGGTAAAGCTGCTTGTAGGCACCCGATAGTTCGTAGGGCAGAACCACCCAGCCCTGTTCGCGGAATTTGGCCGCAAAACCGCTCAGACCCGGAACCCCGCGCAAATCCCCCGCGACCAGCTCGTCGGGAAACTGCAGACGATCATCGGTTTTTGTCAGCCGGTACACCACCGCTTCCACCGGGCTTTTCTGAAACAACAGGTCGGCCGGCAGCTGGCGATTATTTTCCCACTGATCGCTCAGTTTGACAAAGATCGTCTCGTTAACGAGCGAATTCTGCGAATCCCCTAAACTGACGAGCATACGCCGAAACGCAGCCAGAAAGTCGATCTGAAATTGATTCGGATTAAATTTTGTGCGTCTCATAGCGTTTTGTTCACCGGACGGCCCGGCCACCGGAATTCGTGACTGTCAAGGGATTAAATTCTCGAAAAGGGTTATAAAGATACAAAATTTCCGGGCGAGTTGCAAGAGATAACCGAACAAGAACCTTTGCCCGACGGAGGCTAACTACTTTGCTTCCAGCGCAGCGTTTTAAGCAAATGCAGCACGTCTTTCCGAACGTAGTCAATGACCGGGGCCAGCGAATCGTTGCGGGTGGCCACGTTGAAGTACAACGCGCCCCGCAGGAAGTGAGCCGTCGTATCGGTGGTAAAAAACTGCAATTGGCTGGGTACTTCGCCCGTAATCGACAGCACGTCGGCTTTCAGACCCGTCGGTAGCTGAACCACTTCTTCTTTGAACGCATACGCTTTTTCATTGTGCATGGCCGCCAGTTTGTACGAATCGGCAATCATCCCGGCCAGTCGCTTTTCGCTGTTCTGAACGGGGTGATACGTCAACTGCACACTGGCTTTGAAGTCCGGGTAATGAATAAAGATCCAGTGGGGCTGCGCGCCCCGAAACGTATCCGGTAAAATCCGGGCCTGGCTGGAATAGTCGAACGTGTACGGGTGAGCGGCCGTCAGCGTCTGATACCGGTGCGGAGGCAAATCGATGCGGTTATAACCTTTGGGTTTTGGAACGTAATTGGCCTCACGACTTCCGCAGGCCGCCAGCCACAGGGCCAGGACAACAAAAAAAGATCTTGCCACTGAGATAAATGGTTACACCAGAAGTAAACGAAAAAGCCCGGCTGTTTCGTGCCGGGCACTTGATATACGTCACACCTGCAAGGATTTAAAACGGGACGTCTGGCCCCGGCAGGACATCGTCGTCTTACGAGTTGATCATTTCCAGTTCTTCCTGCCGGACGGGTTGGCCCAGCAACGTCCGAAACCGGTTGATGTTGAACGTCGGCTCAAACCAGACTTCGCCCAGAACCGGGTGCCGGACCGGCACATCGGGGTTCTGGATTTCGCCCAGTAACACGCCGGTTT
Organism: Larkinella ripae; assembly: GCF_054780775.1. Lineage (NCBI taxonomy): Bacteria > Pseudomonadati > Bacteroidota > Cytophagia > Cytophagales > Spirosomataceae > Larkinella > Larkinella ripae. The sequence continues at coordinate 20,187 of NZ_BAAGVR010000014.1, forward strand.
CGCCATTGGTATGCCGTTTCACCATCCGAACCGTATACATCTGTTCTTCTTTCGGCGTCTGAACGCCAAATTCGGCGTAAAAAGCCAGAACCGGTGCCGGAAAGTTGTCGTTTACGCAAATGATTTCCATATTCTTTATTTCGACTATTCGGGTTACCGATCTTAAGCTACCTGCTCATGAACGGCGGTTTTTGTACTCAATTCGGAAGAAGTTTTTAACACAGTGGAACCCAAAAATTCCTCAATGTGATAGACTTCATCATCGCCTTCAAACATCACGATCACGCCATCGGCAATATGATAGCGTTTCCGCTGGGCAGCGGTCAAATCAGCGATTCCCGGAAAACGGCTCAGTGGTACGCATAAAATCCGACCGTCTTCCAGGAAAAGAGATAAATAACCGTCTTTTCGAAACGAGATGCGATCAATAACCGGCTGTTCTTCCTTAAATCCGACCGTTTTCATGACAACTGCAAAACATTTACTCTTCCTTCCGTGGCAAATACCGTAATGCTTTCGGCGATTTCAGGGCCGTATTTTTCTAACAATTTTACGGCCGTATTAATTTCTTTGGTCGTTAAACTACCGGTCTCGAATACCTCCAGCGTATCCAGCCAAATCTTAGCCGATTTTCCTCTGCGGCTTTTGGTATTGGAAACATGGACATGCATCCGCTCCGACAAATCATAAGCATAAAGGAAAAATACCAGCGCTTTGTAAACAGCCAGCTTCGGCATCCTTAATCTTCAAACAAATTCCCCAAACCGCCCAGGACCGAACCGCCTTCCTTGCGGGCCTGCGGACTGCCGGTCGATAAGCGGTCAACGAGTTTGGATATGGGCATCGACTGAATCCAGACTTTGCCGGATCCGCGCAACGTGGCCAGAAAAAGTCCTTCCCCGCCAAAAATCATGGATTTTAGCCCACCCGAACGCTGAATATCAAAACTGATGGAAGGCTCAAAACCGACCACACAGCCCGTATCGACCCGCAGGGTCTCGTTGTTCAGTTGCCGTTCCATCACCACCCCCCCGGCGTGAATGAAGGCCATGCCGTCGCCCTGAATTTTCTGGAGAATAAAGCCTTCGCCCCCAAACAAACCGCTGCCGATCCGCTGGTTGAAGTGAATGGCCATCTGCGTTCCGAGGGCCGCGCACAGAAACGAATCTTTCTGCACAATCAGTTGATTCCCGTAGATTTTGGCTAAGTCGATCGGCATCACCGTTCCCGGATACGGAGCTGCAAAGGCTACTTTCCGTTTGCCGTATCCCCGGTTTGTGAAGTGCGTCATAAACAACGATTCGCCCGTCAGCAGGCGCGAACCGGCCTGAAACAGTTTTCCCATGATGCTCTGGGTAGCCTGCGAGCCGTCACCCATTTTGGTTTCAAACTGAATGCCGTCCTCCATAAACAGCATGGCACCGGCTTCGGCAATGACGGTTTCGTTCGGATCCAGCTCGATTTCTACGACCTGAATGTCTTCGCCAATAATTTTGTAGTCAATCTCGTGAGAACGCATGAAGGTAGGTAAATTAGGACTTACGGGTTAGCGATCAAATTCTTTGTCAGGATTTTCCTCGTCATCGGTGTACGCTTCGTCCTCATCCGTCTCCCCCTCTTTCAGATCTTTCCGGTTTCGGAGCTTTTTGTCATCGACGGTTTTGTTCAGAAATTCATTGATTTTATCAATGTCGTAGCTGTTCGTGATCTCGCCGAACGTGTTAATTTTGATGTCGAAGCCTTCGAGTTCTTTATGAACCCGCGGTTTATCATTCGACTGATCTTCGGGTTTTGTGACTTTCTTCGCCATAACTTTTTAGATGATGGATGATGAAAGATGAACAATGAATGGCCGGACGTGTTTAAAATCCATCGTTCATCCTCCATTACTCATAGTTCAGTGAGCGCTTTTTGCAGCCGGTCGATGGTGGCCTGTTTTCCGATGATCTCCAGGGTTATCATCAGATCCGGGCCCGCGCCCACACCGGTGATGGCCAGCCGGAGCGCCTGCATAATTTTTCCCTGCTTGATGCCAATAGCCGTTAGCGTCTCCGCCAGCGTCGTTTTCGCGATTTCAGCCGTCAGCCGTTCATCCACCGAAGTTAACGCATCTTTGAATGCGGTCAAAGCCCGCACGGCCTCCTCATTCCACTTTGATGAGGCAACGGCTGGATCGTAGCTCGGGGGACTCTGGAAGAAAACCGCCGATTCGGCGTAAATTTCATCGGCAAAATTGACCCGCTCTTTCAGTAAACCGGCAATTTTAGCGGCTTTTTCCGGCGAGCAATCCAGGCCATCAGCCGTGGCGCGGGCCACGATTGTGTCGGCCAGCTCCTCGTTGGGCTGCTGGCGCAGGTATTCGTGGTTGAACCACCTGGCTTTCTGAATATCGAAGCGGGCCCCGGCTTTGTGAATCTGCTCCAGACTAAACGCCTGAATCAGCTCGTCCATCGTGAACATTTCCTGCTCCGTGCCCGGGTTCCAGCCCAGAAACGCCAGGAAGTTGACCAGCGCTTCGGGTAAATAACCGTCTTCGCGGAAACCGCGCGCAACCGTCCCCGTAAACGGATCAGTCCATTGGAGCGGAAAAACCGGAAAACCGCCCAGGTCGGCGTCGCGCTTGCTGAGCTTGCCGTTCCCGTCGGGTTTCAGCAGCAGCGGCAGGTGCGCAAACTGGGGCATGGTGCTTTCCCAGCCCAAAAACCGGTAGAGCAAGACGTGCAGCGGGGCCGACGGCAACCATTCTTCCCCCCGAATGACGTGCGTGATGCCCATCAAATGATCATCGACAATGTTGGCTAGGTGGTAAGTCGGCATCCCGTCCGATTTGAGCAGCACTTTGTCGTCGATCTGGGAGGAATGCACCACCACCCAACCCCGGATCAGGTCGTTCAGCCGAATGTCTTCTTTGGGCGGCACTTTCAGCCGAATAACGTAAGGAGCCCCCGATCCGGTCAGCGACTTCACCTCTTCCGGCTTGAGTGTCAGCGAGTTTTTCATCCGCAGCCGCGTAATGGAATTGTACTGCGCCGAGGGCGCATTGGCTTCTTCCATCTTCTTGCGCATGGCATCCAGTTCTTCCGCCGTATCGAAGGCGTAATACGCCTTGCCCTCCGCCACCAGTCGTTCGGCATAGTCGCGGTACATCGCCTTCCGTTCCGACTGGCGGTAGGGCGCGTGTGGGCCACCGGCCGTGAGTCCTTCGTCAATTTCGATACCGACCCATTTCAGGGATTCGACAATGTATTCCTCGGCGCCGGGCACGAAGCGGTTCTGATCGGTATCTTCAATCCGGAGCAGCATTTTTCCGCCGTGCTTGCGGGCAAACAGGTAATTGTATAAAGCCGTCCGCACCCCACCAATGTGGAGCGGCCCGGTTGGGCTGGGTGCAAAACGAACGCGTATTTGGGACATAAAAAAAGGAAAAAAGGGAGGACAGGGAGGAGCTGACGAAAGGAGACGGTTTTACCGCTCCTCCATCCTTTCCGCCCCTACTCCTTATTGAACAGCAATAACTGATATTTCGACGTTGACATCTTTGGGCAGACGCGCCACTTCGACGGTTTCGCGGGCCGGTGGATCAGCGCTGAAAAAGCTGCCGTACACCTCGTTGATGGCCCCGAAGTTGTTGAGGTCCTTCACAAAAATGGTGGCTTTGACCACGTTTTCAAACGACAGTTCGGCCACCTTCAAAATGGTGCCAATGTTTTCCATCACCTTGCGGGTTTCGGCCTGAATATCGCCGGATGCCGCCACCTCGAACGCGATCTGACCCGAAACGTACAGCGTGTCATTAACCATAACCGCTTGGTTGTAAGGACCGATGGGGGCCGGAGCATCGGGAGAAAATATGATTTTTTTTGTTGACATCGTGAGGAAATGTAAAGCGTTAACGGCAAAACCGGTTTTCAGCGAACGCCGGTTTTTGTCCTCCTGCGTTGGATACAATTTTCAAGCTGCAAGTTAACAATCAAAACCGTCGGATGGCAAATAAAATAGACCTGTCCCGTTTTGAAAACGGGACAGGTCTGGTCGACTTACATTTTTATGGTCTGATTTACGAGCGGTGTCTTCAGACCTGTCACGGTTCAAAAACGTGACAGGTCATTCCACCGTCACCGACTTCGCCAGGTTACGCGGCTGATCGACGTTGCGGCCGCGCATCACGGCGATGTAGTACGACAGCAATTGCAGCGGAATGACCGAAATCAGCGGCATCAGAATGTCGTGAACCTTCGGAATTTCAATCACAAAATCGACCATGCCCCGAATCTGCTCGTCGCCCTCCGTGACGACGGCAATCACCCGGCCTTTGCGGGCTTTTACTTCCTGAATGTTCGAAACCACTTTTTCGTACGAACTGTCTTTCGTTGCAATCACCACCACCGGCATGTCCTCATCGATGAGCGCAATCGGCCCGTGTTTCATCTCGGCCGCCGGATAGCCCTCGGCGTGGATGTACGAAATTTCTTTCAGTTTCAGCGCTCCTTCCAGCGCAACCGGGAAATTCAGGCCCCGGCCCAGGTAGATGAAATTCTTGGCGTACGTAAAAATGTAAGCAATCTCCTTTACTTTTTCGGCGTTCTGCAGCACCTGATCGACCAGCGCCGGAATGTGTTCCAACTCGGCCAGCAATTGCCGGAACAGCGTTTCGGAAATCGTTCCTTTCCGCTGGGCCGCCGTGATGGCCATGAGCGTCAAAACCGTCACCTGGGCCGTGAATGCCTTTGTGCTGGCCACGCCAATTTCCGGTCCGGCGTGGGTGTAGGCGCCCGCGTGGGTCGCCCGCGCAATGGACGAACCGACCACGTTGCAAACGCCGAAAATGGTGGCTCCTTTCGACTTTGCCAGCTCGATAGCGGCCAGCGTATCGGCCGTCTCACCCGACTGCGAAATGGCAATCACAATGTCCCGTTCCTTGATGATCGGGTTACGGTACCGAAACTCCGACGCATACTCTACTTCCACCGGAATCCGGGCCAATTCTTCAAAAATGTATTCGGCTACCAGGCCGGCATGCCAGGATGTTCCGCAACCGACAATTACCACCCGCTCCGAAGCCGCCAGTTGGTCCAGGTAATCGCGCAGACCGCCCAGTTGCAGGTGCCCGTCGTCGGCCCGAACCCGGCCCCGCATGCTGTCGGCAATGGAACGCGGCTGCTCGAAGATCTCTTTCAGCATGAAATGTTCAAAACCGCCTTTTTCAATCGCTTCCAGTTCGAGTTCCACCTTTTGAATGTAGGGCGTTGTCTGCGTATTGTCGAGCGTCACCAGCCGGAGTTCACCGTTGCGCACCACGGCAATTTCGTGATCGTTCAGGTACACCACATCCTTGGTGTATTCGATGATGGGGGTAGCGTCCGAGGCAAAGAAATATTCATTCTTCCCGACTCCGATCACCAGCGGGCTTCCTTTGCGGGCGGCAATCAGCTGGGTCGGGTCTTCTTCCGAAAGGATCACAATGGCATACGCCCCGACGACCTCCTGCAACGCCTGCCGAACGGCTTCCTCCAGCGTCGATCCGGTTTCTTTCCGGATGTCTTCAATGAACTGAATCAGGACTTCCGAGTCGGTTTCGGAACGGAAAACGTGGCCTTTCCGAATCAGATTCTGCTTAATGGCCGCGTAGTTTTCAATGATCCCGTTGTGGATGATCGCCAGTTTCCGGTCGTGCGACTCGTGCGGGTGGGCATTCACATCGTTGGGGGCGCCGTGCGTGGCCCAGCGGGTGTGGCCGATGCCAATGCTGGCGCGCAGATCTTTTCCCGCCAGCTCCTGTTCCAGGTCAGCGACCTTGCCTTTTTTCTTGTATACGTTCAGCCCGGCCTGATCCGGATTTTCCGCATCCAGCAAAGCCAGACCGGCGCTATCGTAGCCCCGGTACTCCAGTCGTTTCAGCCCTTTTAGAATCAGCGGAGCCGCATCGCGATGCCCTACATAAGCGACAATTCCACACATAGTTTTTGAAATTTAAATGGTGTTGAGCAATCAGTTTTTAAAATATTTAAGGATGCCTGCCGCTATTCATAAAATGTCAGCAAAAACCGGCTTCGCTCTGAGAAAGATACAAATAAAACAGATGATCAGGGCGGTTTTTAACCGGAAAGTACAGAAACAAAAAAGCCAGCCCATTGGGGCTGGCTTCAAATTTCTTGCCAGATCGTCTAGGGGGTGTACGTGTAGAACACCACCAGTTTCGCATTCATCGGACCGCTCAAAACCGCCCCGTTGAGTTGATTGTAGAGGTAAGGCTCTGCCAGGTAAACGGAGGCCCCCGTATTGCTTTGCTGGATCAGTCCGCTGGACGAGGTCGGGAACAGAACCAGGCCGTTATTGGGCTGAAAACCGACCAGTATGGATTGCAGATGCGTCGTCAAATCGAACGTGTACGTCTTCTGCCGGCTGCTGTAACCGACGATTTGCGGATAGTACCACTTGCCGTTCGTCTGAAACGTACCGGTCTGGGTTTGCAGCAAATGAAACAACGAGGTTCCGGAACTGGCCTCGGTCGTGTACAGAATCCGGTTGTCGGCGTTGGTTTGCGCCAGCGTCATGATGGACGGTATGGGCCCACCGGGGCTGCCTCCTTTCACGAAAAACTGCAACTCGGCGCGGTTGATAGCCACCCGACCGGTTTCTTTTTTCAGGTTTTCGAGCGTTGGAAAACTTACTTTCGTGGTAACGCCCGTGGCAATCTGCACAAACGCTTCGCCACCGGTAGCCGAGCCACTCAACGGTCTGGAGACGCTTAGACCCGCCAGTTTAGTGGCGGCCCGGTCGGCCTTGATCTGGCTGAACGATGGTTTGGCCCGGGTTACGTAAAAACCGGCGGAATACTTTTTGGTCGTATCCGTCGAACTGTGGTAAAACATCTCCAGATACATGTTATTGGGATTGTTGTTGAATCCCAAAACCGCGGTGTTGTTTGCCCCCGGAACAATCGCAATGCCTTTAAAGACTTTCTCGAAGGCGGTCTGGGTAATCCCCGATCCTTTCGAAAGATCCAGCAGCTCCCGACCCAGCGCGTCCGGCATACGGGCGGTTTTGATCTCGCCCAGAGCCGACGGTTTGATCTGGAGTCTGGCCAGCGGCTGCGTACTGTAAGCGGCCGACGAAGCCGAGGTATAGCGCTTGGTCGAATCCAGGTCTTCGGTCAGCCGGTGGACGTAAATGTCCTGCACGCTGTTCGTATCGCCGTAGACATACGCATACCCCAGGCCGATCCGCAGCGAGTCGTACACCATTTCGCCCTCGGTTTTGAAACTCCCGGTTGCCACATACAACTGCGCAAAGGTTTTGGCCGATAGTTTGCCAAAAACCGGGTCATTATATTGCCCGCTGAACAACCGGATGTTCCGGTCGGTGATCACCGAGTCGAGCTGAACCGTGGACGTTCTGACGGTCAGGGTATCGGTATACAAAACCCCGATGGCCGTGTTCGGCGGCAGGCCGATGTCTTTGGGTTCTTCGCAGGCCACCAGCACCGCAACGAGCGCAACCATCCCGGCCAGCATGCTTAGCCGGACGGTATTGATGGTTTGCCAGCTTCGCTTAGCCCGCCAGTTCCGTATAAAGATTGTAGTATTGATCAGCAACTTCCTGGCCTTCTTCGGTGAGTTCAACTTTTTTGTCGGACAAATCATTCAAGATACTATTTAAACTCTCGCTATAATCTTCGTCGGCTTTCACCACGACATCGGCATAGGTGCAACCCATGCGGATAAAACCGTCGAAATCGGCCGATTTCAGGTATTTCAGCATGTCTTCATCCACGTCCATCGCCTTGGCTTTTTCGACCAGGCCGTCGTCAAACCGGTACGAAAACGAGCTGTTGTAGACCGAGAAAACCGACTTCGTATCCTTAAACATCGGATCGTTTTTGTAGGTGGTTTTCAGGTACAACGGGATCAGCGCCGTCATCCAGTCGTTACAGTGGACGATATCGGGCGACCAGCCCAGTTTTTTCACGGTTTCCAGTACGCCTTTGCAGAAGAAAATAGTCCGCTCGTCGTTGTCTTCGTAGAATCGGTCATCCTTGTCAAGAAAAACGTGTTTACGCTGAAAATAGTCTTCATTGTCAATAAAATACACCTGGAGCTTGGCATTGGGGATCGAGGCCACTTTGATAATCAGTGGCTTCTCTTCGTCGCCTACCGTAATATTGATACCCGATAGACGAACGACCTCATGGAGCCGGTTTTTGCGCTCATTGATCAGCCCGAAACGTGGTACCAGAATGCGAATTTCCATCCCGCGTTCCTGCATGGCCTGGGGCAGTTTCCGAACAAAATCGGCAACCGCAGAGGTCTGAAGAAACGGGTTGATTTCACTGGCAACGTAGAGAATCCGAAGTTTGCTCATAACACGATTGGGGGGCTTTAGTGAAATACACCGCCGTAGCGGACTAAATTAAAAATCTGCAAAATTATACAATTTTTTCTGGTATTTCAATAGATTTTCGCCAGAAAAACTCCTGTTTTGTCAATGAAAAGCAAGGAATGACGAACTTGCCGCTTCAATTTACACCCCGCTTCCGCGACAATTTGTAACAAAAAGCCCGTATGCAACTCTTTGAAACCATTGCCGGCTTACGGCAAGCGCTTGATTCCCAGCGGGCCGCAAAACTGTCCACCGGTTTTGTTCCGACTATGGGCGCGCTGCACGCCGGACACATGGCGCTGATCGCTGCCTGCAAAGCCGACAATGACCTGACGGTTTGCAGCATTTTTGTCAACCCGACCCAGTTTAACAACCCCGACGACCTCGCCCGGTATCCGCACACGCTGGAAGCCGATTGCCAGCTGCTGAAAGCGGCCGGCTGCGACTTTGTTTTTGCGCCTTCGGTCGATGAAATGTACCCGGGCAACCCGGTTTTGAAGATTCATTTTGGCGAGCTGGAAACCGTGCTCGAAGGCGCCTTCCGGCCCGGCCACTTCAACGGCGTCGGCATTGTGGTCGCCAAGTTGTTCAACATCGTGCAGCCGAACCGGACCTATTTTGGTCAGAAAGATCTCCAGCAGGTGGCGGTAGTCAAACGGTTGATTCGCGATCTGGGCTTTCTGCTGGAACTGGTCCGCGTGCCCATTGTGCGGGAAGATGACGGTCTGGCGATGTCGTCGCGCAACCGCAACCTGTCGCCGGTCGAACGCCGGGAAGCACCCGAACTATACCGCGCCCTGAGTCAGGCCCGGGATGAACTCCACAACGGCGGTTCCATCGACGCGGCCAAAACCGTCGTGCTCAGTCATTTACAAAACCATCCGGATTTTCGACTTGAATATTTTGAAATCGCCAACGCCGACACCCTTCAGCCGGTCGATCAGCTTCAGGCACCGGGGGCAACGGCGCTGTGCATTGCCGCTCATCTGGGAAAAACCCGCCTGATCGATAACCTCATTGTCTGAAAAAACCGACTGAACTAACTCGGCCCGGCACCTGTTTTTGCGGTGACTGCAACGGGTGGGCGGTTTTTCACTACTTTTGATCGTCCGTTTGAACCGGGTAGTCGATACAACTATGTTTATTACTGTAATGAAATCCAAGATCCACCGGGTCCGGGTGACGCAGGCCGAACTGAATTATGTCGGCAGCATCACCATTGACGAGGACCTGATGGATGCCGCCGGGTTGCTTGAAAATGAGCAGGTTCACATTGTTAACAACAACAACGGCGAACGTCTGATCACCTACGTCATCAAGGGCGAACGCGGCTCCGGCATCATTTGCCTCAACGGCGCAGCCGCCCGACGCGCCCAGGTTGGCGACATTATCATCATCATTTCGTACGGCATGATGACCACCGAGGAAGCCAAAACGCATCACCCGCAGGTGGTTTTTCCCGATGGGAATAATCGATTGGTTTGAGTGGTTGACCGGCTCTGATGGATTAAAACGGTTTATAGAGCTGGGGGGGTTAAAATAGCGCGTTATCCCACCCTCCACCCCGTTTTTGACCATCAAAACCCTTTCGTCTTCCAGCCAGCAAAACACCTTTTTTAACCATTGTCATTCATTGAAAAACATCGTAAAATACGGCCTCTCGCTCGGCATTGCGGCCCTGTTGCTCTGGTACGTATTCAAGGACATCGACCGGGTGGCCATGTTCGATGCGTTTAGTAAAGCCGATTACCGCTGGATTGCCGTGTCGGGTTTGCTGACCATTGTGGCCCACTGGAGCCGCGCCTACCGCTGGGGGGTGCTGATCGAACCGGTGTTTGGCCGCCGGCCCGCGCCGGCCAACACCACACTGGCGGTTCTCACCGGTTATTTCGCCAATCTGGTGGTGCCGCGCATGGGCGAAGTAACCCGCTGCGGTACGCTGAACCGGCTGGAAGGGGTGCCCGTTAACGTGAGTTTTGGGACGGTGGTGGCCGAGCGGATTTTTGATGTGCTCATGCTGCTCGTGCTCACCGGCGCAACGTTTCTGATCGAATTTAACCGGCTCAGCACGTTTCTGATGGACTTCTTTTCGTCGAAATTCAGCGGAAACCGCCTGGGTGATAACACCTGGCTGCTCGTTCTGGTGGGCGGCTGCCTGCTCGGCTTTGCGGTGATGCTCTGGTTTTTCTACAACCGCTACAAAGAAGTCCTGCGTCAGAAACCGTTCTATCAACGGGTTGAAAAATTTGTCGGCGGTTTACTGGAGGGCCTACTGAGCATTCGCAAACTGAAAAATCCGGGTGCATTTATTTTTCATACGCTGCTGATCTGGACGCTGTATTATTTCATGTCGTTCGTGCTGTTTTTTGCCATGCCCCAAACCGCCGATCTGGGCTGGCGCGCCGGCCTGACCATCCTGATCATGGGTTCGCTGGGGATGGCGGCCCCCGTGCAGGGCGGAGCCGGAGCGTTCAACATTCTGGTCGGAGCCGCCTTGGCGCTCTACGGTCTGAGCAACCAGGACGGGGCCACTCTGGCCACACTGATGCTGTTTTCGCAGTGGTTTTACGTGGTATTGCTGGGCGCTATGAGCTTTCTGGTGGTGATGCTGAAAGGCCGGGATCCAAAAACCGCAGCGGCCCAACCCACCCTCAACGTAGAACCGTAATTTTAAGGGTTGTCAACTGGTTTTGATGGTTGCTTGGTCAAAAGTGGCGAACCATCCAGCTATCTAACCCTTTTTAGCCATCAAAACCGCCCATTCGCATGACCGAATCCAAAATTCTCACCCGGCAGCAGGCCGTGGAATGGGCCGACCAACGGCACGCGGAAGGCCAGCGCATCGTTTTCACCAACGGTTGCTTCGATCTTCTGCACCTGGGTCATATCGACTACCTCGAAAAAGCCCGGCAAACCGCCGACAAACTGATTTTGGGGCTCAACACGGACGCGTCGGTGAGTTGTATTAAAGGCCCGTTGCGGCCTGTCGTCAATGAGTACGCCCGCGCCCGGCTGATGGCTGCCCTGGAATTTGTCGATGCCGTGACGCTGTTCGATGAACCAACGCCCCTGGCGCTGATTCAGGCCCTGAAACCGGACGTGCTGGTCAAAGGCGACGACTATGCCGTGGCCGATATTGTGGGGGCTGATGTTGTACGGCAAAACGGCGGCCGGGTCCAAACCATTCCGCTCGTGGCGGGTTATTCCACTACGGCGCTCATTCGCAAAATTCAGGAGGCTTACCGTTGAGGGATGAACTTCTGAAAACCGGGACCAGCGGTTGCAGATCCTGATGAACAATGAACTGTTTTTTTACTGATATTTGTTTACCATGTAGTGATCCACACTACCGGTTAACCACGAACCTTAATCGTACCGGCGACCCCGGTCTTTCTTAAATTATGCCTGGAATCTGGATTATTTTCATCATTTTCGCTCTGCTCAGTGCCGGTATTAGCTGGCGGCTGCGGAGTAAGTTCAACGAGTATTCCCAAATCGGACTGAGCAACGGGCTGAGCGGCAAGGAAATTGCCGAGCGGATGCTCCACGAGAATAACATCTTCGACGTTCGCGTCCTGTCGGTCGAAGGAATGCTGACCGACCACTATAACCCGCAGGATAAAACCGTTAACCTGAGTGCCGACGTCTATTATGGGCGAAGTGTGTCGGCTGCGGCTGTAGCGGCCCACGAATGCGGACACGCCGTGCAGCACGCCACGGCTTACGGTCCGCTGAAGTTTCGCTCGGCGATGGTACCCTTTCTGACGATTTCGTCGAGTTACCTGCAATGGATCATCCTGATCGGTATTTTGCTGATCAACACGACCATCATCCCGCTGGCGATTGGGGTCGCCCTGTTCGCCGTTACCACGCTGTTTAGCTTCGTGACGCTACCCGTGGAGTTCGACGCCAGCCGCCGGGCGTTGGCCTGGGTGCAAAACCGGAATATCGTGAATCAGCGGGAATACGGCTACGCGAAAGATGCGCTCTGGTGGGCTGCCATGACCTATGTGGTTGCCGCACTCGGTTCACTGGCCACGCTGCTTTACTACGCCAGCCTGCTCATGGGCGGTCGTCGAAGCGACTAACCGACGTATAGTTTTTCAAGAAAAAGGGTTACGGTTTTTACGGTAGCCCTTTTTCTTGGGTAAGAACGGAAAAAAAGCCGGCAGGGAATCCCAGTCGGCTTTCTGTATTATTGCGAGATGTAAAGATTCAACTTCTTCTGGAAAACGGGACGGCCCGGCAAAACGGCGGGGACTGGAAAAGCAAAATCAGCTTACAAGATATAATTTATTTTTGATTGTACATCCAATATTTTGTATTCATTCATTGCGTATGAACTTACCGAGCCAGAGTAGCCTGATTTTGGGAGCTTTTAAGCGGCCAGTTTACTTTTGCGGTATCCGTACGAGAAATAAATGACCAGGCCAATGACCAGCCAGACCACAAAAATAGCCCAGTTGCTAATTCCCAGTTCGGTCATCAGGTACAGGTTGGTCAAAATTCCCAGAACCGGGAGAAGGGAGAAATTAGAGCGAAACGATAAAACGGAAAAAACCGCCCAGGTCAGCCAGAAGAAGGCCAGCAGCGGTTTTTCTTCGATCCCGCTAACCAAATGACCCGACTGCGCCACCAGAAAAACCGTCACGATCAGCGCCAGCCCGATAATGTATTTCCCGTTAACGTAGGGCACCTTAAATTTCGAATGCTTCGAAAGCCCTTTCGCGTCCAGGTACAAGATCCCTCCGCAGACCAGAATAAAGGCAAAAAAGGTACCGACGCTGGTGAGATCGATGAAAAACTGCATGTCCAGAAAAAGCGACGGTATAGCCACCAGAAAACCGGTTACAATGGTGGCAAACGAGGGCGTCCGATACCGCGGGTGAATCTGCGAGAACTTGGGCCACAGCAACCCATCGCGGCTCATGGTCATCCAGATGCGCGGCTGGCCCAGTTGGTAAACCAGCAAGGCGCTCGTAATGGCCACCACGGCACTCACCGAAATGACACCGGCCACAAAATTCAGGTCTACTTTCTGAAACACGTACGCCAGCGGATCGTCGACACCCAGCTCCTTGTAGTTCACCATCCCGGTCAATACCAGCGTGATCAGCACGTATAAAACCGTACAGATGATCAGGCAGTAAATCATCGCCCGGGGCAAATCACGCTGCGGATTCCGGCACTCTTCGGCCGTTGTTGAAATGGAGTCAAAACCGATGAAGGCAAAGAAAACCGACGCCACTCCGCTCAGAACCCCGCTCACCCCGTTGGGCGCAAACGGCGACCAGTTTTCGGGTTTGATGTAAAAGGCCCCGACGGCAATGACCAGACCGATCACGGCCAGTTTCAGCACCACCAGAATGTTGCTGGCGGTACGGGATTCTTTGATGCCGACGTAGACCAGCGCCGTAATCAGAATCGTGATGACACCGGCGGGTAAATCGGCAATCAGCTTTAAGCCGCCGAGCGTCGGGGCGTCCTGAAAAGCCTGGGCGAGCTCGCGTGTGGAACCGGCCAAACGGCCCGGCGAAGCGCTGGCTTGCACCTCCGCATAGGCCCGGGCGGCCGATCCGTAGTCCGTGGCCCAATAGGCCGGAAACGGAATGCCAAATCCTTCGAGCATCGACGTAAAATATTCCGACCACGAAATGGCGACCACCATGTTGCTGACGGCGTATTCCAGAATGAGCGCCCAGCCGATGATCCAGGCAAAAATCTCCCCGAAGGAGACATAAGCGTATGTGTAGGCACTTCCACTGACCGGCACCGTGGAGGCAAACTGCGCGTAGCTGAGGGCCGTAAAAACGCAGGCAATGGCCGTAAAAACAAACAGCAGCGAAACCGCCGGTCCGCCGTTGACACTGGCCCGCCCGATGGTACTGAAAATTCCGGCGCCGATGATGGCCGCAATGCCAAACGAGGTCAGGTCGCGAACGCCCAAAATTTTATTCATATGTGAAGCATCTCCCTCGTTTACATCCGCTACGGTTTTGGTAACCGATTTTTTCCGGAACACTGAGTCACTCATACGGCTGGTGTCTATTGTCTAAGTTTACGTTCGGCGATTAATTCTTTCAGTTCGCTAATCCGGCTCTGGGTGGTGGTTTCTTTGCAGTTGGCCAGCACCATCGTCAGCATGGAGCCGCCCGCGTACATTTTTTCATAAAATTTACAGTGCGCATCGCGGTAAGCAATCCACTGGCGCTGTGCGTCCACCACCATCGCCTTGTCTTCTTTGGACAGAAATCCGAGCAACTGCTTGTAGACGGCGTTCAATTCGTGGTCCGCTTTCTGAAACCGCATCTCCGCGCACAGGTTCAGTTCGGCCTGCGTCTGGGCATTGTCACAGTTGGTGAAACCTTCCGGCGGATGGTTCGGATTCGTTCGGGCTGGATTCTGAATTCCCGGTAGCTGCGCCCAGGTACTGATGGCTATCAGGCAGCCCATTAACGTACCTATGTGCTTTGTTTTCATGGCAGCGATTCGCCCCACAGGCATAAACAGAAGGTTAAAAATAAAAATTGTTTTTGGTTTTAAAAGCGGTTTTGCAAAAACGCCGTTACTACAAAGAGCAAAGCCGCCTGACATACAACGGCAATTCCGGTAGGCCGTATTGCGTTACTTTGCCAAAACAGGTTGTTGTTTTATTCCATCGCAGGTTGTCTCTTTGCACTTTCGTTCTGATCGATGTCTATTCAGGTACAAAACCTTACGAAGGTATACACCCGCCCGGGTACGTCGCCCCAACGGGCCGTCGATTCGGTTTCGTTTGCGATTCAACCCGGCGAAATTGTGGGTTTTCTGGGTCCGAACGGCGCCGGAAAATCCACCACCATGAAAATTGCCACGGCTTATCTGCCGCCCACGGAAGGCACGGTGGCCGTGAACGGTTTTGACGTCCGGACGCATTCCATCGATGTCCGGCGGAGTCTGGGCTACCTGCCCGAACACAATCCGTTGTACCTGGACATGTACGTCAAGGAATTTTTGCAGTTCGCGGGTTCGCTGCACGGGTTGCGGGGAAGCGCCCTGGGTCACCGCATCACCGAGATCATCGGGCTGGTGGGGCTGGAGCTGGAGCAACGGAAAAAAATCGGTCAGTTATCAAAAGGCTACCGGCAGCGCGTCGGACTGGCCCAGGCCCTGATCCATAATCCGCCGGTTTTGATTCTGGACGAACCCACCACGGGACTCGACCCCAATCAGCTCACGGAAATCCGGCAGGTCATCCGCACCATCGGCCGCGAAAAAACCGTGTTGTTTTCCACGCACATCATGCAGGAAGTCGAAGCGCTCTGCGACCGGGTGATCATCATTAATCAGGGGCGGGTTGTGGCCGACGGGCAACTGAGCCACCTGCGGGAAACCGCCGACGATTCGATTGCGGTCGTGGCCGAGTTTGAGCAGGATTTAACGGATGTAGCGGTTTTGCATAGCCTGCCCGGAGTTCGGCGGGTTGAGGTGCTGGGCGAAAACCGCTACCGGCTCACGGCCAGCAAAGAAAGCGATCTGCGCGCGGCCATCTTCCGGCTGGCCGCCGACAAAAATCTGACCCTTGTGGGGCTGAAACAGCAGGAAAGCAGTCTGGAAGGAATTTTCAGGGAGTTAACCGCACCGACGGCTCCAAATGTGTAATGATATATATCGAATACTAAATAACGAATGTTGACTATCGAAGTGGCGCTGCCTCTTTGTTTCGATAGTCAACATTCGTTATTTAGTATTCGATATTCGTCTCTACTTCCTCGCCGACGCCATGAGCGGATACTGGTCGAAGATGGATCGGACAATGCCCTTAAAGTAGTTGTTCTTAAAGTTCGGATTTCGGGTTACGCGCGACGCATAGCCTTTCCAGATCACCTGGTAGGTTTCGGCGTCGATCAGTGAAATCATCAGCGTTCCTTCGTCGAGGTTGTAATCAATGCGTTTGTAGGTTGCCTCGCCATCTTCGCTCACCACCCAGTCTTTGATAACCGGCTGCTGATACCCCCGGAAACGCAGATCGTTCCGGAAAATGTTGTAGGAAATCAGCAGGTTAGGCCCCCGGTTGGCAACTTTATACCCGCGAGCTTCCATTTGGTGACGAATGGCTTCCTGAATATCGGAGCAAAGCAGCGTGGAGTCGATGTACTCACATTCCAGAAAATTGAAAGACTCGTAGTTTTTAAAATGCCCTTCGTAGCTGTAGTCGTGCTCAACGAATAATTTTCCAGGCATGCAACCGGCCAGCGAAACGACAGCCAGCAACACAAGAACGCCGATAAAATGTTTCATACTGTAAACAAGTGTAAAAGTGAATCTTATAGACAAATTGGTTAGGAAATGAATGCTACCTTCTGTACTAGTGTTTTTCTGTCTGTAAGGTTCAAAAATCCGCGCAAACGGCCCTGCTTACAGTTTAGGTTCGGTAATAGTCCAATGCCCGGCGCATCTCGGTTTTCGTCACCGGCACATCGTACGTGCAACTCCCCGGTCCGTCCAGCAGGGCCATCCGTACCTGCCCGTTCCGGTTTTTTTTGTCCTGCAGCGTCAACGCGAGAATGGGCTCCAGATCCGCGTCCGTGAGGGGAATCCGGCCATACACGGCGAAGATATATTCTTCAATCTGCTCGAGCAGCCGCGTCGAAATCAGGCCTTTCCGTTCCGCAACAAACGCTTCCGTAATCATTCCGGCGGCAACGGCTTCCCCGTGCAGCAACCGGCGCTTCGGATCGGCCAGCAGATGGGTTTCGATGGCGTGCCCCAGGGTGTGACCGTAGTTCAATATCTTACGAATTCCCTGCTCTTTTGGATCTTGCGCAACAATATTTTTTTTAATTTCGACGGAATGCGCCACCAGCACCTTCCAGTCCTGCTGGTGCACATCAAGACGCCGGATGACGTTCCACTGGGCGGCATCGGCAATCAGACAATGCTTGATGATTTCGGCAAATCCCGACCGCACTTCCGACTCCGGTAAAGTTTCCAAAAAAACCGTGTCGATCAGCACCGCTTCCGGTAAATTAAAGACCCCAATATGGTTCTTAAATCCGTGAAAGTCAATACCCAGCTTCCCGCCCACACTGGCATCGACCTGCGACAGTAACGTGGTCGGAATCTGGATAAAATCAATGCCGCGTTTGTAGGTTGCCGCACAAAAACCGCCTAGATCACCAATTACGCCCCCTCCGAGGTCGATCACCAGCGCATGGCGGTCAAAATGGGCGTCGGTTAATGCCTGCCAGACGGTTTCGCAGCTCGCCAAATTTTTGTTTTCTTCGCCCGCCCGGATCGTAATAATCTTATGTTTCGGTAAAAAATTTTTTATCGCCGGATAACAAAACCGCCTGGTGTTTGAATCGGTCAGAACCGCAATGGCCGAATAAGTACGCTGGTTTAAAAAAACCGGCAAACTTTCGGCGAGGGATGAAATTAGAACAGACATACGCAGGTAAAAAGAAATCGCTCCCAAAGGTA
The DNA here is from genome assembly GCF_054780775.1 of Larkinella ripae. NCBI lineage: Bacteria > Pseudomonadati > Bacteroidota > Cytophagia > Cytophagales > Spirosomataceae > Larkinella > Larkinella ripae. The sequence goes on from NZ_BAAGVR010000014.1 coordinate 38,028, forward strand.
AAACTTCGGAAGCGATTTCAACCACGTTTCGCCGGACTTTAGTCCGTACGAAACTAGGCTAGTCAACAAAGAAGAAGGCGATCGGACCAAAGCCGGCGCGATCCGGGAGGATCTCCTTACGAAATCACTTTCAGCGCGTCGGCAAATGCCTTCATCTGGTCCATCGTCCCGAGGCTCACGCGGCACCAGAACTGGCCGTCGAATTTCCACTGCCGAACGCTCACGCCGTTGTCCATCATTTTTTTGGTGAAATCGTCGCCTTTCATCCGGATCGGGAACAGGACGAAGTTCGTGCCCGACGGCAGGTAGGTGTAACCGTTCTGCGTCAGCGTGGTGTATAAAAACTCTCGCGCTTCGAGTCCTTTGCCCAGTGAATACCTGATGAACTCCTCGTCTTTGAAACACGCCAGCGCGGCCCGCAGCGTCGTCATGCTCAGGTTCCCGACTCCCCCGCCCCATTTCGCAATGGCTTTCAGCGCATCCGGCTGGCCCACCATGTACCCCATCCGTAAACCGGCCATGCCGTAGATTTTTGAGAAGGTTTTGGCCACCAGCACATTCTGCCCTTTTTTAATATTTTCAATGACCGTGTACTTCTTCGGATCGCCCGTGTAGTGAATGTAGGCTTCGTCGACAAAAACCGGTTTCTTGGCCGATACACGGTCCACAAACGCCCGCAGGCTTTCCGGATTGATCGTTACGCCCGTCGGGTTGTTCGGGTTACAAACATAAACGAGGCTGGTTTTGTCGTTCACCCGCTTTTCCATCTCCTCCAGGTTGTGGTCGTAGGTGCCCGAGGTCAGGGGAACTTTATCCCAGGTCATGCCGTGTTGAACAGCCGCCCGAACCAGCGATTCGTAGGTTGGATCGGCCGACAGCACACTGCCGCCGGGAGTCGTGTAGGCAACCTGCAGGGCCGTCGCGTGCAGCAACGCACCCGAACCCGCCGAAAGCAGAATCTGCTCCGGTGCAACCCCTTCCTCCTCCGCAATCATTTTCTGCAACTGCATCCCGTACTGAAACGGATACAGGAACCCATCCGGTGCGGCTTCGGCAATGGCTTTCAGTGCTTTCGGCGACGGGCCGTACGGGTTTTCGTTGGCCGACAGACGGGCTTTCAGCGCGCCTTTCGGAACGGTTGGCGGCAGCGTACTTCCCAACTCCGGTTTGTCCAGCCAGGGTTCACAATAAGCGGCTGGAGCAGCGGCTAAACCAACCCCGGCCAACAAACCAGACCGGAGCCATTCGCGACGATTAAGAGACATACTAAAGAAGTGGTTAGATGATTGATTTAGTGAGACGAACGACGGAGAGATGGTAGTTCAGTTCTTAATTTATACCCTGCACCCGCGACAAACGGGCGAACGCCTGGCCTTTGTATTCACCCCGCCAGGTCAGCGGCACGTTGCTGCCCACGGCCGGTTTGGCAATCCCGAGTTCGGCCCAGGTTTTGGTCAGGGTGACTTTGCCGGCGGCATCGGTGGTCAGGTCGGCAAGGGCCGTTCCGTCGCGCTTCGTCAGTTTCACCGCCAGCGAGGCCACCGGAATCGAGTCAATGCCGACTTTGTAATCCAGAATCCCGGTTTTGTCGAGTTCAAAAACCGTCACGGTCATCACCACCGGGGTCGAAATCTTCTGCGTAACCACCGGCTCGGCGGTTTGCCCGCCCCCATCAGCAACGCCATCGACCACCACCAAAACCGGGGCCACAACGCGATCCACAAACGGATCTTCCTTTTTCTCACAACCGGCGAACAGGCCACTCCCAACCAGTAACCCGCTCCAGATAAAGTATTTATAGCTCTTCATAGAAATCATCTTTTGATTCATAATTCTTCATTCATACTTGCTCATTATTTCTCCGCCCACCACAAGTTGACCTTCATATCATCCGGTCCGCCCAGCAGCGAAATGCCTTTGTCCAGGCTGGTTTTGTTCAGGGAATACTCCGAAGTCGGGTATTTCAGGCGGGTGGGCAACACGCCGTCGTTGGCGAACACCGAACGGGAGTCTTTTCCGGGCAAAACCGGCAGCCCCGTCCGGCGGTATTCCGTCCAGGCTTCGATGGCCTGCCCGAAGAGCGAAATCCATTTCTGCTCCAGGATGGTCGCTTTGGTCGCGGGTCCGACTTTCGCCAGATACCCGGCCGGAACCGTCAACCCGTATTGATCGAACGAAGCCGCAATGCCTTTCTCCAAATACGTCTGCGCGCTGCCCGTGATGTCGCCGTCGGCGGCCGCTTCGGCCAGGATCAGGTTCAGTTCCGAAAACGTCATCAACACGCTGGGCGCGGTCGCGGCCGTGAAGTAGGTCCCTAAAACCGAGCTGGTTCCGAGGTAGGCCGTCGCCACGGCATCCGGCAAGCCGTTGGCGTGGCCTTCGTATTTCCCGGCTTTGTTGGCCTGGGCGTACACCGTAATCCGGCTGTCACCCAGTTCATTGAGCCGGTCGGCCAAGGTTTTGCTGACGTTCCAGTCGGTCCGGCCGTCCTGAATCATCACCTGATGCCATTCGTTGTTGCTGGGCAAAACCGCCGAGTTCGCCAGCCGGGCGTTGTCGGCATTGCTCGTAAAAACCGGGAATCGGGTGGCGTCGCCCAGAATTTCGGCCATGATGGCTTTCGACTCCGCCGGTTTTTTGGCCGCCTGCCGGTTCGCCAGCCGCACCCTTAGCGAGTTGGCCAACTTTTTCCATTTCAGGATGTCCCCGCCGTAGAGGATGTCCCCGGAAACCGGCGGCCCCGTTACGCTCAGCTTTTCGTTGGCGGTTTTCAGGTCGTTCAGCAAACCGGCGTAAACCGTCTCCACCGGATCGTAGGTAGGCGTGTAGTTTGGCGCATCGGCGGTTCCTTTCAGCGCTTCTGTATACGGAATCGGGCCGTACACATCGGTCAGCAGCGAAAACACCCACGACCGCATCACCAGCGCAACGCCTTCGTAATTGGCATTTTCGAATTGGCCCCCCGGCCCCGCCAGCGCAATGATCCGCTGGTAGTTGACCTGCGCGTCGTTGAAGAATCCCTTCCAGTTGTTGGTGTAAAAACCGACCGAAACTTCGTAGTTGTCGCCTTCGTTCGAGTAGATGTTGCGCGTCAGGTACTGCATCCAGCACATGGCGCCATCCAGGTTCAGCCGTTCAAACCGGGTGCGAACCCCCCAGTACCGGTCGATGGACGCTTCGAGGGCATACGGCAGCAAATACTGCGGGCTGATGGAGGTCGGGTTGTTCGGGTCAACGTTCATCTCGTCGAACTCCGAGGTGCAGGAACCCGCCAGCGTCATCACGCCCAGACTAATAAAAAAGGCTTTTATAATCTTCATAATGAAATCGTTTTTCCGGAATTAGAAGGACAGACTCAGGTTGGCACCAATGCTGCGCGAGCTGGGCAATTCACCGTAGGCAAAGCCCTGCTGGTTGGCCCCGAACCGATCCACTTCCGGATCAACGTGCGTGGTGTTTTTGAACAGCATGGCGAGGTTACGGCCCACCAGCGAGATTTTCGCCGAACGAACCTTGATCCGGTTCAGAAAAACCGCCGGAATCTGGTAGCCGATGGTCGCTTCGCGGAGCTTGACGTAGCTGCCGTCGTAAATCGATCCTTCGTGGTAGTTGCGCGGGTTGTTGTAGCCAATGAGCGTTTTGGCCGGCACAATCACCGTGTTCGGAACGTAGTTCGGGCTTTCGGCCGTTCCGGCGTTGTAGACGCCTTTGCCAATCACCCCCTCTTCCCGGCCCACGGCGGTTTCTTCGTACTGCCCCGTCCAGCGCGCCGTTCCGGTTCCTTCGTCGAAGAAGTCGCCCCCCCATTTCACATCCACCAGCGCCGAGATCGAGAAGCCCCGGAACGTCAGGGCGTTCAACCAGCCGCCGGTCCATTTGGGCTGGACGTTCCCCAGCGTGCGGGGCGTGGTCGAAACCACCGGCAAACCGCTGGCGTTGTAAATCCGCTGGCCGTCGGGCGCGTGTTCAAAACCGGTTCCGAAGAAGCTGCCGTAGGGTTGTCCGACGCGGGCTTCCGTGATCAATCCCTGGCGGGTGGCCAGCGTGTAGGTAGTGAGCCCCTCGGCCAGTTCCAGCACTTTGTTGCGGTTGCGCGAGAAATTCAGCGTCGTTTCCCAGGTAAAACCACTGGCGGTTTTGACGGGGGTTCCGGTCAGCACAATCTCCAGTCCCTGGTTGGAAATCTTACCGGCGTTCAGCACGCGGGAGTTATAGCCGCTCGATTTGGAGATTTCAACGGCCAGAATCTGATCCCGCGACACCTGATTGTAGTACGTTGCATCCAGGCCGACGCGGCCTTTCAGGAACCGGACGTCCAGACCCAGTTCGGTTCCGGTTGTGATTTCCGGTTTCAGCGTGGAGTTGGCAATCTGGGTGTTTTCGTAGAATTCGGGGGTCGAACCCGCCCAGGACGTCCCGGCCACGAAGGTTTGCAGCAGCTGGTACGGCAGGGCATCGTTTCCTACCTGCGCCCAGCTCGCCCGGACTTTTCCAAAAGAGATCACGTTGCTCTGCACGTTTAGCAGGTCGGTGATGACGGCGCTGGCCGAAACCGAGGGATAGAAGTAGGAGCGGTTGTCGGCGGGCAGCGTGCTCGACCAGTCGTTGCGGGCCGTGGCATTCAGGAAAAGCGCATTTTTGTAGCCCAGTTCAAACGACCCGAACACACTGTTTACCTGCGATTTTTCGATCCGGCTTTGCGCCGTGTTGCGGCTGGGGTTGGCGTTGGCGGCATTGTATAGGCCGTCTACCACCAGTTCACCCACGCTCAGGTAGTTGCGCTTGTAGTAGTTCGTCCGCGAAATACCGCCCACCTGAATGTTTGTCGTAAAATCAGTGCTGATCGCTTTGTTGAAGGTCAGAATAGCGTCGTGGTTGGTTTCCTGCCGACGTAGTACCTCTTCCGTGAAGGCGCCGGGCGTGCGGTTTCCGTTCCGCACCCGCTCAAAATTGGTTATGCTGATCCGCGTATCGGTCCAGACGTCGGTTCCGCTCCGCACCATCAGGCTCAGCGACGGTACGATCTTGTAATTTAAGGCCACGTTACCCACCAGCCGGTCTTTTTCGTTGTCCGAGGGCAGCATTTCCGACGAGAAATACGGGTTCGTAAAAAAGGTATGCTGCCAGTTCGGCGGATCGCTGTCGGCCGGTTTTCCGGCCAGCGCCCGCTGGATGTGCACGCCCGTGTAGTCGCGCCAGTTGCGAAGTTTCGCCCAGTCGGTTTGCCGGTGCGACCAGATAAACTCCTGACCGCTGCTGTAGCTCCGGTTGCCGCCCGATTTGATGTATTCCGCCGAAATGGTGGCGCTGAAGTTCGAGGTGAAGGTATACGCCGAATTGAATTTGAAGTTGTTCCGGTAAAAATCGTTGAAGTAAACCAGTCCTTTCTGATCCATCCGGCCCACCGACAGCCGGAAACTTCCCTTATCGTTGCCGCCCGACAGCGCCACGCTGTTGGTGATGGTCTGGCCGGTTTGCCAGAAATCCTCCCAGTTGTTCGGGTTGGGCGTCAGCGGAGCTACTTCCCTGCCCGACCACCAGTGCCGCACCAGCCGTCCGTCCATCGGTCCGCCCCAGCTTTCGTCGGTGCCTTCCGTACCGGTCAGCGGAGCATTCGGGCCGTAAGCCGCCCGGTATTGCTGCATTTCCAGCGGGTCCGTAATCGCGCCCGACCAGCCGTCGTTGTACCAGGTCCGGTAGCCGTTTCCACCGCCGTAGGTGTTCTGGAATTTCGGTTTGATCCACGGCCGCTCGAACGTCACGTTGGAGTTGATTTCCACGCCGATGCCTTTTGTGCCGGCGCCGTTTTTCGTCGTGATCAGGATCACCCCGTTGGCGGCCCGCGAACCGTACAGCGCGGCCGCGTTCGGGCCTTTCAATACGCTCATTTCCCTGATGTTGTCCGGGTTCACTTCCGAAATACCCGAACCGTACGTTTTGTCAAATGACTGCTGAATGGGTACGCCGTCGACCACAATCAGGGGCTGGTTGTTGCCCGACACCGACGACGCGCCCCGAATCTGGATGGTCGAACCGCTGCCCGGCCCCCCGTTCGAGCTGACCCGCAAACCGGCTACTTTGCCGGACAAGGCATTCACCACGTTGGAGGACCGCGCTTCGGTCAGTTGGGTGCCCTTGATTTCCTGGACCCCGTAGCCCAGCGACTTCACTTCCTTTTCAACCCCAAACGCGGTTACGACCACTTCGGACAGGGATTTCACGTCGGTTTTTAGCGTCAGGTCCAGTGTCGTACGGTTTCCAACAACGATTTCTTCGGTCAGAAAACCGATGGAGCTAATGATAATCGTGGGATTGTCGGTGGGAATTTTCAGGGTGAACTTGCCCTGATTGTCGGTGGTCGTTCCGATGGTGCTGCCTTTCACCACCACGTTGGCGCCGGGGAGCGGGCCTTCTTCGGCGGCTATAAGAGTACCCGAGAGCGTACGCGTCTGGGCCGAGGCCACGGCCATCGAAAGCCAGATCATCCCTACTAATACCAGTAGTGTTCTCCTCATAAAATTAGTTAGGTTAATAAAGCGTATAAAGATGGATCGTTGTATTCCGTTGTCATGCAAACCCGGTGCGTCGGACGGCCGGACACTGGCCGCTTCGCCGAACCGCCCTTCGCAACCGGGCGCATGGCAATGGCTGAGTACCGGATGAGTCCGGTTTTCAGTATCGTCTCCGACGGTTTTCGGTGGCGGCTGGTGCGCGAAAAAGACAAGGCGCGACCCAACCGGCTCCGGAGTCGGTCATTGGTTCTGAATTAAGGCTAAATCGGAATGTGGATCTGCCCGGAATCGTCTCCGGCAGGTACGCCGAACCCGGCTTGCTTCCTGCAAGAACCGTCAGGTTCGGTTTGGGTCAGTCCGGTAGTGCGGCCAGCGGAATGTCCCGGTAGAAAGAAGAAGTCACTGTGGTTTGTTGATAAACCAAAAGTAAGCAAAACAATATATTTGCCAAATTTAATTGCTACTATTTTACGGATATACGTACAAAATTTTTAATAATTCGCCATTCACCAAATACAACCATTGGTTAGACAAAAGTATTTCTGTCTAAAATCCAACTTGATAGACCCTGCGTACGTGAAAACCGGATGGGCCCGGCAACCGGTTTTCCGGACTACGGCGCTTCCGGAAGATTTCGGAGAAAATCGATCAATAGCCGGATGCCAAAACCGGTCGCGTTCTTCTGAGAACCAAATTCCGTATCGGCGAAAGCCATCCCGGCAATGTCCAGGTGCGCCCAGGCCGGATGCGCTTCCGTGAAGACTTCCAGAAACTTAGCGGCACTGATGGCCCCGGCCAGCGGTTTTCCACTGAAGTTTTTCAGATCGGCGACGTCCGACTGAATATCTTCCTTGTAAACATCCCAGAGCGGCAGGGGCCACAACTGCTCACCGGTTTGGCGGGCTGATTTCAGCAGGTCGGCGGTCAGGACGTCGTTGTTGCTGAACAAACCGGCGGCATGGTAGCCGAGCGTGGAAATGACACTGCCGGTCAGCGTAGCCAGATCGATCAGCACGTCGGGCTGGTAGTTGCGGACCATGTAGCCCAGGCCGTCGGCCAGGATGATGCGGCCCTCCGCGTCGGTGTCGATCACTTCGATGGTTTTGCCGAGGTATGAACCGATGACGTCACCCGGTTTGGTGGCCTGGCCATCGACCATGTTTTCCGTCGCGGGAACAATGCCGATCAGGTGCACCGGCAAGCGGAGTCTGGCCGCTACTTCCATCGTGCCCAGAACCGCAGCCGCCCCGCCCATGTCGCTCTTCATCAGGTGCATGCTGGTCGATGGCTTAATGGAAATACCGCCCGTGTCGAACGTAACGCCTTTGCCCACCAGCCCCACTTTCCGACCGTTCGACGGATCGGCGGGTTTGTACTCGGCAATGATAAATACCGGCGGGTGGGCGCTGCCTTTGTTGACGCTCAAAAGCGCCTGCAACCCCTGCCGCTCGATTTCGGCCTGATCGAAAACCGTCACCGAATAACCGTAGCGTTGCCCGGAAGCCACGGCCCAGTCGGCCAGCGTTTGCGGAATTTTGTAGTTGGACGGCGAATTCATCAGGTCCAGCATCTGCCGGTGCGTGTCGGCGAGGGCTTCGGCGCGGTCGAGAGCTTCCTGCGCAACGGTTTGCTCCTCCGGACAATAGATTTCCAACCGGCCTTCCTCCGAATAAAAACCGGTGGTCTGCGGTTTGTCGGAAACATGCAATTTCAGGTCGTAGCCGCCCCAGCAAATCCCCAGCACCACGAACTCGACAACGGCCGCGTCAAAACCGCTCAGATCGACGCCGACGGTCAGCGTCAGCCGGTCTTTTTGCCGGAAAAACAACTCCCGAAACGCCCGCAGCCAGATGATCGGCGTCGACTCCTTACCCAGACCGAGCAGGTAAACTTTCCGGCCATCGGGCTGGTAGAGCGGCAACAGTTCCCGAAAACCGGCTTTGAAATCGTGCTGCAAAACCGCTGGCGTCAGGTTAAACCGCTGGGCCAGTGCCTCAAGCGTGGCTGGCAGTTCGTCGGTTTGCGGAACGGGAATGACGACGGTGTCGGTCGTCAGCGGTGGGCGGGTTATCAATTGGATTGTCATCATCAGATTGGAATGCCACAAAGGTAACAATCAGAAAAACAACCATTCTACGGCCAGTGGAAATTCCCGGCTCCAGCGGCTTTCGTTGTGTTCCCCTACCGGATCAACGGCAAAGTGAATGTCCAGCGTTTCGTGCCCCTTTCTTTGCAGCAATGCTTTCTGCAGGCGTTCCATCGCCGGCACCATGTATTTCGATTCCTGTTCTCCCCCGTACAGATACACGCGCATCGGTTCCGGAGCGTAAAACCGTAAAGCATCGGCGTACACGATCGGCGTGGTCCACAGGGCGGGAGAAAAAACCATCAGCTGGCCGAACACCGCCGGGTGCCGTATTCCGGCGTAAACGCTGATCAAACCGCCCATCGAACTGCCGCCCATGCCGGTCGCATCCCGTTCGGGCCGGGTGCGGTAGGTGGCGTCGATGAAGGGCTTCAGCGTATGGGCCACAAAGTCGAGGTACGCATTTCCCCGGCCGTTGGCCAGTCGGGTGTTGTAGGGCAGAAATTCGGCCACCCGCTCGCTTTCGCCGTGGTCGATGGCAACGATGATCACGTGGTGGTGCTGCCGGTGCGCCAGAACCGCCAGTTTCTGATCGATGGCCCAGTTGCCAAAAGGCGATCCGTCGCCAAACAGATTCTGGCCGTCGTTCAGGTACAAAACCGGGTAGCGGGTGTCACTCGCGTCGTAGTCGTACGGCAACAGCACCTGAATCCGGCGCGTGGTGTTGAGCTGCGGCACCTCAAAGGCTTTACTGATCCGCTCAATCCGGGGCAAAAAAACCGGGTTGAAGGGCAAACCGTGCCACCGCCAGTGCGGAACCACATCCCGGTGCGTGGCGTCCTGCCCGCCGGAAAACCGGTTGGGTACGCCCTCGCCGGCCGCGCTCAGCTCAACCGAATCCCAACTCCCGCGCGTGTATTTGTATTCGAGCGAACCCGGGGCCGTCACCTCCACCGGCAGCTCAATGGCATAGCGGCCTGCGCCGGTTTTCTGCAACTCAAACCGCTCGACATCCGGATACCATTCGCAAAAAGGCCCGGTAACAAACACGGGGCGATTGTCATCGGCAGGGGTGGTGAGTTCTAGACGCATAAGGAATATCGGGGATTTAATTGGATTGTTTTAATTGATTTGCGCCCGTTTCGCAGCACTACTTCCCGGTTTTATCTTTATTATTGCTTCCGAACGTGATTTGTTCGATTAATTCAGAAAACGGCCCGCTTTGGAGCGCCGTTTCGATTTTACCAGACCGATGGAATAGAAAATGATGAAAACTCTTTTAATTCTGACCGTATCGACCCTCCTGGCCGCGCACCGTACGGAGGCCCAAAAAGCACCGCAGGCCAAAACCGCCCATGGCGTCGTGGAAGGCGTCACCGAAACCAGCGGCATTCGCGCTTTCAAAGGCATTCCGTTTGCCCAGCCGCCGGTGGGCGAGTTGCGCTGGAAAGAACCCCAGCCCGTCAAAAACTGGCAGGGTGTTCGGAAAACCGTTCAATTTGGTCCGCGGGCCATGCAGCGCGCCATTTTCGGCGATATGGGCTTCCGTTCGGATGGCATGAGCGAGGACTGCCTCTACCTGAACGTGTGGACGCCCGCCCGGTCGGCCAATGAAAAACTGCCCGTTCTGGTGTACTTCTACGGGGGCGGTTTTATGGCCGGTGACGGTTCGGAAGGGCGCTACGACGGCGAAAGCATGGCGACGAAAGGCATGGTGGCACTGACGGTCAACTACCGGCTGGGCGTGTTTGGCTTTATGGCGCATCCCGACCTGACGAAGGAATCACCCAACCGCTCGTCGGGCAATTATGCGTATCTGGACATGGCGGCTGCGCTCCGCTGGGTGCAGCAGAACATTGCGGCTTTTGGCGGTGACCCCAAACGGGTGACCATCGCCGGGGAGTCGGCGGGTTCGATTGCGGTGAGCGGTCTGATGGCCTCACCCCTGTCGAAAAACCTGATGGCCGGGGCCATTGGCGAAAGCGGTTCGCTGCTCGGTGGTTTGCCGCCGGTGCCGCTGGCGACCGGCGAAGAAGCCGGCGTCGCGTTTGCCAAATTTGTGGGAGCCAATTCGCTGGCGGATTTACGCGCCATACCCGCCGACCAGCTGCTCGAAGCCACGGGCAAACCCGGTGTGCCCCGGTTTAGCGCCACGGTGGACGGTTATTTCTTCCCGAAAACTCCTTTGGAAATCTTCACGGCGGGCGAACAGGCCCAGGTGCCGCTGCTGGCAGGCTGGAACTCGGAGGAGATGAACGCCCGGGCGGTGTTGGGTCAGGAAAAACCGACGGCTGAAAATTACGCGAATGCCGTGAAACGACTCTATAACGAACGGGCCGACGAAGTACTGAAACTGTATCCGGGTGCGACGGAGGAAGAAATTATGGAATCGGCAACGGCGCTGGCCAGCGACCGGTTTTTGGCCTACAGCACCTGGAAATGGGCCGATTTGCAGAGCAAAACCGGTGGTAACAAACCGGTGTATCGCTATTATTATTCCCGCCCGCGTCCGGCAATGGTGCCCGAAATGGGCAATGCCGCGCCCGGTCTGGCCGGCGGGGTGGTGAAAGCGACGGACGCCAACGCGGTGAAGATTCCGCCCGCGCGGGGCGCGGTTCACTCCGCCGAGATCGAGTACGCGATGGGCAATCTTTCGAAAAACAAAGTTTACGCCTGGACGCCCGAGGACCACAAAGTGTCGGAGGTGATGCAAACTTACTTTGCCAATTTCGTTAAAACCGGAAATCCGAACGGAAAAGGCCTGCCCAACTGGCCCGCCATCAACAACGCCAACCCCGTGCCGTTCATGCAGATTGACGTGAACACGCGGCTGGAAACCGAGAAAAACCGGGCGCGGTATCTGTTCCTGGATCCGTATTATGCGAAGTAGCCGCCTGAAAACTGCCTTCGTTTTGAGACATTAAAAAGCAAACAGGGCCGGTGAAAACCGGCCCTGTTTGCTTTTTATAGATTCTTTTTCTTCAACTCACTCACCGCGTAGTTGGTGGCCCGCGCCGTGATGGCCATAAAGGTCAGCGACGGGTTCTGAGTGGAGGTGGAGGTCATGCAGGCGCCGTCGGTGACAAAGACGTTCTTGCAATTGTGAAACTGGTTCCACTTGTTGAGCAGCGAGGTTTTGGGATCCTTGCCCATCCGTACCCCGCCCATTTCGTGGATGTCCAGTCCGGGGGCTTTGGCGGGATTGTCATGCGTCTGGATGTTGGTAAAACCGGCCAGGGTCAGCATTTCGGACATTTGCTCGTGGAAATCCCGGATCATCTTCTCGTCGTTGTCGTCGTAGCCCACCGACACGCGCAACTGCGGAATGCCCCAGGCGTCTTTCAGTTCCGAATCCAGCGCCACGAAGCTTTCTTCCTTTGGCAGGGTTTCGCCCATCATGTGTGAGCCCACGCGCCAGTTGCCCCATTTGCGGTTGAACAGACTTGCTTTCAGATCTTCGCCAATGCCGGTCGTGTCGGCGGTGTTCATGCGGCTGCCGCTGAACCCGGCGGCATAACCGCGCAGGAAGTCGGTTTCCTGTTTGAACACGTTGCGGAACCGCGGAATGTAGCTGCCGTTCGGCCGGATTCCTTCGGTGGTTTTGTCGAGTAAGCCTTCGTATTCCGCCGAAATCGTTGTCCGGAAATTATGAAACGCCATGTACTTGCCCAGCAGTCCGTTGTCGTTGCCCAGGCCGTTCGGAAACCGGTTCGATTTCGAATTCAGCAGAATCAGGTTCGAGTTCAGACAGGCCGCATTAACGAAAATAATCTTGGCGTAATATTCCGTGGCTTCCTTCGTGTTCGCATCGATCACCCGCACGCCCGACGCCTTGTTCTTCTTTTCATCGAACAGGATCGAATGCACCACCGAATCGGGCCGGAGCGTCAGTTTACCGGTTTTGGCCGCCCACGGCAGCGTGGAGGAGTTGCTGCTGAAATAACCGCCAAACGGGCAGCCGCGCTGGCACAGGTTCCGGTTCTGGCACTGCCCCCGCCCCTGTTTCAAATGGATTTCCTGGGGTTGGGTCAGGTGGGCGCAGCGACCGATGATGATGGGCCGGCCACCTTTGTAGTGCGTGGCCATCTGGTCAGAAAAGTGTTTCTCGACGCAGGACTGTTCGTGCGGAGGCAGAAACTCACCGTCCGGCAATTGCGCCAGACCGTCTTTGTTACCCGCCACGCCGATAAACCGCTCCACATGACTGTACCAGGGCGCGATGTCGGCATACCCAATCGGCCATTCGACCGCAAAACCGTCGCGGGCCGGGCCGTCGAAGTCGTACTGCGACCAGCGTTGGGTGCCCCGCGCCCACATCAGCGACTTGCCCCCGACCTGATAGCCCCGAATCCAGTCGAACGGTTTTTCCTGCACGTACGGATGGTCGGCGTCTTTGACAAAAAAATGAGCCGCGTCTTCGTTGAAGGCATAGCACCGGCTGGCAATCGGGTTGGCGTCTTTGAGCGCTTTCGGAATCTGCCCCAGGTGGTCAAACTCCCAGGGATTCATCATCGTGGTGGGGTAATCCGTTACGTGTTTGACATCGCGGCCGCGTTCCAGCACGAGCGTACGCAGGCCTTTGTCACAGAGTTCTTTGGCGGCCCAGCCACCGCTGATGCCGGACCCGATCACAATGGCGTCGAAGGTCCGGTCTTTCACCGAATCAATCGTGAAATTTGGCATGAAAAAAGGACTGTTAGTTGGGAATAACGTTTACGCAGCCGTGGTAAAAACCGGGCGCCATCACGTACTTCTGGACATTGGTCAGGTAATATTCCGAGTTGGTATAGCCCCGGATGGTCAGGCCCTTGATCAGATCGGCAAACTGCCGGATTTCCGGTTCCGTGGCGGCTCCCATTTGCCGCAGCAGGTCGGTCCGCTGGCTTGGGTCGCAGGTCGTAAACGCTTTGCTGTAGGCCTGCTGGGCCAGTTCGTCGGTTTTGGCAAGGCCCTGTTTCAGCACCTCCTGCGCCGAGGGATCGTAGCAATCGTTGATCATTCGCAGGGCGAACTGGTGCACTTTCAGGGTTTTGGCGCCGGGCGTGGTGGTCTCGGGAATAAAGGTCTCAACCAGTTCAGCCAGCAGCGTTTCTTCGGTCCGGGAGGCAAAGCGGGTCTGTCCGACGGTTTCGGGTGTCCAGCCGGTAGCCCAGGCAGGCAGGGACACCAGGCTCCCCGTTACCGCAATCAGATTCTTTAAAGCGTTACGGCGTTTCATTTTTTTAAGGTTTTGTAGCACAAAAATACGAAACCTTTTCGAAAAACCGTAGTTTCGGCGCGGGCAGTTGCCAGGTACGCGGTTGGTGTTCTTTAGGGAAATGCTGAGGGTCTCACAAAAGCATGGGGCCGTTTAAACCGGTGCGGTTTCAGGGTCAGCCGTCCGAGCGGTTTTTGCTTCGAAGATAGCGGATTACAGAAAAAGTGGGGGCCGTGTTTGCACCGGAAGAATACGTGATTTTACTTGCCGCTATCTTTTGTCAACAAACCTTCGAGCCACCGTGTTGTACCAAAACAAAAAAGCAGTTACAACTTTCGTCGTAACTGCTTCGTTGCTCGTGGTGATGGACGGAATCGAACCGCCGACACAAGGATTTTCAGTCCTTTGCTCTACCGACTGAGCTACATCACCATTCGATGCCGGTAGCATTTTTTGTGGGTGCAAAGGTAGTAGTTTTTTCTATTACACCAAATACGATGACAATTCTTCAACAAATTTTATTTGTAGTCGCTCTGGCCGCGACGGCCTGGTTTCTGACCCGACGCATCAACCTCATTCGGCGCGCCATCCAGCTCGGTCGCCCGGAAAACCGCACGGACCAGCCCGGCGAACGGCTGAGCATCATGCTCCGGGTTGCTTTCGGGCAGAAAAAAATGATGACCAACCTGACCGTCGGCCTGATGCACTTCGTGATTTACGTCGGTTTTATCATCGTCAACGTCGAGGTGCTGGAAATTGTGCTCGATGGGATTCTGGGGACGCACCGGCTTTTTGCGCCGTACCTCGGCCCGGTTTATCCGTTTCTGATCAACGTCTTCGAAATTCTGGCGCTGGGCGTCTGGCTCGTCTGTGCGGTTTTTCTGCTGCGCCGGTTTGTGACCCGAGTGCCCCGTTTTCAGCCCGAACGTCACCGCGAAATGGGCCGCTGGCCCCGCACCGACGCGGCTTTGATTCTGATCTTCGAAATTCTGTTGATGACGGCTTTCCTGCTCTGGAATGCCTCGGATAGCGTCCTGCGCGAGCGCGGGGTGGCGCATTACAATGCACTAACCGGACAAGTTCACCCGTTTCTCATCAGCCAGTTTCTGATGCCGCTGTTTGCCGGCTGGAGCGAGACAACCCTGGTGCTGACCGAACGGGTGGCGTGGTGGTTCCACATTCTCGGTATTCTGTTCTTTGCGGTCTACCTGACCTACTCGAAACACCTGCACATCGTGCTGGCTTTCCCGAACACGTACTTTTCGGACCTGAAACCCAAAGGCGAGATGACGAATATGCCGGATATTACGAAAGAAGTGCAGCTGGCGCTCGGGATCCTGCAGGCCGACCCGGACGAGGCTCCGACCGAACCGGGTCGCTTCGGGGCCAGCGACGTGCGGGACCTGAGCTGGAAAAACCTGATGGACGCCTACAGCTGCACCGAATGCGGGCGGTGTACGGCGGCTTGCCCGGCCAACATCACCGGCAAAAAACTGTCTCCGCGCAAAATCATGATGGACACCCGCGACCGGCTGGAAGCCATTCAGCACGGCTGGCAGCAGAACGGCCCGGAGTTTGACGACGGCAAAACCCTGCTGGGCGATTACATTACGGCCGAGGAAATCAATGCCTGCACAACCTGTCAGGCCTGCGTGCAGGAGTGCCCCGTCAACATCAACCCGCTGGAAATCATCCTGCAACTGCGCCGGTACAAAATCATGGAAGAGGCCCAGGCCCCGGCTTCGTGGAACGCCATGTTCAGCAACGTGGAAAACAATATGGCGCCGTGGAAATTTTCGCCCGGCGACCGGTTTAACTGGGCCGACCAGGTAAATTCCTGAAAACCGCCGACCCGCGACCGGCGGCTGGAAATTTCGGGGCTTGCCGTGGCATCCTCAAAAAACTGCCTACTTTTACGGTGCACGTCCGCTCAAAACTAACTTTTGGGGAAATGGATGCGACCTGCGGGCGTCTTTTGTTTTATGTCTGTACTTCTGTTCAAGATAGCCATTGCGTTTTTGGGTTCGGTCGTGACCGCCGGGCTGCTGCGTTTTCGAAACCTGATCGACCGCATACCGGTTCGGCGGCAGTTGTCGTTTCTGGGCCTGTTTTTTGTCCTCTCCCGAATCGTGCCGTTCATCGTCGTGTACGTGGTGCTGGGACTGGAATCCAAATCCGACGTGCCGGTTTTTTACGATGCCGCCCTGAACGCCATGCAGGGCAAGATCGTCTATCGCGATTTCTGGACGCCCTACAGTCCGCTGTTTCCGTACCTGACCACCGGCCTGATCTGGTTCTGGAAAAGCACGTCGGCCCTGATTTTGCAGATGATTCTGATGGAAGGGCTGGCGCTCTGGCTCACCTGGAAAATTTACCGTTCGGAAATTCGGGATATTTTCCTGCGGATGTTAACCTACCTGACGCTGCCCGGTCCGCTGGTGCTGTGCGTTCTGGGCGGCCAGGAAGATATCTGGATGTGGCTGTTCGGCGTTATCTCGGTATGGGTGTGGCACCGCACCCGCGACAGTTTGTGGATTGGCGTGGTGATGGCGCTGGCCCTGATGAGCACCAAAGCGCTGGCCTTGTTGATCGTAGTGCCGATGTTTTTTCTGGTGGAAAAACCGCTGCGGTACGTGCTGGGACTAGCGGTGACGGGTTTACCCGCGCTGGGACTGCTGATTGCGCTGGTGGGGGATAAATTTCTGACACCCCTCGAATTTGCCGATCTGCCGTTTGCGCCCAACCTCTGGACGGTTCTGAGCCCGCTGATCGGCGATTTTCAGCCGTACGCCAAAACCCTGAGCTGGATCGGCGTGGGACTCACCGTGGCGGTTACGTCGCTGGGGGCGCTCATCCTGAAACAACGCATGAGTTATTCGAAAGCGCTGCCTATTTTGTGGAGTCTGTGTTTTTGCTTTATGATGTTTATCCACAAAAGTTCGTTTGGAAATTATGCCTTTATTTTTCTGATGCCGATGCTGGTGAACGTCATCGATCTGAAAAATAGCCGGCAGGTTGCGGTTTTGATCCTGTTCAATGCCCTGATTGTGGTGCATCCGACGTACTGGTGGCGGCTCGGCATGCCGATTTATACGAACTGGCGCAAACTGGCTTCGACACCGAATCTGATTGAGTTTGGCATGGAGCTGGCCTACATGGGCTGTCTGGTGTATTTCCTGACGCTGTTTTACCGAATTATGGGGCACGGGCAGCATCGGCAGTCCGACGCGCCGGTTGGTTTTCTCTGATATCTGAATGTAACGATGGCCGCAGAAACGACGTATCAAGTGCCCACGATGGCCGACCTGGCCGCCCGGGGCGAAACCCCGGAAGTGCTCTTCTGGGTCGGTTGTGCCGGATCGTTCGACGACCGGTATAAAAAAGTAACCATTGCCTTTGTCAAAATCCTGAACCACATCGGGGTCAAATTTGCGGTTTTGGGAACGGAAGAGACCTGCACGGGCGATCCGGCCCGGCGGGCAGGCAACGAATTTCTGTTTCAGATGCAGGCCGTGGCCAACATTCAGGTGCTGGACGGCTACCGCATCAAAAAAATCGTGACGGCGTGCCCGCACTGCTTCAATACCCTCAAAAACGAATACCCGGAACTGGGCGGTCACTACGAAGTCATTCACCATTCGCAGTTTCTGCAACAACTGATCAACGACGGCAAAGTGACGCTGCAAGGCGGAGGTGATTTCAAGGGTCGCCGGATTACGTACCACGATTCGTGTTATCTGGGCCGCGCCAACAAAATATACGAAGCGCCCCGCGAGGTGTTGCAGGCGCTGGATGCCGACCTGGTCGAAATGAAACGTTCGCGGACCAAAGGCCTGTGCTGCGGAGCCGGCGGAGCGCAATATTTCAAAGAACCGGAACCGGGCCGGAAAGACGTCAACGTCGAACGCACGGAAGAAGCCCTGGCAACCGGCGCCGACACCATTGCCGTGGCCTGCCCGTTTTGCATGACCATGATGACCGACGGAATCAAAAACAAAGACCGCGAAGATTCCGTCAAAGTCTACGACCTCGCGGAACTCGTTGCCAAAGCGCAGAGTTTGTAAGGTACTGAAGAGACAAAATCATGTGGATTCCCTTTAATAAACTGCCTGATACGGCGCGCGTCTGGGTTTATCAGTCGGCCCGCCCGCTGACCGATGCCGAAGTGTCGGCCATTGAAACGGATTTGAAACCGGCCGTCGATGGCTGGGCCGCTCACGGGACGCCCCTGCTGGGCTCGGCCCAGTTGCTGCATAACCGATTTTTGATCGTGGCCGTCGATGAAGGCCACCACCTGCCAAGCGGTTGTTCCATTGACGCGTCGGTGCGCTGGGTGCGGGGCATCAGTCAGACCCTGAACACGGATTTTTTCGACCGTTCGCCCGCTTTCCTGACAACGGATGGCACCATCGAAACCGTCGCCCTGCCGCACCTCAAAGCCGCCGTTGCCGACGGACGCATCACGCCCGAAACAACAGTTTTCAACAATCTGGTAGCCACCACCCGCGAATTAGCCGGCAACTGGCAGATCAAAGCCGGTGATTCGTGGCTAAAACGCTATTTTAAAATGAAGGAGGAAGGGATAAAAGGATGAAAGGAGGAAGAATTGAACCTCCTCTCCTCCCTTCCTCCCCGCATCCCTTTCTCCTATCCTCCATATATGTCTGAAACGCTGATCCTTCCCCAAACCACACAACGGCAGGAACTGTACGAAAGTCTGTTGCCGCAACTGCGGGCGCTCACGGAAAGCGAACCGGATCTGATCGCGAATCTGGCAAATATCACGGCGGCTTTGAAGGAAGCGTTCGGCTTCTTCTGGGTCGGTTTTTACCTCAAAAAAGACGGTCAGCTGGTGTTGGGGCCGTTTCAGGGACCGATTGCCTGCACCCGCATCAACTTCGGCAAAGGCGTGTGCGGCACCAGTTATTCACGCCGGGAAACGATGCTGGTGCCGGATGTCGAGCAATTTCCGGGGCATATTGCGTGCAGCTCGCTGTCGAAATCCGAAATTGTGGTGCCGGTTTTTGACCAGGCCGGAAACGTCGCGATGGTGCTGGATGTTGACAGCGATCAACTAAACGATTTCAGCGCAACGGACCAGCAGGAACTGGAGAAAATTGCCGCGCTCATTACGGCGCTTTTAAAAAAATAAGGGGCCAAAACCGGGTTTAAAGCCGGATGGCCCGCAGCACTTCCCGTTTTCGGGCCGGACCGGGATGCTTTTCCACCTGAAAACCGGCGGCTTTTAAGTTTCGCTTCACGTATCCCTTCGAACAGTAAGTCGTCAACAAACCGCCCGGTTGCAGTTGAGCTGCTAGTTGTTCAAAAACCGCCTGCGTCCACAATTCGGGCTGAGCTTCCGGCGCAAAAGCGTCAAAATACACCAGATTGAACCGTTCTTCGGTTTGAAAATCCTGCAAGCGACTTTCGTATTTCAACACCTGGAAAAACGGGTTGATGGTGGTCCGGCGGTTCCACGGCGCTTCGTGCAGGGCGTTCAGGGAGCGGCTATCCAGCAATTCGTCAAAATTGAGCTCGCGGGCTTCCTCCAGCGGCAAGGGAAACGCTTCTACGGCGGTGTAGGTGACATTCCGGCCTACTTTCTCGGCTTCCAGGGCCGTCAGAAGCGCGTTCAAACCGGTGCCAAACCCCATTTCAAAAACGTTGATGTCGGCAAACCGCTCGAAAGCGGCCAGCAATCCCAGTTCGATAAAAACCCGCTGCGATTCCTGCAGCGCCCCAAAAATAGAGTGGTAATGCTGGTTAAACGCAGAATTGTAGACCGAACTGGAACCGTCGGCGGTCAAAACGATCCGCGATTCTGTTTTCTTTTCAGTATTCCTCATACTATCTTCGCAAACTCAAAAAATTCATATTATGCTTCAACGCATTCAAACCATATTTCTGTTCCTGATTGTCGTGTGCATGGGCGTGGTGCTGGGTGTCCCGATTTGGGAGAAAACCGGTCTTAATCCCAACGAAACCGCCCGCCTGACCGCTTTGCAACTGGTGTATACCAAAGGAATTTCTTCCTATATTACCCCGGTTTATTACCTGGCCATTCTGGCCATTGGCGTCGCCGGAATCTCGCTATTTACCATTTTCAAATACCGAAACCGGTTGCTGCAAATGGGAATGTGTGCCATCAACGCCATTTTACTGACGGCGCTGATGGGCGTTGTGCTGTACATGACGCTTTACAAAGGCAAAGAGTATTTCAATCCGGACGATCAGGGCAGCTTTGGCGTCGGTTTTTACGGCATCGTGGCCGCGCTGATCTGCAATATGCTGGCCAACCGCTTTATTCGGCGGGACGAAAAGCTGGTCCGGGAATCGGATCGACTGCGCTAAAGGAGTTAAGAGTGATGAATTAAGCGTGAAAAGCGTGCGCCAGCCAACTCTTCACTACACAAGTCCTTCCTTCAGCAAATCGTGCAGGTGAATGAAGCCTTTGATGCGGTTGTCGACGGCCACCACCAACTGCGTAATGCTGCGATCCTGCATGATTTTGAGGGCGTGGGTGGCGTATTCGTCGGGCAGAATGCACAGGGGCGCGGTGGTCATGATATCGGCCGCGCACAAGTATCCAAGTTGCTGCGGAGTAAACCGGTTGAGCATCCGCCGAAGGTCGCCGTCGGTAACAATGCCGGCCAACTGCCCGTTTTGATCCGCCACCGCCGTAGCACCCAGTCGTTTGGAGGTCATTTCCAGAATAACTTCGTGAACGGTGGCGTCCGGAGAAACCGTCGGAATTTCGTGATGTGGATAAATATCACTAACTTTTAAATACAACTTTTTGCCCAACGACCCGCCGGGGTGGAACCGGGCAAAATCCTGACTGGTGAATCCCCGGGCGTTGAGCAGGCTGACGGCCAGGGCATCACCCAGCGCCAGCGCCACGGTGGTGCTGGTGGTCGGAACCAGGTTGAGCGGATCGGCTTCGGTTTCGGCAGCGGCTTTCAAAACAAAATCGGCTTGCCGGCAGAGGTACGAATCCGTCTGGGAAACCAGTGCAATGAGTTGAACCCCGGTTCGCTTCAGGAGCGGAACGAGTACTTTGATTTCGGGCGTATTGCCGCTTTTGGAGATGCAAATCACCACATCGCTGGCCTGAATCATCCCCAAATCGCCGTGAATCGCGTCGGCTGCGTGCATGAAAAGAGCGGGGGTTCCGGTCGAATTGAGAGTGGCAACGATTTTCTGTCCGATTATTGCACTCTTGCCAATGCCGGTCACAACAACCCGGCCGGCACACTGGAGAATGGTCTCGACGATCTGCTCAAACTGCTCGTCGATTCCGTCGATGGCCTGCCGGATGGCTTCCGCTTCCGCAAACAGCACGTTTCGGGCTATCGACTGAATATTTTTCTTAACTAATTTCAATGTTGCTTTTGTCAATCGGTTTTTAACTAATTTTATAAAGGCAAAGATACAACCAAAAAAAGTGACAGGAACCTTCCGCAATTTGAGATGACGACGCAGCAGATAGACCCTTCGGTACAGGTATCGCTAAAAGAGAAGCTAAAAGAGATATTTGGATTCAGCCAGTTCCGGGGCGACCAGGAGGCCATTATCCATAATATTCTGGCGGGTATCAATTCCTTTGTAATTATGCCCACGGGTGCCGGCAAATCCCTGTGCTACCAACTTCCGGCCATTTCGTCCGACGGAACGGCCATTGTCATTTCTCCCCTGATTGCCCTGATGAAAAACCAGGTCGATCAGATGAACGCCTTTGGTATCAACGCCCAATTCCTGAATTCGACGCTGAGCAAGGCCGAAATGAGCAAAGTCAAGAAAGATACCCTGAACGGTACGCTGAAACTGCTTTACATCGCGCCCGAATCGCTGACGAAGGAAGAAAACCTGGATTTTCTGAAAAAGGCCAGTATCTCGTTTGTGGCCATCGACGAAGCCCACTGTATTTCGGAATGGGGCCACGATTTTAGGCCCGAATACCGCAAAATCCGGGGCATTATCGACAACATCGGTAACCTGCCGGTGATTGCCCTGACGGCCACCGCTACGCCCAAAGTGCAGCAGGACATTCAGAAGAACCTGCAAATGGAGGACGCTCACATCTACAAAACGTCATTCAATCGCAAGAACCTCTACTACGAAATCCGACCGAAAACGGATGCCAAAAAGCAGCTGATCCGGTACATCAAGAACAACAAAGGCAAGTCGGGGATTGTCTATTGCCTGAGCCGCAAAACCGTCGAGGAAATCTCAGAGCTGCTGACGGTCAACGACATCAAGGCGCTCCCCTACCACGCCGGTCTGGACTCGCAGACCCGCATGGCGAACCAGGATGCGTTTCTGAACGAAGACGTGGACGTGGTGGTGGCCACCATCGCGTTCGGCATGGGAATCGATAAACCGGATGTGCGGTTTGTTATCCACTACGACGCGCCTAAATCGCTCGAAGGCTACTACCAGGAAACCGGGCGGGCGGGCCGCGACGGGCTGGAAGGCAACTGCCTGATGTTCTACAGCATCGACGACATTGTCAAACTGGAGAAATTCAACAAAGACAAGTCGGTGACGGAACGCGACAACGCCAAACACCTGCTCATGGAAATGGTGTCGTATGCCAACCTGGGCGTGTGCCGCCGGCGGCAATTGCTGAGTTATTTCGGTGAGTATCAGGAGAAAGACTGCGGTTTTTGTGACAACTGCATGAAGCCCACCGAGAAGTTCAAGGCGCAGGATGAGGTGGTGCTGGCCCTACAGTCGGTTTTGCAAACCGATCAGCGGTTTGACACGGCTCACCTGGCGGATGTTTTAACCGGCACTGAAAATCAATACATTACCAGTTACGAACACCACAACTTGCCGGTGTATGGGCGGGGCAAAGAATTCAACGAAACCGTGGAGTTCTGGTGCTCACTCGTCCGGCAGATTACGATTTATGGGTATTTAGACAAGGATGTCGATAATTACGGCGTCCTGAAGTTGTCGCAGAAAGGCCAGAACTACATCGAAGATCCGTATCCGGTTACCCTCTCGAAAGACCATAACTACGAAATTGACGAAGAAAAGGCCGACGACGACGACAAGGATACAACCGCTGCGTCGGGGGGTGCCTACGACGAAGCCCTGCTGGGCCTGCTGAAAGCGCTGCGGAAGAAGGTTGCCAAAGAGAAAAACCTGCCGCCGTACGTCATTTTTCAGGACCCGTCCATTGAAGAAATGGCGACCACCTACCCCACCACGCGGGAGGAAATGGCCCAGATCAACGGCGTCGGGATGGGCAAGGTGGTTAAATTCGGCAAACCGTTCATCGATCTGATCGCCAAATACGTCGAAGAAAACGACATCGAAACGGCCAAGGACGTGGTGGTGAAGTCGATGGTGAATAAATCGAAAGTTAAGATTTTCATCATTCAGCAAATCGACCGCAAAGTTGATCTGGAAGAAATTTCCGAAGCGAAAGGCTTATCGATGGAAGACCTGATCGAGGAAATTGAACACATCTGCTATTCCGGTACCCGGCTCAACCTAGATTATTACATCAACCAGATTATGGACGGCGACCGCCAGGATGATATTTACGACTACTTCATGCGGGCCGAAACCGACAACATCGGCGTGGCCATGCGCGAGTTTGCGGGCGATGATTACTCCGAAGAAGAATTACGATTAATGCGAATTAAATTTTTATCAGAAGTAGCAAATTAAATGATGAATGATGGGAATGATGACTTTCCAAGGTTCATCGTCCATCATTCATCATTCATCATTCCTAATGAATATACTCATACTTGGTTCGGGCGGTAGGGAACACGCATTTGCCTGGAAAATAGCGCAAAGCCCACTGTGCAGCAACTTGTTTGTCGCCCCCGGTAATGCCGGAACAGCCCTGGTAGCCACGAACCTGCCGATTGCGTTTAACGATCAGGAAGCCATTGCCCAGGCGATTCAGGAGCACCACATTGATTTGCTGGTCATCGGTCCGGAAGAACCGCTGGTTAAAGGACTGGTCGATTTTTTACGGTCCAGGAAAAAACTGTCAAACCTGCGCATTGTCGGCCCCGATCAGCGGGGAGCACAGCTCGAAGGCAGCAAGGATTTCTCCAAACAATTCATGCAGCGGTACGGTATTCCAACGGCCGCATCCCGAACCTTTGCCACGGAAACGCTGGAAGAAGGGCTGGCGTACCTGGAAAGCCACACGCTGCCGGTGGTGTTGAAAGCCGATGGTCTGGCGGCCGGAAAGGGCGTTATCATTGCCGAAACCGTGGCCGAGGCCAAGTCAGTTTTGACCGATATGCTGGCCGGGGGGCGGTTTGGTGAAGCGGGACACAAAGTGGTGGTCGAGCAATTTCTGCGGGGCATCGAACTGTCGGTGTTTGTGCTGACGGATGGCGTGAACTACAAAATTCTGCCCGAAGCCAAAGATTACAAGCGCATCGGCGAGGGCGACACCGGCCCGAATACCGGCGGCATGGGGGCGGTTTCGCCCGTGAAATTTGCCACGGCCAAGTTCCTCAGCAAAGTAGAAGAGAAAATCGTCAAACCGACGTTGGCCGGTTTACAGCAGGAAGCCATTCGGTATCAGGGCTTTATCTTCGTCGGCCTGATCAATGTCAAGGAAGAACCGTACGTCATTGAATACAATGCGCGGATGGGCGATCCGGAAACGGAAGTGGTGCTGCCGCGGATTCAAACGGATTTTGTGGAACTGATGCTGGCAACGGCGGAGGGCGATCTGGATAAAATTCAATTGCAGGTATCTCCCCAAACCGCCGTAACGACGGTGGTGGTTTCCGGCGGGTATCCGGACACGTACGAAAAAGGCAAATCCATTACGGACCTGGCCGGGCTGGAGGATGTGACGGCCTTTCATGCCGGCACAAAACCTGGTTTCAACGGCCATGTGCTGACCGACGGCGGCCGGGTGCTGGCGTTGACGGCCATCGCCAATTCGCTCGAAAACGCCGTTATGAAGTCGCAGAAAGCGGCCCGGGCGGTGCAGTTTGAAGGGAAATACTACCGGAAAGACATCGGCCTGGATCTGATCCGGTACCAGGACTAAGAAAAGTACGATAAGGTAAAACCGCCCTGCACCACCGGGGCGGTTTTTTTGTGCCTTGTAAAATCTTAACCACCTAATGGAGGGCTCAAAAACCGCCCTCCACCAGCATTGCTGCGCGGTAGTCCTACGCATGAACTTATTACAATACGACTGAAAAATTCCTGATTTTTAGTACTATTGATCTAGTTTCACACCTTAACACGTCATAACTATGAAAAATATCCAGTTTTTGCTACTACTGCTGACCATTGCTTCCAGTGCGATGGCGCAAACCGAAAAAGGACGCTGGCTCATCGGCGCTCAGGTGGGCAACGTCTCCTACCAGAAATTTAAAAACGATGGAGGCCACAATTTTACCGTCGATGCCAACCCCTCGGCGGGCTATTTTCCCGTCAATAATTTGCTGATTGGCGTTGCCCTCCCTTTTTCGAGCAACCAATCGTCGTATAACAGTCCGGTCAGTGCATCGGGACCGCACACCTGGAGCCTCGGCCTGGGTCCATTTATCCGGTATTACGCCGGGCGGTCGTCCCTAAAGCCTTATCTGGGCGTGAGTTATACCTACAGCCGCAGCAGGACAATTTACAAAAACGTCACTTCGACGGATCGGACGCTGAAAGGCCACACCTTCAATCTGGCCCCGACCCTCGGCCTGGCCTACTTCATCAATCGCAACGTGCTTTTGTCGGCCGGACTGAGTTACAACATAACCCAGTCCAGCAGTGAAGTCCTGATCCTGACCAACCCGCCTGCGGTCACCGATTTCACCTTCAACACCCGAAAGCTCTCCCTGGATGTCGGTTTTGCGGTTTTGCTGGGTCAGTGAGCGCGGGCAGAAATGACTTAACTCTACTGGTGTGTCTTTTTTTATTAACTTAGGGATAATTTTACAGTACAAACTGTCGCTGTTGTTTAATCAACGGCTTTTCAAATCGTTCATTCCCGAACCGGATCTATAGCAAATGTGATCCGGAATCGGGCTCAGACAGAGTTAATAAGTAAGAAGGAAAAGCAATCAAAACCGGCTTTCTGTCAACCGTGATGGGAACGGGCGGTTTTTCAATGCTTCACTTTTCACGTTTAACTCTTAACTATAGATATGAGTTATGGGATGCAAATCATGCACGACCGGAGGCTGCGGAACTAAAAACGCAGCCGGAGCCGTGAAAGGATGTAAAAATAACGGGGCCTGTGGCACCGGCGGCTGCAACAAAATGAACGTTTTCGACTGGCTGAGTAACATGGAGACGCCCTCCACCCGCCGGTACGACGCAGCCGTGGAAGTAAAATTCAAAGGAGGACGCAAGGAGTATTACCGAAACCCGCACCAGCTCGACCTGACCACCGGCGATTTTGTGGTGTGCGAAATGCAGACGGGCTATCACATCGGGTGCGTGTCGCTGCAGGGCGAACTGGTTCGCTTGCAGATGCTGAAAAAAAACATTCCGTTCTCCGATGATCTGAAGGTAATTCACCGGGTCGCTTCGCAGAAAGACCTGGAAAAGCACGAACAGGCCATCGCCCGCGACCTCACCACCATGTACCGCACCCGCGAAGTGGTGAAGGAACTGAAGCTGAACATGAAATTGTCCGATGTTGAGTACCAGTCGGACAACACGAAAGCGACCTTCTACTACTCGTCCGACGAGCGGGTTGACTTCCGGGAGTTGATCAAGATTCTGGCGGCTGAGTTTAAAATCCGGGTCGAAATGCGGCAGATCAGTCTGCGGCAGGAAGCCGGGCGGCTGGGCGGCATTGGCTCCTGCGGCCGCGAACTCTGCTGCTCCACCTGGCTGACGGATTTCAAGAACATCACCACCTCGGCGGCCCGCTACCAGAATTTATCACTGAATCCCAGCAAGTTATCCGGCCAGTGCGGACGGTTGAAGTGCTGCCTGAACTACGAACTGGAAACCTACGTGGATGCCCTGCGCGACATTCCGCAGGTGGAAAAACCGCTTGAGACCCAGAAAGGCCGGGCTTCGCTTCAGAAAACCGATATTTTCCGGCGCATCATGTGGTTTGGCTACAACACCGAAAGCACCTGGTATCCGCTGCCCGTCGAGCGCGTGGTGCAGATTCAGGAGCTGAACAAAAAAGGCATCATTCCCGAATCGTTCGACCTGCTGGAACCGGTAGCCGAGCGCAAAGAAGCGGCCAAAGGACTCACCTCGCTCAATAGCGATCTGGAGAAACTGGACAAAAAATTCAGTGATCGGAGCGACCGGAAGAAAAAACGCAAAAAGAAAAAACCGGCACCGGGCGGTGGACCCGCTGCGGGTCCGGCGGCTCAGAACAGTCGCCCGGAAAACGGCAAAGCGTCATAAAAACAAAAACCCGGTTTTCAGCCGGGTTTTTGTTTTTAGAAGAACGGTTTTTATTCCACGGCATCGTAGATCTGAACCCGACTCCAGTACCGGGCGCAATCTTCCACAAATTTCTCGTGAACCGGGTCAACCTGATACGCATCGTGAGCGGCTTTGTCGCGAAAAACGTAGGTCAACGACCAATCGTAGGAATGATCGATCACCGGACGGCGGGTGTCGGCGGGTTTGCCAATATACAGAGCTTCAAAGTGCGTGATGCTTTTCAGTGTTTCGAGACCAGCGCGCAGGGCCTGCCGATCTTCGTCGCTGCCGGGGTTGTTAAGCCAGAAATAAACGGTATGAACAAACATGTTTCGTTTCGACCGGATCGCCGGTACGGTTTTGTGGTAACGGGTTTTGAGCCTGAAAACTAACTATTTTTCTCCAACTGCTTCACCAATACCTCGAAATCTTTCGGATACGGCGCTTCAAAAACCGTCCGTTCGCCGTCCAGCAGGTCAAACGTCAGCGAGCGGGCGTGCAGGGCCACGCGCTGAATCAGCGACTGTTCCTCGGTATCTTTTTTCAGGTTGAACTTCCGTTTCAGTTCCGACAGAAAAACCGGCTTTCCGCCGTAGGTCGGGTCATTGGCGATGG
Organism: Larkinella ripae; assembly: GCF_054780775.1. Lineage (NCBI taxonomy): Bacteria > Pseudomonadati > Bacteroidota > Cytophagia > Cytophagales > Spirosomataceae > Larkinella > Larkinella ripae. Next base: position 65,824 of record NZ_BAAGVR010000014.1, read on the forward strand.
GCGCTTTCAGGCACATCAGGTGGACCCGGATCTGGTGCATCCGGCCCGTAATCGGAATGCATTCCACGAGCGTGTGCTGCCGGTAAACCTGTAGGGTGTTGAAAATCGTTTCGGCATCTTTGCCCTTCTGCCGGTCGATTTTCACGGCGGTTCCGTCCTTCACCGGCGAAATCGGCAAATACACCGAAATGCCCTCGAAATCGTGTACGCCGTCCACCACGGCATGATAGCGCTTCGTTACTTCGCGGTGTTCAAACTGCATGGCCAAGTGCCGGTAAGCCGCCGGATTTTTGGCAATCGCCAGAATGCCCGACGTGCCCTTGTCGAGCCGGTGACCCAGTTGAGCATCGGGGTGGTAGGCTTTGGCCAGCCGCAAAATACTCAGCGACTTATCGGCGTTCCGTTCGTCGAGCGAAGCAATGGAGGGCGGCTTATTGATCAGAATATAGTCGTCGTTCTCGAAAACAATCAGGTCTTCAAAATTCAGTTTCATCCTGCAAAGGTAATGCGATCAACGGGCAAAAAATTCCCTTTTTAAAAACCGCCCGGTTCAGACTTCTTTCAAAAGCGGCCACGCCCTATTTTTGCCCCGAATAACTCCGAACAAAATGTCCTATTGCCGCGCCATTGAAACCCTGCCGGCCGACCGCCAGGCCCTGCACAAAACCTACCACGACCTTCATTACGGTTTTCCGATTCACGACGACAACGAACTGTTTGCCCGGCTGGTGCTGGAAATCAACCAGGCCGGTTTGAGCTGGGAGACGATTCTGAAAAAAGAAGCCGGTTTTCGAAAAGCGTACGACAACTTCGATCTCCAAACCGTTGCCGCCTACACCGAAACCGACCGCGAACGACTCATGGCCGAGCCCGGCATCATCCGCAACCGGCTGAAGATCAATGCCGCCATCGAAAATGCTAAAACTATTTTAGGGCTGCAAAAGGAGTACGGTTCCTTTGAAAAATGGCTGGAAGCAAACCACCCCAAAACAAAGGAAGAATGGGTGAAGCTGTTCAAAAAGACGTTCCGGTTTACGGGTGGCGAAATCGTCAATGAATTTCTGATGAGCATTGGCTATCTACCCGGCGCCCATACCGCCGACTGCGCGGTTTACGAAAACGTGCTGGCCGCCCGACCCTTGTGGCACACGACGCGTCAGGATTCAAAACCGTGATGAGCACCGGCACCGCCCGGCATCAATCCGCTTTGTCGAGCTTGAAACTGAAGGCGGTGCCTTTTTCCAGTTTGCTCATCACCGTAACTTTCGATTTGTGGGCGTTCAGGATGTGTTTCACAATTGCCAGGCCCAAACCGGTGCCGCCCCGTTCCTTCGAGCGGCTTTTGTCGACGCGGTAAAACCGTTCGAAAATGCGGTTGAGGTGCTCCGGCGGAATCCCGGGGCCGTTGTCGCGAATCTGAACGTTGTACTGCTTTTTTTCTTCCTCAAAACTGACCTGTACCTTGCCGCCTTCGCTGCCGTATTTAATGGCGTTTTCGATCAGGTTGGTCATCACCTGTGTGATGCGCTGCGGATCGGCCTTCACCAGAACCGCCCCGGGCGGACTGGCTTTGAGTTTCAGCGAGGTGCCGCGCGCATTGGCCGTCGTTTCCAGTTGTTCAAACACTTCCAGCGTCACCAGATAGAGATCGACGGGCTCGAAATTCATCTTGACTTCGCCGGTTTCCAGTTGCGAGAGCGCGACCAGATCCTTCACCAGCGCATCCAGACCGTCGAGGCTTTTGGCGGCTTTGGACAAGAATTTATCCCGCACTTTCTCGTCGTCCACGGCCCCGTCGATGAGCGTGTGGATAAAGCCCTGCGCGGCAAAAACCGGGGTTTTCAGTTCGTGGGAAACGTCGGCCAGAAACTCGCGCCGAAACTGCTCCAGCCGCCGGAGTTCTTCAATCTCCTTCTGCTTGCGGGCGACGTAGACAAAAATCTCGTCGTTCAGCTTCTTGAACGGGTTGTTGCTCTTGACGATGGTGTTGCGCGACAGCGAAAAATCGCGCATCCGCAGCTTGTGGATGGTTTTGTACAGCTTGTTGACTTCGCGGAACACCAGAATTTCGATGGCGTACAGAATCAGGAAAAACGAGACGATCAGCGAGGAAATGGCCACTACGAACAGCATGCTTTTCGTGACGCCTTCCACAAACGCCAGAAACGCAACGGTCAAGCCTGAAATCAGACCGGCCAGCAGAAACGCAATAACACGGGGACTGAAGGACATGAAGTAAAGGTAAAATTCTTATCCTTCATTATTGAACATATAGCCGACGCCTTTCAGGGTTTTGATGTAGGTTTCGCCGATTTTTTCCCGCAATTTCCGGATGTGCACGTCCACCGTGCGTTCGAGAACGTAAATATCGACACCCCAGATTTTTTGCAGCAGCTCTTCGCGGCCAAACACTTTGTTGGGCGACAGGGCCAGGAAAAACAGCAGTTCGAATTCTTTTTTGGGCAAAACGACGGTTTTGTCGCCGGTCGTCACGGTGTAGTTCAGGCGGTTGATGGTCAGGCCGCCGATTTCGATTTTTTCGCCCGGATCGGCTTTCTGGGCTTCGCGCCGGAACAGCGCATTGATGCGGCTCATGAGCGCCCGCGGTTTGATGGGCTTAGTGATGTAATCGTCGGCGCCGATTTCAAAAGCCGCCACCTCCGAATACTCTTCAGAACGCGCCGTCAGGTACAGAATATAGGTCTGGCGCAAATCCGGCATGTTGCGCAACTGGCGACCGGTTTCGATCCCGTCGAGTTGCGGCATCATGATGTCGAGCAGCACCAGTTCGGGGACGAACGCGCGGGCCGTATCGAGGGCCTTGCGGCCGTCGGGGGCAGTGCGGACGTCGTATCCTTCCTTTTCCAGGTTGTACTGCAACATTTCAACAATGTCCGGATCGTCATCGACAACCAGCACACGGTGGAGTTGTTGCGAAGTTTTGGCGGCACTCATTCGGTAGGTTTGTTGGTGTAATTCAGACCCGAAGTTACGCGCTGTGTCAGCAATTTTACGAAGTTAACTCCATTGTTAACAAAAAGATAACACGGAATGACGGTATTAAATTTGTCGGAAAACTTTGCAACAGGCGGAGCAAAAATAAAGCCAGATCGTTCTTGTCTCAAGCTGATTCGTGTCTGCTAAATAGCCTGTCACAGACCAGTAACGACTGCCCGTCTGCCCCCGAATGCCCTAGTGCCGTATCAAAACCTTACCATCACTTCTTCCGAATCAAATACAAACCTCCTCCTTCGTTGGTCATCACCAGATCCGTGTTGTTCACGAACGTCAGGCCCTCGGTCTGGCCGCGCGGAATCCGCAGGCAGCGCGTCGGGTGCCGCAGGCTGATGCGGTTTTGCGGCTGCTCGAACAGAAAGATTTTGCCGTAGGTCAACACCGCCAGCGTTTGGCCGTCGGGGCTGAGGGCGGCATCGGTCACCATGCTTTTGAGGAAAACACTGTCGATCGGCGCCAGGGCGTAGTGGCCGGCCTGGGCCGGAAGCCCGTAGAGGTTGACGAACCGGCGGGGCCGCGACCGGTTTTTCGAGACCAGAAATAAGCTGTCGCGGGCAAAAAACAAGGCTTCACTGTCGAAATTCCGCGTATTTTTCGGCGCCGGGAAACTCCGCTGGCGGGCGTATTGAAACGTTATGCGCTGAATTTGGTTAGGTAGTTTAGGTTCGATCCGGTAAATATCGAGTTGGGGCCGGGCGTTGGCGTTGTTACCAATGTCACCGATAAACAAAACCGTGCTGTCCTGACTCGCCAGGGCTTCCCAATCCCGATTTTTGAGCAGTGGCAGCGGCAGCGAATCGACCAGCGACCCGTCGCGGGCCAATTCGTAGAGCGTGGGGCGGCCTCCGCTGTCGTTGTGGGTCCAGAACGTATTCCGGTGGGCGCGGTAGACCAGGCCCGAACTTTCGTTCACGACCGACGCCAGCCGACCCACCCGCGAAACCGTGTACTGGGATCGCCCGCTCCGAAAACCGCTGCGCCGGTTTTCGGCCTGGCAGGAACAAAGCGACACTTTGAGCGAAAACAGAAAAAGAAGAAAAGAGGTCATTTCGTGTATCTTATTAGAATAGTTTACGGTTTTCGGTATACGGTTTTCGGTGGCTGACGCATTTCGGCTACTCCATTCCGTTTACCCGGCAGCAGGCACACATCACCACTGAATACCGTAAACTGAAAACCGTATACCGAAAACCGTAAACTGAAAACCGGGTAGTATACAAAAATATGGAAAACAAGTTTCCTGAAGCTCATTTGCCGACGTATGTTCGATTGGCCTGCATTCTGATCATCACCACGATTCTGGTTTACTGGCTGTCAGCCATGCAGGATTTGCTGGTGCCGCTGGTCTTTTCGATTTTGTTTGCCATGATTCTGTACCCGATCAACCACCGGCTCGAACGCTGGGGCGTTCCGCGCGTACCGGCCATTCTGGTGTGTCTGGTGATTGTCATCGGTTTTTTATACCTGCTGTTTTACCTCATTTCGCTGCAAATTGCCAACTTCACCGCCGAAGCGCCCAGATTGCTGCAACGCGGCAACCAGATTCTCGACCGGCTCCAGACCTTCGGCGAAGACCGGTTTCACATCGAACGTTCCAAACTGGCCGAAGAAGCCCGGGGCTACTTCAACGAGCTCATTCGCGAAAGTGGTTCGTTTCTGACCTCGACGCTGCTGGCGACCACCAACACGCTTTCGACGATTTCCATCGTTCCGCTGTACATCTTTTTTCTGATGCTCTACCGCGATTTTTTCCGGACGTTCTTCTACAAAGTATTCAGCAGCACCAAACGGGCGAAAATTGACGTGGTCTTTGGCCGGATTTATACCGTCGTCAAAGATTACCTGGTCGGACTGGTGCTGGTTATCATCATTGTGGGCATCCTGAACACCGTCGGGCTGCTCATTCTGGGCATCGATTATGCGATTTTTTTCGGCTTTCTGGGCGCCTTCATGATCCTGATTCCGTACATCGGGATTCTGATCGGGTCACTGCTCCCCGCCTTGTTTACGTTGCTGACCAACGACAATCCGCTGGTGGCGCTGGGCGTCATCGGGGTCTTTTCGTTCGTCCAGATTCTGGAAGGCAATTTCATTACGCCCTACATTGTCGGCTCGAAAGTCAGCATCAATCCGTTGGCGGCCATCATTGTGCTGTTACTCTGGGGGCAGTTGTGGGGGGTTACGGGCCTGATTCTGGCCCTGCCGATGACGGCCATTCTGAAGGTGGTTTTCGACGCCGTCGATCCGCTCAAACCGTACGGTTTTGTGCTGGGTGAAGCCGAACGCCAGAAAACCAGGCCGATGAATGTAAAGGATATCACGGATAAAATCCCGAAAAAAGTAAAGAATCTGGTGGAGTAAAAGGATGAGAGGATGAAGGGAGCAACAAAAGAAGAGTTGCTCCTTTTATCCCTTCTCCCTTTCCTCCTTCCTAAAATTTCAACGGATCGAGGTTTTTGAAATGGCCGTTCATTTTGATGCGGTCTTTGGTGCGTTCCATTTCCGCAACCACCGGCAGCACCCGGTCGAGGTGGCGAATCAGAAACCGCTGGCGGTCGTTTTCGCGCTCAATCGTCAGCAGTTCGTATTCTTCATCGACCGACAAGCCAATTTTGTGAGCCACCCGAAACGAGAGCAGGGGCGTTAGCTCGTCAATCTCCGCGTTGATCTGGAGCAGCCGGTACAAGCGGGTCACTTTGACAACCAGTTCGTCGAGGTGATCGCCCGTTTCCGGTTTGCTTTCCACCACTTCCACCTGTCCGCCCGCGTAGAGCTTGCCCGGCGCCGGGTTTTCGAACGTCGCAATCCGGAAGATCCGCAACCCTTTCGATTTGATGTCCATCCGGCCGTCATCGTAGCGTTTGTGCAGGGTCGTCACGCTCATTTCCGTGCCAAAACCGGGTAGCTTGTTCTCAATAAACGCCGGAATCCCAAACGTCTGGCCGGTTTCGAGGCATTCGTTAATCAATTGCCGATACCGCTCTTCAAAAATATGCAGATTCAGATCTTCATGGGGATACACCACCAGGTTCAGCGGAAAGAGAGGCAAATAAATATCCATGCTATAAATCTTTTTCGACCGTGACACCCACGCTGTAAATCTCCGGCAGGGGATTCTGGCGCATGTACTGCCGCAGGCGAATGGTGTATTTTCCGCTTCGGGAAAAACGGTATTTTTTCATCATGCTGATCCGGTGGTCGAACAGGTCGCCCAGGCCGTCGCCATACGGTTTTCCGGTTTTGGGATCGAGCAGCGTCAGTTCATCCTGTTTCGACTCCAGCATTTTCCCGCTCCCGTCCAGCAAATAACGCCGGATGTACAAGTTGTAGTACGGGTACGAAACGCTGTTGCGGATGTTGTAATAAATGTTGTACGTCAGGGTAGTATCGGCAATTTCAAACGTAAATTCCGGGGCGTTGTTGATGTACCAGGTGCCGTCTTTGATGTCGTCGATGCCTTTATAAACCGCCTTTTCGTCGCAGCCAGCGAGCAGCAGCCACAAACCGGCCAGTAATCTGAGTGGTATTTTTTTCATGCGTTCAGCGGTCTTGCTACAAAACTACGACCCGTCCGGAAAGTTCCAAACCAAACCGGAGCTGATTCACCCCGATAAAAAACTATGAAAATAGTTTGTGAACTACCTAAATCGTTTTAAATTCGTTCTCAGGCCACCGGCGCTCCGGCCCGGCAACCCGATTCGTTAACCTAAAACAAGCACAATGGAAAAGCTAACCGCGAAAGAAGAAGAAATCATGCAGGTGTTGTGGAAAGTCGAGCAGTCGTTCGTCAAAGACATGCTGCCGTATTTCACCGATCCTCCGCTGCATTATAACACGGTTTCGACCATCATCCGGAACCTCGAAGAAAAAGGTTACGTGGGCCATCAGGCGTATGGCAACACGCACGAATACTACCCGATTATCAGCAAGGAAGATTACCAGAACCGCTTTGTGCTGAAAAAAGTGGTGTCGGATTACTTCGATGATTCCTACAAAAATCTGGTCAGCTATTTTGCCAAAAAAGACAAGATTTCGGTCGATGAACTGAAAGAAATCATCACCATGATCGAGAAGGGGCAGTAGCCATGAGCCTGTTGATCTACCTCCTGCAAGCGGGCCTGATTCTGGCGGTGCTGACGCTTTGTTACCGGCTGCTGCTCCGCCGGGCCACCTGGTTTGGCCTGAACCGGTTTTTGCTCAGCCTGAACGTGGCGCTGGCGTTGGCGCTGCCGCTTGTCGAACTGCCCGACTTCCGGCCCGCGCCCATCCGGAATCTGGTGCAGCAAACCGTCCCCCATTTTCGGGTGGTGGACTGGTCGCGGCTGAAACCGGCCCAATTCGCGGCCACAGCCCCAAAACCGCAAAACCGGGTTACGGACGCCTTTGTTGCCGAACCGGACGAGGTTCCGTTCAACGGGCCGAAGCTGGCGTTGTGGGCGTATCTGGCGGGGGTGATCTTTCTGGCCGGTCGGCTGCTGGTGCAACTTTGGTCGCTGGGCCGGCTCATCGCGCACTCGGAGCGGTTTTGGCAGGAGACGATCTGGCTGGTAATCAACGAAAACGTGAGCGCGCCTTTCTCGTTTTTTCGCTGGGTTATTCTGAACCCGGTTTTGTATGAACCCGACGAATTCGACCAGATCATGCGGCACGAGCGCGTTCACTGCCGCCAGTGGCACAGCCTGGATATGCTGGCGGCCGAGGTGCTGCGGATCGTTTTCTGGTTCAATCCGTTTGCGTGGTGGCACCAGCAGCTGGTGCAGGAAAACCTGGAGTACCTCGTGGACCGGGAGGTGCTGGACGAAGGCGTGGAGAAAAAAACGTACCAGTATTACCTGCTGAAAGCCAGTCTGGCGGACTCGGCTCCCCTGCCGGTTCGCCCGGCGGGCAATTCCTTTAACCAGCAGCAGTTAAAAAGTCGGATTTCGATGATGAACCGGCCCCGGCCGGTGGGCTCCGGCTGGTCGTATCTGCTTTTCGCGGGGGTTATTCTGGTATCCTGCACCGCCTTCAATACCCCCAAAACCGTGTCCAAGTACGTCGTCGACAATTCGTTTGGCGTATTTGGGCTCATTACGGCGGTGACGACGGTTCAGGACCTGGAAGTGATGCGGGCGGTTTTTGCCGAAAAAAACATGACGATGGCGTATCAGGCCGACGTCAATCCGGCCGGACTGATCGACTATATTTCGGTGGAAGTGAAAACCGGCAATAAGGTGATTGCCCGAACGAAGCGGCAAATTCCGCCCTTCGTGCTTTCGGCGCACCAATCGCAGCCATCGAAACCATTTGTGGTGGAAACCACCCGCCAGCCCATGCTGCTGCCCGACACGCTGTACGCGCTCTGGGAGCACGAAAAACCGGTGGTGGTGCTGAACGGACGCCTGTTAAAGATGCGCCCCGGTCAGCCGCTCGGTTTTGGCACCCTTCCTAATTTTAAGCGGAATTCCCTGACGGCCCGGGAAGCGCTCCGGCGGTTTGGACCGGCCGGAAAATACGGCGCTACGACCCTGGATGGCAAAATTGTCGACGCCATTTTTTCGATCAAATTGCCGGTTCTGGAGATCGGCCGCCAACTCTGGGAGCACCGGCCGCTGACCCGCAGCCAGCAGCAGAAAGTGACTTTTCTGATCGACGGCCTGCCAGGTACCTACGCCCAGTTTCGGCAATTATCGCCCACGGACAAACTGGCCGTAGCGGTTTTTGACCAGGACCAGATCGGGATGGTGAAACCGCCTTTCAAGACGGAAGCGCTGGTGGTGGTGACTACAAAACGGCAACTGGCTACGGAAAATAATCTCTAAACCCGGTTTTCAGGATTGCGTCTGCCGCTGCACGGAGGCCTGTTGCAAGGCGGTTTTCAGTTCTTCGATCACGATGGGTTTGGCGATGTAATCGTCCATTCCGGCCCGCAGACATTCCTCGCGGTCGTCGGCCATCGCGTTGGCGGTCATGGCAATGATGGTCGGCTGCGGCCCGGTCTGCTGGCGAATCCAGGCGGTGGCTTCCAGCCCGTTCATCTCCGGCATTTGCACGTCCATCAGAATCACTTCGTAAAACCGGCGCTGAACCAGGTCCAGCACTTCGGCGCCATTCTGGGCCAGATGGGGCTGGTAGCCGAGTTTACTGAGGATGTTGAGCGCCAGTTTCTGATTGGCCGGGTAGTCTTCGGCCACCAGGATCTGCAAAGGGTAGTCCTGAGAAAACACCTCCGACAGCGTCGGATGGCCGGTTTTGGCGGAAACCGGCCCCGCTTCGCCCGACTGTTTCAGCTGTTTCTGCACCACGTCGAAAAGCTGCTGCTGCTTGACGGGTTTGGTCAAGACCGCCGAGAAAAGCTCCGGATACGCCTTGCGGCTTTCTTCGCCGATGGAACTCAGCAGAATAATCGGCACGGCCAGACTCCGGTTTCGGATGTTCCGCGCCAGCTGCACGCCGTTCATTTCCGGCATCTGCATGTCGGTCACCACCAGTTGAAAGGGCGCTTCCTGCGTCATGAGCGCCAGGGCCTGCTTGCCCGACGATGCCGCCACGACTACCAGTTTCCACTGTTCCAGGTGTGACTTCAGAATGGTCAGGTTGGTCGGATTGTCGTCGACGAGCAGCACCCGTTTCCCGTCGTTTTCGCCCGTGTTGAAGAAAATATACTGCCGCTGCGCCTGCTGGCTGATCGCGCACCGAATGGTAAAGGTAAACGTGGTTCCTGTGCCGACCCGGCTATCGACCCAGATCGTGCCGCCCATGAGCTTCACCAGCCGTTCGCTGATGGCCAGGCCGAGACCGGTGCCGCCATACCGCCGGGTCATCGACGAATCGACCTGCGAGAACGCCTTGAAAAGCCGCTGCCGCTTGTCTTCGGGAATGCCGATGCCCGTATCCCGCACCCGAAACACCAGTTCGAGTTGCTGATCGCTGATGCGCTCCTGCACGCCGATGCTGACGAATACCTCGCCCCGCTCGGTAAACTTGATGGCGTTGCCCACCAGATTGATCAGGATTTGCCGGAGCCGCAGCGCGTCGCCGATGATCTGCGTCGGAACCGGGTGCTCAATTTCGTACAGCAGATCCAGCTCCAGCTCGGCGGCTTTGCTGGCAAACAAATCCAGCACATCTTCCACGCAGTGCCGCAGATCGACATCGTGTTCCTCCAGTTCCAGGCTGCCGGATTCGATCTTGGAAAAGTCCAGAATGTCGTTAATCACGCCCAGCAGGTTGGTGCCGCACTGGTGAATCGTATCGACGTATTCGTGCTGTTCTTCCGACAACTCGGTTTCCTGCAACAGATAGGTCATGCCCAGCACGCCGTTCATGGGCGTCCGGATTTCGTGGCTCATCGTGGCCAGAAAAACGCTCTTGGCCTGATTGGCTTTTTCGGCTTCTTCGCGGGCCAGTTTTTCCTGCGTTCGCTGTTCGTGAATTTCTTCGACGAGGGCCTGCAAATGTTCCGACTGGGTCTGCAATTCTTCTTTCTGGTACAGCACCTCCGCCGTCCGTTCGCCCACCACTTTTTCCAGGGCGTTTTTTTGCGCGTGAATGGCCAGCACCCGAAACCGGTACAACGCGTAAGCCGCCAGCAACAGGGCGGCTGCCAGCGCCGTGCGAAACCACCAGGTCTGCCAGTACGGGGGCGTAATGACGATCCGCAGGGCCGTTCCCTTTTCGTTCCAGACCCCGTCGTTGTTCGACGCTTTCACCCGGAAAACGTATTCACCGGGGTCCAGATTGGTGTAGGTGGCGGTTCGGGTGCTGCCCGCATCAATCCAGTCCCGATCAAAACCGTCCAGTTTGTAGGCATACTGGTTTTTCTCCGGCAGCGAATAATTCAGGGCGGCAAACTTCAGCGAAATCATCGACTGCCAGTAGGCCAGCGTCAGTTCGGTCGTTTCGCTGATGCTTTTCAGCAGGGGCGAATCCGGCCCGCCAATCGCAACCGGTTTGTTGAAAAGCTGAAAATCGGTGATAAAAACCGGCGGAATGGCCAGATTATCGCGCAGGCTATCGGGGTAAAAGCTGTTCAGACCGTTGGTGCCGCCGAAGAAAATCTCCCCCCGGTTTCCTTTAAAAACCGCCCGCCGGTTGAACGAATTCCCCTGCAAGCCGTCGCTGACGCCGTAGGTCCGGAACGTGCCGGTGCGGGGATTGAATTTACAAAGTCCCTTGTTGGTGCTGATCCAGAGGTTTTTGTGGCGGTCTTCCGTAATGCCCTGAATCACGTCGTTGGGCAGTCCTTCCGGCTCGCGGTACGTCCGAAAGGACTGCGTTTGGGCATCAAACCGGTTCAGGCCGCTGTCCGTGCCGATCCACAGCGTACCGTTGCTGTCTTCATAAATGCTGTTGATCAGGTTGTTGCTCAGGCTGTTCGGCGCTTTTCGGTTGTAGCGAAACGTGGTGAAGGCCTTGCTTTGGGCATCGAACCGATTTAAACCGCCCCCTTCCGTGCCGACCCAGATGGTGCCGCTGCGGTCGCAGTAAAGCGAGCGAATTACGCCGTGGCTGAGGCTGCCCGCCCGGTCCGGACTGGCCCGGTAGTGCGTAAACACCCCGGTTTTTTTGTCGTACCGGCTCACCCCGGCTCCGAGCGTTCCCAACCACAGACTCCCCTGCTGATCTTCAATGATCGTGCAGACACTTTCGTGGCTAACGCCTTTTACGTCATCGCTTTGCGGAAAATTAACAAAGCGATCCGTTGTGGTTTCCCACGCGCTGAGCCCGCCTTTGTAATTGCCGGCCCAGATGGTTCGGTCACGATCTTCGTAGACGCACATGACGTAATTGCTGCCAATGCTGCGCGGATCGCCGGGGCGGTTGACATAGCGCACCCACTGGCCGGTTTCGCGCTGCAGGCGGTTTAGCCCGCCCCCGTCCGTACCCATCCAGACGCGCCCCTGCTGGTCTTCCAGAACCGACAGCACGTTGTTGTTGCTCAGGCTGTTGGCGTTGTCTTTTTCTTTTTCGTACAACTCAAATTTCTGGGGTTCGCGGTCGTAAAAATTAATCCCTCCGCTGTAGGTTCCGATCCACATATCCCCGCGCCGATCCCGGCAGATGGCATAAATCGAGCCGTTGTTCAGGCCTTCGCGGTTGTTTTCGTTGTACGGATAGCGGCTGATTTGCGTGAGGTCTTTGCTGATGACGCTGATTCCGCCGTTGCGCGTGCCGACCCACAAACTGCCGCCCCGCCCTTCTTCCAGCGAAATTACATCGTTGTGGCTAATGGTGTTGGCGTTGGTCGCGCTGTGCTGAAACCGGGTAAACGTCTGCTGATCGGCATTCAGCAGGTTGACGCCCCCGCCTTCCGCGCCGACCCAGATTCGTTTCTGCGAATCCTCAAAAAGCGCCATCAGGTTGTTGTGGCTCAGCGAAGTCGGCTCGGTCGGCTGGTTGACAAAGTGCTGAAAAGTAGAGGAAACCGCATCGAATACATCCAGCCCTCCGCCACTGGTCGCTACCCAAATCCGCCCCCTCGTATCGACCAGAATATCGCTGACAAAATTATTGGCCAGACTACCCGGTTTTGCCGGATCGTGGGTGAACGGCGTGAACGCCTGCGTGGCCGGATCGAAGCGGTTTACCCCCCCGCCAAACGTGCCGACCCACAACCGTCCCCGCCGGTCTTCGGCGATGGTCGTGACCTGGTTGTGGCTGATGCTGTTCAGCTTTTCTGCCATCCGCTGGTAATTGACAAAGGTGTCGGTGTCCCGGTTGAAAAGGCTCAGGCCGCCGTCTTCCGTGCCGACCCACAGGCGTCCTTTACGGTCTTCATAAAGCGCCCGAATAAAATTATGGCTCAGGCTGCCGGGATCTTTCGGGTTGTTCCGGTAAACGGTAAAGGTATACCCATCGAACCGGTTCAACCCGTCCTGCGTGCCAAACCACATAAAACCGCGTTTGTCCTGTAAGATGCAGGTCACATTGCTCTGCGAAAGACCGTCATCCGTCGTAATGTGTTTAAACCGGATGGGGGTTGACTGAGCGGTAACCAGCAGAATTGATAACGGGAAGAGAAGAAAAAAAAACCGTAATGCTTTCGTCATAAACCCGTTGTGCGATTAGGAAGATGAATGATACTTTCTTTGTTTCGTATAACTATGTCTGGTAATTTGCCTAGTTTGTATCAAAAACCGTGCGTAAAATTCAGCAGAAAAACCCCGCCCGGTAATCGCCACCGGCGAAGCCAGCAGGGAGCCCGAAAAGCACCATTTTGTTAGTTATCGGTTTTGTAGGCGCGCTTATTCACTCAGGGCTTCCCGTTATCAAATCCGGTTTTACCGGCCCTCGTTAAAGCCGTTTCTTTGCTTCCCTATGGAACGGTTTGTCACCTTATTCGTCGCCAGCCTGTGCGCGGCTCCGCTGTTTTTCTTTCTGTTTTCCGGAATTGTCTTTTCCATGAACAAAGGGCTTTCCGGGGATAGCGGGCTGGGCGCTGCGTATCTGGGAACCTGGGGCGGTTTTCTGGCGGCTTTCGCCGGTTTTTTTCTGGTGTGGTTTCTGGCGCAGCGGTTTCTGGCCGACCACTACCTGCGCTCCCTCCAGGTTTTCGACGGTGTTGCCCTCATCGGCTGGATTGTCGCTTACTTCATCTGGTCGGACGACCAGCCGTATGTCCTGAACTATTCCGACCAGCGGGCCGTGCTGGAGGTGGAAGTCCGGTTGACGAAACCGTTTCTGAACGGGCAGGCCATCGACTCGACGGTGAGCTTTCAGTTTATCGGGCAGGATTTTGAATCGCGCCAGTCGGTGCAGACGCGGGAGGAAGGCAATGCGGTGATTTTACCCTGGGAGACCACGCCTTACGAAATCAACGGCTGGCGAATGCGGGTTTTTGTCCGGAATCAACCCGTTGATTTCCGGCTGGACCTGCCCAAACGCCCGCTCGAATCGACGGACTGGTCGGGCTGGTCTCCACCCGACGTTGGGCAGCAGCGCGAACCACTGCCCAACGGGGTTTTAGCGAGTATGGCGCTCCGCTACCGGTTTCGGCTGGAACCGTACGGAGTCCGGTAGAAAACCGGTTAAAACAGATTATAAATCTCCTGGATGGACTCCAGTTTTTTCTGAAAGTCGATTTTCAGGTCGATGAGCTTGCCGGTTTTGATGTCGAAAACCCAGCCGTGAACCACCAGCCCCCGGTCGCGGGAGGCTTCCTGAATGGCCGCCGTTTTGATCAGATTCAGGCATTGTTCTTCGACATTCAGTTCCACCAGCCGGTCATACCGGGCATCGATATCGTCAATGGCGTTTAGTTCGTCCTTGTGCAGCCGGTACACATCGCGGATATTTCGCAGCCAGGGGTTCAAAATGCCCAGATCCACCGACTGCATGGCCGCTTTCACGCCCCCGCAATTGTAATGCCCGCACACGACTACGTGATTGACCTTCAGGTGCCGAACCGCGTAATTTACCACCGACATGACGCTCAGATCGATGTTGTTGACCAGGTTGGCGATGTTGCGGTGCACAAACACGTCGCCCGGCTGCACCCCCATGATGTCCTCGGCCGTTACCCGGCTGTCCGAGCAGCCAATATACAGAAATTCAGGAGTTTGCCCCTGCGCTAAATTGCCAAAGTAATTCTCGTCAGTGGCCAGTTTGGCGGCCACCCATTTTTCGTTGTTCTGAAAGATAGTCTCAATACGCATGGAACAGGATGTAAGATGTGAAATGAAATTGGAATACCGGAACGGGTTCCGGCAGCCTAATTTCAGCAAATAATTCCTTTCTATCAAAAAAGCCCCGGTTGGGTACCGCAGGATGCCAGGGCCTTTCCACCGCCTGTTCGCCTTTCTTTTAGCCCAAAATCCGCTTCCGGAGCCAAACTAAACGAATCGTTTTTAGCCCATTTATTATTTTACGACCCCAAACCGGCCGTCGTTAGCGGGCGGCAGCCGCTTCATCCAGCAGCCGTTGCAAAACCGCATCCAGGTCGGTGGTGGCGGGCAGCGTGATCTGAAAAACCGCTTCCAAAACCGTCCGCATTTCGGCCACGCTGGTGAGTTCGCGCTGCTCCGATTCGCGGCCCAGGTGGTGCGTTGTCAACACGGTGTTCCGGAGCGCAAACCGCCCGTCGGCCGTGGGTCGGGCGGCCGAGAGACTCGTCAGAAAATAAGAGTTGGGATTCGTACAGAGGTACCAGCTGAACATTTCGTAATCGGGCAGCAGGTGTTCGCGGAGCGTAAACCGGTAGAGCGGCCGCCACTCGTTCTGAACCTGGGCCTGCAACACCAGTTCTTCGTGGGCTTCAATCAAGCGAAAGTCTTCGTGGGGGGTTCGCTGGACCGTATTCAACGCCAGCCGCAGGGGGCCGGTGGGCGTCAAACCGCCAAAACCGACATCAACCAGCAACCATTCGTCGTCTACTTCCACCAGCAACAGCATGTGGCTGATCGCTTTGACGACACCCTCCGGCACGTTCCACAACACGCGGGCCGCCAGCCCGCGTACCCGAAAACCGAGGGCTTGCAGCGCGTGGCTCAGGAGCAGGTTGTGCTCGAAGCAGTAACCGCCCCGGCCCCCGTACACCATTTTCTGCTGAAGCGAGTCGATGTCGAGCAAAACCGGCAGCCGGAGCAGCGGATTCAGGCTTTCGAACGGGATGGCTTCCACGTGCAGCCGCTGTAGAGCCCGCAGGGTTTCGAGCGTCGCCGTTCGCGCGCCCGCGTAGCCGATCCGCCGAAAATAAGCGTCGAGATTAATGGCAGAAACGGCCGGACGAAGCTCCTGTTTTTGAACAAGATGCGGTAACATAACCAGTCAAGAATAGGGTTGTGTGAAAAATAACCGGGAAAATTTTTTCAATAAATCGACAACGGCGGTTTTGCTGCTGACATAGGGCTGTCACCCCTCCAGTGTTTCTTTGTAGCATACTAAACCAGAAACAATCATGGTACACGCAATCGCCGAAAAAACTGAACTGACGCTGGCATCCCTCGTCACCGATTACGCAATTTACAACGTGTGGGCCAACCAGCAACTGGTCGACTGGCTGAAAACCAAACCCCGTGCGGTCATGGAGCAAACCGTGCCGTCGAGTTTTCCGAGTCTGCACCAGACGCTGCTGCACATCTGGGACACGCAGCGGTTCTGGCTTTCGGTGTTGCAGCAGGTTCCGGCGCCACCTTCGTTTATCTGGGTTGGTTTTGAAGGAACGGTTGACGATATTTTCGAAGGAATGGTGGAGCAGTCGGCGGAGCTGGCCGATTACATCCGGTCGCTGAGCGAAGCCGAATTGCAGGAACGGGTGGTGCTCAAAACGCCCTGGGCCGAAGGGATTCAGTCACGGCTTGAATTTACGCAGCATTGCCTGAACCACAGCACCTACCACCGCGGGCAGGTGGTCACGATCGGCCGCAACCTCGGCTTGACCGACGCGCCCATGACCGATTATTGCTTTTATTGTCTGATGAAATAAAATCGCCCCCGGGACAAGCGATGAAAGACGAAAGAAAATTACTTCTTTTATCGTTCATCGCCGGTCTTTCATCACTTCTCTAAAAATGACCCTTTCGGACCTCCTTCGCTACCGCCTGCATAACCAGCACTTGACGCAGACGACTCTGACAACGCCCGCTGAGCTGGTCGCGTGGTTTGGGGCGGTGCAGGGTCAGGAGTACCTCCCCGCCATGTGGGCCCTTGGAAACCGCCTGCCCGGCAGCACCGAGGCCGTTGTCGAGCAGGCGCTTAGGGATCGAACGATCATCCGGACGTGGCCGATGCGCGGTACGCTGCATTGGGTGGCCGCTGCCGACATTCACTGGCTGCTGGACCTGATTCATCCCCGCTCGCACGCGATTTACGCCAACCACCTGCGCCGGCACGAACTGGACGAAGCCGTGGTCACCAAAAGTTACGACGTGATGACCAAAGCGCTGGCGGGCGGACGGCAACTGAAACGCAGCGAACTGAAAATTTTGCTGGACGAAGCCGGAATTCCGACCAACGAAAACCGGCTGGGTATTCTGTTCGGGCGGGCTTCCTACGACCGGCTCATCTGCCACGGCCTGCGGAGCGGCAACGAATTTACGTTTGTGCTGCTCGACGAGTGGATTCTCAAAACCGCTCCTCTGTCGCGCGAGGAAGCGCTGGCCGAACTGACCCGGCGGTATTTTACGAGCCACGGTCCGGCCACGCTGGCGGATTTCAGCTGGTGGTCGAGCCTGACGCTAACCGAAATTAAAACCGCAATGGAACTGGTGAAGGCCGACCTGCTGTCGGTCGGGATTGACGGACAAACCTACTGGATGCCTGCTTCCCTGCCCGATGCGGCAGCGGAGACAACAACGGCTTTTTTGCTGCCGGTTTACGACGAATACCTGGTCGCTTACAAAGACCGTTCGGCCGCGTTCGCGGGCCTGGATTCGGCGCAGATTGCCCAAACCGGAAACGGTATTTTCAGCCCGGTTATCGTGATCGACGGCCGGGTGGTGGGCACCTGGAACCGCAAGAAAACGAAGCACGCGGTTTTGGTCGAAACCAACCTGTTTGTCAACCTAAGCAGCGCGCAACAACGGGCGTTATCGGCCGCACTAGACCGGTACCAGGCGTTTTTATAAATGGCGGGAAAGGCAAAACCGGTGCCAGCCATGCTCTTCCTCATACTGCACCCGCAAGCCGTAATTTTCGCAGATTTCCTTAATGATGGCCAGCCCCAGGCCCACCGAATCCGGGCCGGTGCCTTCTTTTTTGAACCGCTCAAACAAGCGTTCCGGGTCGGTCGTCAGCGGGCTGCCGGTGTTGCTAAGCCACAACTGGTCCCCCTCCGAAATCAATTCCAGACGGCCTTCCGCGTGGTTGTGCTTGATGGCGTTGTTCACCAGATTCGTCACCAGACTTTCGGCCAGCGGAACCGGCAACTGCACCGCGAACGGTTTTTCGTTTCGCACCTCCACCCCGATCTTTTTGTGCGTCAGCACCTCGTCCATATCCTCCAGCTTTCCGGTGAGCAAAGCCGTCAGATCAATTGTTTGGTCGCCGGTAAACTGGTGATTCTCAATTTTGGCCAGCAGCAACAACCCCTGATTCAGCCGGGCCATCCGCCGGGTGGCCTGGTAAATGTCCTCGATCCAGCGGGTCTGGGTTTCGGTCAGTTTCTCGGATTGAATGAGCTGCTCCACTTTGGCGTTGATCAGCGCCAGCGGGGTCTGAATTTCGTGGGAAGCATTCTCGGTGAATTCTTTCAGGCTACGGTAATCCTGCTGCATTTTGTCGCCCATCTTGCGCAACACTTCGTTCAGTTCCCGAAACTCGTTGATCTCCGGTTTTTCCAGGTGCAGGGGCGTCGTGCTCGCCAGATTGAAGCGTTTGATGCGCGACAGGGTTTCGTAAAACGGATGCCAGAGCCGCCCCGAGAGTTTGCCCTGAAACCAGAACGTTCCGAGCAGCAGCAGTCCCAGACAGGCCGCCATCGTCACCGTAATGACTTCAATGAGCTGGTACGACTGAATCAGTGATTTCCGGATCGCCACCCGGTGCAGCCGCCCCTGAATGGGCGTGTAAAAAGTCAGTTGCCGAAACGGCATCAGCTCGCTATCGTACCGGTTTTGAATCAGCGTATCGCTAAACGTTGCCCGCTGGTTCGAATGGGAGCCAACCGGATCAACGTCAATCTTGTTTTCAACGAAATAGGTGGTATCCGACCAGCTCTTGTGGGTTTTTATATACCCCTCAAAATCAAGCCGTTCCACCTGCAACCGGCTTTCCACCTCCTTGTAAATCAGAAATCGGACGACCTGGTAGAAGGCCAGCCCGGCGAAGAGGTAGATCACCAGCGAAAAAGCCAGGTAGATTTGGTTGGTTTTGGTCAGCAGTTTCAAGATTCTCCGAATTTGTACCCGATTCCGTACACCGAGCGCAGGTAGTCCGACCCGCCTTTTTCCAGCAGTTTCCGGCGCAGGTTTTTAATGTGTGAGTACACCATGTCCAGCGAATCAACCGAATCAATGGTATCGCCCCACAAATGCTCGGCAATGGACACTTTGGTCAGCACCACGTCGATGTTCGACAGAAAATACAGCAGCAAATCGTATTCTTTCCGGGACAAAACCGCCAGTTGGCCGTTGACGTACACCTTCCGGGACGACGGACTGACCACCAATTCCCGAAACCGGATTTCGGTGTGACCGCCAAAATTCCGCCGTCGGATCAGCGACTTCACCCGGGCGTTCAGTTCGGACAGGTGAAACGGTTTGGTCAAATAATCATCCGAACCAATTTCCAGGCCGCGAATTTTGTCTTCCAGCGCGTTGCGGGCCGAAATGATGATGACGCCGGTAGTCGTCAGCAGCTTTTTCAGGGTCTCGATGAGTTGAAAACCGTTGCCGTCGGGCAGCGTCAGGTCCACGATCACGCAGTCGTAATCGTACAGATAAATCCGCTCGTCGGCTTCCCGGAACGTGCTCGCCGTTTCGCAAAGATAGCCCTCCTTGCTCATGTACGCGGTGATGCTTTCGGCCAGCCCTTTTTCGTCTTCTACCACCAGTACTTTCATGCGTCATCAGCTTTTAAAAGCCGCCAAGGTAAACGCCAATGTTGGAAAGATTTGGGAGGTTTTTAGTCGTCCAAATTTTCCTCTGCCCATCCTGTCAACGGTATTACTCTGATTACTACCCTCTGACAAAACAAAAACGGCGGCCGAATTGAACCATTCGGCCGCCGTTTTAATCAGGATTTAATCGGTTACGCCAGCGTGGCATCTACGCTAATGGTGGTGTTAAACAGCTTCGAGATCGGACAGTTGTGCTCGGCGTGGTCGACCAGTTCATCAAACTTCGCCTGATCGAGTCCCGGCACGCTGGCTTTGAGCGTCAGTTTAGAGCTGGTAATACCGCCGTCTTCCAGCGTCACGGCGCAGCTCACGTCCAGCGAATCGGCGGCAAAACCGGCCTGCTGAATGTTGAAGGCCAGTTGCATGGCAAAGCAGCCCGCGTGGGCAGCCGCCACCAGTTCTTCGGGGTTGGTGCCGATGCCGTCGGCAAAGCGGGTGTTGAACGAATATTGCGTCTGGTTCAAAACCGTGCTGGCGGTCGTCAGGGTTCCTTTTCCATCTTTGCCGGTTCCGGTCCAGGTTGCGGAGGCATTACGCGTAATTTTCATAGTGATCTGATTTAGTGTTGTTCGTGATTTATTTTTAATGGCTCAAAGGTAAACGGCGGTTTTCGGACCATTTTTCACCTAGGTTAAAAACCGCCGGATGCACTAAAAATTTTCGCAACGCATACCGGGAACTTGTTGGCGGGCAATCTAATTTTAAAAAAGATGATTCCGTCGAAACAGGCCACCTTATACCACCATCTACAGCAATTTGCTGGTATTTCAGAAGCCGACTGGCAATTGGCCGGGGAGTTCTGGCACGTCCGGACGATGGTCCGGCACGACTATTTTAATTTTCAGAATTCGGTCTGTCGGCAGGTGGGCTTTATTTTGAAGGGACTTTTTCGGGTGTACTACGTGGATCCCAAAACCGAGCAGGAACACAATCTGTACTTCATTCCGGAACACGCCTTTTTGACTTCCCTGAAGGGAATGCTCACGCAGATGACCTGCCCGTACCTGATCGAAGCCTTGGAGGATGCGGAACTGATGGTGATCGACCGCGACCACCTGCAACAGCTATACGCACAGTCGCACGGCTGGGAGCGTTTCGGGCGGTTGCTGGCCGAGCAATATTTCATGTTCAACCAAAGCCGGTCGGAAAGTCTGCTGACCCAGAGCGCGGAGGAACGCTACACCGATCTGCTGAATCATTTCCCGGATCTGCTAAACCGGGTTTCGCTCGGCCACATTTCGTCGTATCTGGGCATCAAAGGCCCTTCGCTAAGCCGCATCCGGGCGCAGGTGGCGCGTCGGTAACGAATGGAGTCGTGTACAGTTCATCCCGCTTTAGTCGCAATTCAGCACGGGGCCCGGTTCAAAGATTTATGTCGCTATGTATTCCAGTTGCCAGTCACCTTACAATACGGTCAACTCAGACGGTGCGCTTCACATTACTCAATGGGCCAGTAAACCCGGTGAATACGTGGAAGGTAAAGACCATTTTATACCCAAACGGCGAAGTTAGCCGGGGCGGCAAGGCCATCACGTGCAAATTTCGCGTGAAACGAATCCGTTAAAACGTCTGCCCGTCTCCTTTTTCCCAAATGTTTCCAACATTGAACGCGTGCTTTGCAATTCCTTGACCGTGAAGAATCAAAAAACCGGTCGGGCTACAGGGCATGAAACAAGCACGTGATCAGGAAACCGTTCAACAATCCGCTGGCGGTCGGCGACGCAGCCGGACCGTCGGATTGCTTCTGCTGGGCGCCGGTTTGCTGACGAAACCGGCCGCCGGGCAATCCGTCAATCTCCGCCAGGCCATCGAACAGGGCACGCAGGCGTATCCGTTCCTGAAATCCAAACAGGCCGAGGTCCAGAGCGCCGAAAAGCGGGTGCAGGCCAGCCGGACGGAGTTTCTGCCCAGCATGATCGCTCAGGATCAATACACCTACGCGACCAGCAACGCCCTGAACGGTTCGTTTTTTCCCAACGAAGGAACGGCCATTTCCACCTCCGGTGGCATCCGGCCCGATAATATTTACCAGGGCACCACCGGCAGTTTCGTCAGCGCCGTCATCGACTGGCGGATCGTCAACTTCGGGCGGGTAAAAGCCAATGTGAAAGCCGCCGAAGCGGATCATCAACGGTCGCAGTCCGATTACGAAAACGAACTTTTCCAGCATCAGGTCCGGATCATCGACGCGTATTTGACGCTCTTGGTCAACCAGAAACTGGTGGATGTGCAGCGGGCGAACTTCGAACGGGCGCAGACCTTTAAAAAGGTAGTCGATGCGGGCGTTAATTCCGGCATGCGGGCGGGCGTTGATAGCTCGCTGGCCACGGCCGAAGCCGTTCGCGCCAGGCTGCAACTGCTAGAAAGCGAACAGCGCGAACAGGTGCAGCGGCTGCGGTTGTCGGAACTCGTCGGCCAGGTGCAGCCCGGTCTGCGGGTCGATAGCATGCGGTTTTACACGACGCTGCCCCAGACCCGTTTCCAATCCGATTCTCTTTCGCCCAAAAACCCGGTTTTGCGGCTTTTCCAATCCCAAATCAACCTTTCGGCCGCCCGGAGCACGGCCTTGCAACGGTCCATGCTGCCCTCCATTTCGCTGGTCGGAGCGGGCTGGGCGCGGGGTTCGGGATTCACCAACGCTGACGAAACGTTCCGCATGGATTTCAACCGGGGGCTGGGCTATCAGGCCACGAATTACCTGTTCGGGGTCGTCGCCCGCTGGAATCTGACCAACACCCTGCGGCTCAAACACGATTACCGCAGCGAGCAGTTTCAGGTCGAGCGGTTCCGGCAACTTTACAACGACCAGCAACTGCGCATCACCCGGCAAAACCGGGAAGCCGACACCCAACTGACGGTCGGGCTGGAACAGGCCCGGCAGGCGCCCGTTCAGCTCCGGGCGGCCCGGCAGGCCTACAACCAGGCCCAGGCCCGCTACCAGAACGGCCTGGCCGATCTGCCCACGCTGCTCCAAAGTTTTGTCACCCTCAACCGGGCCGAAATCGACGGCTATGTCGCCACCAGCAACGTCTGGCGGTTTCTGCTCCTGAAAGCCGCAGCCGAGGGAGATTTGTCGCTGTTCATGAACCAGATAAAATAACGTATCCGGTTTTCGGTTTACCGTTCTCCGTTGACTGATGCATGCCGTTCCCCTGATGCGTCAGCCACCGTAAACCGACTACCGAAAACTGAAAACCCAGAAATTTTATGTATCAAATCATTCGTTCGGCCCTGCGGAAACCCATTTCGGTGGTGGTAGTGGTACTCGGTATCCTGTTTTTTTCGGGGCTGTCGCTGGTGACCATCCCGGTGGATATTTTCCCGAATCTGGATCTGCCCACCATTTACGTCGTTCAGCCCTACGGCGGGATGGCCCCCGACCAGATGGACGGTTTTATCGCCACCCGTTACCAGGACCACTTTCTGTACGTTTCCGGTATCCGCGACATCGACGTTAAAACCATTCAGGGATTGTCGCTGATCAAACTTTCGTTTTATCCGGGTACCGACATGGCCCAGGCGGCTGCCGAGGTCGCCAACAACGTTTCCAGGGCCAAAGCCTATATGCCGGAAGGAACCGTGCCGCCCCAAGTCGTGCGGTTCGATGCCAGTTCGGTGCCGGTGGGGCAGTTGGTGTTTGAAAGCCAGAGCCGTTCGCTGAACGAAATTCAGGATTTTGCCTCGTCGCGGGTACGGCCGATGTTCTCCCGGATTCCGGGCGTTTCCAGCCCTCCGCCGTTCGGGGGAAACCAGCGGACGGTCATCATCAAGGTCGATCCGCAACGGGTGCGCAGCTACCAGCTCACGCCCGAAGAGGTCATCAAGTCGATTGTGACCAACAACCAGCCCTCGCCCGCCGGTAACATCCGGATTGGCGACAAAGCCCTGATGACGCCGGTGAACTCGCTGGTGAAGCGGCCCGAAGATTTCCTCAACATCCCGATTCGCGTGGGGGCCGGACCAACGGTTTTCGTGCGCGATATTGGCACGGTGGAAGACGGAGCCGACGTAACGGTGAGCTACGCGCTGGTCAACGGACGCCGGGCGGTGTACATTCCGGTCGTCAAAAAGTCGGATGCGTCGACGCTCGATGTGGTGAACAACATCCGCCAAGCCCTGCCCGAGCTGCGCGCGGCCGTACCGGAAGACGTGAAGATTTCCTATGAATTCGACCAGTCGGTGTACGTGACCAACGCCCTCAAAAGTCTGGTGACGGAAGGGATTCTGGGTGCGGTTTTGACGGGTTTGATGGTGCTGCTGTTTCTGCGCGACTGGCGGAGCGTGATCATCGTCATCACAACCATCCCGATCTCGATTCTGGCCGCCGTGCTGATGCTCAATCTGTTCGGGCAGACCATCAACATCATGACGCTTTCGGGCCTGGCGCTGGCGATCGGGATTCTGGTCGATCAGGCGACGGTGACCATCGAAAACATTCACCAGCATTTAGAAATGGGGCAGGGCACGAACGCCAAGCCCAAAGCCGTAGCGATCTGGGATGCCTGTAAGGAAATCGTCTTCCCGGAATTTCTGATTCTGCTGGCCATTCTGGCGGTTTTTGCCCCCGCGTTCGTCATGAGCGGGGTGCCGCGCTCGATGTTTCTGCCGCTGTCACTGTCGGTGGGGTTCGCCATGATCGTCTCGTTCCTGCTTTCGCAAACCTTCGTGCCGGTACTGGCCAACTGGCTGCTGAAAGATCATCCCCAGCACGAAGCGCCGACGCTGGCGCTGGATGCCAATGAACGTCATGCCATGCTGGACGAAGCCGCTCATCCGGCCAAAAATCCGACCGGTTTTGACAAGTTCAAGCAACGGTATTCCCATGTCCTCGAAAAAATCCTGAACCGTCGCGGGCTGGTCGTGGGCGGTTATCTGGTGGGCAGTCTGGTGATTATTGTCCTCTGTTTCAGGGTCATCGGAACGGACATTCTGCCGCACGGCAACAGCCACCAGTTCCAGATGCGCCTGCGGATTCCGGACGGAACGCGGGTGGAACGCACCGAGATGGCGACGCTGAAGGTGCTGGATATCATCAAAGAAGCCGTCGGTGCGGACAACGTGGAAATTTCATCGGCCTACGTCGGCACGGTGCCGTCCAGCTACGGTACGTCCAACATCTTCGTGTTCAACAGCGGCCCGCACGAAGCGGTTTTGCAGGTCTCGCTCAACGAAGAGCATCCGGTAAACATGGACGATTTAAAGGAAGACCTGCGGGGGCGCATCGCCAAAGCCCTGCCCATGGCGGCCATTTCCTTCGAGCCGATTGAGTTGACCGAAAAAATCATGAGCCAGGGCGCGTCCACACCGATTGAGGTGACGGTGGCCGCCAAGGACCTGGCCGAAGCCGGGCGGTTCGCCGACAAGATCCGGGATGAAATGACGAAAATCGACTTCCTGCGCGATGTGCAGATTGCCCAGCCGCTGCAATACCCGGTTCTGAACGTGACGCTGAACCGCGAACGCGCCGGACAACTGGGCGTTACCTCCACGCAGGTAGCCCGGTCGATGGTGGCGGCTACCTCGTCCAGCCGGTTTACCGACAAAAACCTCTGGCTCGACGAATCGAAGGGGCTGGCCTATCAGGTGCAGGTGCAGATTCCGGAATACAAAATGAGCAGCGCCAGCGACATCGGCAACATCCCCTTGAAAAGTGGCGAAATGCACCCCTTGTTGTCGGATGTTGCCACGTTTACGGAAGGAACCGCCCCCGGTGAATACGACCGCGCCGGGCCGAACCGGCTGGTGACGATCACAGCCAATTTGCAGGAAAAAGATTTGGGGTCGGCGCAGAAAGCCGTTACACA
Organism: Larkinella ripae; assembly: GCF_054780775.1. Taxonomy (NCBI): domain Bacteria; kingdom Pseudomonadati; phylum Bacteroidota; class Cytophagia; order Cytophagales; family Spirosomataceae; genus Larkinella; species Larkinella ripae. The sequence continues at coordinate 91,180 of NZ_BAAGVR010000014.1, forward strand.
GGCCATCAACAATGCGGGCGAACCGCCCCGGGGCGTCCTGGTCGAACTGGGCGGCCAAACCAACCTGCTGACCGATACGCTGAGCAGTTTGCAAACCGGTCTGCTCGTCGCCATTGTGATCATCTTCCTGCTGCTGGCGGCCAACTACCAGTCGTTTAAACTGTCGCTGGTGATTCTGGCGGCCATTCCGGCGGTGGTGGCCGGGGCCTTGCTGATGCTGCTGGCCTGCGGAGCAACGCTCAACCTGCAATCGTACATGGGACTGATCATGTCCGTGGGCGTGTCGGTGGCCAACGCCATTCTGATGGTGACCAACGCCGAGAACCTGCGGCTGGAAACCGGCGATACCCGCAAAGCCGTGGTGCTGGCGGCCAACAGCCGGATTCGCCCGATTCTGATGACCAGTATTGCCATGATTGCCGGGATGGCACCGATGGCATCGGGCATGGGCGAGGGCGGTGATCAGATTGCTCCCCTCGGTCAGGCCGTGATCGGCGGCTTGATTGCCTCCACGCTGGCGGCCCTGCTGGTTTTGCCCTGCGTCTTTACGCAGTTTCAGACCAAAGCCGCCCTGCAATCGGTATCCCTCGATCCGGAAGATCCGGAAAGTAAATTTTATCATCAACCGGTAAGCCCCGCACTGTAAGCCATGAAAAATCCCCCTCGCTCCTTTCCTTCTTTACTCCTTCACGCCCTGGCTTCAAACCTTGTTTGGCCCGTGGTTGCCGCAGCCGGTATGGCGGCCTGCACCTCAGCCGCCAGTGAAGAAAAGAAAACCGTCAAAGCGCCCGAAGTTCAGCGGGTGGCGACGGCGGAAGTTCAAACCCTGCGCCCCAGCCGACCGATCGTTCTGCCGGGCGAACTGAAGCCCTGGAACCGGGTGAGCCTGTACGCCAAAGTGAAAGGGTTCCTCCGCGAAGTGCGCGTTGATCGCGGCTCGGCCGTTCGGAAAGGACAGGTGCTGGCGGTGCTCGACGCGCCCGAAGTGCTGTCGGAACTCGCCCAGGCCCAGGCGCAATTGCAGGCGCAGGAAGCCGCCATCAACGAGCAGAAAGTCCGGTTCCGCGCGAGTCGGCTCACGTACAACCGCCTGCTGCAAACCAGCAAAGTGGAAGGGGCGGTTTCGCTGCACGAACTCGATCAGGCCGAAGCCCGGATGCTGGCCGACAGCGCCACAGTGGCCTCGGCCACCGGTACGATTCGGGCCAGCCGGTCGAACTACCAGACCAAAAAAGAACTGCGCCAGTACCTGACCATCACCGCGCCCTTCGACGGCGTCATCACCGAGCGGAACGTGAGCGCCGGGGCGCTGGTGGGTGCGGGCGACAGCAATGCCAAACCGCTGTTTGTGCTCGAAGACAGCCGGACGCTGCGCCTGACGGTGGCCGTTCCGGAAACGTTCGCCAACCAATTGCCCAACAAAAGTGCGGTTTCCTTTACGGTGAGCGCCATGCCGGAGCAGCAGTTCAACGCCAAACTGGCCCGGAGCGCGCAAAGTCTGGTGGAAGCCAACCGGGCGATGATGGCCGAGTTCGACGTGGACAACAAAACCAATCTGCTCAAGCCCGGTATGTACGCGGAGGTTCGGCTGCCGGTAGAGCGCACGGCGGCCACGCTGTTTGTGCCCAAAACCGCCGTGGTCAGTTCCAGCGAAAAAACGTTTGTCATTCGCGTCAACAACAACAAGGCCGAGTGGGTGACGGTGGAAAAAGGCAACACGCTCGACAGCCTGGTGGAGGTATTCGGCGGAGTGCGGGCGGGCGACCCCATTGTCCGGATCGCGTCGGAAGAAATCCGCGATGGTCAGGCCGTAAACGCCAGTCGGAAATGAAGCGGTATCTAATCGGGTTCTGGGTGGTTTTGCTCCTGGTTCAGGGCTGCCGGATGCACCGAAATCAGTACCAGCTGGTGTATCGCAACGATGCGGGCGGTTACCAGCTTCAGCAACCGGATCTGCGGGCGGTGCACGTCCACTGGCACCCGTACCAGGTTCAGGTTACGACCGATGCGGGCCAGAAAAAAACCGCATCCACCGACCAGCTTTGGGGATACCAGCAGAAAGACGGCACGTTGTACCGGCTCTACCTGGGGAGCACGTACGAAGTAGTCGAGGAAAAAACGCTGACGCTCTACCGCCAGTCGGACTTTGGGGAGGGCGCCACGGAGCATTACTTTTTCAGCGTGACGCCCGACGAGCCGGTTTTGGCCCTAAACCGGCATAACCTCGAAGCCGCCTTTGTCAACGACCCCTGCATGCAGACGGTGATTCAGCAGACCTCGGCCCGGTCCTGGCTCAAAGCTCGTCAGCACCACAACCGGCTCCTCGAAGCCTACGCGCTCTGCCGCCAGAAAACCGCCGGAACGCAACGTTCGCCGGCCACTGATTAGTCTTCGTAAAACTCCAGAGGCAACCCGTCCGGATCGCTGAAGAACGTAAACCGTCGCCCGGTCTGTTCATCGATCCGGATGGGCTCCACCGCCACGCCAGCCGCTTCCAGGGCGGTTTTGGCGGCTTCGACATTTTCCACCGCAAACGCCAGATGCCGCAGCCCCAGCGCTTCGGGCCGCGAAGGCCGCGCGGGCGGGTTGGGGAACGAGAACAGTTCGATGACGTACTGCCCGTTCAGCGCCAGATCCAGCTTGTAGGAGCTGCGCGCAGCCCGGTTGATTTCCTGTAAAATTTCCAGCCCCAGAATCTCCGTGTAAAAATGCTTCGACCGTTCATAATCGGAGCAGATGATGGCAATGTGGTGAACGTGCTTGAGTTGCAGCATATACGGGTTATTCAATAAGAAAAAAACGATATTTTTTAGAACGACAAAGCAGATTTCCGGCACAAGCTGCTTTAGTATCATGATGCCCGTTTCGGACGGCCAACCGGTTAAAAACCGGTGCGGCTTTCGGCAACGGCTCGTACTATGATGAAACGAAATACCCGATGAAACCAAAAGCTCCTCCCAAAACCGGATCAGGGCAACCGGCGGTTTTTCAACATTCCCGGTCTGCCCTGTCGTTGCCTGGCCCCTCGGGCTGGATCGCTACCGTCGATCAAATAAAAAAGAAAAAACGTTAAAAAACCGTTAACTGAAATAGAATGACCCGGTCATTGCTAATGCGCATCAGTTCCGTTCTCCTATTCGGCATCGCTTTTCTGCTCCATTCCAGCCTGACCATTCGGGTGGCCGACCCGGTGCGGGTTTTGGTGTTTTCGAAAACCAAAGGCTGGAAACACACGTCCATTCCGTTCGGGATTGCGGCCCTTCAGAAACTTGGCCGGGAGAACAACTTCCTGGTCGATACCACGAAAAATGCCGCCGTCTTCACCGACGAAACTTTAAAGAAATACGCCACGGTAATCTTTAACAACACGACCGGCAACGTTCTGAACGGTGAACAGCAGGCGGCATTTGAACGCTATATTCAGGCCGGGGGCGGTTACGTCGGGATTCACGCGGCTGCTGACACCGAATACGACTGGCCCTGGTACGCCAGGCTGATGGGCGCGCATTTTGCCAGCCACCCGCACAACCCAAACGTCCGGAAAGCCACCGTCGACGTGACCGACCACAAACACGTTTCAACCGTGCAGCTGCCGGACCGCTGGGAGCGCACCGACGAATGGTACAACTACCGCTCGTTTTATACCGGCATCAAACCGCTGGCCTACCTCGACGAGAGCAGCTACGAGGGCGGCACCAACGGCGCCAATCACCCCATTAGCTGGTACCACGAATTCGACGGCGGGCGGGCGTTTTACACCGGCAACGGCCACACCGACGAAAGTTTCAGCGAACCGCTGTTTCTGAACCACCTGCTGGGCGGAATCAAATACGCCATTGGCAATGGAAAACCGCTGGACTACCAGAAATCGTACGCCAAAGTGACGCCGGAACCCAACCGCTTCGTGAAAACCGTACTGGTCAATGACCTGGCCTCACCGATGGAGCTGGCCGTGACGCCCGACGGACGCATCTTTTTTACCGAACTCCAGGGCAACCTCTCGGTGTATGACACCAAGAGCCGGAAACACGCGCTGGTGCATAAATTTCCGATTACGTTCGCGGGTGGAACCGGGCTGATCGGCGTGACGGTCGATCCGAACTTTGCCAAAAACGGGCATCTTTTTGTCTACTACGCCCCGGCCGGCCAAACCGACGAACCGATCAATTTTCAGCTTTCGCGCTTTACGGTTTCGGCCACTAACCAACTGGATCTGAAATCGGAGAAAATTCTGCTGAAAGTGCCGGTGCAGAAAAACAGCGGTTCGCACCACGGCGGCTCGCTGGCCTGGGACAAGGACGGCAACCTGTATCTGTCGACCGGCGACAGTTCCAGCCCGTTTCCGTCGGACGGCTATTCGCCCATGGACGAGCGGCCCGGTCCGGAATTTTTCAGCCTGGATGCGCAGCGCTCCTCGGCCAACACGAACGACCTGAAAGGAAAAGTGCTGCGGATTCACCCCGAACCCGACGGCAGCTACACGATTCCGGCCGGAAATTTGTTTCCGAAAGGAACTGTTAAAACCTTACCGGAAATCTATGCAATGGGCTGCCGGAACCCGTACCGCATTGCGGTTAATCCGAAAACATCGACGGTCTATTGGGGCGAAATCGGGCCGGATGCGGGCAAGGAAGGGCCGCAGGGGCCGCGCGGTTATGACGAGTTCAACCAGGCCAAAAAAGCCGGCAATTTCGGCTGGCCGCTGTTTGTCGGCAACAATTACGCGTACGTGGACTGGGACTTTGCGACCAAAACCGCCGGGCCGAAATTCGACCCGAAAGCGCCCGTCAACACCTCCCCGAACAACACCGGTTTGAACCAGTTGCCCCCGGCCATGCCCGCCATGATCTGGTATCCGTACGCGGCTTCGGAGGAGTTTCCGGAACTGGGGCAGGGCGGCCGCAGTGCGATGGCGGGCAAATTTTATGCGTTTGACAAAACCTCAAAATCGGCGGCCAAATTTCCGGAGTATTACGACGGCAAGCTGTTTGTGTTCGACTGGATGCGCAACTGGGTGCTGGCGCTGACGTTCGACGAAAACGAAAATTACGTCCGCAGCGAACCTTTCATGCCCGGCAACGGCGACTTCCGGCGGCCCATCGACCTCGATTTCGGCCCCGACGGTGTCATGTACATGCTGGAATACGGCTCGGTATACGGCGCCGATAACGAAGATGCGCGGCTGGTCAAGATTGAATACAACACCGGAAACCGCCCGCCCGTGGCGCAGGCCAGCGTGCAGGATACGGCCATTGAAAACCGCCTGGACCGGACGGTTTTTCTGACCTCCGAACGCCGGAATTTCCCGATTCTGCGTGAAATGGCCGGCCCCGCGCCCCTGCGGGTGATGTTTAGCGGACGCGGCAGCCGCGACCTCGACGACGATGATGAGGTGAACTACCGGTGGTGGTTCGACGGAAAAACCGCGGGCGCCACCACGCCGAATGCCAGTTACACCTACACCAAACCGGGCGTTTACAAAGCCATTCTGAACGTAACGGACAAGGCCGGTCTGGTGGGGCGCGATACGGTTGTTGTGAAGGTCGGCAATGCCAAACCGGCGGTGGCCATTGCCAGCACGCAGAACAAATCGTTTTTCTGGGAAGGAAAACCGTTTGCCTATGCGGTAAAGGTGCAGGACCGGGAGGACGGCAAAATTGATCCGAAGCGAATCAAGGTGTCGTATAGCTATAATCCGCAGCCGAGCACGCTCGACCCGAACGCGCCCAAGTCACCGACCTCGGTGCTGGTCAGCAATCCGCCGGGCAAAATTCTGATGGACGCCAGCGATTGCAAAGCCTGCCACACGATTGACAAGGTGTCGGTCGGGCCGTCGTTGCTGGCCGTGGCGCAGCGGTACAAAAGCCAGACGGATGCACTTGATAAACTGGCGACGAAAATCATCAACGGCGGGGGCGGCAACTGGGGAACCGTGCATGTCATGAGCGCCCACCCCCAAATTCCGGTGACCGATGCGCAGGAAATGGTCCGTTACATTTTCTCGCTGACCGACAAACCGCGCGCGCCAAAAACCGCACCCTTGCAGGGCTCCCTGACGTTCAACGATCACCAGAAAGACGAACCGAACGGCCAGTACACGCTGCTGGCGTCGTACACCGACAAAGGTGGGCAGGTGGTGGGGCCGCTCACCGGCACCGAAGCCGTGACGCTGCGAAACGCAAAAGTGCTTTCCATCTACGCCGATGCGCACCCCGGTTTTGCGCGGTTCGGAAAAAACCTTTCGCAGGGCGGTCATAAGGCCTACATTCTGTTGAAAAACATCGACCTGACCAACATCAAACAGTTCGTTTACGAATACGCATCGTCGGAACACGCGGGCGAAATTCAGGTCCGGATCGACTCGCAGGCCGGTCCGATCATCAGCACCACGGCCTATCAGCCCACCGGCAACGGCAACACGCTGAAAGAAGTGACCGGCGCGCTCACCAAACCGGTGTCGGGGCGGCACGATGTCTACTTTTTTGCCATCAAACCCATCAAACCGAATGAGTCGATTCTGAAACTGAATAGCATTGAGTTTCGGGAATAAAGGCGGTATACGGTTTTCCGTTTTCGGTATACGGTTTTCGGTGGGCCGGCGAAAACGGAAAACCGTATACCGAAAACCGCACCCTGAAGTGCGCAATTTTATTCGGCAAATCTGGCATTTTAACAGCTTTCACTTGCATAAATCGCAAATCATCGGTCTATTATTTATGTTTTAAGAATTAATGCTGTTATTTTACCTTCCAGTAACAAAGCAGTATTTTGGAGCACCGGCGGCACGTTATTGAGGAAAACAGCTATTTACTGGAACTCTGGCAGCGATCGAAAGCCGGAGATAAGCTGGCTTTTTGCCAATTGGCCGAGTCGCAATACCGGTCGCTGTTTCGTTACGCCACCAATTTCACCACCGACCGCGAGTTCATCAAAGATTCGATTCAGGAAATCTTTATCAACATCTGGGAAAAGCGCCAGACGCTGTCCATTCAGGTAGTTTCCATTTACCTGTTCAAATCGCTCCGCAATCAGCTTTTACAGGAATTTCGCCGGAACAAACCCGCCCTCTCCGTGCCTTCCCTCCAGGAAATCAGTCAGTTGTCGGATTGGGAGACGATTGAAACCGCCATCGAACGGAACGAAGCCGATTCGGAAAGTCAGCGCAAAGTTCGCGATGCCATCGAGTTGCTCCCCAAGCGGCAGCAGGAGGTGGTTTTTCTGAAGTTTTACAAGGGCCTGGAAAACGAGCAGATTGCGGAAATGATGGAAATCAACCGGCAGTCGGTGGCCAATCTCCTCTACAAAGCCTTGACGTCCCTCAAAAGCCAGATGGCCTTTTTCGCATACGGGCTGCTGGTGTGGTTCTTTCTGGCGTGAGGTCGGCGGCCCAATCCGTCAGCGTTTCGCCAACTCAACAATATCCCGCACTTCCAGAATCGGTTTTTCGTACCCCTGGCTGACGGTATGAATCATGGCCAGACCCACTTCCTGCAGGGTGCAAAAACCGCCGGGAAACAGCGCCCGGCCCATCGGATACAGCCAGCCGATGTACTTGTAGTAGGAATTGGTATTTTTCATGCCCTCGGTCGGTTTCATGAAACCCGGCCGGAAGTTAAACACCCGTCTGAACGGCAGTTTCGTCAGATCGTTTTCGGTTTTTCCTTTCACCCGCGCCCACATCTGGCGGCCATTTTCGCTGCTGTCGGTGCCCGCGCCGGAAACGTAACAAAACGTCATGTCCGGGTTGAGTCGGCTCAGCGTCTGCGCGACGTGCATCGTCAGCGTGTAGGTAACTTTGGCGTACTCCTTCTCGTTCATTCCCACCGACGAAACGCCCAGACAGAAATAACAGGCGTTATAGCCAACAAGCTGATTTTCAATCGCTGAAAAGTTATAAAAATCCGCATGAATGATTTCCGTCAGTTTGGGATGCGACCTTCCCAGCGGTTTTCGGTTGATGATCAGGACGGCTTCCACGGCCGGGTTTTGCAGGCATTCGAGCAAAACGCCCTCGCCAACCATGCCGGTGGTGCCGGTGATGATGGCGCGTACTTTGTCGGTTTTCATGGGGCTTCGGGGTTGGCGATCATCGTCCAGGTTAGTTCAAAAACGTCGTTAAGAAGGTATTGCTGTTCGGTCGAAGACAGCGGTTTTTTGATCAGGTACTGATACAAGCCGTCGATCTGATTGCTGAACAGGGCCCTGATCAAATCGAGGGGCAAGGGTTTTAAAAGGATTGTTTTTGCGGTTTCCTGCAACAACTGCGTGTGGACTTCCGTCTGGTTCCAACTCTCCGGAAGCAGGCTTTTGTGCGGTGAAAACTGAACCTGCTGGAGGAAATAAAACGCGTCGTTGTTGGCCAGCCCCCACTCCACGGTGTACCGAAACAGCGTCCTGAATTTTTCTTTCGGCGTTGCGCTCTCGCCCATTTTGTCCGCCAGAAACCGGTTCAGCTCGTCTTTAATGGACATGTACAGGGCGACTACTAACTCGTCCTTGGTCTTGAAATAATGAAAAAGGGTTCCGTTGGCCACCCCGGCTTCGCTGGCAATCCGGCTCGTTGGTGTTCCGTGAAAACCGTATTCCACAAACAGCTTCAGCGCGGTTGCCAGTATTTTCTCAGGTTTGTCCGGCTTGCTCATCGCTACGATTGACTGATCACTCCGTGAAAACAACGGAAAACCGCACCCGGATGTTCGGCCGGCCGCTTTAAATTTCCCGACTCCCCGAATGACGGCGGTCGCCAGGAGCTTCGTGTCTGCCCCGTCAGAAAAATAACGGAATCGCCGAAATCGCCTGAATAAAGAGGAAAAGGGTGAAAAGGAAATACACCGCCGAGACAAGCTGGATGCTCCGGTTGGTTTTCGCCACAAAAAAACCGGCCAGTGGCAGGAGTTGCAGCGCGTGCAGGCCAATAAAATGGGCAATCCGTAGATCGCCGTAGTGCTTGCTCCAGTTCACAACCGGCAAACCGGGGCCGCCATCGGGCGCGCCGACCGTGTGCGCCAGCCGGGCCGCCATCAAACCGCCTTCAAAGGAGAAGATCACGAAGAAGAGGATGCCCAGGCGAATGCCCCAGACGTACGGCATGGGAACGGGAAACCGTTTCTGGCGGAAAAATAAATAGCCCACGTACCCCGTCCAGACCGCCAATACGGAAATGGCGATTCCCATGACCGCAAACAGGATCTGGTAGAAAGGCGCCGAATTATTGAAATGGGACAACCGGCCGTTGGCGGCCTGCCAGGTGATGACCGCCAATTCATAGCTCATCACGAAAAGCACCATTCGGGAGTATGTCCGCACCTTCCGCTGTTGCGTCAGATACGCCATGTACCAGGCTATTGTCCAGCAGAAAATGCCGACGGAAACAAAAAACTTCATCGGCTTAATCCAGGCATTGATGCCCAGCACCACCGTATCCGTCAGCTGGGTCATCAGCAGGCACAGCAGGGTTCCGGCAAAGCACAGCCAGCCATACCCATACAAAACCGCATTGCGCCTTTGGAGGTCGATCAAAAACCCTTTCATCGGACTGCTCGTTGTGGTGGATTACTACGATTTACGGTTTTCTGTTTTCGGTATACGGTTTTCGCTGATCGACGTTTTGGCGCAATTCCGAAAACCGTATACTGAAAACCGTATATTGTACACCGAAAACCGCCTTACTTCTTCTGCTGCGACAGAAAGGTAATCAGCGAGGCAAATTCTTCGTAGGACAGCGCATTGGCCAGCCCGGACGGCATCATTGAGGTTTCCATCTCCTTGCGGGCAACCACATCGCTGGCCCTGATCGTGTACACCTGGCCGGTAATGTCGCGCAGGACCAACCGGGTTGAACTTTCCTCCGTGACAAAGCCCAGGTAGGTTTTGTTGCCTTTGGCGGTGATCTGAACCGTCGCAAAGCCCTGCGAAATCGACGCATTCGGTTTCAGAATCGATTCGGCGATCTGCTCCCGGTTCATGATCGAACCGATCTGGCCCATAAACGGCCCTTTCATCGCTTCGCTTTTGCTGAGGCTGTGGCAGGCAATGCAGCCCTGCTGGGTAAACAGCGTTTTGCCCAGCGCCGGATCACCCGGTAGTTTCGCCATCGCCAGCATCACGTCTTCAATCGACGCTTTGCCCACCTGCCCTTTCTGGTTTCTGATTTTTTCCAGATCCACCTTTGTTTCTTCTTTCACCGCAGCCACTTCCTCACCCCCAAACTCGGTGATTTCCATCCGGTGCCGGGCGTTCAGGTCGGCGTAAAATTGCTTGTCGGTTTCGTCCGCTTTGCCCCACTCCTGCATCAGAAACTCCCGGACTGCCGGGGAGGATTCCCACGTAATTCCTTTGTAATACGGCCCGTGCGTATCGGGCCGGGTGCTCCACCACCACGAACCGTCGTAGTCGGCTTCTTTTTTGTAAAGCCGCGACAGCGTGGTCAGAATCTGCTTTTTCAGGGCTGCATCCGACGCTTTTTTGTAGGCCGCCACCAGACCATCGACGGCTTTCGGATCGTGCATGTACCGCAGGGCCCAGAGCGCCAGCGTTGAATTTTTGGTTCCGATGGCGCTCACGCAGGCATCCACCGCGTTCAGGCTCACCAGCGTCCGCACCGCAATATGTCCCGGAACGATGGCGGCATTGGGCGTTGCGTGCGGACCTTCCGTTCCTTTGGCCGGGGCCACAAACGATGCCGGCACGTTCACCTGCAACAAAGCCGGGGCGGCTTCCACCCGTCCCAGACGACCCAAACCGATTGTGGCCGCCAGCCGAACCCGCTCCGACGGATCGTTCAATGCCTGCAAAAACGGCTCAATCGGGACGTTTTTCAGGTTCGTTTTCCGGTCGGCCAGCGCCCGCAGCGCGTACTCCCGAAAGTCGTTCTCGGCGGTCAGCTTCACCAGATTTTCCGTTCCTTCCGCGCCCGCCAGTTGCGCATACGTATACATGCCGGCGATCCGGGCCGGAACTGGCAGGGCTTTGTCTTCCGCGATTTTCCAGGCTGCGTTCACCGTATTTTTGCCGGGGCGCGTGAGCAACTCCTGCTGGGCCGCCAGCCGCGCGACGGCGCTGCCGGATTTGAGCAAGGCGCTCAAATCTTTGACCGACGCTTTTTTCAGGTTCGGGAAGGCTTTGTACGCCCAGTTTTTGGGAACCGCCCGCACCACGTAGCCTTTGGCCGGGTTGCCGGAATAACCCGCGCCATCCCAGGCCGCCAGAAACATCCGGCCCGCGCCATCGACATCGACATCCGTGATCTGCGGCAGTTTGATGAATTCTTCTTCTTTTTGGGTAAACGTCGGGCCGTCCGGCGTCACGCGGTGGATGTACAACTGGCTGCGGCCCCAGTCGGCCATCATCGGCACGTTGTTGTATTTTGCCGGCCAGGTGGGTTCATCCATGAACAGCGAGCCCGTACCGGAACCACCGCCCACGTCGACCAGCGCCGGAATAATCTCATCCGTAAAGTGCTTGAACAGAACCGGGTATCCATATTCACCCGACTGAATCTGGTGGCTGAACCGGATGTTCCAGCCCCCGCCGTCGTTGGTATTATCCCGCGTAAAGACGTTCATATACGGGTCGATGGCCACGTCGTAGATGTTCCGCAAACCGTGGCTGAACACTTCCATTTCGGTGCCGTCGGGCCGGACCCGCACAATGCCGCCACCGAGTTGCGTCATCTTCTGACCGCTCCGATCCACCGCACCGTGAAAACCAAAATCACCGACGGCGATGTAAATCCAGCCGTCGATGCCCATCCGGATTCCGTTGGTCGCGTGGTCGGTGCCGCGGCTTTGCAGGAATTTGGGCGAGCTGATGTTCTGAATCAACGGTTTGGGCTCTCCGTCGGCCACGCCATCCCGGTTTTTATCCTCGAAAACCACTAGATCCATGCCGCTGGCCTTGCCGGTTTCCTTCGAGAACGTGGTGTGCAGCACAAACACCTGATCGCCGTTGGCGATGATGCCCCGCGGATTATCGACCATGCAGAATTTGGTGTTCTGATCGACTTTGCCATCGTTGTCGCTGTCCACCAGTTTGATGACGTACCCTTTGCCCGGCGTTTTGCCCAACGACCCGATCATGTCCACCCCAACAAAAACGTCGCCGGTGGGTGCTACGGCCAGACAGGCCGGGCTGGGCGTCAGTTCAGGACCGGCGAAATTCGTCATAACGATATCGTCGGGCCCACTGGGTTGCACCTTGGGCTTGGGCTGAAGCGCAGCGGTGTTGACCTCCGACTGGGTAAACGGCGTTTCTGGCTGACCCAATTTTCCCATCAAGGCGATCAGGATCAGAAAAACGTAGACCAGACTTAAGGAAATTTTTAACATGGTCACGAATAGATAAATGGTTCCGGGTTAACAGTTTGTTAATCGTATACGAAGTACGTTTACTTTACGGATAAAATAAAATATAAGCTGTCCGGCTTTTGTCCAATCCCGCAGATTTTTTCCCGAGCAGACTGAGTGGTATTTCCGCCTTCGAATCAAGCCGCTCATACAGACCTTTTTAATCCTCTAAATTAAATTTTGCTTCAAAATCCGGTTGGTTTGCGCTTTTCTTCTCCTGGCAAAAACCGGTTTTGGACTGAAACCCACCACTCAAATGCCGGATTATCAGGATAAATGGCCTCTTTTCAACACGACCTTGACCTGTCGGGTAAAACGCACCTCCGAAACGTTCCTCCGAAACGTTAAGGTCCGGGCGTTGAAATACAAGCCCGACGGGACTCTTAAAAACGATGCGGGCATGACCAGTTTCTGAGGCCGTAACACCTCTCACCGGACGGTTTCTTTCAATACCGCGTAGCGCCGGCGGAGTTCCTGCAATTTCTGCCGAAAAACCGGGTCAGTGGCCAGGTTTCGGGTTTCGTGGGGGTCGGTGGCGACTTTGTACAGTTCTTCGTAGCCGTGTTCGATAAAGTTCATGTATTTGAAATCCGTGGTCACGACGCCCTCCACTTTCGGCAGCCGGGGACTGCCCATGAACGTGTGTTCGTAAAAGAAGTCCGTTCGGGCGGGCGGTTTAGGCTGCATCAGATCGACCCCCTGCATCGTTTTCGGAATTTCTGCACCGGCCAGCGCCAGAATGGTGGGCGCAATGTCGATGTTAAGCGCAATCTGCCGGGGCCGGGTCCCACGCCGGTCGGCGGGCAAAAACGGGTTGTAGACCAGCAGCGGCACCCGGATGGATTCTTCGTGTCCGAACCACTTACCTTCCAGACCGTGCTCGCCCAGGTAAAAACCGTTGTCACCCATGAACAGAATCACGGTATTTTTGTCCAGGCCGAGCTGTTTCAACTGCGCCACCAGCTTGCCCACCACTTCATCGACGCCCGTGATCAGCCGGTAATAATCTTTCACGGTTTGCTGGTGCCGTTCCGGCGTCGAAAATAAAGGTTTCCAGCGTTGGCGGGCAATGTTCTGATCGGTGCGAAAAAACTCCGGGAAGCGGTTCCAGTCTTTCGGATCGGCGGTTTCCGGCACCGGCATCCGGGTGTCTTTATACAAATCCCGAAACCGCTCCTGAACTGGGTAGGTGGGCGGATTGCCGTCCAGCTCGTGCGGAGCTTTGAAGCTAACCGATAAACAAAAAGGGGTTTTCCGGCCGAAATCTTTCAAAAACCGGCTGATGGCGTGGGCCACGCTGTCGGTGTGGTGAATCGTTTGGCCGCTTTTGCGGGTGTATTCATACGGCGGCTGGCCCTTACGGTTGCAGGCCCAGAAATCATAGAGTGCTTCGGGCGGGTTCTCGCCCACGCCGTATTTCCCGATAAACCCAATTGTATACCCGGTTTTTTTGAGCAGTAGCGGATAGGTGTTTGCCAGGGCTTCGGGCGTAAAATCGGTGGAAAAATCGTTGATTTTGTGCCGCGATTCATACTGCCCGCTCAGCAGGCTCGCCCGGCTGACGCAGCAAATCGACGTCGTGACGTACGCATTCGGAAACAACAGACCGTCCTTCGCCAGGGCGTCCAGATTCGGTGTCTGGATCAGTGGATTGCCCATCGCGCCCAACGCATCCCAGCGGTGGTCGTCCGTCAGCAGAAAAATAATGTTGGGTTTTTCGGCCGCCCGATCAGCCGCTTTTTCCGTCGGATCGACGCCAAAGGCCGTGCCCAGCAAAGCCAGCAGGGCCAAGAATAAATACCGCATACCAGTTGCCGTGATAATGTGAAGCGGATCAAAACCGAATTTCCTGCGTCAGATACGTCGCCTGGTTGTCGCCCTTGATCTGCACCGTCACCGTCAGCGGTTTTTGGTCCCAATTAACGGTAAACAACCCGTAGTTCAGATCGAAGATCATCTTGCCGACGCGCAGGGCATTGGCTTCGTCGTGGGGTTTGGAGGTGTGCGTCAGGCCGCTGCTCGTGATGTCGTAAAGTTCGTAGCCCAGACCCGGCACGCTTGTTTTCGAGATTTCGGCGATGTGGCGGTCCCCGCTGATCAGAATGGCGCCCTTCGGTTTGGTTTTGCCCACCAAATCGAAAAACCGCTGCCGCGACGTGGGAAAGTTCCCCCACTTCTCGTAAACGTGTTCGTTGGCCAGAAACTGAATGCCGCAGCCAATGAGGTGTACATCGGCGTCGGAGTTGGTGAGCTGCTTCTCCAGCCATTGCCACTGCGCTTCGCCCAGTATATCGCCCGAGGGATCGGGCACATTCACCTTGTTCGCCTTTTTCAGCGGGTCCCGAAAATACCGCCCATCCAGCAGAATCACCTTCACGCGCTGGCCTTTCGGCCCGTACGTATGGACGGAGTAAGCACCTTCCTGTTTCCGCAGCGGGCTGTTGGCCGGTTCGTCCAGAAAATCCAGCATCACCTGCTGGCTCTCTCTCCGGCGCGGGTACTCCTTGCCGCCGTCGTTGACCCCGTAATCGTGGTCGTCCCAAACCCCAATGATCTGAGTTGTTTGCCGGAGTTGGGCATAGCCCGGGTTCGCCTTCTGCCGGTTGTATTTGGTTCGGAGCGTGTCCATGCTTTCCGAATCGCCGTAGATGTTGTCGCCGAGCCAGATCCAGACATCCGGTTTTTGGGCCACAATGTCATCCCAGAGGGGCGTCGGTCGTTTCTGATCGCTGCACGAACCGAAGGCCAGGGTGGTTACGGTTTTCGGACTTGCCGAAGCGGCTGTTTCTTTCTTGGCGGTCTGGCATCCGGCCAACACCGTGCAGACCGCTACCGTGCCGATAATGAGTTTTTTCATACATCCGAAGGATCAGGGTACCCACAAATGTAAAAAAGTTGGCCTATTTCTAAGCCAACTTCACGGTTTGTTCATGATAGAAACCGGCTGGCTATTTCCCCGTCTGCGACGTAAAGGTGCTTTCAAAAATCTTGTCGGCATTTCCCGCTTCAAAACCGTCGCGCCGGTGTTCGCGCCGAATCTGATCGGCGGGCAGGTGCTGAAACTCGGGCAACACCCGCCGTTCGGCAAACTCGACGTAGGAACCCGCGATGCGGTGCGACTGGCCGTTGGCAAACTCGGCATCGATCATCTGGGCCACCGTTGAAGCCTGCAACAACCCTTCATCCGGACTGATTTTGATTTTTCCGCCCGCGTCGTTGAGTTTAAAACCGCGTTTTTCCAGGAAATCCGTAAACCCCTGAATGGTGTTGTAACCCGCTTTCAGGTTGTGCACACTGATCGTAAAGTGGTTCAGGTAGTACCGGTTATAGATTACCCAGGCGGCATATTCGCTTTCGTTTAGCAGGGCCAAATAATCATCGAGCGTGGGCATTTGCCAGAGCGGCTGGTGCAAAAACCGGTCGACGGCCTGCGCATCGTCCAGATCCAGCGTATCGACCGGATCGAACACGACGGTATCCGTGTAACTGTAAATGATGTGCTGCGCCTGGTCCGACAAATCCCGCACCCGCAGTTCGCTGACGAAAATACGCGGATAATGCGGTTTTGGGGGACTGTACCAATACGCATTCAACTTCTTTTCCTTGAAATCGTACGGTTCCCGTTTTTCGTAGCCGTAATGCAGGAAAATCTTCTCGAACGACTGAATGCCCAGACTCGGTACGCCCATCGTCCGGAACGCAATGTGATCGTTTTCAATGGCGTCCGCCGATGGAATCACGTTTTCGTCAACCATGGCGTCGACGATACCCAGCACATCGGGAACGCGCTCCCGGTAGCGGCTCATCAGGCCGTCCAGCACAGCGTCGAGGGTTTTGAGTTTTGTGGATGATGTGGTCATGTTGCAATCGGTTTCTTTTATAACTCAAATTGCTCTGGAAGGATTTAACGGTTGCAAAAAAACCGCCTTTGTTATTCCACCACTACCTCATCCACGGACACCGAGGTCGGCAGGCCTTCGCGGGGCAGACCGGCCGGGGCCGGACCGGCGTTTTTTGCCCGAATCCGGACGTAACGCGCCCGGGCGGTTTTGAAATCGGCCACCACGGGCAACATCCCCCACGAACCTTCGAGGGCATACTTGACGGGCTGGCTGATGGCGTCTTTGTAACTCGCGCCGTCCTGCGACAACCCGATTTCGACCGCTGAGGGCGGAAAATCGTTGTACGAAATCCGTTTCAGAAAGTTGGCCGAGACTTTCGTAACGGGCCGCACTTCGCCCAGGTCAATCGTCACTTCCAGATCGTCGCCCGACACGCTGACCCATTCCGACTTGTTGCGCGGACTTTGGGCCACTTGCCCGTCGGTGAGTTTTTTCCGGTTTGGGTCGGACTTCCCGGCGGCTTCGTTCGCGTACGTATACGGTTTTCCTTTCGCCCGGTGGATGTAAAACGTCTCCTCGAAGTGGGCGCCGGCGGTGGTGACGGCTTTGACCGTTGTCGTTTTTTTCAGCGCAATCGGTGTGGCGTATTCCGTGGACGATGCCGTCGGTTGCCGGCCGTTGGTGGTGTAATAAATCTTGCTGTCCGAATCGAGTTTTTCCAACCGGACCTGCAACTGATCGGCATCGGTAAACTGGGTGACGGCCCGCACGTCGAGCAACCGTTTGGAATAATTGACGTTCAGGTACGACAACCGTTTCAGATGCTCCTTCAGCCGCACCGCAAAGTCCTCGAAGTTGCGCGGACCTTTGGGCATCCAGCCGATTTCGGCCAGCGCCGACGCCCGCGGAAACACCATGTATTCGACGTGCTGCGTGGTCGGGATGTATTCGGTCCAGACGTTGCCCTGCACGCCCAGAATGTATTTTTGCTGGTCTGGAGTCAGCTCAGCGGGGGTGGGTTCGTAACTGTACACTTTTTCGATGGGCAGATAACCGCCCCCGGCCAGCGGCTCCTGCGCCGGATTGGCCTGATACTGATCCAGGTAACAAAATTCGCCGGGCGTCATCACGACCGGGTGTTTCTGCCGGGCCGCTTCAATACCGCCCTCTGTGCCGCGCCAGCTCATCACGGTTGCGTTCGGGGCCAGACCGCCCTCCAGAATTTCGTCCCAGCCGATGATGGCGCGCCCTTTCGAGTTGACAAATTTCTCAATGCGCTGGATAAAATAGCTCTGCAACGCATCCTCGTCTTTCAGCTTCAGCTTTTTAATCAGATCCTGGCAGAACGCGCTGGCTTTCCAGGCATCTTTCGGGCATTCATCACCGCCAATGTGGATGTATTTTCCGGGAAACAGCGCCATCACCTCCGTCAGGACATTCTGCAAAAACGCAAAGGTCGGCTCATTCGGGCAATACACATCCTTGAAAATCCCCCAGCGCGGGGCGACTTCGTATTTTTTGGCCGGATCACATCCCAATTCGGGATACGAAGCCAGTGCCGCCAGCGCGTGGCCGGGCAGTTCGATTTCCGGCACAATTGTGATGTGCCGGGCAGTTGCGTACCGAACCACGTCCTTGATTTGCTCCTGCGTATAAAAACCGCCGTAGGCCTTGCCGTCGTACTGGAACGGGTAATTTTCGGCGTTGTGACCCACCACGGTTTCCTTCCGTTTCGAGCCGATTTGCGTCAGTTTCGGGTATTTTTTGATCTCGATCCGCCAGCCCTGATCGTCGGTCAGGTGCCAGTGAAACGTATTGAATTTGTGCATCGCCATCAGGTCAATAAACCGCTTGACGAACGAAACCGGCATGAAATGGCGGCTCACATCGAGCATCAGCCCCCGGTAGCCGTAGCGCGGCCGGTCCAGAATCTGGCAGGCCGGAATCGTCCAGCTGACATTGGCCACTTTCGCCGGACTGAAAACCGCCGTGGGCAGTAGCTGCAACAGCGTTTGAGTCGCGTAGAAATAGCCTTTCGGGGTTTCAGCCTCCACCACGATGCGTTCCGGCGAAACGTTCAGCAGATACCCTTCCGGACCGCATTTTCCCGCTTTGTGCGCCTGAAAAACAAGGTGTTTGCCTTTGGTCAGGGCGGGGGTTGCGGGCGCTACCGCCACCGGAAAACCGCTGGCGGTTTTTAGTTGATTAGCCAGGGTCTGGGCGGCTGCGCGCTGCCCCCCATTGCCGGCGGCTATCAAAATTCGCGTGCCCGCTAAAACCGTAAAATGGCCGTCTTTGCCCGCAAACTGGGCCGGAAAGGGAAGCAGGTTATAAACGTTGTCGGATTGGGCAAAAAGGGGGAGCGAAATGGTAACCAGTAACAGGAAGGCAACACAAGATTTCATGCAGAAACAAGTCGGTGGTTGGCGAAAACCAAAGGTAGCCAAAAGGACCGGATCGCTCCCGGTATTGCTATCAAACGGTTTCGGAAGCGGCCTGAAACGTCAGCGGCACCCGAATGACCACCCGGGTTCCGGTGGGCTCGCCGGCGTCGTTGCGTTTGTCGATGATGGTGACGCCCGCTTCTTTGCCGCTTCGCTGCCGGATCAGTTGCAGCCGTTCCTCCGTTACTTTCAGCCCAACGCTCTGGTGCGAAGTGGCGGAGTTCTTTTTGAGGGCTGCGGCTTTTTCCCGGCCCACGCCGTCGTCATCGACCAGGCATTCCAGGTGTTCGTCAACCGGTTTAATGCGAACCTGAATCCGGCCCCGGCTTTTTTTGTGCGCCATCCCGTGCAGAATGGCGTTTTCGATGTACGGCTGAATAAGCATGGGCGGAATCGAAACCCGCTCCTGATCGAGCGCCGGATCGGTTTCAATCAAAAAATCGAACTGGTTGCCAAACCGCAGTTGCTCCAGTTCCAGATACAACTGAAGCTGCTCGGTTTCGCTGGCGAGCGTGACCCATTCCTGCCGTGAATTGCCGAGAATGAGCCGCATCAGACGGGCAAATTTAACGAGGTATTTATCGGCATTGTCGCTGTCGTTCTGCAACACGAACAGGCGCACGGCGTTCAGGGAGTTATACAAAAAGTGCGGATTCATCTGCGAACGCAGCGCCTTCATTTCCGACATGGCGATCCGTTCGCGTAAATCACTTTTTTCCTTTTGCTCTTGGGCCACTTTCCGGGCCCGCCATTGGGCAATGAATACGCCCAGCGCCACTAAAGCCGCCCCCACCGCCAGCCGGAACCACCAGGTTTCCCAGAACGGCGTTCGGATGGTCACCCGCAGCCGGTGGCCTTTCCGGTTCCAGACCCCGTCGTTATTGGCCGCAATAATGTGCAAACTATAGGTGCCGGACGGCACGTTGGTGTAGCTGGCAAACGGGCGGTTTCCGGCCTGATTCCAGCGTTCTTCGAGCCCTTCGAGCCGGTACGCGTAGCGGTTGGCGCCGGGGTTGTCGAAATTGAGCGCAGCCATCTCAAAACTGAACTGGTTCTGGTCGTGATCGAGCACCACATCCGGCGGTGTTTCCGTGGGGCCGTCCAGCAATTCCCGCCCGTTGACCCGGAACGACGTCAGGTAAACCGGGGGCGCAAACTGGTTGATCCGAACCCGGCCGGGCTGAATATACACCAGCCCCCGCATGGCCCCGAAATACAGCCGCCCTCGGTGATCCCGCTCACTCGATCCGGACTCAAATTCCGTCGTGGGCAGGCCGTCGGCTTCGTCGAACGCAATAAACCGGATTTTGCGGACATTGGTCACGGCGGCTCCGTTGCTGGTGCTGATCCAGAGCGTATCGCCGGTATGGCGCAGGGCCGAAATATCGTTGTTGGGCAAACCGTGTTTGGTGGTGTACACGTCAAACCGCTTCGTCCGCTCGTCGAGCCGGGCCAGGCCGTTGTCGGTGCTAAACCACATCCGGCCGCTGCTATCCTGCGAAAAGTCGGTGACGCCGTCGTCGGGCAGGCTGTGCGGATCGTCCTCGTTATGAACGTATTCGTTCAGCAGCTTCAGGTCCGGACTGATTTTGTAAACCGGGCCGAGCCCCCCCACCCAGAGGTTCTGCTGGTGGTCGATAAAGAGCGTATTGTAGTTTTTGCCGGGCAGTTTCCGAATGCGTTCATCGTTGAACTGGTTCAGAAATTCGCCGGTTCGGGGGTTATAGATCGTCAGTTTTTCGTTGGAACCGATAAAAATCCGGCCATCGCGGGCCTGCGTACAGTAAAAAACCTGGCTACCCGCCACAAAATCGCGCCGTCTGGGGTTGAAAGGCGGGTAACTAGTCGGATCATCAGAAGTAGGCAGGCAGGAAATCTGCTCAAACCGGCGAGTCAGCGTATCCAGCCGGCTCAGGCCCGTGAAGTGTCCTACCCATATTTTCCCGCTCCGATCCGCCAATACGTTGTAAGTCAGGTTGTTTCCAACGCTGTTCGGGTTGGCCGGATCATGGCGGTAAACTTGGTACGACTGCTTCTCCGGATCGATCATCACCAGCCCATCCCGCGAGGCCACCCAAAGCCGGTCCAGCCGGTCGAAGGAAAGCGAAGCCGCGTCCAAACCCAGCGTCGAAGCCGGTCGGTACCCGATGTCGTCGTAGAGGGAGCGAAACTTATCGACTTTCGGATTGAACCAGCTCACCCCCGCATCGTCGGAACCAATCCAGATGATGCCGGACCGGTCTTCAAACAAGGCCCGCAGCGAATTGGAAACCAGGCTACGGGCGTTGTTTTCATCGTTTTTATACCCTAAAAACCGGTTTTTCACGGCATCGTACCGGAACAAACCTTCTCCGGCAACGGCCACCCACAACACGCCTTCCCGCGTTAGCAGCAGCGAAGCCACGCCCTGGCTGGCCTGAAACGGCATTCGCTCAAACTGGCCCGTTGCCGGGTCCAGAATCGCCACCTGCCCTTTCCGGGTTCCGACGTAGAGCAGCCCGGAAACCGGATGCCGGATCATCGTCATGACGTAGTCGCTGGGGATTGAACCGGCCTGCGTTTCATCGTGCCGAAACGTCCGAAACTGCCGCGTTTGCCGGTTATAGGCGTATAATCCGAACTGGGTACCAATCCAGAGCGTTGAGCCGTCGAGCAGTAAACACCGAACCGCATTGGCGGGCTGGCGGTCGGCCGAATCGGCCGGAATGGTCAGCAAACGGCTTTTCTCGGTTTTCGGATCGAAAATGACCACCCCGCCGTTGGTCCCAAACCAGAGCAGACCGTCGGGGGATTGAACGGTGGTCCGCACAAAGTTGCAGCCATCACCCAGCGCCGTGAATGAAAATCGCCTGAACGACTGCGTTTCCGGATCAACCCGGTTGAGTCCTTTTTGGGTGCCCACCCAGAGAATACCGTCCCTGGCTTTGAAAACACCCCGAACGGTGCGGTGCGAAAGCGACCGTGGATTGCCGGTCTGGGGGGTGTAATTGACGCAGCGCAGGCCGTCGAAGCGCGTCAGGCCATTAACTGTACCAATCCAGATGAACCCCAGATTATCCTGCGTGATGGCCGAGGTGTAATTGGTCGCCAGTCCCTGCCGCAGGGTCAGCCGCTGAAACGACAGCGTCGGCGCCTGCGCCAGTGCCTGCGTCACCCACAATCCTATGAATAGCAGCAACGCCGGGCGTCGTTTGGTAATCATCGAGGCAGAACGGAGAGAATTAGGCTACCGAAAAAACCGTATCAAGTAACCGATTTTTTAAATCAGGCAAAAATAAGGGTAAAATAACATTCAGAAGCTACCGGATATACAATGAAGTGCGTCGTTTTCAAATTTTTAAGGGCGGTTTTGGTGAATTAGCCCCCAAAACGACGAAAACCGGCCAAAGCGCGGGTTGTGCGAAAGGAGCCGGTCGCTGACGGCGCATTTTACTAGCGCGTCCATCCGGACGGTCAGGATTACCAAAAAATAATAACCCGGTTTTTTCGGAATTCCCGGAAGTTTATCCATCGGAGAGCCGGAAAACCGCCTGATGCAGGGTTTCGTCGATGCGCAACTGGCAGGCCAGCCGGCTGTCGGACTCGGCATCGGGCAGCGTGTCGAGCATCGTTCCTTCGGCGTCGTTGATCGGGAGCAGATTGTCGGCGCCTTCCAGCACGTGCACGTGGCAGGTGGCACACAGGGCCATGCCTCCGCAGGTCGCCAGAATGGGGTAATCCGAGCCTTTCAGTACTTCCATCAGGCTCAGGCTAATGCCCTCCGGAATGTCCAGTTCCTGCCGGTCGCCGGCGCGGTCTTCAATCGTGATGTGGATCATGGTTTTGAAAGAGAAGGTAGACAAGAGAATACAACCTTCGGTTTCACACGGTTTACGTCTTGTCTCTCCTGGCTAGTTTAAAATGTCGGAATTCCGTTGACGGTGGTGTATTTAAAGCTCAGTTTCTGATCGGGATAGACGTACTTAAACGCGCTCTGGCACATCAGGGCGGCTTCGTGAAAACCGCACAAAATCAGTTTCAGCTTGCCCGGGTAGGTGTTGATGTCGCCGATGGCGTAAATCCGTTCTACGCCCGTCGAATAGTCCGTCGTATCGACCTGAATGGCCGATTTGTCGATCTGAAGACCCCAGTCGGCAATCGGGCCGAGCCTGGGCGTCAGGCCGAAAAGCGGAATCAGGTGGTCGGCCGCCAGTTGCGTGACGGTTTTGTCTTTGGCCGTAATGGTGACTTCCTGCAGGTGGCCGTTCCCGGAAATGCGGGTGATGTTCGATTGCAGAATCAGGTTGACCCGCCCCTCCTTCGCGAGATCAAACACTTTTTCGGCCGAGTCGGGTGCACCCCGAAAACTGTCGCTGCGGTGAATGAGCGTCACTTCCTGGGCGATGTTGGCCAGAAAAACCGTCCAGTCGAGGGCCGAATCGCCCCCGCCCGCCAGCACCACCCGCCGGTCGCGCAGCAGTTCCGGATTTTTCACCATGTAGGCAACGCCTTTGCCTTCAAATTCTTCCAGGCCCGCAATCTCCGGTTTTCGGGGTTCGAAACAACCCAGCCCGCCCGCGATGACAACCACCTGGCAATGCACCACGGTTTGCTCGTTGGTGGTGATGTGAAACGAGCCGTCGGGCTGGCGTTCCAGGCTTTCCACGCGCTCGCCCAGCGTGAACGTGGGGTGAAACGGATTAATCTGTTCCATCAGGTTATCCACCAGTTCCTGCGCTTTGACGTCCGGAAAACCGGGAATGTCGTAGATCGGTTTTTGGGGATAAATTTCGGACAACTGCCCGCCCACCTGCGGCAGCGCATCGATCAGGTGGCAGCGCATTTTCAGCAAACCGGCTTCAAAAACCGCAAATAAACCGACGGGACCCGCCCCAATGATGCAAAGATCTGTTGTGATCATGTTCTTTGTTTGTTCCTGTTTTGTGTGATGCTGGTGTGGATACAGATTTTTTAGTTCTGACCAGCAGGATGCTGCAAAAGTAGACGCAAAACCGGCCCCATCCATAACAAATGGTATGATGAATTAGAATAGTCCATAACTACAGATAATAATTAGATTGATTTTAGAAACCCGGTTTGGCAGATTGACTGAATGGTCATGTGTTGGCGCATTAAGCCCGTTTTTCGTCGCGAAATGCGACAGCCCAGCTCCGCAGAAACGCCCAACTTTGTAACCGTAGTTGAACGCTACCAAACACTACCAGTAAACAACATCACATCATGAAAAAAGTAGCCAATCCTTCCGCGGCTTCGTTCGCGAACCACCCTACGTGGGTCAATCCTGCCTTTGCCAAGCGCGCCGTTGCCATTCTGCTTTCCGCCACGTTTCTGGTAACCGGCTGTAAAAAAGATGAAGTCGATCCGACCACGCCCCCACCGGCCACCAACACCCTGACGGCCAACGCCGGAGCCGACCAGGAAGTGCAGGTCGGCGAAACCGTAAAACTCGACGGCAGTGCGTCCGCCGACAGCAAAGGCGCTCCGCTGACCTACCAGTGGACGGTGGCCAGCAAACCGGCGAAGAGTACGGCCGCCATTACGTCGGCTACCACGGCCAAGCCCACCTTCGTTGCCGATGAAGTAGGTGAATATGAACTGGAACTGACGGTTTCGAACGCCAACGGAACCAGCAAGGATAAAGTGAAACTGGCCGCTTCGGTGGCGCAACCCGTTGCCATTGATAAAAACATTACCGTCAAAACCGTCCTGACCGACCGCATCGCCAACCCGGACTACCCGGATTATATCGTGACGAAAAGCATTGCCGCCACGCACGAGCTGACCATCAACCCCGGCGTAGTCATTGCGTTTGAACGGGATGCGCGCCTGGACATCAACGACGGCGGTGGTCTGATCATCGCCAAAGGAACCGCCGAGAAAAAAATCCGCTTTGTCGGGGTCGAAAAAACCAAAGGCTACTGGGCGGGGATCATGATTTACTCGGGCAGCAACGCCAACGTTCTGGAACACATCGAAGTTATGCACGCCGGAAGCCGCGCCCTGATCAGTTCGACCAAAGCCGCAATGGCCTTGTTCGGTGGCGGCAAAGCGCAGATCGCCCTCAAGAACAGCCTCTTCTCCCAGAACGACGGTTACGGTCTGCTGGTACAGGATGGCGGTATTCTGCGCGAATTTGCCAGCAATAGTTTCACCAAAAACAGCGAAGCGGGTATTCAGGTCGATCCGACCAACGTCGTCAGGCTGGATGCGGCTTCGGTATTCACGGGTGAAAACGGCCGGAACGTGGTTGAGATCAAGGGCTATTATCTGCGGGAAGGCGACGACATCACCTGGGCCGGTTTCAAAGACAAAACGCCGTACCGGCTGATGGGTGATTTTGCGGTTGAAGTTGGCCTGACGCTGAGCCCCGGTGTGACGATTGAAGCGGCCCGCGACATCATGATCATGATCAACAGCAAAGGCTACCTGATCGCCAAAGGAACCGCCACCGACAAAGTGACGTTTGCGGGTGCTGACCGCACGGGCGCTTACTGGAAAGGGCTGATAATTTATTCGACCAATTCCCGGAACGCGATCGAGAACGCCGAAATCAGCAATGGCGGAAGCATGGTCATTGTTTCGGGCAAAAAAGCGAATCTGGTCCTGTACGGTGGCAACCTGTCGATCAAAAACACGACGATCACCAAAAGTGGCGGCTACGGCATCTTTGTGAGCTATACCGGCAAGCTGAACGCCGATGCCTCCACGGTGAACACCTTTATGGCCAACGCGCAGGATAATATTCAGGTTGAAAAATAAAATAACGTTTTGAGATTAAGGGTTTAGGGATAGTTTACAGCCCGGTACAGCTTGTGCCGGGCTGTTTTGTTGCCAGCCGGCTTTTTAATTTCGGCGCGGAAAGTCTGACAAATCAGCGTGCGCGAACCCCTGATGGACAAGTCCTTACCCGGTTTTTTGTGGGGCCGGACAAGGGCTACAGGATAAGATTCGTAAAACAATTGCAACTACAATGCGGTATCCAGGGTCTTAGTATAAAACTGTGGGATCGCATGGAGGGATAGGTGACCGGTTTTCTGAATACCACATTTCGTTCTCAACGGTATGAAAATGAGCTTGGTTGCGCGACAAAATGTCGGTTTATCCCGTCTGCATGACGTTTTCCCCGCTAAAAGGAACACCAATGGATAGCCTGATTGCGTACGATAAGCATTTAGCCCGGCTTGTCATGTTTTCGTTTTTTCTGCCCAACCGGATGCAGATTTTCGTTCTGATGGGGATTTTTCTGTACTGGATTGTCAGAGATGCCTTCATCCGGCGGGAAAAAGCCTTCCGGCCTTACGGCGGAATTTTGCTGCTGGGCAGTACGTACCTGCTATACGCGATTTACCTGCCGTTTACCGACCCGGCCGGCCGGTCCGGTGTCCTGTTCGATCTGGAGCAGAAAGCCAGCCTGCTGGTCGTGCCGTTTGTCCTTCTTTTCATGCATCCGCAGACGCGCAAAACCCTGTCGGGCCAACTCATTTATTTTGTCTACGCCTGTTTCATTTCCTGCCTGCTGGGCAATCTGTTTTACCTGAACGAATACGGCTGGAACATCAACGGCCCGGAAGCGCACATCACCTATCGCCTTTATTTCGAGAAAGTTACGGGTATGCATCCCACCTACATGGGCATCTACCTGTGCTTTGCCACCGCCATTTTGCTTATCGCACCCCGCCAGCGCCAGAACCTGCGGGGCTGGAAGCTGGGGGCGGTTTTGTTTCCCCTGTTCATGTTTCTGATGGCGCTGATGCCCAAAGCGCCGGTTGTTGCGCTTTTTGTCATTCTGGGCTACTACGGCTGGATCAACCGGGCCTACAAACACCGGTTTATTCCCATTGCGGCCGTGCTGCTGTTGTCGGTGTCGGTGGCCTGCATTTCCATTCCGTTCAGCAGCCAGCGGATCGGCGAATTTTCGGCCGTGCTGAACGCCGAGCCGAACGACAATCCGATGGCGAATTCGGTGCAGATGCGCCAGGTGATTTTCTCCGTCGATCTGGACGTGCTGAAGGAAAACTGGGTAGCCGGCCTTGGCCCCGGCGGGGTTGATCCGGCCCTGAATGCGCGCTACGACCATTACGCCCGGAAACTCAACGTACCCCTGGAAACCTTTGATACCCACAACGAATACATCAACCAGTGGCTTTCGTTTGGCCTGATCGGCATTGGCCTGCTGCTGCTCGTTCTGACCCTTCAGCTTACCAAGGCCATCCGACGGCGCGATCACCTGTACGCCCTGCTGCTGATGGTGTTTATGGTTACCTTCTTCACCGAAAACGTCTGGTCGCAACAGAAAGGGGTTATTTTTTACGCCTTTTTCACTTCCCTGTTCTTTCTGGCCGGCATGAAACGGCACCGGAATCCAGTGGACGTTGAGCCGGTTTTGCAGAAAAATACAAACCGGGAAGAAAAAGTGGTGCAATTGAATTATGAATGATGACGGAGCCGCCTGTGCGGTTAACTGACGCATTGAACGTTTACTCTCATCAGTCACCACGCTTAAGATGCTTCTTCGCTTCGCTACGGCCGACGACATTCCGGTTTTACTCTCGTTGATTCGGCGCGTGGTGCCGCTGATGCGCGCGGCCGGTAATTTGCAATGGGATGATCAGTATCCAAACGCGGCTGTTTTTGGGCAGGATATCGAACGCGACCAGCTTTGGGTGGCCGAGCTGGACGGCCAACTGGTGGGCGTTGCCGCCATCACGACCGGTCAGGAACCGGAATACGCGCAGGTGGGCTGGGATCTGAACGAAACCGCCGTGGTGGTCCACCGGCTTGCGGTCGATCCGGACGTGCGCGGAAAAGGCATCGCTGCCCGGCTGCTGGCGCAGGCCGAAGCAGTGGCCCGGCAACGCGGCATTGCCGTTCTCCGCATCGATACGAATACCCAAAACGAAGCCACGCAACGGCTTTTCCCCAAACTGGGCTACGTTTTTGCGGGCGAGATCGGACTGGGCTTCCGACCCGGTTTGCGGTTCTACTGCTACGAAAAACGGCTGACACCCTGACCAAGCGAATCCGTTACCGGTTTTTCAGCCTGTTCTTCAAACTAGTGCGAAATAAACGCGGGATCGCTGCGGGTTTTGCGGCCAAGTTTTATTTTTACCAAAAAGGAAAGGATGACTCGCATCGTGTTCGCAGGTTTATTGCTTTTTGGGCTGGCGGCAACGGCTTTTCTTCCGGTTTCGTCCGCAAAAAACCGGAAAGATTCCCGGCCTAACATCGTTTTGATTGTTGCCGACGACCACGGCCGCGAAGCGCTGGGCTGTTACGGCAATCCGGTCGTAAAAACGCCCCACCTCGATCGGCTGGCCGCCGAAGGAACCCGGTTTTCGCACGCTTTCTGCACCACGGCCAGTTGCAGCCCCAGCCGGTCGGTGTTGCTGACGGGCCTGCACAACCACGCCAACGGCATGTATGGGCTGGAACACCGCGAACACCATTTTGCGTCTTTCGATACCGTCCGTTCATTGCCGGTTTTGCTTGAAAAAGCCGGTTACCAAACCGCCCGAATCGGTAAATTTCATGTCGCCCCCGAACCGGCGTATCATTTTCAGAAAGTGCTGCAGGCCGGAGCCACCAACAGTCCGGCTTCCATCGGGCGCAGCCCCGTCGAAATGGCGGATTTGTGTTATCCGCTGTTTGCCGAAGCGTCCGAAAAACCGTTTTTCCTTTATTTTGCCACCGACGATCCGCACCGGAGCAATACGGTTTCGGCAAATGGTTCGCCGGTTTTTGCGAGCGATCGGGCCAACTGGTTCGGCAACCGCCCGGGGGGCTATCCGCAGGTTCACGACGTTTTCTACCAGCCTTTTCAGGTTACGGTGCCACCCTATTTGCCGGACACGCGGGCAACCCGCCAGGAACTGGCGCAGTATTACGAGTCGGTGAGTCGGCTGGATCAGGGCGTCGAGCGGCTGGTGGCATTGCTCAAAGAAACCGGCCAGTACGACAATACCGTGATCGTCTATTTATCGGACAATGGCGCGCCGTTTCCGGGCTCAAAAACGACCCTGTATGAACCAGGAATGCGTCTGCCGCTCCTTGTGAAAGTACCGAAACCGCAAAAACCGGGTTTTGTGCAGGACGCGATGGTGTCGTGGGTCGATATTATGCCGACCCTGCTGGACTTTGCCGGTGCCTTGTCCGACACGGTTTACCGGCAGGGCCGGAGTTTCAAAGCCCTTGTTGAACAGGAAAAAGCTGCGGGCTGGGATGAGGTGTACGGGTCGCACTCCCTGCACGAAGTGACGATGTATTACCCGATGCGGGTACTGCGCGAACGGCGTTACAAGCTGATTTTCAACCTGGCGCACTCGCTGCCGTTTCCGATGGCGCTGGACCTCTACCAGTCGTTCACCTGGCAGGACGTTCGCAAAACCGGTCGTAAGGTATACGGCAAGCGAACCGTCGAAGCCTACCTACACCGTCCGCGCTTCGAACTGTATGATCTGCAAACGGACCCCAATGAAGTGAAAAACCGGGCCAGCGATCCACATTATCAGACGGAGCTAAAACGAATGCAGGCGAAATTGAAACGGTTTCAGGAACGGACCAGGGACCCCTGGATCAGCAAGTGGGAATTTGAATAACCAACGCCCAGAGCCTACCCGATGGCGACACCCTTTTCTGCGAATAAAATTAAATTAATGGCGGATCTTTCGCCCGCTGCGCTGGCTTTGCTGCTGGATGCCGCCCCGCAAAAATCACTTCTAAAAGGCGGGTATCTGGTGAAAGAAGGCCAGGTTTGTAAAGCCATCTATTTTTTGGAAAGCGGTTCTGTACGAACCTTTTACAACAAAGACGGCAAAGAAATCAACACCCGGTTTTCGTTTGAAAACAGCTTTGTGACGGATCTGAAAAGCCTGCGCATGGCGACACCCGCCGACTACTCCATTCAGGCCAGTGAGGAAACCGTTTTCTGGGAATTCGGTAAAGAAACCCTGCTGAATTTATACCGGCAATCACCCGAGATCGAATCGTTTGGCCGGAACCTGCTGGAACAAATGCTGCTCGATCAGGAAGAACACGCCAACCTGTTTAAAATCTTCTCGCCAACCGAGCGGTACCAGTATGTGGCTCAGCATTTTCCGCAACTGCTGCAACGGATTTCGCTTTCTCAGCTCTCCTCCTACCTGGGCATTGCGCGGGAAACGCTCAGCCGGATTCGAAAAAATCCGTAACTGCTTCCTTTTGTGATTTTTGTCACAGGTTATCCGGCTTAAAACCGGCGACTTTTGCGACCGAAATCAATGTTTAAACCATGAAAACGGAAACCAAAAACCGCCACCTTGTCGCCGGTTTTATCGAAAACATCTGGAACAAAAACCGCTTCGATTCGCTGGACGACTACCTTCATCCCGATTTCATCGACCATTCGCTACCGCCCGCTTTCCCCGCAACCGGCGTGGGGTTACGGCAATGGGTCACGGCCACGAGTGAGTCGTTCGAACACCAAACCATCATCGAAGAATTGGTCGCCGAGGGCGACACCTGCCTGTTGAAGTTCAAAATGGTCGTTCGGCAGATTGGCGTCTGGCGCGGGATCGAACCCGCCGGAGCCGAAGCGACGGTTGTTGGCTATCGCTGTTTTAAAGTAACCGACGGAAAAATCAGCCAGCACTGGGCACTGCTCGACGGCAATTCGCTGGAAAACCAACTGAAAAACAGCGCTCACGGGTGTAAGATCCAGGATTAGGCCCCAACTATTGCCTTCAGCGTCAGGGCATTCCGAACGGCGTTTCCGTCGCCGTCGTTGTTGAAATAGACGTAAACGTCCTTGCCCATCGCCGTCCACTCCCGGATGCGGTCGGCCCACCAGTGGAGGTCGTTGTCGGAATACGAACCGCCGTACAAATGCTGGGTGTCGGGGCCGTGCATCCGGACGTACACAAACGGGGCCGTGGCCCGCAGCACGCACGGCAGGTTGGCTCCGCTCATGATGCAGTAAGCCGCCTGGTGTTTTTCCAGCAACCGGAACGTCTCTTCGTTGTGCCAGGTGTGGTGCCGGAACTCGACGGAAATTTGCAGCCAGTCGGGCACCTGCTCCAGAAAATACGCCAGCCGCTCGTGGTCGTAGGCCAGGTGCGGAGAGAGTTGCACGAGCAAAACCGCCCGTTTTTCGCGCAGGGCGTGCCAGCAGGTTTTGATGCGTTCGAGCCAGGTCTCTGGCGCGTAAAGTTTTTTGGCGTGGGTGAGTCCGCGGGGTGCTTTGACGGTGAGCCGAAAACCGTCGGGCAGGCGACTGCGCCAACCCGCAAAGGTGCTGAGCTGGGGCCAGCGGTAAAAACTGCTGTTGAGTTCAACCGTCTGAAACTGTTCGACGTAATAGGCCAGCCGGTCCGGAACGGCCGTGTTGTGCGGATACAAAACGCCCTGCCAATGATCGTAACTCCAGCCTGATGTACCGATGTGGATGTTCATATGCTTGATGACACCTGAAAAACCGGCTGGCCTCCGTTTTGTTCACCGCGCCTGATAGGGGCCGTGCACGGCTTTTACCCGCAGCGACTCGTCGTTGTCGTCCAGAATGATGACCCGGTACGAATCTCCGCCCGGATCGACGCGCACCAGTACGTGGCCGGCATCGCTTTTCAGCCGGTTCAGGAGCTCGCCAATCACCAGTTTGTTGGCTTCCAGCATGTGGGTGGCAAAAACGTCGCGTTCGCCGGCGTACACCTGCTGCG
Source organism: Larkinella ripae (assembly GCF_054780775.1). Lineage (NCBI taxonomy): Bacteria > Pseudomonadati > Bacteroidota > Cytophagia > Cytophagales > Spirosomataceae > Larkinella > Larkinella ripae. The sequence continues at coordinate 122,499 of NZ_BAAGVR010000014.1, forward strand.
AATAAATCCGGGCCAGCACATCGTGTCCCGGGTGGTCGGACGACCAGACCGGAATCACCAGCACACGGGGGCGCAGGCTGCCCAGCAGAAAACCGTTCTGCGAATCGCGGTTGCCGTGGTGATCGAGCAGTTGCACCTCCACCGGACCCGCCACCTGCGCCACCGGTGTTTCAACATCGTGCCAGAGCGGCTGGCCGAATTGCAGCACGCCCGGGATGTCACCGCCCGAAAAATAATCAAACTTGCCGTAGCTCAGCCGCAGGGCCATGCTGCACATGTTCTCGCTCGGGTACTGGTTGGGCGGCAGGGATTTCAGCTCGGGGAAATGCTGCCGCGTAACCGTGCCCACGCCCGTCCAGATTTCGCCGTTCACGGCCAGATTCCGAATTTCGAATCGCTCTTTGTATTTGGCGGGTTGTTTCAGCAACTGAATCTGATCGGTGCGACCGGCTTGCAGCCGTTCCACTTTCAAGCCCTTTTGCTGCGTTTGCCAGTCCAGAAATTGCCGGTAATTTTTCACCAGCGGGTCCTGCTCAAACGAACGCGGATACTGGTAATCCGGCCAGCCCCGGTCGATGATTTTGCGAACCGGAATGTGTTCGGCCACTTCCGTGATGCCGGTCAGAACATACGGACCCGCCGACGCCTTTTTGGAGGTGGCCGTCGGCGCGCCCATGTGGTCGTCGTGAAAGTGCGTCATGATGGCGTAATCGATGGCCGGATCGGGGCGGAAACTGAGCACCTTGCGGGCGTACCGGGCAATCCACTCGCCAGCCTGGCGGTTGCCGTTCGGTTTGGCGGGCGTGTTGCGGGGACTTTGGGTCCGCGGGTCGTTGGGGTCCAGTTGTCCGGCGTCGATCAGGGCGGTGGTGCCATCGGGCAGAATCAGCAAGGCGGCATTGCCGCGACCGGTATTGATCTGGTGAATGTCGAGGTAGCCTTCCTGCCAGACGGGCAGCGGCTGACCGGCCTGCTGGGCGTGACTTGCGGCAAAAAACCGGGTAACGAGCAGACCAACAAGCAGAAAGATGCGCTTCATGATACAAACGTCAGTGGGTAAACTTAGCCAATCCGCTGGACTAAGAAGCCGGTTCCGGGATGAAATTACTGTTAAGTTTACCGCCGAAAGGTTATTTCGCGGAGGTGACCAGAAGGTAGCTGAGAAAAACGCTGGTTAACTCTGCCCTGTGAAATAACTTCTTTAAACTCATTGCTGATAAATCCGCACGTAATCCACCTCAAACCGGGCCGGAAACCTGGTGGCCGACGGATCACCGCCGTTCTGCCCGCCGACGGCGAGGTTCAGCAGGATGTAATGCGGCTGGTGAAACGGATTTTTGCCGCTGCCGTCGCCATTGACGGTTTTTGACAGATCAACCGAGTTGAGCAACTGATCGTCAACGTAGAGTTTGATATACTTCGCATCCCAGTCCATCCGCCAGACGTGAAACCGCTCCGACCAGGTCGGATCGTTGAACTCGCGCATGGGCTTTTTGGTCGTGCTCCAGGCGGCCACGTACGGTTTGCCGGTTCCCCAGGCGGCATTGGCCAGCAGCATATCCCGGTAATATTCCATGATGTCAATTTCGCCGTTCGAGGGCCAGGAACCCGATACGCCCAGCGTCCAGAAAGCAGGCCAGATACCCGCCCGGGTGTCGATCCGTCCGCGCATTTCAAACCGCCCAAACTGCCACTGGCGTAGGCCCTGCGTCGTCAGGCTCGAAGCCGTGTAGCGGATCGAATCGCGGCCCGTTTTCCAGTGGGTGCTGCCGGGCTGGTAGGTCGGGTTGGGGCGACTCTCCCGCCGTCCTTCGATGATCAGAAACCCGTTCTGACAGCGGGCATTGTCGGCCTGGTACCACTGAAGCTCGTTGTTGCGCATAAAGCCGGTTTCAAACACCCAGTTTTTGGGATCGGGCGCACCGGGCGTGTTGAATTCATCGGCCCAGACCAGTTTCCAGTTGGCGGCTGGCGGGACGGTTTTGGGGACAAACAGCCAGAGGAGCAGGCCAAGAAGTGGGTTCATCGCAAAATACGGTTTGGAATAGGAGAGCGAAGGTACGAGATTTGCAAAAGTTTAAACGCATGGAGCTTCATCAGGCCATTGATCTGATTCACCCCCCCTTACCGCAACCCAATCCGGCGGTCTGGGCCGATCTGGGCTGCGGTTCCGGGTTGTTTACGCACGCGCTGGCGGCCCTCTTAATTCACCCGGCGACCCTGTACGCCGTGGACAAAAACCCGGTTTTCCTGCCAAAACGACCGGTTCCGGCCCACACCACCATTCGGGAACGACAATTGGATTTTGTGAAGGACGAACTCGATCTGCCGGTTCTGGACGGCATTCTGATGGCAAATTCGCTGCATTTTGTGGCTGACAAAAAAGCGTTGATTCAGCAGTTGAAGGCGCATTTAAAGCCCAATGGCGGTTTTTTGCTGGTCGAATACGATACCGACACGCCGAATCCCTGGGTACCCCATCCGGTTAGTTTTCAGTCCCTGACCAAACTGGCGCAGGAAACCGGTTTTTTGTCGGTAAACCGGATTAACGAACGCCCGTCCGCCTACGGCCATTCGAAGCTCTATGCCGCCTACCTGACCACCTGACGCAACCGGGCTTTTTGCGGGATGCCCTGGCGTTAGGAGCCGATTTTTTCGACAAGATGGCCCGTCTGCCAAACCGCCGATAAGTTTTTATCGTTTTATTTGTATGGGGCCGCACGCATTCTTACCTTTTAAAGTTTGTTTCCCCAGTACCCAAGTTTGTTATTCGACGACTTTTGCACTTAACCATCCGGGCCACACCGGTCTGACAACCCTTTGAGAATGACTGTGCCAACAGCCAACATAACACCATCCGGAATTAATCTGACCAATTGCGAATCGGAGCCGATTCACATTCCCGGTTACATTCAGTCCCACGGTTTTTTAGTGGCCATTACTGCGGATACGTTCACCATCCGGTACGCCAGTGAGAACAGCGAACGGTTCACCAAACGCCCGGCCACCGAGCTGTTGGGAAAACCGCTGGACGACTTGCTGACCCAAACCGACCTGCCCGTTGCCGATCTGGTGGCCATTCTGAACGTTGGAAAGCGCGACAATACCTGGTCACGAATGAATCCGCACCGGTTTCGGGTGAATGAAAACGACTGGTATCTGATTGTGCACCAGAACGATGACCTGCTTATTCTGGAGTGGGAAACGGCCGTTGCCAACCACAACAACCTGGATCAGCAGCTGATTGCGGAAGCGCTGACCGAAGTGCAGTCGAACCGGACGCTGACCGAACTCATCCAGAACACCGCCCGGCGCGTCAAGCAGATCATTGGCTACGACCGCGTGATGGTCTACCGGTTTAGCGCCGACTGGCACGGGGAAGTCATTGCGGAAGAAAAAGAGCCGCACCTGGAACCCTACCTGGGGCTGCACTACCCGGCTTCGGACATTCCGCGGCAGGCCCGGGAGTTGTACAAAGCCAACCTGGTCCGGTTGATTGCCGATGTAAACAGCGTGTCTTCGCCCCTGTTTTCGCTGGGCGAGAAAGAAGACGAAAAACCGCTGGATCTGACGCACGCGGTGCTGCGGGCGGTTTCGCCCATTCACATCGAGTACCTGAAAAACATGGGCGTTCAGGCATCCATGAGCATTTCGCTGCTGTACCGCGGGGAGCTTTGGGGACTGATTTCCTGCCACCATTCGTCACCCCGCTTTGTTGATTTTCCGGCCCGGCAGGCGGCCAAATTCGTCAGTCAGCTGCTGTCATCGGCGCTCGAATTCCGGAAGGATGAAGAAGACCAGTCGTTTCTGTTTCAGATTCAGCAGAACGAGCAAAAACTGAACAGCCAGGTCCTGAAAGACTGGGACGTGGTGGCCGGTTTAACCCAGCATCCGGTTACGATTCTGGACGTTACCAAGGCAACGGGGGCGGTTTTGGCGTTCGACAACAAATTTTATTCCATCGGTGCCGTACCGGGCGAATCGGCGGTGGCCGGCATCACCAACTGGCTGGGAACGGAGTCGTTCGATACATTTTTCGAAACCAACCGACTGCCCGAGTTGTACCCGCTGGCCGAGGGTTTCCGGGACGTTGGTTCCGGCCTGCTGGCGATTGCGCTGTCGAAAGAATTAAACGAATACATCCTCTGGTTCAAACCGGAACAGATCCGGCAGGTGACCTGGGCCGGCAACCCGGATAAACCCATGACGGTTTCCGAAAACGGCCAGGCTTTTCTGCACCCCCGCAAGAGTTTTGAAGCCTGGTCGCAAACCGTTCGCAACACCTCCGAACCCTGGAAAGAAGCCGAAATTTCGGTGGCGGTTAAGTTGCGGGAAGATGTGCTGCAGGTGGTGGCCCGCAAAGCCAATGAAGTCCGGCAACTGAACGAGCGGTTGCGGGTTGCCTACGAAGAGCTGGATGCGTTCAGCTATACGGTTTCGCACGATCTGCGCACGCCCTTGTCGTCCATTCGGTGTTACGCCGAAATCATCATGGAGGAGCAGGGCGGTACGATGGAAGAAGACACGCGGCTGATGTTCCAGAAAATTCTGGATTCGACGGAGCGGATGCGGTCGCTGATCCGACACATTCTGTACTATTCCCGCATGGGCCGGACGGAATTGAACTTCAAGAACCTGGATATGACCAAAATGCTGGACGTGATCCGCGACGAAATCCTGATTACGGAAAAAAAGAAAAACCGGGTTCTGCGGATCGAATTTGGCACCATGCCGTCTATTTACGGTGATCCGACGATGGTCAATCAGGTATTTACGAATCTGGTTTCGAACGCGGTTAAATACACCCAGCGGGTCAAAGAAGCGCTGGTTCAGGTCGAAGGCCGCGACACCGGGGAAGAAATCATTTATACGGTGAAAGACAACGGCATTGGTTTCGACATGAAACACGCCGGAAAAATGTTTGATCTTTTTAAACGACTCGATAATGCCGCCACGTTTGAAGGAACGGGGGTCGGCCTGGCCATCGTAAAGCGCATTGTGAACCGGCACGGGGGCAAAATCTGGTTTCACAGCCAGCCCAACCGGGAAACGATTTTTTCGGTTTCCTTTCCGAAGGAAGACCAACAACCACTGTAAACGGGTACGACCATGTTAGATGTATTGTATGTTGAAGATAATCCGGACGATGCCGACGTGTTCAGTCGGGTGATCCGGAAAATGGAAAAGGGCATTTCCTACAAAGTGATCAATGTCGGCTCCGAAGCCATCGAATACCTGACCGCCGAAGGTCAATACCAGTCGGAGACGGCCCCGCTGCCGAAGCTGCTCCTGCTCGACCTGGATCTGTCGGAATACAGCGGTTTTGAAATTATCCAGAAAGCCCGTTCGGTGGCCCGGACACGGCTGCTGCCCATTGTGGTTTTCAGCACCTCCGACAACCCGCAGGACATCAGCCAGTCGCTCTTTCTGGGTGCCAACGCCTACGTTGTAAAACCGGGTAGTTACCAATCGATCAATCAGTTGCTGCGCCGGCTCTGTGACTTCTGGCTGATTGATAACAATGTGGTCTTGAAAGCATGACGTTAGCCGAGCGCCTGCGGGCCGAAACGCGCCCGGTTCACGAACAAACCGAAGAATTGCTGTATTCGGAAGCGTTGCGAAACGGTACGCTGACGGCGGAACAATACCGGCATCTGTTGCAGGTTCACGGGCTGTTTCACCGGTCGCTGGAAGCGGCCATTGACCGAAACCCGGTTTTTTTTCAGGCTTATCAGCCCGACAACCGCCGAAAAACGCCCTGGCTGGCCGCCGATCTGGCCGCCGTAAACGGCGCTTTGCCGGACACTGAACCGGAGCTGTTCAGCGATTGGTCGCCCATCGAACTGCTGGGCGCAGCCTACGTTGGTGAAGGATCGATGCTGGGTGGAAAGACGGTTTTTCACTATTTGCAGAAAAGTCCGGACGTACAGCCGTTGTTGCAAAACGCCCGGTTCTACCGGGGATACGGCGCCGAAGCGATGGAAAAGTGGAAAGCGTTCGGGGCCATTCTGGCCGAACAGCCGGAGTCGGATCACGATGCGATTGTGGAAGCGGCTGGGCGCACCTTCCGAACTTATCACGACCTTTTCAGACAGACGCAGGCCGCCAATCAGGCGCTGGTTTAACCGGCCCGTCCGTAGACGGGCAGAAAGACTTTGAAGGTTGACCCCTGGCCGACCTGGCTTGCGACATCAATGGCGCCACCGTGAATCTCGGCGACTTTCTTGCAGATGGCCAGCCCGATGCCTGTGCCGCTGTAAGCGGTCCGGCTTTCCAGGCGCTGAAAAGGCTGAAAAATCCGCCCCTTGTATTTTTCGTCGAACCCGATCCCGTTGTCGGCCACTTCGATCAGCAAAAACAGGCGCTGGGCCTGGTTCCGGAGTTCGTCGGGTAATTCTTCCGGCTCCGCGTGCCGCGCACTGATCTGAATGAGCGGTTTTTGATCCGGTTTCTGAAATTTAATCGAGTTGATGATCAGGTTTTGGAAGAGTTGCCGCAGGCGGAGCGCATTTCCCAGCAGATTGGGCAGGGCGGCCACCCGAATCGTGGCCTGTTTCTCCGAAATAGACACTTCCAGATCGCTGAGCACTTCTTTAATCAGCCGCGAAAGCGAAACCGTCTCAAAGGCTTCCGTCTGGGTCGACAGCCGCGAATACGTCAGCAGATCGCGCACCAGCACCTGCATCCGTTTGGCCGAATTCTGAATCCGCCGGACCAGATCAATTTCGCCATCGACCAGGCTATCCGCAAACTGGCTCTGCAACACATCCCCAAAAGCCTGCAGTTTCCGCAGCGGTTCCTGCAAATCGTGGGACGCGATGTAGGCAAACTGCTCCAGGTTTTCGTTGGAATTTTTGATCTGGTGAATGGTCGCTTCGAGCTGGTGCTGCGTTCGTTTGTTTTCGGTAATGTCCAGAAACGTGACGCGCAGTTCGTCGCCAAACCGGTCGGCCACCAGCGTCAGCCAGCGGTCGGTGTCGTTGTTCTGGTAGTGATGCTCCAGCTCGAGCGATTCGTTCTGCGTAAAAGCGCGGCAGTAATGCTCAAAAATACCGTTTGTTTTGTACCTCGGAAACCACCGGCTGTGAAGCTCACCAACCAGGTTTTCCGGCTCCTCCCCAACCATCGTCGCCAGGGTTTTGTTGGCAATCACGAAACTAAAGTCCACGATTTCCCCCTGCGGCTCCCGAACCGGCCGCAGCAGGTACAGAGCCGTCTGCGAACTGTCCATCAACGCCCGCAGCCGGGCGATTTCAGCCAGTAATGATTCGTTATAAGAATCCGAAGGAGGATTAGCCATTTGCAATAATTCTCGATTAGGCGGACAGGGCGCTGTTTTAATCAACTAAGATAGCCGCTTAATTGTTGATTTTTTGTTCAACGGACCAAAAACTATCGCCCGGTTTCGGCCCGGAAGCATTTGCCGTCCGGTGTATTCTGGTATTTTTGCCCTGAAACTTCAGCACCTAACGCTTTCCGGATGTCTGCTAATAATCAACTTTTTGTGAACGATACCGATCTTCCCTGGGAAGACGTTGGCCCGGGCGTCCGGCGGAAAATCATGGCCTACGACGCCAACCTGATGCTGGTGAAAGTGGCGTTTGAAGCGGGCGGAGTCGGTGCCATGCACCACCACTACCACACGCAGATGAGCTACGTCGAAAGCGGGCGGTTTGCCATCACCATTGCCGACGAAACCCGCGAACTGAAAGCCGGCGACGTATATCACCTGCCCCCGGATGTTCCGCACGGCGCGCTGGCGCTCGAAGCCGGGGTGCTGGTGGATGTGTTTACGCCCCTGCGGGAGGACTTTTTGTAGGTTTTCGGTTCACGGTTTTCGGTAGCTGACGCGAGTCGTGCCGCTGTAAACCGAAAACCGCAAACCAAAATTGTCCGATCCTTCGCTATTTTACGGCATCATTTCACCACCGGCCCTTTCCATGAATTACCGCTCCCGGGTACTCTCGTTTTTATTTGCGCTTTCGGCCATCACCTACATCGACCGCACCTGCATCTCGCTGGTGGCGTCGGACATCAAAACCGACCTGCAGATTGGCAATGACCAGTGGGGCTGGGTCCTGAGTGCCTTTGCCCTTTCCTACGCGCTTTTCGAACTGCCGACGGGTGCGCTGGGCGACCGGCTGGGTCCCCGGCGGGTGCTGACGCGGGTGGTCGGCTGGTGGTCGGCGTTTACGGCCCTGACCGGCACGGCCACGAGCTGGCTGTACCTGGTCGTGGTGCGGTTTTTGTTCGGCGTGGGCGAAGCCGGGGCGTACCCCAACGCGTCCATTGTGGTTTCCCGCTGGTTTCCCCGGCAGGAAACCGGGCGCGCCCAGGCCTACATCTGGGCCGCCGGACGGGTGGGCGGCATGCTGGCCCCCTGGATGGTGATTCCGGTGGCGGCCCAGTTCGGCTGGCGGATGTCGTTCTACGTGATGGGCTTCCTGGGCGTCATCTGGGCGGTTTGCTGGTACGTCTGGTTCCGTGATTTTCCCCGCGAAAAACCAAACATCACCGCCGACGAACAGGCGTATATCGAAGAAAACCGGCGGTTTCGGGTTGCCAGTCACCACATTCCCTGGGGGGCGGTTTTGCGTAGCCCCAACATGTGGGCCATCATGCTGATGTTCCACTTCTACATGTACGGCGCCTATTTCTTCACGGGCTGGCTGCCCACGTACCTGCGCGAAGGCCGGCATTTCGACAAAGAACAAATGCAGTTGTTTGCTACGCTACCGTTCTTTCTGGGCGCGATTGGCTGCTTCACCGGCGGCTACCTCAGCGACTGGCTGGCCAAACGCTACGGACTGAAAACCGGTCGGCGGGCGGTGGGCATCGTGGGCCTGGGGCTTTCGTCAGCGATGATTCTGCTGTCGGCCCTGACCCAGGAAAATCAGACGGCGGCTATTTTTCTGTCGATGGGCATGGGGTTCAAAGACCTGACGCTGCCGGTTTCGTTTGCGGTTTGCAACGACGTGGGGCGGAGCAAATCGGGCATGGTGTCGGGCGCGATGAACACCGTCGGGCAACTGGGGGCGGTTTTTCTGGGCGTCCTGTTCGGGTATATCGTTGAGGTGACCGGCGATTTCAACCTGCCGCTGTTTCTGATCTCGTTTTTGCTGCTGTGCAGTTGCCTGCTCTGGCTCCGCATCGACCCGACCGAAGAGGTGGTGCTGGTTTGAAAAGGATGAACGATGGATGATGAACGATGAATTGGCAACCGCACTGCACGAACGGCCCCGTCATCATTCATCGTTTATCATTCATCATTCTCAATAATACCGCCCCATCAGCCGGTTTTCCACGATCCGGCGTTTCATTTCCAGCACGTCGATGGTGCCCTGCTTGCTGTAGACAATTTTGCCGCCCGGTTCGACCAGAATCGTGTACGGCAACGCGCCCTGCCAGTTCGGGTCAATGGCTTCGATCAGGGCGTATTTATCCTCCGAACTGAACAGGTAATTTTTGTTGGAGGCTTCCTTCTTTTTCAAAAATTCGAGGGCCTTGGCTTTTTTGTCGGGTTTGTCGGCGGAAACCGAAATAAACTCAAAATCCCGCTCGCGGTACATCCGATCGATGCTCACAAAATCGGGAAACTCCTGCACGCATGGGCCGCACCAGGTGGCCCAGACGTTGATCAGCCGCAGCTTATCCGAGTCGTTTTTAAGCAGTTTTTTCAGGCCGGCCACATCCACATCGTCCACCGAAACCGGCCGTTTCGCCCATTCGGCCTGCTGCTTCCTGATGTAATCTTCTTTTCCCATCCATTTGACCGAACAGCCGAAGGTTTTGGTCGTGGCAACCGGAACCGGCTGACCGGCCAAAACCGCATCCAGAGCCGCCCGGGCATCTTCGGCCTGGCCCGTTCCCGGTTTTTCGTGGGCGTCAAACCGTCCGGCGTATTGCAGTTTGCGGTTTTTGTCGAAAATAAATACGTGGGGCGTCCCCACCGGACCGTATTTCAAGGCCGTGGCCTGGGTGTCGCCGTCGTACAGATACGGAAAATTATACCCTTTCGCTTTGGCGCGCAGTTTCATTTCCTCGAAGCTGTCGCTGAGGTCGGTATAGCCCAGTTCGGCCAGGCTGACCGTGGTCGGGTTGTTGGGTGAAATGACCATGAAATCCGCTTTTTTCGGTTGGTAATCACGCACCATTTTGATCAGCCGGTCCTCGTAAGCCTGCGCCGTCGGACAGTGGTTGCAACTGAACACCACGACCAGCGCGGCCGACCCGGCAAAAGTCTTCAGGCTGTACGTTTTGCCGTCGATGCCGGGCAGCGAAAAGTCGGGCGCCGGCGCCCCGATTTCCAGCGTTTTAGGATCTTCCCCGGGCATCAGAGCCACACAGCCAACCAGGACGACCAGTCCGATCAGGCGCGGCAAACACTTTCCTAAGGATTTGATAATCATCGGAACACTTCGTTATCTACAGGAATACTACCATTTAACCTAAAAATAAGTAAAGAATGTCGTACTGGGAAAATCCAGCCTGTTTTCTTACGCTTTGGCCGCCAAAAATGCGGATTCAACCGACTCTTTTTTGAAACCCCTGCGCAATCGGCTACTTTTATCGGTCGATCATTTACCGCATCCAACCACGAATCCGGCCCGGGAGCAGGACAAGCACGTGACAAAACAGACGACGAACGCATCGGGCCAGAGCGCGGAGCCGATCAATGATAAGTGGCTGCAAATCATCGGGATTCCGTTGGCGGTTTTGCCGTTCGTTTTCTTTTACCTGCACGAGTACGGTTACGACGGACGGCTGTTTGCCCAGACGTTTTTGCTGGGGTTGGTGTCCACCGGAGTGGCGTGGCAACTGCTGCGGTGGTGGGTCATCAAAGTCCGGATGTGGTATGCCGCCCGCGAGCAATTCCGGCAGCGGATGCTGACGACGTTTCTGGGCTACTCGCTGTTCACGATTCCGGTGCAGCTCGTGGAGACCTGGGGCATCCGGTTTCTGGATGTGACCGGACTGATGCGGGAGCCGGAGTTTCCGCGCGTGTACCTGCTGCACCTGGCGATGGCGCTCCTGTTTGCGTTGCTGGTCGGGGTGATTTACGAAAGTCTGTATTTCCTCCAGAAAAACCGGGAAGCCATTCAGGAAGCCGAAATCCTGAAAAAAGCGACCCTGCAGCGGCAGTACGACACCCTGAAAAACCAGGTCAATCCGCATTTTCTGTTCAATTCGCTGAATTCGCTGTCGTCGCTCATTACGGAAGACAAAAAACAGGCGGGTGAATTTCTGGACGAACTCGCCAGCGTTTACCGGTATTTGTTGCAGGAAAGCGACCGCGAACTGACGCTGCTCCGGAGCGAAGTGGCATTCATCCGCTCGTACCTGTTCCTGATTCAGACGCGGTTCGGGTCGGCCATTTCGTACGACATTCAGGTGGCCGACCGCTTGCTCGACGACTGGCTGCCTCCGCTGACGCTCCAGACGCTGGTCGAAAACGCCATTCGGTACAATGTTATTTTGCCCGAAGAACCGCTGCGGCTGAGCATCCGAACCGCCAATGACAATCAGTTGCAGGTCACCAACTCGATCCAGCGAAAACCGCTGCGCGTAACCGCGAACCCGATTGGCCTCGGCACGCTCACCGAGCGGTTTCAGCGGCTGAGCTTGCCCCCGCTGGTGATCAGCGACGATGGCGCGGAGTTTCGGGTGACGGTTCCGTTGCTGCGGAAGAATTGACCGGTTTTACGGTTTACGGTTTTCAGTTTACGGTATACGGTTTTCGCGATGCCGACGCTACGCCGGACCGACGCATCGGTAGACGGTGACGAATGCGCGAACCTTCCCTTTTCCATTCATCATTTTACATTTATCATTCAATTCACTGCCTGTTAAACAACCAATAACCATGAACACGTTAAAAATCAGCTTCTTTCTCCTTCTGTTGAGTCCTGCGGCTTCGGTGGCGCAATACGCTCCTCTGGGCGCAATCACGACCTGGACCGATGGTTATGTGGTGACCACCGAAAACGATACGATCCGGGGGAAAGTCCGGGTGAACACGATGGTCAACGATGCACCCGCCAGCGTTGCCCTGCGGCTGGACGACGACAAAAAAGTGACCTTCAAAGGCGACAAACTCCGGCTCATTGCTCAGGACATTCCCCAGTTTGCGTATGCCACCGGCGCCATTCCCCGCGAACGGAAGCAGGTGATTTTCGGGCGCGTGCCGAATCCGCGCCACAACGGAAAAACCGCCCTGCTCGAACGGCTGAGCCACCCCGGCAAGCTTACGCTCTACTTCGACGCCAACGGCTGGAAGAAGAATTCGGAATACACCTTCGGCCAGTTTACGATCGGCACCAATCCGAAAGACCTCAGCTTTGTGGTGGTGAAAGACCAGAGCAGCGCCCGGATCGTGAAAAAAAGCACCCTCGACGACGAGCACGAAACCCTCTTCGGCGATTGCCCCGAATTTGTGCGGCAGTTTCCGGCGGCCACGCGCCGGGACTGGAAGCGGTTTGGCGAAATCGTGGAAGCCTATAACCGCACCTGCGTGATCGGTGCGACCGTGAACTGACATCCGAAGAATTTATTCGCTGCCCGTCTGCGCCATCCGTCGAGCGCAGACGGGCCTTTTCGTTGAGTACAAAACCGGGTAGACGGCCACAAAGGCGCCGGTTAAAAACCGTCCTGTTGTGCGCGTTGGATTATCTTCCGATGATCTTTAACTTTATTTATTCCAGCGTGTTATAGTGAATCGGCTCTCCTACTGAAGATTCCGGGGCCGCTTTCATAAACGAAAACGCATCGAGGAACAAAACGCGAGCATGCCGGTATCCGACGAAACACTATGGCGAAACTTCAAAGAGGGCCACGAACCGGCATTTGAGGAACTTTATAACCGGTATTTCAAGGTGCTGTACAGCTACGCCAGCAAATTTACGCCCGACAAAGAACTGGTCAGGGACTGTATCCACGATCTTTTTATCGAATTGTGGGAAAGTCGCCGGAACCTCCGACACACCACCTCCATCAAATATTACCTGTTCAAAGCCATGCGGTACACGATGCTCGACCAGCTGTCGGCAAAACAGCGGCTGGTGTTTGAGCAGCACGATGCGGTTTCGGGCAGTTTTGACTTTGTGCCCCCGCACGAAGCCAGTCTGGTTGCCCAGCAACTGGATGACGAGCAGAAAGAGCGCATCCTGAAGGCCCTCAACACGCTGACGCAGCGGCAGAAAGAAGCCATTTACCTGAAATTCTACAACAACCTGTCGTACGAAGAAATCGCGTCGATCATGGCGCTGAATGTCGATTCGTCGTACAACCTGATTTCCAAGGCCCTCGGTGTCTTGCGGAAAAACATAACGCCTATTGGACTGGTGCTGCTGTTGCTGCGGTTTTAGGCAATCTCCGGGCTGCGCCTACCCGGTTTTTGAAAAATAATCCAATTCTTTAAAAATAGTTTCATTGGACTGATGAGGTTCCGGCGGTTTTTCGGATTAGAGGAAAATGGCTTCTAAGCCCGAACCTGAGCCGATGAATTTTGATGATTATTCCGCCGAAGATTTTGCGCTGAATGAGCGTTTTCAGCGGTGGGTGCAGCAACCCGATCCGGACACGGAACGGTTCTGGCAGGACTGGCTTGCCCGGCATCCCGACAAACAGGAAACCATTACCGAAGCCCGGCAGCTGGTCGCCCTGCTCAACTTTCGCGAAGACCAGCCAGCTGCCGACGAACAGGCCGCCGTCTGGAACCGGCTCAACACCACGCGCAAACCCGGTTTTTCGGAACAAGTCGGTGTGCGGCCGCTTTGGGCTTCCCGGCGCTGGATGGGCTGGGCGGCAGCGATGGCCGGCATGGTTTTTCTGGGTACCCTGCTTTATTTCTTCAACCGCCCAACCAGTCCGCAGTACCATACGGAATACGGTCAGACACAGACCATTACTCTGCCCGACGGGTCGGAGGTTATCCTGAATGCGCACTCGAATTTGAAACTGGCGACGGACTGGCAGGAAGGACAAACGCGCGAGGTCTGGCTGGAGGGCGAAGCCTTTTTTAAGGTGGTCCAAAAGCAGAGACCCTCCCGGTTTATCGTACACACCAGCGATCTGAACGTGGAAGTGCTCGGAACGCAGTTCAACGTCGACAGCCGGAAGGGCGCGACCCAGGTGGTGCTGAACTCGGGCCAGGTGAAACTGGAGCTGCCCCAGGGAGCCGACCGGAAAAGCATTGTGATGGCGCCCGGCGAACTGGTTGAATTTTCGAGCCGGCAGAAAACGCTGACCAAGCGGACAGTAAAACCGGAGCGCTACAGCGACTGGACCAGCCAGCAATGGATTCTGGACAATACGTCGCTGCGCGAAGTGGCCGACCGGCTGGAAAAAACCTTCGGCCTGAAAGTCACCTTTGCCGACCCCGACATTGCGCAGGAACGCATGAGCGGGGTGGTGCCCGCCGAAAATCTGGAAGACCTGATCGATGCCCTGTCCACCACCAACACCCTGCAAATTTCCCGGGATGAAAACCAGCTTTACATCAGCCGGTAGGTTCCGTTTTTATCTGAATCCTTACCCAATTCCCAATGAAGAAACATGTTTGTTCGTCCCTCATCCGGCTTTGTTTGGTGCTGACCTTCGTCGGTGTGCAAAACCGGGTTTTTGCGCAAGGCGCTACGCTAGCCCAACTGCCGGCTCTTCCCAAAAAGACTCCGGTCTATACCGAGCCGGTATCGGCTACGCAGTCCCTGAAAGAGGTTTTGAAACAACTCGAAAACCGCTACGGCATCCGGTTTACCTACAACGAAAAAACCGTGGAAGGGGTGCAGATTCTCGTGCCGGACGGCGCGGCTGCCGACCTGAATCGTCTGTTGACCAATTTGTTAAGACCCATTGGACTGGGCTATAAACGCTACCGAAAACCGAACACGATTTATTACATCTACTCCCTGAGCGAGCAGCGGACACCGCAGAAAACCGTCCCGGTTTTGGAAAATGAATCGTCGGCCCCTCGTTTTTCCGGGCAGCCGGAGCAGCCCGGCACGCCGGTCGGCAATGCGCTTTCGCTCAACCATCAATCCGTTAGTCCGCCCGTCGAATTTGCGGTTCAGGGCGTGGTGCGCAGCGAAACCAACGAAGGGCTTCCGGGCGTGAGCGTCGTGCTGAAGGGCACCACGAGCGGCACGGTGACGGACGCGGACGGGCGGTTTTCGCTGACGGTGCCCGACGGAACGGCTACGCTGGTGTTTTCCTACATCGGGTATATTCGGCAGGAAGTGGCCATCAACAACCGCTCAACGGTGAATGTGGCCCTGGTGCCCGATACCAAAGCGCTCGATGAGGTGGTGGTGGTCGGCTACGGAACGCAGAAGAAGAGCGAGATCACCAGCGCCATCACCAGCGTCAAAGCCGCCGAGCTTTTGCAGACCCCGGCCACCAACCTCGCGCAGGGCTTGCAGGGGCTGGTGTCGGGCCTGCAGGTGACCCAAAACAACGCAGCCCCCGGCGGAGCGATCAGCATGCGGATTCGCGGCACCAACTCCATCAACGGCTCTTCGGAACCGCTATACATCATCGACGGCGTGCAGGTGCAGAATGCCTCGCAGAACATCCCGATCAACACCAACGGCGGACGCCAGATTATCGGCGGGAATGCCAACGAAACCAGTCCGTTATCCAACCTGAACCCCAACGACATTGAATCGGTCGAAGTGCTGAAAGATGCTTCGGCCGCGGCCATTTACGGCTCACAGGCGGCCAACGGGGTGGTGATCATCACGACCAAGCGCGGCAAAAGCGGCAAAACCAAAGTCAGTTACGAGTCGTATTTCGGGCAGCAGAGCATTACGAAAACCATCCCGGTTTTGAATGGCAGCCAGTTTGCCGAACTGGAAAACGAAGTCTACAAAAACCCGGCCCGGTTTCCGAATACCGATTCGATCGGAACCGGCACCAACTGGCAGGAGCTGATTTTCCGGAAGGCCAAGATTCAGAACCACCAACTGACGGTTTCGGGCGGCAACGAAAAGACGCAGTTGCTGGTTTCGTTCAATTATTTTAACCAGGACGGCATTGTCATCAACTCTTCGTTCGACCGGTATTCGCTCCGCCTGAACCTGGACCACCAGGCGACGCCCTGGCTGAAAATCGGGACGAGTACGTTACTGGCCAAATCGATCAATCAGCGGATTCCGACCGGCTCGGTCGATACCGACGGTGGAGGACTACTCAACTCGCTGGTGGGGCTGGCCCTGGCGACCCCCCCGGTTTTGCGGCCGTACGACGAGGGCCGGATTCTGAATTTCGACCGCCAGCTGCGGGGTTTGTACCAGGATCTGCGGCATCCGTTGCAATTCACCAAGATTCTGGATCAGCAACATACCAACACCATTGTGCCGAATGTTTACCTGGATTTCAGTCTGCTGAAAGGCTTGAAATACCGGGCCAACTTCAACGCGGTGGTTACCAGCAGTTTGCTCGATTATTACTTTCCGATTGCGGCCTTTACCATTACCGATATTTCGGCCAACGGCGGAGGGGGCGGTTTTGCCATGAAACAAAACCAGAACTACAACCGCATGATGCACGAAAGCATCCTGAGTTATGACCGGGTTTTTAACACCAGCCATACCGTACGGGCCACCGCCGGATACAGCTACATCGTCAACAACAGCAATTACAACTACGCGACCGGCCAACGGTTTGCCTCGGATGCAACCACGAACGAATCCATCGGGCTGGCGCAGGTTCGGGATGCCCGCAGCAGCCGGTCGAGGGACGAGCTGGTATCGTTCTTTGGCCGACTTTCCTACAACTTCAAAGGCAAGTATTTCATCGACCTCAACGCCCGGATGGACGGTTCGTCCAAGTTTGGCCGGAACAATAAATTTGCGCTCTTTCCCGCCCTTTCGGCCGCCTGGAACGTAACCGGCGAAGATTTTCTGGAAAACAGCGCCGTCATTTCGAACCTGAAACTCCGGGCCAGCGCCGGGCAAACCGGAAACCAGGGCGCCATCGGAGCGTATCAGTCGCTGGCTACCGTCGGCATCGGCCGGGATTACATCTTCAACGGGGTCAACGTCACCGGAACGCAGCCTACCGGCGTTGCCAATCCGGATTTGAAGTGGGAAAAAAGCACGCAGGTGAACGTGGGTCTGGATCTGGACGTGCTCAAGAACAAAATTTCCTTTGTGTTTGACGCCTATTCCAAGCGCACCGACGACCTGATTTTTGCCCGCAACCTGCCGCTGTCGTCGGGCTACGCTACGGTTTTTGGCAATTTTGCCTCCCTGCAAAACCGGGGGCTGGAGTTTGCCGTGAAGGCCCGTCCGATCACCACCGACCACCTGAAATGGGACGTATCGGGGAATATTTCCTTTAACCGCAACGAAATCATCCGCCTGCAGGAGAACCTGCAAAAGTTCGACGTCAATTTTTACAACTCCCTGGTGGTGGGGCAACCGATTGGTTTGTTCCGAACCTACGTGTTTGAGGGCATTTACCAGAACGGCGAAAGCATCCTGGAAGGCTCCGGTTCGCGGGTGGGGGGCGTTAAGGTGAAAGATGTCAACGGCGACGGCCGCATCAGCGACAGCGATCTGGTGCTGACCAATTCGTCGCCCGATTTTACGTACGGTTTTTCGACCAATCTGAAGTTTAAGGGCTTTTACCTCAACGCTTTGTTTTCCGGCGTCCAGGGCAACAAGGTGCTGAATCTGGCGGCTTATCAGCTGGAAAATCCGCTCGGCATGCGCAACGTGCTGAGTGGTCTGGCCAACCGCTGGACACCCGAAAACCCCAGCCAGGAATACGTACACGCGGGCACCAACCTGTCCCAGCGGATTCCGCTGACGGACCGCTACATCGAGGACGGTTCTTTTCTGCGGGCCCGAAACCTCACGGTCGGCTACCAGCTTCCGCGCATCAAGGACGTGAGCAACGCCAAAATTTACCTCAGTGGCAACAACCTGTTTACGGTGACGGGCTATTCCGGTTTTGATCCGGAAGTGAATTCATTCGGCGGTTCCAACACGCTGGTGGGCGTGGATAACATCGTTTATCCCGTCGCCAAATCGTATCTGCTGGGCTTGCAGGTTGAGTTTTGAGGTTTAGTAATGAGTTGAAATATAAGACATTAAATCAAGTTTGTGATGAACAGATTCCTGAAATTCTTTTCCTATTCCATCGGCTCCCTGCTGGCGTTTCTGCTATCGGGCTGCCAACTGGACGAGACGCCGTTCGCCCAGATTTACACCGACAATTATTACAAAAACGCGGCCGAAGCCGAATCGGCCCAGGTGGCGATGTACGGGAGTTTTTACGACCTCTACGGCGGTCATTACCCCCTGCTGGCCGAAACCGCCAGTGATCTCATGTTTCCGCGCAATGTCGTGGGCCGGGGTTCGATCACCCTGTACACCTACGAGCCGACGTATTCGGTTCAGCTGGGTTTTGGCCGCAATTACGAGTCGCCGGTCCAGCTCTGGCAGTCGGCGTATCAGTGCGTTGAAAAAGCCAACTGGATTCTGTTGAAAGTTCCGGCGACGGACATGGATGCCGTCCGTCGTGATCAGATTGTTGGCGAAGCGTATTTTCTGCGGGCGCTGATGCACTGGACACTGGCGAAAAATTTCGGGGAAATACCGCTCAAAACCGCCCCGACCAACACCATCGACAACGCCACCAACGCCAAAGCCACCCTGGCCGAGGTATACCGGCAGATTTACGACGATCTGACCCAAGCGACGCCCCTGCTACCGGATTATTCCGCCCAGCTGGTTCCGGGCCGGGCCAGCAAACAGGCCGCCATTCTGCTGCACGCCAAAGCCGCCCTCTACAACGAAGACTGGGTAACGGCCCTGGCCAAATCGCAGGAGCTGATCACGTCCGGCAAGCAAAGTCTGATGCCCAACGTCGCTGACGTGTACGACGTTACGAAAAAAGCGCAGGCACGAATCGAAAACATTTTCGCGGCCGAATCGAGCGGAACTGCCACCCCCAACAAGTTTACGGCGGTGGCCTGGCAGGTAGCCCCCATCACGGGCGTCGGGATTTATTCGAACGGGGCCTCCGGCGGTTTTTACATATACCAGTCGTTCTACAACTCGTTCGACCGGGCGGATAAACGCCGGACCCTGCTCGATACCAGCTTTGTCAACCCGGCCGGAAAGGTGGTCAAACAGAAGGAAATCGACACGCGCCTGCTGGCCAAGGATAGTCTGGTGGTGCTCGGAAAGTTCAAAGATCCCAAATCAGTTGGCGCGGCTAACAGCAACAACATGCCGGTTTTGCGGTACGCCGATGCGTTTTTGATTGCGGCCGAAGCGGAAGCCCGCGCCAACGGACCCACCGCGGCAGCCTATACGTTCATCAACACCATTCGACGCCGGGCGGGAATTGCCGATCTGAAAACCGGCCTGGGCAAAGATGCCTTTATCGATGCGGTTTTGCAGGAGCGGGCCTGGGAATTTTTTGGTGAAGGCGACCGCTGGTATGACCTGACCCGAACCGGTAAGTTTTTAACGGAAATTCCTAAAGTGAAGAACGCCGATTTTCCGGAGCGACGCCCGCAGGCCAAACACAAATATTTTCCGATTCCGCAGGTAGAAATCAACGCCAATCCCAAACTCCAGCAAAACCCGGACTGGTAAGCGAAAAAAAATCCGGCAATTTTCAAAAAAAATTTACGGCCGGTTGTAGCGTTCGGGCTGCGGGTTCCGTCCTGGTAGTGTAAAACTTAACACCATTACACCATGAACGCATCAACCATCGTATCCAGCCTCCTGAAGTATCGAAAAATTACCGCCGTTTTCAGCTTCGTATGCCTGCTGGCGCTCGGCGCCTGTAACCAGAATTCGGACAACGATCCGGCCCCGTCCGACAAGGGCGTAACCAGCGTGGTGAAAAGCGCCGAAGAATTTGACCGGGCGATGAATGCGCGGGCCAAAGCCGTAGGCGTCCCGTTCACCATCGAGAACGTCAGCCGCGAAGGCAACATCCTGACGGTCAAGGTAAAAGGCGGTTGTTCGCCCGAATCGTTCCAGGCAGTCTGGAACGGCGTGGAGATCATGATTTACCCGCCGACGATCCACCTGGCGCTCCTGCACGAAACCGCCGAAGTGGTGGGCTGCCCGACGGATCTGGAACACACGATCAAAATTGACATCACCAAAGTGGTGGGCGAAGGCGATCATGCCAATACAACCTTTGTCGTCTACAACGGGTCCAAAGTGCAGGACACCACGCTCAGCCCGGATGGCTCGGTTTCCAACCGCTAAATCAATAACACACCACACGCGAAACGGTGGGTCAGGCGGCCCACCGTTTCTTTTTATCGCCCGCAGCCGGTGATATGGCACCCGATTGTACTCCGTTTGAACGACAACTCATCGAAGGATGCCGGAAAGGCAGTCCGCAGCACCAGGAAATGTTTTACAAGCATTTTTACGGGTTTGCAATGGCCATTGCGTTACGATACCATCCCGGCAGGCAGGAAGCCGGCAGCGTGGTCAACGACAGTTTCCTGAAAATTTTCGACCGGATCGACCGGTATTCCTTCGACGAAACGTTTCGGGGCTGGCTGCGCCGGATTGTGGTCAATACCGCCCTCGATCACTACCGCCGGCTGTCCAGACACGCCCACACCCTTGACATCAACGACAACCCCGATCATCCGGCGGTTTTGGTCGAAGATTCGGTGATCAGCCAGCTAACGGCGGAGGATATTCTGCACCTGCTGCACCATCTGCCCGATCACTACCGGCTGGTGTTTAATCTTTACGAAATTGAAGGCTACACGCACGACGAGATTGCCCGGCAACTCAACCTGTCGGTCAGTTCGTCGCGGGTGTACCTGGTGCGGGCCAAAGAAAAACTGGCCCGGATGGTGAAAAGTTATTTCCCGAACCACAATGAAAGATTCCATTCCTAAAAAGCTGACCGAACACATCCGGAAAACCGTGGGGCGGTATGAAACTCCCTACGAACCCGGCTCATGGGAGGAGTTTCAGCGCCTGCAACGCCAGCGGCAGCAACGCCAGCCGCTGGTCTGGTTCCGGTATGCGATGGCAGCTTGCCTGCTGCTCGGCCTGCTGGGCGTGCCGCTTTGGCTGTATCTGGATCGGTCCGAACCAAGCGGTTGGGCCGTCAGCCGGCCCAAAACCGGACTTCCAGATCAGAAGGAAGGGAATCCGGCTGCGAAAAACCGGCAACCCGCCGACCCGGTTTCGACCAGCCAGCCCTTCGGTCCGCAGGGGCATGAAAAACCGCTGCATCCGAACGCTTTGGCTCAAACCCGCCCGGCCTGGAAAAATACGGCACAGCACCCTAAAGAAGTGTCCATCAAATCCGCTGACTATCAGACCCTAACCCTCACTAAAAACCAATTGAAACACAATTCAAAACCGGCAAAACCCGGTTTTTCAACGGATTCCGATCCGGTTTTTGAACAGGAACCGACTGGCCCGCTTCCGGCCACGGACGGTCCACCGCGTTTCAGCCAGCGAACCGAAAAAACCGCTTCGTTTGAACCGATTCCCACCCGTTTCCGAACGTTCTACCGCTGGCCGGAGCGGCCGTTGGGGCTTCCGTTGACTGCGCAGCCCGCAGCGCCGACGCTGGCGAAAACGGCCGGTGCTGCGTCGAAGCCCAAACCGGTGCTGGGCGTGAGCCTGAGCCCGCAGTCGGTTTATGCCGCGGGCAGTGCGCCCGCCATGGCCGTCGGGGGCGGTCTGTTCTCCGAAATTCCGGTCACGAAGCGGTTCAGTTTGTCGACCGGTTTGCTGGTGGCCCGCCAAACGCTCGGCACCAAAGAATCGGGGCTGATTCCGATGTCGACGCTGCCGCATCGGGTGGCCACCGACATCCGGCTGGTCGCGGTCGATCTGCCCGTGAATCTTCGGTTTCGCCCTTTCAAGTCCGCCCAGACCGGTTTTTACATCGAAACCGGTCTGTCATCGCTGGCCTTCCTGAACGAGCAGTATGCCGAAACCTATGAGCAACTCAAACCGGTGACCGTTTCGGTGATGGGCACCAATGGGCAGGAGCAAACGGTGACGCAATACGTGACCGCGCAGCAAATCGTCAACCGTTCCGAACCGGCTTTCCGGCAGATTTACTGGGGCCGGATTGTCAACGTCTCCGTTGGTGTTGAACGCCGGATCAGCGACCGGCTTCGGTTGTCGGCCGAGCCGTACCTGAAATACCCGCTGGGGCCGTTCACGCGGGAGAACCTGCAGCTCGGTTCGGGGGGTGTCAGTTTGCGACTCGGTTTCTCAAACTAATCGTCTGCCCCCCCGAAGGCGTGTTTTCGGGTTTGGGGTCAAGTAGCTTTGGCGGCCTTTTTTCTTTCGTTCTATGTCTACTATTATTCAGAACTATGACACGAATGAAAAGCATGGCAACGAAGTTGGGCGGTTTTGGCCGAAAAGGGCTGAGCCTGTGCGGCTGTCTGCTGGTTGCCGTTATGATCGGCAACGCCCAGAGTAAGCCGAAAAAAGGAAGCGAACTCCGGTTTAAAAAGCACGTCCTGACCACCGAATTCATTGCTGAAGGGGCCACCGTCATCGACGTCAATAAAGATGGGAAAAAAGATGTGGTAGCCGGCGCCTACTGGTTTGAAGCCCCGGGCTGGACGCGCCACGAACTCGACAAACCCCAGAAGTTTACGTACAACACGGGCTACAGCAATTCCTTCCTGAATTTCACCATGGACGTCAACAAAGACGGCTGGCTGGACGTGATCCGGATCGACTTCCCCGGCAAAGCCGCCGTCTGGCACGAAAACCCGAAGAACCAGCCCGGCCACTGGAAAATTCACCCGATCTATCCGTCGGTCGGCAACGAATCGCCCCTGTTTGCGGACGTCGACGGCGACGGTCGGCAGGACCTGATTTGCAACGATCCGACGGCCAAAGAAATCATCTGGCTGCGGGCACCCGACAAAAATTTCACCGACGAATGGGAAAAAACCGTGATCAGCAAAGGCGATTCGACGCCCGGTACGCACATGTACACCCATGGCCTGGGCCTGGGCGACGTCAACGGCGACAAAAAGCTGGACGTGATGATTCACATTGGCTGGTGGGAAGGCCCCAGCGATCCGAAACAACCCAACTGGACTTTTCATTCGGCCAACCTGGGCAAAGAATGCGCCCAGATGTACGTCTATGACGTCAACGGCGACGGCCTGAATGACGTCATCACGTCCTCCGCCCACAACTACGGCATCTGGTGGCACGAACAAAGCAAGGACGCGCAGGGCAACCCGGGCTGGACCACCCACGAAATCTACAAGGATTTTTCCCAGAGCCACGGTCTGGCGCTGGTCGATCTGAACGGCGATAAAAACCCGGATCTGGTGACGGGCAAACGGTATTACGCGCACAACGGCAAGGTTGACCCGGGTGAGGATGACCCGGCGGTTTTGTACTGGTTTGAGTTTAAACCGGGTAAAAATCCGTCCTGGATTCCGCACGAAATTGACAACAATTCCGGCGTTGGCTTACACGTCACGGTGGAAGACATTAACGGCGACAAATTGCCGGACATTACCGTAGGCAATAAAAAAGGCGTCCACGTATTTGAGCGGCAGAAACGCTAAAACCGCATCAGACTCCCGCAAATCCACCGGCCTTCCATAGGAGCACCGGTGGATTTGCCTTTTTACAAAAAAAATAACGCATTGACAGCTAGGCAGTTAATTGAGACTTTTAAATTTTATTGGCAACAACTTTATAATCGTTCTAAATAGTATTTACATTTACGGCGAAAACCTTTTTATCAACCTGTCATGTTAAAATCTTCTTTCCTTTCCCGGTTTATGCCGGTGGCTTTCCTGGTGGCGAGTCTGACGGCTTGTAACGATGCCGATGACGACACTACGTTTATTCCGCCTTCCAACCTGCGCTCGGCCATCGACTACACTAAACTGTCGGACACTACCTCTTACGCGAACTATTTCAAGGATAACGACGGCAACAAAACCGTTGATCTGGCGCCCGGCAGCACCCAGTTGCTGATGTTCCGCGCCATCAACACCTACAACGGCACGGCGGTTGGAACCGGCGCGACGCTGGATTCGACGGTCCTGAAAAACATGTTTGCCAATACCAACAACGCCTTCTCCGACGCGGCCTTGAACACGTCCGGCGTGAACCTGCGCTCGATCTTTGCGTCGTCGCTGCCTGCGGCCGACGCCGAAAAAGAACGGAAAACCCTGGAAGCCGGTTTTCCGGCCATCGCCACGGCCAGCAAATCAGTATCGGCCACGGCGGGTGAAGGAAAAGCCGGGAAATTGGGCACGTATCTGGTGGATGCAAAAGGCATCGAGTGGGGCCAGATCATCCAGAAATCAATGATCGGTGGGTTGCAGCTGGATTACATCAGCAACGTGCTGCTCAGCGACGCCAAGCTGGCGCTCGACAATTCCAAAGTCGTATCCGGCAAAAAATACACCGAGCTGGAGCACAGCTGGGATCAGATCTTCGGCCTGCTGACGGCCAACCCGGTGTACGGCGGCAAAGCCACGGCGACCTCGTCGGGCGAAAGTTTCCTGGGTTCTTACCTGTGGGAATACAACAAGGAAGACTTCCCCAAAATCCACATGGCGCTGCTGAAAGGCCGGGCTGCCATTGTCAACAATGACGCCACCACCCTGAAAGCCCAGGCCGCTATTCTGCGTCCGGCGATGGAAAAAGCGGTTGCTGGCGCGGCCCTCGGTTATTTGGGCAAATGGAAAACCAACGCAACGAACGACGCGGCCCGCGCCCACGCCATCGGCGAAGGACTGGGCTTTATCTACTCCCTGCGCTACGCCAAACTGAACGGCGGCACGGCGGCTTTTTCCGACGGCCTTCTGGCGAACCTGGTCTACACGGCGCCGAACGGCTTCTGGGGTCTGACCAACACCAAAATCGATGCCGCCGACACCGCCATCCGGACGCAGTTCAAGATCGCGAAATAAGTTTACGGTTTTGGGTTTGCGGTTTTCGGTGGGCCGACGCTTGTCTCCTGGCAGGCGCCCGCCCACCGAAAACCGCATCCGGTAAATACCTGATCATTCCACACCGGGCAACCCATCTGCGTTGCCCGGTTCTTTTCTTTTTTCTTATGGCATTCTTTCGTTGGAAAACCGTCGGTTTTTTAGTCGTATTCGTGGGCGTTATCTGGGCCTGTTCGTCCGGCAACGACGAAGCGGACCCTAACCCCACGCCGGACCCGAATCCAACCAATCCCGTAGGGCCCGATCGCAAAGCGATGCTGACGCACCTGGCCGACAACCTGATTCTGCCCAGTTACGCCAATTTCAAAACGAAGTTCGACCAGATGCTGGCGAAATCGGATGCGTTTACGGCCAAACCCGACAAAACGACGCTGACCGAATTCCGGCAGGCCTGGGCCGATGCGTACGTGGAATGGCAGAAAGTAGAACTGTTCGACGTGGGGCCGGCCGAGTCGCACACGCTGCGGTATTTCTTCAACATTTATCCGGCCAACGCGACCGGGATTGAAGAAAACATCGTTTCCGGAACGGCGGTGCTCGATTTACCGTCGGCTTATCCGAAACAGGGCTTCCCGGCCCTCGATTACCTCATCAACGGCCTGGCTCCCACCGACGACGCCCTGATTCTGCGCTACACCACGGCGGCCGACGCGGCCAAGCGAATTGCGTATTTGAAGCTGATTACCAACCAGATGAAGACGGTTTTGAACACCGTCCTGACCGAATGGACGACCTCCTACCGGGATAAGTTCATCACCAGCACCGGCATCGACGTCAGCGGCTCGACCTCCAAACTGGTGAACGGCTATGTTCTGCATTATGAGCGCTACATCCGTTCCGGAAAATTCGGCATCCCGTCGGGAGCGATGACAAACGGCGTAGAGGCTCCCGAAAAAGTAGAGGCATTCTACAAAAAAGATCTGGCGGTGACGCTGGCCAAAACCGCCCACCAGGCCGCCATTGACTTCTTCAACGGCAAAGACGTCAAAACCGGCCAGGAAGGACCCGGTTTCAAGTCGTACCTGAACGCCCTCGGTGCCAAAGACAGCCAAAGCGGCAAGTCGCTGACGGAGGTGATCAACGCGCAGTTTGACGCATCGAACGCGAAACTCAACGCCTTGAAACCCAACCTGTCCGACGAAGTCAAAACCAATACTGCGGCCGTTACGGCGGTTTATACCGAAATGCAGCGAGCCGTTCGGATGCTGAAAGTAGACATGACCTCGGCCATGAGCATCACGATTACGTACGTGGATACGGATGGCGACTGATGCGGGCCTACCTTCGGACATACACGTCGGCAGCCCCCCTGGCGGTTTTTCGGATCGCGTTTGGGCTGATGCTGTTCGGCAGTGTCGTCCGGTTCGGGTCGAAAGGCTGGATTGAAGAACTGTACCTCAAACCGACGTTTTTCTTTCCGTATTACGGGTTTGAGTTCATCAAACCGCTGGGCAATTACACGTATCTGCTCTTTGCGGTTTGCGGGTTGAGTGCGCTGCTGGTCGCCATCGGCTGGTTTTACCGGACGGCTTCGGTACTGCTTTTTCTCAGTTTTACTTACATCGAACTGATGGACAAAAGCACCTACCTGAACCACTATTATTTTGTGAGTCTGGTGGCGTTCCTGCTGGTTTTTCTGCCCGCCAACGCCTTTTTCTCGGTGGATGCTTTCCAAAACCGCCGGATTTTTCACAACCAGGTTCCGCGCTGGACCATCGACTGTCTGCGCCTGCTGATGGGGCTGGTGTACATCTACGCCGGGCTGTCCAAACTCAATTCCGACTGGCTGCTCGAAGCCCTGCCGCTCCGCATCTGGCTGCCGGGGCGCAACGACCTGCCCCTGATCGGTTGGCTGTTCAGTTACCGCGAAACCGCCTTTGCGTTTAGCTGGCTCGGTTTGTTGTACGACCTGAGCATCCCGTTTCTGCTGCTCAATCGCGTCACGCGCCCGTATGCGTACGTTGCCGTTGTGCTTTTCCACGTTCTGACGGCGGTGTTGTTTCCGATCGGGATGTTTCCGTACATCATGATCGTGGCCGCGCTGATCTTTTTTCCGGCCGGTTTTCACCAGCGGCTTCTGGCCCGGCTCAGCGGTTTGCTCCGGCTTCCGGATTTTCTATCATCAGCGCAGAAACCGCTGGTCTACAGCCCGCTGAAAAACCGGTTTTTGGCAGCCCTCCTGCTCTTTTTTTTCATCCTTCAACTCATTGTTCCGTTTCGTTACCTGCTCTATCCCAACGAGTTATTCTGGTCGGAAGAAGGATACCGGTTTTCGTGGCGGGTGATGCTGATGGAAAAAATGGGAAACGTGCAGTTCAGGGTAGTGGACGAATCGGGGCGGTACGCGATTGTCAATAACGAGCAACACCTGACGGTTTTGCAGGAAAAAATGATGGCGACGCAGCCGGATATGCTGCTCCAGTTTGCGCACTATTTGCGGGATTACTACGCCCGGCAGGGGTTCCGCAACCCGAAAGTGTACGCCGATACCTACGTCAGCCTGAACGGGCGGCTGGGAAAACCGTACATCGATCCAAACGTCAATCTGGCGCAGGAAACCGATTCATTCCGCCCCAAAAAGTGGATTTTACCGTTTACCGATGAAATTAAAGGTTTATAGCTTCTGGTTACTTTTCTGCCTGATTTCGCACGCCGGACTGGCCCAGCACACGCTGCGGGGCCTCGTTCGGGAAAAAACCACGCTCGGGCCGGTGGATGGGTGCAGCGTGTACCTGAAAGGCTCCCGCACCATTGCGACGACCGACAGCGCCGGGCGGTTTTTCATCCCGAACCTGAAACCCGGTACCTACCAGCTCCAGTTTTTTTCGCTCAACCACCAATCCCTCAAAACCGACGTTACCGTTGGCCCAGAAACCGCAACGCTGGAGTTTACCCTGGAAAGCTCCGAAAAGACGCTTCGCGAAGTGACCGTAACGGCCCCGCAGGGTAGTTTCGGCATGACCCGGCTGCGGGAAGTGGAAGGCACGGCCATTTTTGCGGCCAAAAAATCGGAGGTGATTCTGCCCGAAAATCTGGTTGCCAATCTGGCCACGAACAACGCCCGGCAGGTCTACGCGCGCGTCGCCGGGCTGAACATCTGGGAAAACGACGGGGGCGGTTTGCAACTGAGCATCGGCGGGCGCGGCCTCGACCCCAACCGGACCTCCAATTTCAACGTCCGGCAGAACGGCTACGACATCAGCGCCGACGCGCTGGGCTATCCCGAGAGCTATTACACCCCGCCGACGGAGGCCCTGAAACGCATCAAGATCGTGCGTGGGGCGGCTTCGTTGCAGTACGGAACGCAGTTCGGCGGTTTGCTGAATTTTGAAATGCGCCCGCCCGTCACCGACCGGACGTTCGAGCTGACGTCGCGGCAAACCGTGGGTTCGTACGGTTTTTTCAATTCGTTCAACAGCGTGAGCGGCACGGCCAAAAAGTTGAGTTACTACGCTTTTTTTCAGTACAAGCGCGGAGATGGCTGGCGGTCCAATTCGCATTTCGACAGCAAAACCGCCTTTGCCGACCTGCATTACCAACTGACCGACGACGCTAAAATTGAGCTGGAAGTGACGCACATGGATTACCTGGCCCAGCAACCGGGCGGCCTGAGCGACGACATGTTCCGGCAGAATCCGCGCCAGTCGAATCGCGAACGCAACTGGTTTAAAGTCGACTGGAACCTCTTCAACCTTCATTACGACTGGAAAATCAATGCCCGCTCGGAGCTTAACCTGATCGGCTTTGGCGTGGCTGCGTCGCGGTACTCGCTCGGTTTTCGGCCCAACCGCGTGGCCACGGTCGACCACGAAAGCATCGAGCGCGACCTGATCGCGGGCCATTTCCGCAACTGGGGCTTCGAAGGGCGGTTTCTGAACCGCTACAAGCTGGGCCGGAAAGAAGGCGTTTTTCTGGTAGGAACCCGGTTTTACCACGGTTTTAACCACAGCCGGCAGGGCATGGGGCCCGCCGGGAAAAAGGCCGATTTTACGTTTGTCGAACCCGATCAACTGATGTCGTCCGACTACCGGTTTCCGAACCGAAACGTGTCGGTTTTTGCCGAGAATGTCCTGTTTCTCAGTTCCAGATTTTCCGTTACGCCCGGTTTGCGGTACGAATACATCCGCACCACCGCCGACGGTTTTTACGGCAACATCATTCGCGATCTGGCCGGTAACATCATTACGATCACGAAAACCAATGAGAAGCGCGTCAATCCGCGCGGGTTTGTCATTGCCGGTCTTGGCCTGAGTTACAAGCCTTCGGCGGCCGCGGAATTGTACGGAAACATCTCGCAGAACTACCGTTCGATTACCTTCAGCGACATGCGGATTGCGAATCCGTCGGCGGTGATCGACCCCAATTTGCAGGACGAACGCGGTTTTTCGGCGGATCTGGGCGTTCGGGGCGAGAAGAACCAGGTGCTGAACTACGACCTGAGCTTGTTCGCGCTCAACTACGGCAACCGCATTGGCGAGGTGCAGTTTTACGACGAAAACGACCGGGTTCTGCGCAAACGAACCAACGTGGGCCGGGCGCTGATTGTCGGTCTGGAAGCCTACGGCGAAGCGGAAGTGCTGCGCCTGTGGCAACCGCCTTCGGCGCAGTGGAGCGGGTCGGTTTTTGGCAACGTTGCACTGATCCGGTCCCAGTACGTGAACAGCCAGATTCCGGGCGTCCGGGGCAACGAAGTAGAGTTTGTTCCGGCGGTCAACCTCAAATCGGGCCTGCGCGGGGGCTATCGCAACCTGAAAGCGTCGTTCCAGTTCACCTTCCTGACCGATCAGTTTTCCGACGCCACCAACGCCGTCGATGGCGGTTTTTCGGCGGTCGTCGGGCGGATTCCGTCGTACCACATCATGGACGTCTCACTTTCCTGGAATTACCGCTGGCTCAAACTGGAAGGCAGCGTCAACAACCTGACGAACGAATTTTATTATACGCGCCGGGCCACGGGCTATCCCGGCCCCGGTATTTTGCCGTCCGACGGGCGGAGCTTCTTTGCAACGGTCGGCGTCAAATGGTAACCCCGAACCGTTCGCTAAATAGACATTGGAAGAGTGGTAAATCTGTGCGTTAATTTGCAATCTTTTCGCTGATTATCAACGCCCTTACCGCCCTAAAACCCGTATGATTCGCGCGCTGTCTGCTTTCTTTTACCGGATTGCATCCTGGAAAACGCTGCTCCTGGGCATTCTGCTCTACCTGCCGATTCCGATCTTCATTCTGGGGCCGCTCGAAAAGCAGCTGAATGCCTTCGCCGGTTACGAAATCGGACCGATCGACCTGTTGATGTTCGAGTTTAACCCGGCTAAAATTCAGCAAATGGTAGCGGATTACGGTCCGGAGGGCCGGGCCCTTTATACGCAGGGCGTGCTGATCGGCGACACGATTTATCCGATTGTTTATACCTTCCTCTTTTGCCTTATTCTGTCGCTGCTGTACCGGAAACGGCCGGGATCGCTGGTGAATGTTTTCCCGATGCTGATGCCGGGCCTTGATCTGATCGAAAACGCCCTGATTGTGACGCTGCTGCAATCGTATCCGGCACCACTGCCAACCGTCGCGGTCTGGTGCTCCGTCGTTGGTACCCTGAAATGGACCGCTTTTGCCGTAACCGTTTTACTGGCGGTTTACGGATTAATGCGGCTGCTCGCCCGAAAACCGGCAACGGGCTCGCTAATTGGTTGACTGAACACGGCACGACGTTAAAAACCGGGCGCCTTTTCTATTCACATTCATTTTGTCGTAAGATGTATACCCTTGTTCTTCTGGATGATCATCAGGTGGTGCTCGAAAGCTTTGCCAACCTGCTGGCGACTTCGGACCACTTCCGGGTGGTGGGAATGGCGCAGGACCGCCCATCGCTGCTGGCAATTCTGGAGCAGAACCAGCGGGAAGGCCAGCCCGTTGATGTGCTGGTCACCGACCTGCTCATGCCGACCCTGAACGGTGCCGACCTGATTGGCCCGCTGAAAGAACAGTACCCGAATCTGTCCGTACTGGTGTTGTCCGGTTCGGATGATCCGGCCCTGGTTCGGCGGGCGATGCAGGCCGGAGCAAGCGGTTATGTAACCAAAACCGCCGACAAAACCGAGCTTTTCGACGCCATTCTGGCCGTAGCCGCCGGCCGGCGGTACATGGATAGCCGGGCTTTTCTGTGGGAAGAACCCGCCCCCCCCGCACCGGCCACCGAAAACCCGCTCACCGAGCGCGAAAATCAGATCGCCCGCCTGATTGTGGACGAATTTTCGAGCGTGCAGATTGCCGAGCGGCTGTTCATTTCGTTCAATACGGTGGAAACGCACCGCAAACGGATTTATCAGAAGCTGGGGGTAACGACCGCGCTGGGCCTGCTGAAATATTCGCTCAGCCGGAAACTTCTTCGATAGCCAGGGGCAGCAATACGCTGGCCTGCGTACCGTTCCCGGCGCCGGATTCCAGCCAGAACTGGGCCCCAATCGTTTGGGCCCGCTCCCGAATATTGTCCAGACCACTGCCGGCATCGGTGCGGTTGGCCAGTCCGATGCCGTCGTCGTTGACCTGCACCGCCAGCCACTGGTCGTGCCAGACCAGCTTGATCTGCGCCTGGCTGGCCCGCGCGTGACGCAGGATGTTCGTGCACAATTCCAGGCAGATAACGTACAGATTGAACTTCACGTCCGGACTCAGCGGCAGCTTTGCGGTGGGCTCGTAGCTCAACGAAAACCGCGTTTTTTCCATCAGATTCAGTTTTTTGATCAGGCTTTTGAGCGACACCAGCAGCTCCTGCTGCAACACCTGATCAGGCACGAGGTTGCGCGACACCTGCCGGACCTGCGTAACGGCGTCGTTGAGCAAATCGAGGCTGTTTTCGTACAACTTCTTGTCGCGGGGGGATAAAATATCGGCGTCGATGGTCTGGAACGTCATTTTGGTGGCCCCGAGCAGGCTGCTCACCCGGTCGTGGAGTTCGGTGGCCACGCGCTTCCGCTCCAGCGTCTGGCCTTTGATCAGGGCCATTTCAATCTCCCGGTTTTTGGCGCGCAGGGCCAGGTTGGTCCGCCGAAGCCGCAGGCTGTAATAGACCAGCAACAGACCCAGCGCACTGATGAGCGCAAAACCGACGCCCAGCAGCTTCCGAAACCGCTCCTGCGCCGAAAGCCCCTGGTGCAACCGATCGATCTTTAACTGCTTGATCGTGGCCTGCTGACGGGCCTCTTTCTGGGCCGCTGCCGCCCGGAGCCGGTGGCTTTCAAGCTGGTGTTGCAACCGGCTGGTTTCCGAGCGTCGGCGCAACTCATTCGTTTTGACAACGTGGCTCAGGCGATCCAGTTCGGCCTGTTTCGCCAGGGTCTGGTACCGGTGCTGCTGCAACTGCTGCTCCTGACGGTGGGCGGTTTCGAGCCGTTCGCGCTCAAAACGGGCTTTGCTGCGCAGGCTTTCGGTCTGGTTAATGGCCTGCTGTTCCTCCCATTTTTTGGCGTCGTAAAGCCGCTGGTACGCAAACGCATTTTTCCAGTCCTGCTGGTGTTCATACGCGTCAATCAGGACGGAATAGGCCGTGAGCATGGGCGTGCGAACCTGCTGATTTTTAGCCAGCGCTGCCCTGGCGCTGGCAATGGCGTTGGCGTATTGCCCCAAGCCGAGGTACGAAACCGCCAGATCGGCCAGCGCATCCCCCTGCGGAAGCGGGGATTTGAGTTGTTCCCAATACGCCACCGATTGTTTCAGATACGGAACCGCCTGCGCGAATTTCTGCTGGCTGTTGTAGACCTGGCCGATGTCGTTGCTCAGAAAAGCCTTGTTGGAAACCGACACTTTTTCCTGCCGGTTCAGCAGTTCCCAGGCCAGCAGCGAGTGCGTTTCGGCGCGGGCCAGTTGCCCCTGCTTTTTGTAGGCATTCGCCAGAATCCGGTGCAGGTCGGATAAGTGAACCGGATCACTTTTAGGGTCTTTGTCAAACCAGGCAATGCTTTTCTGCAAATACGCCACGGCTTCGCCATATTCGCCCAGGAGGGTATTAATCTGACCCAGGTTCCGGTAAATCCGCCAGAAATAAAGACCGTAGACTTTGGGCGCCCGTTCGATCAACGCCAGAATGCGGTAATTCTGCTTCATGGCCAGGGGGTAATTTATCCCAAAATTGCGGTAATACCGTTCCGCCAGCAACAATCCTTTGATCTGGTATTTGATGTTTTTTTTCCGTTCGGCAAGCTCGACGAGGTGGTTGGCCACCAGCAGGCCGCTGTCGCGGTGAACCATGCCGCTGTAGTGGACGTACGCTGTGAAATGCAGGTATTCCATGCGGGCCGTATCCACCACCGGGCCCGGTCGCAGCCGGTCGAGCCCGAGCAGGCGGGTGCGGGTCGCCCGGACCAGGCTATCGGCATACGCCCGATCCATGCTCCGGTCGAAGTTGAAAGGCGGGGTGTCGTAACGCTGTGCCCGGAGTGTGCCGGACAGGCTCAGCGCAATAACCAGCAGCAGTAGGTTTTGCAAGGGTTTCATGGCCTGCGATGGATGCTCAAACGCTCTGTCTCTGCCCGCGCCAGAGCCGGTTTAGCCGCAAAATCACCGAATTCAGTGACAGAAAATGACGGATTTCGGTGATTTTTTTGGGCGACAGAAGCGGGATCTTTGTGCCGTAATAATCTGATCCACACAAAGTAACCTTTTCCTGGCGTTGAAACGAAATCCTTTGACCACGACTTACTTAACGGTGATCCGTACCCGGTTTTCCGGTGGTATCCACCCTGCCGAAACAGGGCCGGTTTTTGATCCGGGCGGGCTTTACCTTTTACAAATCAATTGACAGAATTGCCTTTTCAGCCTCAGCTGATCGCATCCAGTAAACAACAAACCATGAAAACATTTTCGATTCTTTGCCTGACCCTCCTGGTCATTGTCCTTGAATTCCGGCCCAAACGCTTTGCAGCTTTGGACTTCACCAGCGACCAGTTCGACATTTCCTGGGAGGAGATTACGGCGGATTTATGGCCGTAGCGCCCTTTCCCCGCACCCACTTTTTTTATCCCTTTTACAATCAATTCCTTTTTTCCACACCACGCAAACGCCCGCGCGAGCGGGTACTCAAACCAATGAAAAGTAAACTAAACTTTGTCCGCACGCTGCTCGTCCTGCTGATTCTGAGCACTTCTGCCTGCCACGCAAAAACCACGGGCGAAACCGACTCGACGGCCATCCAAAAACCGTTTGACTTTCTTGTGTACCGGGGCGCTTCCAGGAGGGTCAATGTCAATCTGGCGATTCACCAGTCCAAGCCGGTGATTGTCACGCTGAAAAACACGCGCAACGCCGTGATGCACCGGTCTTACCTGAAACCATCGCCGAATGCGTACCGATTGAAATTCGATTTTGAAGATGCGCCATCCGGCCTCTACCAGCTCGAAATCAGCGACGGCCGCCAAACCACCGTCCGGCAGATCGAGGTAATCGACCTTCCGGCCATCGAATCGCAACGCTACATCGTCTACAATCCGCAGACCAGCCGGTAGGGGGATGGGAATGAGAAATGGAGAATGATGAATGGAAAAGGGATTGCCAATCCGGGCCTTTTTCACTCATCATTCTCCATTTCTCATTTTACATTCATTATTTCTTTTCTCATTTCGGTGCGAATCAGAATGAAATTCGCCAAACCGCCTTGGTTTACAACGGCTTGCTCACCAGGTGCGGTTTTTCGTTGACCACTTTTAGAATCAACTCGCCGAACAGGGTGTTGGCCCAGGCAAACCACTTGCGCGTAAATTTCGCCGGATCGTCTTTGTCGAACGACTCGTGCATGAAACCGGTATTGGCGTGGGTCTTTTTCAACTGCCGGAGCTGCGTCAGAATCTCCTGATCGTCGGTGGACGTCAGGGCCCGCATCGTCAGGCTCATCGTCCAGATATTGTTCACCAGCGTGTGCGGACTGCCAATGCCTTCGGCGGCTTTTCCCCGAAAATAATACGGGTTGTCGGCGCTGAGCGAAAACCGGCGGGTGTTCCGGTAAACCGGATCGCTGGCCGGCAGCGCACCCAGATACGGCAGCGAAATCAGGTTGGGCACGTTGGCGTCGTCCTGCAACAGATGGTTGCCAAAACCGTCCACTTCCAAGGCGTAGAGCCTGCCGTATTTCGGGTGCGTATAAATAGCGTACTGCTTCAGGGCTTTCTCCACCTCATCGGCCAGCGCCCGGCATTCGGTCGCAAAAGCCGCATCGGGCCGCAGTTTATCGGTCAGGGTGGCCACCTGCCGCAGCGACACCACCGCAAACCAGTTGGACGGCACCAGAAACGGAAACACCGTGGCATCGTCCGACGGCCGGAAAATGCTGTGGATCAAGCCAACCGGTCTGGTGGGATTGCCGTAGCCGTTGCCCGGCACCGTGTCCGTCGACCAGGCGGTTTCGCGGCCAAATTTATACGGCCCCGGCCCGGTTTTGCGCTGCTGTTCGCGGCAGGTTTTCAGCACCAGTTTCATGGCCTCGGCCCAGTCGGCATCAAACGGACTGGTATCGCCGGTGGTTTGCCAGTAGTGATACGCCAGCCGAATCGGGTAACAAAGCGAATCCAGTTCCCACTTGCGTTCGTGCAGACCCGGTTTCATGGCCGTAATGTCTTTTTTCCATTCGCCCTCCTTCGCCGGATCGGAATAGAAGGCGTTGGCGTACGGATCGAGCCGGATGCACTGCGTTTGCCGCCGGATGACGCCCGCAATCAGCTTCCGCAGCGGCTCGTCTTCTTTCGTCAGGGGCAGATACGGCCAGACCTGGGCGGTGCTGTCGCGCAGCCACATGGCGTCGATATCGCCCGTAATAACAAACACATCGGGTTTGCCCCCGGACTCCCTGAACTGAACGGTGGTATCGAGCGTGTTCGGAAAGCAGTTTTCAAACAGCCACGCCAGTTCGGGATCGCGGACGGTTTTTTTTACTTTTTCGATGGCCCGTTCGACGGCAGCACTCGTGAAATTCCGTTTGTCGGCGGCCACCCGAACGGTCGGGAAGGTGGGCTCAGGGGCCGCAAAAACCGGGTGAGAACCCAGCGCAAGGCCGGCGCTGGCGGCAGCCGACTGGTGTATAAACTGACGACGATTCATAAGCTGTTCTATTTTTTAGGGGGAAACCGGCAACCCGGCCGTGCTCCTGTTTTCCGGTCCAAAAGTAGACAATTAATTTGGGTTACCGATGCCGGACCGGAAGCGCCCCAGACTGTCCAGATGCGTACAGAAAATGTCCACAAACGGACAGTACGGTTTTCAAAAATAGCCCCTGGCGGCCAACGCAGGGCGGTTTTTCGGTTTGGCCGGAGATTTGATATACGGAAATAGAAGAAATACATCAGACTCTTAACCCTACTGATTTTCAGCTCATGCGACGGAGTGATCTTGGTGAATTTGAAGAAGTGGTTTTGCTGGCCGTAGCCGTTCTGGTGCCGACCGCCTATTCCGTCGTCATTGCCGAGGAACTGGAACGGGAAACCGGACAAACCGTCAGCACGGGGGCGGTTCACGCGGCTTTGCAGCGGCTGGAGCAGAAAGGCTACGTGACGTCCGTTCTGGGGGAAGCCACGGCCGAACGCGGGGGACGACGAAAGCGCCTGTTCACCGTCACGGCCCTGGGCGGCCGCGTTTTGCAGGACGTTCGGTCGGTCCGAAACCGGCTCTGGGACCGCATCATTCCGCACACAATCCTGAAGTGGAGTTGAGAATTAAGAGTGAATAGTTATGAGTTAAAAACAATTCACTATGCTTTCCAACGGTCAAATTCCAGTTAATCCGCACAACTCATCACTCTTCACTCATCACGCTAATGAAACCGCCCCGCTTTGCCGACCGACTGCTGACCTGGCTGGTGGCGCCCCACCTGCGGGAGGAGGTGCTGGGCGACCGGCACGAGCGGTTTTTTCGGCAGGTGGAGCGGCTGGGAGAAGCCCGCGCCCGGCGCCGGTACTGGCGTGATCTGCTGGCCTACCTGCGACCGGCTTTTATCCGGCGACAACCATCCGGCCCGGCGCACCGGGCATTTCCGACTCCAACCCCTACCGATATGTTACGGAATTATTTTACAATCACGTTTCGAACCCTGAGCCGCAATAAACTGTACACCGTCCTCAACGTGGCCGGTTTGACGTTTGGCATCACGTGCTTTTTCTTGATCGGTTTGTACCTGTTCGATGAGCTGACGTTCGATCAGCACCACCGGAACGCCAACCGCATCTACCGGATTCTGGAACACCGGAAGAATCCGAATGAGGAGTTTACGGTGGCCGCTGCCAGCTACAACCTGGCCGACGAAGCGAAAAACCGGATTGCCGAAGTCGAAGCCATCACCCGAATGACCCGGATCGGGCGGGCCGACCTCATCAATCCCGAAACCAAAATTCAATTTCAGGAAACGGTGGCTTATGCGGACCAGAGCCTGATGGAACTGTTTGATTTCGAAGTGGTTGACGGCGAAGGAAAAACGGCGCTGAAAGAACCGAACTCGATTGTTCTGGTGGAAGAACTGGCCCTGCGGCTTTTCCATACGACGCAGGCTGCGGGTCGGGTTGTGCAGTTCAGTTACAACAATACGCCCCTGAGGGTGACGGCGGTTTTGAAAAATCACCCCCGCAATTCCAGTTTCGACTTTGGGTCGATGATTTCGCTCAGCAGCCAGAAGGATCGCAAACAGGAACCGGGTAGCTGGGACTCGACGGAATTCATGGTTTTTGCCCTGCTGAAGGAAAATGCAAACCCGGAAGTCGTTGCGTCCAAACTCTCCTCTTTGCTGTACGCCAATTTCAAACCCGAAGCGGGAACCTCGATCGCGTTTGGTCTGCAACCGCTGCCGGACGTGCACCTGCATTCGGAAACGATCATCGATGCGGCCCGCAACTCCAACGTGGCTGCGATGGGACAGGGAACGCTGCTGTACATCAGAATCTTCGCGATTGTGGCGGTTTTTGTGTTGCTGATTGCCTGCATCAACTACATGAATCTGGCGACGGCCCGGGCGTCCAATCGGGCGAAGGAGATTGGTGTCCGGAAAGCCAACGGGGCGTTTCGGAGCCAGCTGGTGAAGCAGTTTCTGACCGAATCCCTGCTGGTGACGCTGATATCGGGCGTACTGGCGGTGTTGCTGGCGAATCTGCTGCTGCCGGTTTTCAATGAATTTACGGAGAAACAACTTTCGCTGGGCTTCAGAACCGACTACCGGATTTGGCTCTATACGCTTCTTATTCTGGTCGTTACCGGTTTCCTGTCGGGGAGTTATCCGGCCCTGCTGCTGTCGAATTTCAAACCGGTGGTGCTGCTGAAAAGCCTGAAACTCCACAACAAGAGCAATCTGTCGCTGCGGAAAGGGCTGGTGATTTTCCAGTTTACGATTTCCGTCGTGATCATGATTGCGACCATGGTGCTGTTTCTGCAAATCCGTTACGCCAACAACAAGGATCTGGGTTTTAAGAAAGACCTGCTGGTGGTGGTGGACATCAACAGCGCAAAAGCCCGGACGGAAGCCGATGCGATGAAAACGGAGCTGGCCAGGCTATCGGATGTAAAAAATGTGTCGGTGACCTCCCGCGTGCCGGGCGAGTGGAAGCAAATCCAGATGGTAAAAATAAAACCGCAGGGCAGCGCCGATGTTCACAAAACCGCCTACCTGATCGGGGCCGATGAAAACTTTGCCAACACCTTTGAAGTCCGGTTTTTGCAGGGTCGGAATTTTACCAACCCGGCGGATTCGACCGCCATCCTGTTGAACGAAACGGCCGCCAAAGCCCTAAACATCCGGGAAGCGTCCGGACAAGTGGTGGAAATTCCGTCGCGGTCGTTCGGGGTCGATTTCACCCCCCTGAACGAGTCGAACGAACCCTTTCGGGCGCGCGTGATCGGGGTTGTGAAGGATTTTCATTTTCAGTCGCTGCGCGAAAAAATTGCGCCCCTGGTGCTGGCGTACCGGAATAATCCGGTGCACCAGATCGATTATTACACGGCCCGGATTGAGGGCGGCAACCTGCCCGTTACTCTGAAGCGCATGGAAGCGGCCATGGCTAAAATCGACCCGACCCACACGTTTGAATACCATTTTCTGGACGAGCAACTGGCCCGGTTTTACGTCGACGACCAACGCCGGCACACGCTGTTGATCTGGGTAGCGCTGGCCACGATTTTCATTGCCTGTCTGGGTCTGTTTGGTCTGGCGACCTACGCAGCCGAGCAACGGATCAAGGAAATCGGCGTCCGGAAAGTGCTGGGCGCGAGTGTCTGGAACCTGACGGCGCTGCTTTCCAGAGATTTCCTGAAGCTGGTTTTGATCGCCAACGGCATTGCGTTTCCGGTGGCGTGGTGGGCCGCCAATCAATGGCTGAACGAGTTTGCCTACCGCATCCAGATTGGGTGGTGGGTCTTCGTCGCAGCCGGTTTTGTAGCGATCCTCATTGCGCTGTTAACCGTCAGTTATCAGGCCATCAAAGCCGCTCTGGTGAACCCGGTGAAGTCGCTGCGAAGTGAATAGGTATCTGAGCTGGGATGAACTGCCACCCGACACTCCTGCTTAGCCGTATCTGATGGTCATATCCCCGTTAATCTTTCAATCTGTGTAATCCCAGTTCAGACAATTCAATGATGAAACCGCCCCGCTTTGCCGACCGACTGCTGACCTGGCTGATTGCTCCCCACCTGCGGGAGGAGGTGCTGGGCGACCGGCACGAGCGGTTTTTCAGGCAGGTGGAACGGCTGGGAGAAGCCCGCGCCCGGCGCCGGTACTGGCGTGATCTGCTGGCCTACCTGCGACCGGCTTTTATCCGGCGAGCACCTTCTGACTTTCCAAACCCAACCTATACCGATATGATCCGCAACTATTTCAAAATCGCCTTCCGGAATCTGGTCAAACACAAGGGCTATTCGTTCATCAACATCTTCGGGCTGGCGTCGGGCATGGCCGTGGCGATGCTCATCGGTCTGTGGATTTTCGATGAATGGTCGTTCAACCGATCCCACCAACACTATGACCGCATTGCGAAGGTGATGCAGAATCAGACGTTCAACGGACAGGTTGAAACCTGGGGCAGTCAGGCGATGCAGTTGGCCCCCGAACTTCGGACCAGCTACGGCAGCTATTTCAAACACGTCGTGACGGCCGGTTTTCCGGGCGACTACCTGCTGACGGTTGGCGACCGAAAAATCACGCAAACCGGCAATTACATGGAGCCCGGCATTACCGACCTGCTGGCGCTGACCATGCGGAAAGGAAACCGCTCCGGTTTGCAGGACCCCAACTCCGTCCTGCTGTCGGCTTCTGCCGCTAACGCGCTTTTCGGTGCGGCCAATCCGATCAACAAAACCGTAAAAATCGGCAACAAGTACAGTGTCAAAGTCACCGGGGTTTACGAAGATATTCCGGACAATTCTACGTTTGGCAACCTGGCGTTTATCGCGCCTTTTGACTTGCAAAAACGCGATTTGCCCGCGTGGGTAGACTGGGGCAACAGCTGGTTTCAGACGTTCGTTCTGATTGCGGATAAAACCGATATGAATGCGGTTTCGGAGAAAATTAAACTGGCCAAATGGAACCGGGTGAAAAGGAATGACGACCGGCGGTTTAAACCGGAATTGTTTCTGCTGCCCATGTCGCGCTGGCATCTGTATTCCGAGTTTAAAAACGGCGTCAATGTCGGCGGAAAAATTCAGATCGTGTGGCTGTTTGGCATCATCGGCCTGTTTGTGTTGCTGCTGGCCTGCATCAATTTCATGAATCTGAGCACCGCCCGCTCCGAAAAGCGCGCCAAAGAAGTCGGCATTCGCAAGGCGATTGGCTCGGTGCGACTACAATTGATCGCCCAGTTTTTCAGCGAATCGCTGCTGGTGGTGGTCATTGCATTCGTGATTGCCCTGCTGCTGGCACAGCTTAGTCTGCCTTTCTTCAACGAAGTCACCAACAAGGAAATCGGTCTGCTCTGGACCAACAGCCCGGCTGTCCGACCCTGGTTCTGGCTGGCAAGCGTGGTGTTTTGCTTACTCACCAGCGTCGTAGCGGGCAGCTATCCGGCTTTTTACCTATCGGCTTTTCAGCCCGTCAAGGTCCTGAAGGGTACGTTTCGGGTGGGGCGGTTTGCGGCCATTCCCCGGCAGACGCTGGTGGTCATCCAGTTCACGGTTTCCGTCACGCTGATCATCGGCACCATCGTGGTCTTCCGGCAGATTCAGTTTGCTAAAAACCGCCCCATTGGCTACAGCCGCGCCAATCTGGTGACGCTTCCGATCCGGAACGATGCACTGATCACCCATTTTCCAACTTTTCGCGACGAACTGCTAAAAACCGGGTTGGTGGAAGAAGTATCCGCAACGGACTCCCCCATTACGGCCACCGGGGTGACCAACAGCGGTTTTGACTGGAAGGGCAAAATTCCCAACATGGCCGACGAATTCCTTACGCTGCGGATAACGCACGAATTTGGCAAAATGATTGGCTGGCAACTCAAGGAAGGCCGGGATTTTTCCAAAGATTTTGCGACCGACTCGACCGGTTTTGTGCTGAACGAAGCGGCCGTTGCGTACATGGGCCTGAAAAATCCGGTGGGCGAAACCATCAAATGGGGTGACGAACCGTATAAAGTCATCGGCGTGGTCAAAAACCTCATCACGCAGTCGCCCTACGAACCGGTTAAACAGACCATTTTTGTCCTTAACTACAAGCGGGTTTCGCTGCTGACGCTGAAAATAAATCCGGCCGTCAGTGCCCACAACGCGCTGGAACGAATCGAATCGGTTTACAAAAAATACGATGCCGACAATCTGTTCACCTACCAGTTTGTCGATCAGGAGTACGCCAAAAAATTCGGCGAAGAAGAACGGGTGGGCAAGCTGGCTTTCTTCTTTGCGATCCTCGCCATTTTCATTTCCTGCCTGGGGTTGTTTGGACTGGCGTCGTTTGTGGCCGAACAGCGCACGAAAGAAATCGGCGTCCGCAAGGTGTTGGGTGCCTCGGTTTTCAACGTCTGGCGGCTGTTGTCGAAAGAGTTTTTGGTGCTGGTGGTGCTGGCCTGCGCGCTGGCCATTCCGCTCACGAATTATTTCATGACAACCTGGCTCCAGCGGTACACCTACCGAACGGAATTATCGTGGTGGATTTTCGCGGTTTCGGGCCTGGGGGCGGTAGCCATTACCCTGCTGACGGTCAGCTTCCAGAGCATCAAAGCCGCCCTGATGAATCCGGTTCGCGCGCTGCGCTCGGAATAAACGATGACCAATAAACAGGCTGGCGCCAGCCTGTTCATTGGTTATTGATTCAAAGAACCTACATCAGCTTGATTCCCGCTTCTTTAAACCGCCGGTAAATATTCAGCAGCACTTCGCTCCGGAATTGATCTTCTTTGTTCACCGAGTTGATCCAGGTCCGTACCTTTAATTCGATGGCGTCGCTGGTGATCGTCGACAGGAAAATTTCGGGTTGCTGGCGTTTGACAGCATTCGGGTGTTTGGTAATTTCCTGTCTAATCAGCGTTTTGAGCGTACTTAACTCGTGTTCGGCATCGGCCTTGATGGTCAGCTCGATGCGCTTGGCCTTGTGATTGATCGTCCAGTT
Organism: Larkinella ripae; assembly: GCF_054780775.1. Classification (NCBI taxonomy): domain Bacteria; kingdom Pseudomonadati; phylum Bacteroidota; class Cytophagia; order Cytophagales; family Spirosomataceae; genus Larkinella; species Larkinella ripae. The sequence continues at coordinate 165,008 of NZ_BAAGVR010000014.1, forward strand.
GATCACCTGTCCCGACAGCAGATCGCCGTTTGGAATGATGACCTCTGACCCTTCGGTGGTCAGCAGGCGGCTGGACCGGATACCGATGTTTTTCACCCGCCCTTTTTTGTTGGTAATCTCGATAAAATCACCGATCTGAAACGGTTTGTCGAAAATCAGAATAATGCCCGACACCAGGTTGTTGACGATGTTCTGCAACCCCAGACCGATTCCGACGCCCAGCGCCCCGACGATCACCGTCACCTTGTCCAGCCCGATTCCGGAAGCCACAATCGCAAACAGAAAACCGCCGATGAGCATGAAAAGCCGGATCATGACCAGCCGCGAGTCGGTATTGCTGATGCTGCCGCCGATCTCATCGTCGGTTTCGCCGAAGAAATACCCGATGTATTTCCGGAGCACCCCGGACAGGTACAGCACCAGGAAAAACAGGACAATGTTTCCCCAGGTAAAGCTGGTGCTGCCGACGGTTCGTTCCGTGGTCAGAAAGTGCGCAACGACGTCGTAAATCGTGTTGTAGATGTAAATGTTGTTGGTAAAAATGATGAGCCAGGCCAGGACGGCGATAGTGCCCAGCAGCCGGTGCAGGCCAATTTTCAGCTTTGCATAATTGAAGCGCGACGTAATGCTGTCGGACAGTTTGCTGCTCACAACCTGAAGCGCGAAGGCTTCGTTGATGATTTGCACCATCGTAAACAGCCCAATGGCCTGCGTCAAGCCGTAAATCGACGCCGTCGAGAGAATTTTCGCCAGGCTCATGCGCCCCAGAATGTTGCAGAGAATCGCCAGGCTGTTCATGCCGATGTAGAGCACCGAAACCTGCTTGACAAAGCCCGCCAGCGCCAGGGCCTGCCGAATCCGGAACAGAAACAGAAAACCAAACAACACCGATACGGCGTTGAGAACCAGCAACCAGAGCCGAAAACCAATGCCGGGGTCGATGATGGACGAGCGGGTGACGATCACCAGCAGATAAAGCGCCACGATGGCCAGCCAGTTGCGGAACAGCGGCCGGGACCAGCTGCGGAAAAAGAGCGCCGTCAGCGCCAGCAGCAGCACAAACTGCATCAGTTCGACATAAACCGCCGGGGGGCGCAGGTCGAACAGGGGGGCAAAATTGAACACCACCACCAGCACCGAAAAAACCGGGATGGCCCGCAGGTACCGGAGTTTTAGCTCCTGCCGAACGGTTTCGCGCTGGCCGTGTTTGTCGATGACGGAAAAACTGCGGTATACCCAGGTAAAAAAAACCGCCCCGATGACCAGCATGTAAAGCCAGTTGCCGGCGCTGCGGTTGAAATAATACCCCAGCAGGTTGCGCTGCCCTTCGTAGGAACGAGCCACCAGCTCGTCCAGGTGTTCGTCGGAACCGGCGGTTTTCGGGATGGCCCAGATGAACTCCGTTTCTTTTCCGGTAATCCTGGCGTTAAATTCCCGAATCCGGTCGTTGACGATGTTGGTCAGTTCGGCGGTTTCAAAATAGCCGTCGGAAACCGAAGCCTGGAGTTTGTTGATCTTCGTCAGGTTCTGGTTGGTCGATTCGCTGGCCTGAATCCACTGTTGCCGCAAATCCTTGAGCGAGTTAAAATAGACGGTGCGAGCCGTGGTGTCGTTGGGCAGCACCAGCAACGAATCGCGGGCCAGCGAAATGAGCTGGCCGTTCATCTCGGACAGTTGGTTTTCGTAGCCCGAAAGCGTTTCCCGCCAGACTTTGAGCCGCGTTTGCATGTCCTCGAGCAGCACCTGAAACATCAGCATGCTTTTCATGTCGTTCACCTTGCTGTAAATCCGCAGGTTGGTCCGGATCGTCTGGACGTACGACTGCACTTCCGGCAGCTGGTCTTCGATTTGCCAGGTGCTGAACCCCCGGCGGGTGCGGTTGCTGATGTCGTTCAGCGCGGTATGTCCTTTTTCCAGGCGGGCAATGATGCTGTCGACCGGAATACCGGGTTGCGGAATAATGGGCAGGCTATCGACCTCGCTGCTTTCGGCGGTTTGCTGGGCGTGGAGAAACAGGGGTGACAGGACGGAAAGAATAAAAACCAAACTCCTGAAAACCAACTTCTTGCTTATTGAGAGACTCCTGTTCAAATCGCTTTTGTTAACAACCATCAGGTCACTTTTTTCAACTTCTCGTTTTTCGATTGGGCGTATACGTTATTAATAAATACTCCCAAACTCCCGAATTGTTCCGGATTCTTCCTCAAAACCGCTCCGAAGCTAAATCCCAAAACCCGGTTTTCCCGGTGTTCAGGACGACTGAAAACCGGCTGCGTAGGGGGAAAAAGGTCCTGCAGTGTCTATGGAAAAAGCCGGTTTTTTAACCCTCATGTTTCTTTTTTCCTGGACCTCATGATTCGGAATTACTTTACCATCGCCTGGCGAAATCTGATTCGCAACAAAGCGTTTTCCGCCATCAACATCCTCGGGCTAGCCCTGGGCATGGCGTCCAGTCTGCTTATTTTCCGCTGGATTCAGGACGAACGGAGCAGGGGCCGGCAGCACGAAAACGGCGCCCACCTGTACCGCATCATGGAACGGGAATACACCGACGGCAAGGTGGTGGCCGACGAAGACACGCCCGGGCTGCTGGCCGACGAACTCAAAAAAGTGTTTCCGGAAGTGGTGTATGCCGCCGGTTTTACCTGGTCTGAGGAACACGTGCTGGCGGCCCAAAACAAAATCATGCGGCAGACCGGTAATTTTGCCGGGGCCGACTGGTTCAGGATGTACAGCATTCCGCTGCTGGCGGGTTCGCCCGCGACGGCCCTCAGCACCCCCAATAGCCTGGCCATTTCGCGAAAGCTGGCCGAGCGATATTTTGGCAGTCCGCAGCGGGCGCTGGGCCAATCGCTGCGGCTGGACAACTGGATCGATTATCAGGTCACGGCGGTTTTTGAAGATCTGCCCGCCAGCGCGCTCGAAAAATACGATTTTCTGCTCAACTGGGACGCTTTACTGAAACGGGAACCCTGGGTGAAAGAATGGACCAACGGCGGGCCCAAAACCCGGGTTCAACTCCGGCCCGACGCCAACGTGGCCCAGTTCGACGCCAAACTCAAATGGTTTCTGAAAGGCCGGAACACCGATTTTGGCCCTACTTTCTACATCAACCTGTTTCTGCATCCCGAAGAAGATGCCTATCTGTATTCCAGTTTCAAAGACGGTTTTCTGAACGGCGGGCGGATCGAATCCGTGCGCTTGCTGGCGGTGGTGGCGGTTTTTCTGCTGCTGATTGCGGGCGTCAATTTCATGAACCTAGCCACGGCCCGCTCGGTGAAACGCGCCCGGGAAGTAGGCGTTCGCAAGGTGGTGGGGGCCAAACGCTCCGCGCTGGCCGGGCAGTTTATCGGTGAAGCCCTCCTGCTGACGACCGTCGCCCTGCTGGTGGCGCTGCTGCTGGTCCTGCTCGTCCTTCCTTTTTTCAACCAGTTGACCGATAAAACCCTGACGCTGCCCATCGGACAGCCGATTTTCTGGCTGTCGCTGCTGGGCCTGCTGCTGGTCGTCGGTTTTCTGGCGGGGAGTTATCCGGCGCTGTTTCTGTCGTCGCTCCATCCGGTGCGGGTGCTGAAAGGAACCCTGCAATTTGGGGCGGGGGCGCAGTTATTCCGGCGCGGACTGGTCGTTTTTCAATTTGCGCTATCGACGCTGCTGATGATCGGAACGGTGGTCATTTACCAGCAATTGCGGTTCATTCAGACCAAAAATCTGGGGTACAACCGGGAGAACCTGATCAAAATCCCGATGGATGGCGCCCTGGCGACCGATTATCCGCTTGTTAAGCAAGAGCTACTCCGCCTGAACGGGATTCAGGCCGTTACGAAAATGAACGGCAATCCGCTCCGGAATGGCAGCACGACGGAAAGTGTCAACTGGCCGGGCAAAGATCCCAATGCGACCATTTCGTTCAACAATACAGCGGTTGGCTACGATTTTGCCCAAACGATGAAACTCACCTTCGTGGAGGGGCGCGATTTTTCACCTGGTTTTGGGACCGATTCCGCCAACTACCTCATCAATGAAGCGGCCGCCAAACGCATCGGGTACAAAAAGCCGGTCGGCCAACCGCTGACGTTCTGGAATAAACCGGGAAAAATCATCGGGCTCCTCAAAGACTTCCATTTCAACTCCCTGCACGAACCCATCCGACCGCTGATCATTCGCCTGGCCGACAACCACTACGGCAGCCTGCTGATCCGGACGCAACCCGGCCAGACCGCGCAGGCCCTGGCCAGCATCGAAACCTTTTGCAAAAAAATCAATCCGACGTTTCCGTTCACCTATTCCTTTGTCGATACCGACTACCAGATGACGTACAAAAGTGAAACCGTGGTGGGCAAACTGGCCACGCTTTTTGCCGGTCTGGCCATTTTCATTGCCTGTCTGGGTTTGTTTGGTCTGGCGGCTTTCGTGGCCGAGCAGCGCACGAAAGAAATCGGCGTCCGCAAAGTGCTGGGGGCTTCGGTGGCGAGCGTGGTGGCGCTGCTCTCCCGGGATTTTCTGAAACTGGTGGTCATCGCCATCCTCCTTGCTTCGCCGGTGGCCTGGTACGTCATGCAGCACTGGCTCCAGGGTTTTGCCTACCAGATTGAGATCGGCTGGTGGGTGTTTGCGCTGGCGGGCTTCCTGTCGGTGGGCATCGCGCTGCTCACCGTCAGTTTTCAAAGCATCAAAGCCGCCCTGATGAATCCGGTTCGCGCGCTGCGCTCGGAATAAACGATGACCAATGAACAGGCTGACGCATCCCCGTTCATTGGTCAATCACTTTCTGCTTGTTCATCGGTTAGGTTTGGAAAAACTCAGGCAATTCGGGTGATGAAAGCGCCCCGCTCCGGCCCCGCGCCCACCACCGAAATGCAGATTTCGTCGCCGGTTTGGGCCCGGCCGCTGGTCAGGTCGTCGTGCAGGAGCTTGACGGTGCTGGTGGCCACCAGATTCCCGTAGGTTTCAACATTGACCCCAAACCGGGACCGCGGAATGCCGCAGGTTTCGATCAGGTAATTCAGAAACCCGTTGGTCAGCACGGGGCTGGCCTGGTGGGTGTAAATTTTCCGGACGTCGGTTAAATACGTCGGGCGGTTTTCGAGCAGGGTCTGGTGGTTCAGCATCATGCCTTTCCTGTAATACTCCTTCACGCGGTCGCCGGCCATGCCGAAGCAGGAAAGCGCTTCGGATTGCGCCTGCCCCGGCGGATTGAGCGCGCCCCCGCCCATGTAATGAATCAGCGGATCGTCAAAACCGCCTTCCGAGCCAAACGCCAGCGAGTCGCGGGAGTAAAATGCCAGACCGCCCCGGTAGCCGGTTTTTCGCAGCACCAGCGCCGAGGCCCCATCCGAGAAAAGCGCCGACGACATCCACAGCGAGCGGCCCAGCGGATGCACCGGATTCTGTTTGTAAAGCGGGGTTTGGGTGTAGAGGCTGCTCAGGCTGTAGGCCACAATCAGGATATTTTCGGCCGACAATTGCGTGGCTAGCTGCATGGCCCGCGCCATGCCGGCACAACCGGCTCCCAGTTGAAGCGGCACCACCGAATCCGGAATTCGCAGGCTTTTCAGGAAGTAAAACGCATCCTGATCGAGCAGCACCTGGTAGGGCGAACAGGTCACAATGATGGCGGCATCAATCTGGCGGGGCGAAATCTGGGCGTTGGCCAGCGCTTCTTTCGCGACCTGCGTCACCACGTCCTGATTTTGAAAAACCTCCGGCGCCCAGCTCTTCGACCGCACACCCAGCACTTTTTCGACCATCGGGCCGTCCAGAAACCGGGAAGGGTCTTTTCGATCCGGAACCTGAAAGGACTCGGCCCAGTCGGCAATGGGCGTCGGGTCGGCAACGTAGCTACTCAAACCGGCGATGGCCAGCTGAACCGGGCGCACCGGCGATTGTGAAGGGAACCAGGACATTAGCAGGCTGTTGTTTTTCGGTGGAGAAGAAAACCGGCGCGCCCGTTCGGGCGGTTTCTTCAACCATGAAGATACGAGCATACCTTGCTGAATTGTCAGACATTTTCTGTAGAGTGCCGGATCGTTTATTCAAACCGGCCGAAACCGCCTTTGAGAAGGAGGGAATGAACGATTGAATACTGAATATTGAATACCGAATAGCGCAGGGACTATCCGCGTGTAACGACAAGCGAACCCAGGCGGAGCCACTTCAACATTCGTTATTCGCCGTTCAGTATTCGCTATTCGATCTTCGTTCATCCAGCAAAATTACCACGCTTCCAGTCCCAGCAGCTTTTTCCCTAAGTCGCTCAGGTTGGCGGTTGGGTACCGGGTTTGTTCCCAGCCGCGCGGATCGCCGGGAAACGCGTAGCCTTCGGGTGCTTTGCGGTCGCGCCAGGAGGTGATGCGCCACTGCCGCAGCGCTTCGTCGTCTTCTTGCGCGGGCATCATCGAAATGTACTGCGCAATCCGGACTTTGTGGCCCGACAAATTCGGACGAATGCCGTGCGGCTGCGTGCTGTTGAAAATGAGCAGATCACCGGCTTCCAGCTTTACTTTCACCAGCTCAAAACCGGTGGTGTCGGGCTTAAAATGATCCCGGTCGGCAGGCTGGGTCAGCTTCCAGGTGTCGTAGGTGCGGTAGAGTTCGGGGATGCACTGAAAACCGCCCATGTTTTCGTCGGTCTGGTCGGCCAGCGCCAGCACACCCTGCACGTTTTGCGGTTTTGTTTCCGGATCATAGTCCCAGTGAATAAAGCCTTTGAACTCAAAACCGGGTCGGGCGGGCAGGTTCAGGTTGGCCCGGTCGATGGTCACCCAAAGCTTTTCCGTCCCCCAGATGTCCACGAATGCGTCGTAGATGCGGGGCGACTGCCGGTTTTCCCAGAGATACGGGTGGTTGTAGATTTCGACCATGCCGCTGTTGCTCAGCTCCTTCATTTTCATTTCGGCGCGGGGCGGGGCATACCAGGTTTCGGGATCGTTCGGGTCTTTTTCCTCAAATTCCCACAGAAACCGGGCCAGGCGTTCGGCCTGTTCTTTCGGAACCGCCCTTTTGATGACGATGTAACCGTTTTCAATCCAGAATTTCCAGTCGTCTTCCGACAGCACCCACAGCGGTTTTCCGTTGGTCCGATCATTAAGTTTCAGGTGACTGCTGGTGGCAGTCGACGGGTTTCCGGGAATGTCGTTATGGGCCGTATTCGGCTGCATGGTGGCAGGCGTTCCTGTCGGGGTCATGGTTGGCGTCCTGGTTTCCATCGAATCGGATTGGTTTTAGATTGAACAGGACAAAGGTAAAACCGCCGGGCGGTTGCGGGCTACACGCCGAGTGACCACTATTTGAACAGGATTGATAGTTTATGACTCTTTTTTAGATCCCTTCGTATAGCTTTGTACAAATCACTGGCGTATGAAAGCGTATCTGGAAGAAATTCAGGCCGATACCGACAGTTCGTTCCGGCTGTTGCTGACCCCCCACCTCAACGATTTTTTCTTGTGGCATTTTCACCCCGAATACGAACTGGTTTTTATTGAGAATGCCGACGGCCCCCGGCACGTTGGCGATCATCTCTCGCGTTACGAAGGCAGCGATCTGGTGTTTATCGGCTCCTACATTCCGCACCTGAACTTCGATTATGGCGTTCGGACGGATTACCGGAAAGTGGTGATTCAGATGCGGGAGGATTTTTTGCGCGATAATTTCCAGAAAATGCCGGAGCTGACCGACATTGCCCGGCTTTTCGATCGGGCGCGACACGGCATCGCTTTTCACGGCAACACGAAACGGATGGTCGGCAAACGACTGGTGCGGTTTCATCAGCTGTCGCATTTCCGGCAACTGATCGAGCTGCTAGAAATCTTTCAACTGCTGGCTACCTCGCCGGACTACACCCTGCTGAACCGCCAGCCCGTCGAGTCGCCCTACAACGCGAAGGAGCAGCAGCGGTTGCAGCGCATTTACCGGTTTATCGACGAAAACTACGGACGGAAAATCGAGCTGGCCGAACTCGCCGACCTGACCAACCTGACGGTGGCGGCTTTTTGCCGGTATTTCAAAAAGATGACGCGCACCACGTTCACCGAGTTTGTCAATCAGCACCGCGTTCGGGAAGCCAAGCGCCTGCTGCTGTCCGATCAAACCGTGACGGAAGCGTGTTTTGCCAGCGGTTTTGAAAGTTTGTCGTACTTCAACCGGACATTCAAAAAGCTAACGGGACAAAATCCGATGGCGTTCAGAAAGCAGCACGTGTAACGTTTTCCCCAACTCCATCGGGGTTGACTGTGCATAGCCACGTACACCTGTGGGGCGGGGCGATTGCGGGGCAATAAAGCAACCCGGTTTATGGGCGGTTTTTCCGCTGCCAGAATGCGTAAAAGGGGATTCCAGTGGCAATCAGACCCAGCCCCAGGAAGGCTTCGCGCGGCTGCTCGACGAGCGTGATGCCGACCAGGGCCAGGCAAAACAAGCCGAAAACAGCCGGCAAAACCGGGTAGCCAATCACCCGATACGGCCGCGCCAAAGCCGGGTGCGACCGCCGGTAGAGCATCACGCCCAGCGCCGTGGCGCCGTAGAAAATAAACGAGGCAAACACCAGCATATCCGTCAATTGATCGAACGTGCCGGACCAAACCAGTCCCACGGCCCAGGCGCCTTGCCAGACAATGGCAATAAACGGTGTTTGGAAAGCAGGGTGAATCCGGGACACCGAACGGAAAAACAAACCGTCGCGGGCCATGGCGAAATAAATCCGGGCGGAGGTCAGAATGGTGCTGTTCGTGGCGTTGAAAGTGGTGCACAGGATCAGGACGGACACCAGCGTGGCGCCGGTCACTCCGCTCACCCGCCGAATCACTTCAACGGCGGCAATGCGCCCGGGTGTTTTGCTGAGCGCCATCAGGTCTTCAATCGGCAGCACATACACGTACATGACGTTCAGGAGCAGGTAAACCCCCATAACGAAAAACGTGCCCAGCCCGAGCGCCAGGGGCAGGTTGCGCTGCGGATTTTTGATTTCTTCCCCAATGTACGCGATGTTATTCCAGCCGTCGTAGCCCCAGAATGCCCCGAGCGAAGCAATGAACATGGCTTTAACCAGCACCAGGCCGCTACTGGTTCCGCCGTCAAAAACCGGGCTGTTGTGACTCAGGTTGGCGAAACTGCCCAGCGGTGAGCTGAAGCCTACCACACTCAACCCGAAGATTGTTAACAAGATAGCGGAGGTCAGCACCCAGCTAATGACGCCCGCAAACCGGATGCCCCGGTAGTTGACCAGACTCAGGAGCAGAATCAGAACCGAAGCGATCACGTTCGCCCGAAAGCCGGTTTCGTCGTCCAGTGCCAGCAGGCCAATGAGCGACTGGGCGAAAATGTGCGCCAGGGCGGAGATCGAAGCCGTTCGGACCACCACAAAATTGCTCCAGCCGTAGAGAAAAGCAAAAAACCGGTTGTAGACTTTCTGGTAATACACGTATTCGCCCCCCGACTGCGGAAACATCCCCGCCATTTCGGCATTGGTCAGCGCGCCCGCCAGACTCACCAGGCCGGCCAGCAGCCAGCATAGCAGAATCAGGCCCGGCGATTGCAGCTCGGCGGCCATCGGAGCCACTTTTTTGAAGACCCCCGAACCGATCATCATGCTGATGACCAGGACGATAGCCGAAGGCAGGCTCAGAACGCGGGCCAGTTTGACAACGGGTTTCATTCGTTACCGGGCCCAATCGGTTAAACCCAGACCCGGCAACCTGCTGGGACGCATGAAGCCGTCCTCAATTTTAAAACCGCCTTTTACCACATCATCGGCGAGGTCCAGGCTGCCGTCCAGATCAATGTAGCGCGTATTCGGGCAGGCAAAAGCCGCATGCAGAGCCGCCGTAATGCTGACAATGCTCTCGTCGTTGCAGCCCCAGAACAGCTCAATCCGGCTCAGCCGGGCCACCGTCGCAATGTCGAAAGCGCCCCGGATGCCGCCACATTTCATGAGCTTGATGTTGAAAATACCGAAGGGCTGCGGCTCCCGGGCCAGCTTCAGGGCGGTTTCTCCGTCTTTCAGCGATTCGTCGGCGGCCAGTTGCTGGCGAATGGGAAGCGGCAGGGCGCGAAGTTCGTCCTCCGTTCCGACCGCCAGCGGTTGTTCGATCAGCTCCACCCCGGCGTCGTCGGTCTGGCTAATAAACCGGATCAGCTGGTCGGCGGTATAGCCCTGATTCGCGTCGACGCGGAGCACGAGGTCGGGGCCAAACTGCTCGCGGAGCATCCGAATCCGCCCGCTATCTTCGGCCACATCCAGACCGGTTTTTACTTTCAACACCCGAAACCCCTGCTGCACATAGTCCCGGGCGGCTTCCAGCGTATCGGCGATGTTCATGATGCCAATCGTGACAGACGTTGGCAAAGTCGTAATTTTCTGTCCGTACAATTCGACTACCGGAATCCCCAGAAACTGGCCGAACGCATCGTGCAGCGCGATATCAAAAGCCGCCAGGGTGCCGGGCCAATGGGGAAAGAGCTGCCGCGCTTCGTCGATCACCTGAAACGTGTGCCGGATGTCGCGCCCGACAAACTGCTGGATGGCGTCACTTTGCAGGTTGGTCAAGGTCTGTTCCGGCGACTCCCCCACCACTTCCGGCGATGGGTTGGCGGCTCCGATGCCGGTGATTCCGTTGGTTAATTCGACGATCAGGAAGATGTTTTCGACGGCCGAAATGGTCTGATAAGCAATTGTATACGGTTTGGTCAGGGCCAGGTCCCGGCGAAAAGCCCGGATGGATTTAATCTGCATGACGAACGGTTTTTTCGATGACCTGACGAATGAGCGGTACCACCGGCGCAACGCCTTCTTCCAGCGGCAACACCACCGGAATGCCCAGCCGGCTGGCGTATTCCTGCTGAAACGCCCGGGCTTCCTCCGGCGAACAGTCTTCCGTGTTCAGGGCCAGCGCCAGCACGTCAGCCCCAAACTTCCGAATGATTTCAATTTCCGACTCCACCGACGGAATCGCCCCCCAATGCGGTTCGTAGTCGAAAAACCGGCGCTTGGGCGCGTGCATCAACACGACGTGCCGGGCGTTGCCGGAAACCAGAAACTCCAGTCCGCAGGGGCCGCTGGGGTTGCGCAACGACGACTGGCCTTCAAGCAGCAAAACCTCGGCACCCGTCTCCTGCCAGCACGACACCAGCGCGTGTTCGATTTCGCCGGAAATGAAATCGTTGAGCGTCGAGTCGAAAATAAAACCGTATTGACCACCCTGCAACCAGCCGGTTTGGCCGGTATAAATCATCTGGGCGTTCAGGCCGGCGGCCTGGCAGGCCTGGGTCAGCAGCCGGGTGGTGGTGCGTTTGCCCATCGCACAGTCCATGCCCAGCACGGCCACAACCGGCGCGGTAATGGTGAAAACCGCCCCCGACCAGAAATGCAGCTCGGCGCGGGCTTTCGGTTTCCGAATGTCAATCAACTGGGCGTTGTGTTCGGCCGCCAGTTGGACGAGCGCGGGCCGGTCGTTGAGCAAATCGTGCAGGCCATTGACGACCGACAGGCCGTTTTGCAGGCAGGTTTCGATCAGAAACAGGACTTCCAGCGGCAGAATACCGCCCGTGGTGGCCACGCCCACAATGCCGTACTGCACCGGCCCGGCTTTTTCCAGGGCCTCTTCCAGGGAAGCAAAAACCGGAATAAGGCGGTTTTTTCCGTCCAGCACCTCTCCCGCGTCGCGCCCGGCCGTCGGCGGATCAACGACGCCCGCGATCGTATATCGTTCACTGTCCCGAATGAGTCCGTGGGCGGTTTTGGCGTTCGGTGTGGCCAGCAAGCCGTTGGTTAGAAGTAGGGCGCGATCTGCCATGGTCTGTTGCGAATGAGTCGGCAAAGAAAGGGCATTCTCCGTAATCCTTGCTAAAATTTCAACAGAACTGACCTTTCCCTGATAAAATAGCTGAAAACTCCATTTTTATCTAGTATTTATTCCGCTGCGCTAAAATCGGATAACAAAACCACCTTTTTCCGGGTCCTACCTTTAGGCCGAGAAGGCAAAAAGAAACTATGCGCATACTTTGGACATACTTGAAACCGCACCGCTGGCTGGTGTTTTTCTCGCTGGTGCTGGCGGGCATCAGCCAGATTCTGACGATGATTGATCCGCTGATTTTCGGGAAAATTATCGACGAATACGCGACCAAACCGGCCGTTCGGTCCGAGAAGGAACTGGTGCAGGGCGTTTTGTTCTGGCTACTGGTGGCCGTAGGGATCGCTACGCTGGCGCGGCTGGCCAAGTCGTTTCAGGAATATTTTATGCGGCTGGTGGTGCAGCAATTTGGTACGCAGGTGTTTAACGACGGCCTGAAACAAACGCTCCGGCTGTCGTTTCAGGAGTTTGAAGAACAACGGAGTGGCGAAACCGTGGCCCTGCTGCAAAAAGTGCGGACCGATACGGAAAAGTTTATCAACGCGTTCATCAATATTCTGTTTTCGTCCATCGTCGGCATGGGCTTCCTGACCTGGTACGCCATCACCAAACACTGGGCGCTCATTCCCATTTTCATCGTCGGCATTCTGGTGCTGGGCGGTTTGACCGGTTTGCTCAGCAAGCAGATCAAAACCGTGCAGCGGGCCGTCAACCGGCAAACCGTGAAGCTGGCGGGCGCCATTACCGAGTCACTGCGCAACATCGAACTCGTGCGGAGTCTGGGGCTGACGTTCCCGGAAATCCGGCGGCTGAAGCAATACACGCAGCGGATTTACGAACTCGAGATGGAGAAAACGCGGCAGGTGCGCCGGTTGTCCTTTTTTCAGGGCACCACGCTGAATGTGCTCAAACAATCGATTTTATTCGCGCTCCTGTGGCTTATTTTCCGGGACGTTCTGACCACCGGCGAACTGATTTCCATGCAGTTTATCTCAACGGCGATTTTCGCGCCTTTGCAGGATCTGGGCAACATCATTTTGTTTTACCGGGAAGCCGAAGCGTCGATTGGCCTGTTTGACAACCTCATGCACAAACCCATCGAACGGCGGCCCGACGACTCCATCGACTTTGGCGTGCTGGATCACCTGCGGTTCGAGAACGTCGTTTTTCGGCACCAGACGGCCAACCAGAACGCGATGGACGGAATTTCGTTTACGATCGGAATGGGCGAAACCGTAGCGTTTGTCGGCCCGTCGGGTTCGGGAAAATCGACGCTGGTGAAGCTGCTGCTGGGCCTGTACAAACCGGTTTCGGGCGAAATTTACTTCAACGACGTTCCGGCCAGCCAGATCCGCTACAATCCGATGCGCCGACAGATCGGTTTTGTGACGCAGGATACGCAACTGTTTGCGGGCACGATCAGGGAGAACCTGCTGTTTGTCAAACCGGATGCGACCGACGACGAGATCCGCGAAGCGCTGCACAAAGCGTCCTGCGATCAGCTGATTGCCCGATCCGGCAAAGGAATCGATACGGTTTTGGGCGAGGGTGGCGTGAAACTGTCGGGGGGTGAAAAGCAACGCATTTCCATCGCCCGCGCCCTGATTCGGCAGCCCCGCCTGCTGATTTTTGACGAGGCCACTTCGGCGCTGGACTCGCTGACGGAAGAAGCCATTTCCGATACGGTCCGCAGCATTTCGGCCCGGCGCGAGCAAATCACCATCCTGATTGCCCACCGGCTCTCGACCATCCTGCACGCCGACCGGATCATCGTGCTGGAACGCGGCCAAATCGCCGAAACCGGCACCCACGCCGAGCTACTCGGGCAGAAAGGACTGTATTACGCGATGTGGCGGCAACAGATCGGGGAGCGTCGGCCGGAGAAAACGGTTGTTACTGAAACATTGATGAAATAAAGGCTAATTGTAAAAGGGTGATTGGTACCTGTAAACGTAGCCGGACGCTCGCCATTTTTACAGGTACCAATCACCCTTTTACAGTTAGCCTTCTCTTTTTAATTCTTCGGCGCTCCGCCCTGCGTGGCCGGTTTTTGCTCCGTCGCCTGCCGTTGTTGCTGCATCGGATTGGCAGCGCCACGGCTCGCTCCCTGCTGTTTGAACAACTGGAAGCGGGTGGGCCGTTGCGCCTGCCGCGGGAATGAATTGTTTTCGGTGTCAATGTCGGCAATTTCCTGGAAAGGGTCGAGCGTCCACTGGGTCACCTTCTTGGCCGTGGCAATCACCTTCTGAATCTGCCCGTCGTTGAACCGCCAGATCTCCGCCGGAAAACGAGCCACCGAATCCGTGCCGTCCTCAAACTGCATCCTGACAATCACCGGCATGGGCAAACCGCCTTTGTTCTTCAGCGTCAGCGTGTAGAAGTTGCCGGTGGTGTTGAGCACCCTGCGCTCCTGATCGGTGAGCGTCGTCAGATATTCCTGGTATTTTTCCCGGTCGGCGTCCGTCACCGCGTAGGGATCGTAGCTGTTGTAGAAGTCCTTCATGGTCGAGTCCTGAGCCACGACGCTTTGTTGCTGGGTGGCCGCATCGCGCAGCTTGCTGATGGTTTTGGCCTTGCCTTCGGCTTCGGTGCGGGCGAGGGCTTTTTCAACGTCGGGGTTCTGGGTGTTGATCGTGTACCAATCGACTTCGACCAGATCCTGATCGACGGGCTCCACGCCGTAGAACCAGCCCTTCCAGAACCAGTCCAGATCCACGCCCGAGGCATCTTCCATCGTCCGGAAGAAATCCGCCGGGCTCGGATTCTTAAAAGCCCACCGACGCGCATATTCCTTGAACGCGTAGTCAAACAACTCGCGGCCCATGACCGTTTCGCGCAGGATGTTCAAGGCAACGGCCGGTTTGTCGTAGGCATTCGGACCAAACTGCAGAATGTTGTCGGACGAGGTCATGATCGGCGTCAACTGAGACGGGTCTGACTTCATGTACGGAACGATGCGGTACGGTTCGCCGTAGCCGCTCGGGAAGTTATAATCCCACTCCTTCTCCGCCAGGTATTGACAAAAGCTGTTCAGTCCTTCGTCCATCCAGGTCCACTGCCGCTCGTCGGAGTTGACGATCATCGGAAAAAAGTTGTGTCCCACTTCGTGGATAATCACCCCGATCATTCCGGCTTTGTTGCTTTCGGAATACGTGCCGTCCGGGTCGGGCCGCCCACCGTTGAAGCTGATCATCGGGTATTCCATGCCGCCGTAGCGGGTCGCGTGGCAGGAAATGGCTACGGGGTACGGGTACTTGAAGGTCCGGTTTCCGTAGGATTTCAACGTATGCTCCACGGCCCGGGTCGAGTATTGCTCCCAGAGCGGGTTACCTTCTTTGGAGTAGAACGACATACTCCAGATTTTGCGCCCGTCGCCGTAAACGTCGGTTTGCATGGCATCCCAGATGAATTTGCGGGAAGACGCAAAGGCGAAGTCGCGCACGTTGTCGGCTTTGTAGATCCAGGTTTTCTTGCCGGTCGGTTTGGCGTTTGCGCCCCCGGCTTTTTCCGCAGCGACGGCTTCGGCCTGCGTCACGATTTTAAGCGGGGTTTTGGAAGTGGCGGCCTTCTGCAACCGCTGAAATTGCGTGGGTGTCAGCACCTGTTTGTAGTTGAGACATTCGCCGGTGGAACCCACGATGTGGTCGCTCGGCACGGTAATGGCGACCTTGTAATTTCCGAAAATGAGCGTGAACTCGCCCTGCCCCAGAAATTGCTTGTTTTGCCAGCCGTTTACGTCATCGTAGGCACACAGGCGCGGAAACCAGTGCGCAATAAAGTAATTCCGGTTGCCATCCCCCGGAAAATATTCAAAACCGCTCCGGCCGTAATAAGTGGTGATGTTGTAATTCCAGTCGACCGTAAAAACGAAATTCTGACCCGGTTTTAAGGGCGTGGGCAGCTCGACCCGCATCATGGTTCCGTTGACGGCATACTTCAGCGGCTTTCCGGCCGCAGTCCGAACGGCGGTTAGTTTATGACCATATTCTTTCTGGGGATCGGTCTGGGCACCGGGTTCGGCGTTGTTGAGGTTGTGCAGGCGCGTCAGGCTGGTGCCGCTGGCCGAAACCACCGATTGCGTACTTAAATTGGCCGTCGAATTCTTTTCGAACAGGTTCTGATCCAGTTGAAGCCAGATGTACTTCAGAACGTCGGGTGAATTGTTAAAGTACGTTACGGTTTCCGTACCGATGATTTTCTGGTTGGCATCGTCCAGTTCCACCTTGATGTCGTAGTCGGCCCGGTTCTGGAAAAAATCGCGGCCGGGCGCGCCGGCTGCGGTCCGAAAGGTGTTGGGCGTGGGCAATTGGGGCCCCAGCTGCTCAAACCGGTCGTTGGCCTTATAGTTGGGCGACGAAGGTGCCTGAGCCCAGACGAAGGCCGGCAGACCCAGGAAAACCGCAAGCAATGCGGAACGTTTCATTCTCATCTGTTGATCGAAGTGTTGGTATAAAAGCGGGTTACTATGAAAAGGGTAAAGATAAAATGAAAGAAGAAGCGTCCCAAATTTCCGGACAGGAATCGCGTCTCGCCTATTTCCCGTCTTTCCCGTAAAACCGCCAGGTCGTCTTGAAATCCTTGTTCAGCTTCTGGTTGGTCAGGATGGCGCGGATCATCTCGACCGGCATGGCATTCATCTGCATAATGGCGTCGTGAAACTGCTTGTAGGTCATCTTTTTGCTGTCCACAAATTCTTTTTTCAGTCCGTAAAACTGAAAACCGCCGGTCATGTACGCCAGTTGGTAAAGCGGAGGATAGCCGCCCACGAACGACCGGCGCACTTCGCCCTCGGCGTTGGCCCGCTCGTGCCCGACCCGATCGACCAGAAAGTCGATGCACTGCTGCGGTGACCATTTGCCGAGGTGGTAATTAAGCGAGAAAATGATGCGGGCGCAGCGGTGCATCCGCCAGAACAACATGCCGATGCGGTCTTCCGGCGACTGCGGAAAGCCCAGATCCCACAGAATCATCTCCCAGTACAAGGCCCAGCCCTCGGTCCAGAACGGCGTGTCGAAATGCCGGTAGGTTTTGTAGCGATTGTTCATAAATCCCTGCAAATGGTGTCCGGCAATGAGCTCGTGGTGCACCGTGGAGCGGGAGAAATGCGGGTTGTTTCCGCGCATGCTCATCAGCTTGTCTTCGTGGCTCATCGCGTCCGTCGGATACGAGATCAGGATCGTTTCGCCCCCCAGAAAAAACGGACTGACTTTTTGCCGGGCGGGCGACATCATCTGCATCCGCCAGGTTTCCTCCGCAACCGGCGGAATTGTGATCAGGTCTTTCTGCTTCAGAAACGCAATCGACTCATTATACAGCCGCAAAATCAGCTCCGGTTGCCGACCGGCGGGCACCACGCTGTTTTTAACTTTTTCCTGGGCGGCTTTCCAGTCGGTACCAAATCCCATTTCCTTCGACGCTTTCAGCAGCTCGCGGTCGCACCAGGCAAATTCGCGGTTGGCTATATCCACGAGGTCTTCCGGCGAATACGGAATCATTTCGTACTGCAACTGCCGGAGCAGTTCCTCGCGCCCCACGGCAATGCCCGCAATTCCGCTGCCATCGTCCTGGGTTGGGGCCGCTTCCCGGATTTTTTTACTCAACAGGCTGGTGTAAGCCGTCAACAGGCTGTCGGTTTTGCGGTACGGTTGGGGCACCCACCAGCTAAACGACGGGTCGTAGGCATTGTAAAAGGTAAACACGCTTTTCAAAGCCGCCTGCAAGCCTTTGGCGGTTCCTTCGGCGCGCCGGGCCAGCGCGGGGTCGATCTTCTCCGTTCTTTCAACCGTCTTCCGGCTGGCCAGAATGTCTTTTCCAATGCTGTTCAAATCGACCGCGACCTGTTCGGCCACCAGCGGAGTGCCGCGCCGACGGAGCTTTTCGAGGCTGTAAATTTTATCCGCAAACGGAAACCAGTTCTTGGTCTGATTAAACTCTTTTTCTTCGTCGGCCAACTCCTGGAGTTCATTCCGCAGATTGCGCTGAAACAGCAAATAATCCACGCGGCTGTCGGTGTTCATCCGGTCGAAATCCAGTTGCTGCAACTGCTTCAGGTACTCCGTATGAAATGTTTTCAACCGCTCCCGGCGCTCGGGCGAATTGGTGATGGTATAAAACCGGCTCAGGCTGCCCCAATCGGCTTCGTACTGCGTCAGCAGGTGGTGCACATCGCTCGTCTGCCGGGACAAACCGGTCACTGGCGTGGGCTGGGCAAAAACCGTCGTTGAACAAACCGCGATCAGCAGGGTGATTCCTAAACGTTTCATAAGGTCCATTTTTTACCGTCCGTCATTCCCCGGATTGGTCCGGATAATATTGAGAAAAGAAACCATTCGCAAATTACCACCTACATTTTGTGCAGAAAGCAATACCGCCATCCTTCGCGGCCTTTTTTAGTAGGTATTCCGCTTTCGGCGCTTTTGAAGAGAAATTACCCCAACTTATGAAACAGTTTATTCAAAGTTCCCGCGATTTAGTACGCGGTCTGTTTTTCGGAACCCTGCTTATTGCCCCCGCACTGGCGCAGACACCGGCCTCGGGCCCGGCAAAAGCAGCCATTTTAAGCCGGTGGGAGAAGCAGGTAACGCCCGAAAATGCCTGGCGCGAATACCCGCGACCGCAGATGGTCCGGGCCAACTGGCAGAACCTGAACGGAATGTGGGAATACGCCATCCGGCCCAAAACCGAGGGCCAGCCCGCGAAATTCGACGGCCAGATTCTGGTGCCGTTCGCCGTGGAATCGACCCTTTCGAAAGTAACCAAAGGCCTGAACACCAATCAGCGGCTCTGGTACCGTCGGAAAATCACCATCCCGGCGGCCTGGAACGGCCAGCGGGTGCTGCTGCACTTCGGTGCGGTGGATTACGAATGCAATCTATGGCTCAACGGCGGGCTGGTGGGCTCCCACACGGGCGGTTCGGACCCGTTTGACTTTGACATCACGGATTTCCTGAAAGCGGGCCAGAATGAGCTGGTGCTGGGCGTTACCGACCCAACGACGGAAGGCGAGCAACCGCGCGGCAAGCAGGTGTTCAATCCGAACGGCATCTGGTATACCCCGGTTTCGGGCATCTGGCAAACCGTCTGGCTGGAGCCGGTTCCGAATCCGGGCTACATCGAAGAAGTTCGCATTACGCCGGACCTGGATTCGAGCCGCATCCGGGTGGAAGTGTTGCTGAACAAACCGATTACGAGTCCAACGAGCGCTATCCGGCTGACGGCGCTGGACGGAACGCAAACCGTGTCGAGCCTGCTGATCCGGTCGGGGCGGGTGGCGTATGTGCCCATCAACAATCCGAAACTGTGGTCGCCCGACAGCCCGTTTCTCTACAACCTGAAAGCCGAGCTGGTCACGGTGAATGATCCGTTCCCCAATACCGAAAACCGCAACC
Source organism: Larkinella ripae (assembly GCF_054780775.1). NCBI lineage: Bacteria > Pseudomonadati > Bacteroidota > Cytophagia > Cytophagales > Spirosomataceae > Larkinella > Larkinella ripae. The sequence goes on from NZ_BAAGVR010000014.1 coordinate 184,245, forward strand.
GCCCGCGCCATAACGAAGCCGAGCGTTCGGCTTACGCCAAAGCGGTGGTGAGCGGCAACGCGGCCGATGCCGTGACGAGCTATTTCGCCATGCGGAAAATTTCGATGGGACCGGGCCCGGTGGCCGGACAACCCATGCTGTTGCTGAACAACAAAGTGGTGTTTCAGAACGGGCCGCTCGATCAGGGCTGGTGGCCGGGCAGTTTGCTGACGCCCCCTTCGGACGACGCGATGGTATTCGAAATCGATTTCCTGAAAAAATCCGGTTTTAACATGCTCCGAAAACACATCAAGGTGGAACCGGCCCGGTATTATTACCACTGCGACCGGCTGGGCATTATGGTCTGGCAGGATATGCCGTCGGGCTTTTTGAGCGGTCAGGATATGCACCCTTCGGAAAACGTCGAGCCGCTGCGCCGGTCGAAAGGCAAGGAACAGTTTGAGCTGGAATTGCGCCGGATGATGAACCGGCTGCATAATCACCCGAGCATCGTGACCTGGGTGGTGCACAACGAAGGCTGGGGCCAATACGACAACGTCCGGCTGGCCGACTGGACGAAGGCACTCGACCCGAGCCGCCTGATCAATGCCGCCAGCGGCTGGACCGATCTGGGCGCGGGTGATTTCTACGACATTCACACCTATCAGGAAGTGCCGAACATTCCGGAAGCCAAAAAAGACCGCGTGATTGTGGTGGGCGAGTTTGGCGGTATCGGCTGGCCGGTCTCGGGCCACCTCTGGGACCCCAACAAACGGAACTGGGGCTACCAAACCTACCAGGACAAGGATGCGGTTTTGAAAGCCTACCGCACCAAATACGGTAAAATGGTGGAAATGTACCAGAAAAACGGCGTTTCGGCGGCCGTTTACACCCAGACCACCGACGTCGAAGGCGAAGTCAACGGGCTGCTGACCTACGACCGGGAAGTGATCAAGATTCCGGTGGAAACGCTGCGGGAAATTCACGCGCCTTTGTTTAAATAATGGCCCGTAGGCGTTAGCCGTAAAATCGTACCCGGTTTTTGAAGCCGGAAACGGGGAGGATTTTACGGGCTAACGCTCCCGGTTTAAACGCCCCGCCTTTGCTGCGATAGGTCGCGTCGGCGGTTCCCGAAAACCGGTTTCGTTATCGCCAGTCACTTTGCTCAGTCCGTCATTCAGCGGGACAGTTTTGGGGGCGTTGCGTAGTGAAAATTAAAATTGCCTTTTATCACTCTTTCAGCAAAAAATCCCGCACCAGTTCCAGTTGGTCAGTGCTCAGGAAATCGGCCCCGGCTTCACGGAGTTTGGCCCAAACCGCCGGATCTTCGGGGCAGGCCCAGAGCCGCAGTTTTTTTCCTTCGCCGTGAACGCGCTGCACCAGTTGCCTGAGCTTCCGGAATTGCTCATCGGGCAGGGGTCCCTGCCCCCGCCAGCTCAATTGATTGGTGTACGAATCGCTGACCACCGGCATCAGGTTCGGACTGAACCCCTTGCCCAGATCAGCCGGCCGACCGTCGATGCCCGCCAGACGGTTTTTTGCTTTTTTCAGGGTTTCAATTGGCCGGTTTCCGGAAATAAAAACCGTTACCGCGCCCGGCTGACAGCGGTTTCCCCGGCAACTCGTCAGGATGGAGCGATACCGTTGTAGGACGTTTTCCAGCGCTTTGTAGGTGCTGTCGGCCCCGGTTTTGAAGTCGATCATCAGGTAAACCGGGCCGTTGTACTTCGGATACACCCGGCCCCCGTTTTGCCGGATTCGGGCGGCCAGCGGACGCAGGTACAGGTTTTCAAGGGATCGGTCCACGTTCCAGAAAGCCGGGCGGTTGTGGGCCACATAGAGCGAATCACCGTTGGCATACACATCCGCTTCGACGCTCGTAAAACCGTGGTCGAGCGCATCCCAGAGCGGCCTTGACTGCTCGTAATCGTTGTGCGCGTGGGCGTTGGGCAGCGGCTTGGCGGTCGCCAGCGGCTGCGGAGCTTCCAATCGGGCGATGGGCTGCGTCCAGGCGGTTTCGACATCACCGGCTTCAAACGGGTTGTATTTGGGCTTGCTGGATATGATTTTGGCCCGCACCAGCCGCTCGTCGGTAATCGCGTAGCGCGCTTCCGTGCCGGTCAGCTCGCGGAGCACTTCCGGTTTTTCCTGCCCGTGCCGAATGCCGATAAACTGGATTCGGTAGCTAACCGTGGGTTCGGCTTTGATCTTGAACGCCAGCGTCGAAGCGGTTTGCGTCAGGTTTTCCAGCGTCACGCCCGTGGTGGCATAAAACCGCCCGGCTTCCAGGGCTTCGATAATCGTGTTGGGTTTCAGTTCGGGCGCGTTCACCATGACCCAGGCCCGGCCCGAATTGCTGAACGTGGGACCAAAGAAATAATAATGGTGGCTGTCGTCGGTGGCCAGACCGAGCATCAGCGGACGGCCCTGTTTGAGAAAATGCAGGTTAATTTTGTCCCACATTGACTCGGTGCCTTCGCGGGTGCTGTCGCCGTAGTTATGTACGAGCGGGTGGCCGTTGAAAACCTCAAAAAACCGCTCGTGCCGAAGCTGCATGAGGTCGTTGGCCGTGATCGCGTAATAAAAATTCGGGTGATTGATGTGCGGAAACATGGGCTGGCTGGTCTGCCGCCGTTGCGCCACCAGGGCGTCGATGTTATTCTGCATCACCTCGGCCACGCTATTGCCCGGCAGGGGCCGCAGCAGGTTCTGCACGTTGGTCATGTTGATATGAATGGGCTTGCCCTGAAAACCGGTGGAAACCTCTTCGCTTTTCAGAATCAGGAACTTACCCGGTTCTTCAAAATAGCTTCGGTATTCGCTCAGGTTTTTCAGCCGGACTTTCAGCGAATCGTTCGGGCCGGTTTCGTACTTGACCCAGTCGGGGCCGAACGTTCGCAGATACCGCTCAAAGGTGCGTCGGCGTTCGGGCGCGCGGGGCACCTTGATCCACCGCTCCCCTTCCTGAAACGTGTTATGATCCGACAGGCCAACGAAGTGATAGCCGTTGGCCTTGTACCAGTCCATGATCATTTCGGGATAATCGTCGCCGTCGCTCCAGAGCGAATGCGTGTGCAGGTTGCCTTTGTACCAGTTCTGGGCCTGCGCCACTGAGAGCGCGATGAGCAGAAAGAATGCAAGCAGGAAGGGTCGCATGACGGTCAGAAAGAGGATGCAACCGGGAAAGCGACCGACGGCCGGTTTCTAACCGACCCGGCTTTGTAATTCTAATTCGGTGCTCGTTATTCACTATTCATGATTAAGAACGGAAAACAACATCGAACCCCGAATAGCGAATGTTGACTAACAAACACCAAAAACCGGGCATAAAAAAAAAGAACATGCCCGCCGGGCATGTTCTTAATCGCTTCAGTATCTATATCTTTCGATTAAATAACTTCTACGTTAACGGCGTTCAGACCTTTTTTACCTTGTTCTACTTCGAATTGAACTTTGTCATTCTCACGAATTTCATCGATCAAACCGGATACGTGAACGAAGATGTCTTTGTCTGAATCCGAAGGGGTAATAAACCCAAACCCTTTGAGTTCATTAAAAAATTTAACAGTTCCTGTTTGCATTATATTGTATTGTATTTGAAAATTTTACCAAAGTTAGTCAAAATAAATCAGAACCGCACAACACCTCCGATTTATTTTGAAAATCGGTCCAAAGGCCCGTCAGGCTCTCAGCGTTCGGGGGACCTCGTTCTCCCCTTGATTGGGTGAAATTTTCGAATCTGAATCCAATTCGCAGCAAAATATACCGCAACTCACCTTCGATTCGTTATATTGCTCTGTTAGCGGCACGAACACAGATTCCCTTTCGGTTGTTAACAGGTAATCAACTGATAATTTTTCTTTTATGGCGTTTAAAAAGTTGGTGTTCCGACTGTTCAGTCTTTCTACCATTCTTCTGTCCGGTGCGGCTTTTAGTCAGACGTCCCAATGGTTTCACCTAGATTCGAAAGCCGATAGCGTCTGGGGAATCAGCACCGACCGGACCTACCGCGAGTTACTCAACGACCGCAAACCGATCCCGGTCGTCGTGGCGGTGATCGACGGCGGGATTGATTCAACGCACGAAGATTTGAAACGGATTTTGTGGACCAACCCGAAAGAAATTCCCGGCAATGGCATCGACGACGATAAAAACGGATTTGTCGATGACGTTCACGGCTGGAATTTTATTGGTGGGAAAGATGGCCGCAATGTGCAGTACGAAACCGCCGAAGTGACCCGGCAATACGCCCGGCTCCGTCCGCTCTACGAAGGCAAAAAACGGGCGGCCCTCAAACCGGCGCAGCAGAAAGACTACGATCTGTTTGTGAAGTACAAAACGGAAGTGGAAAAGAAACGCTCCGAATACCAGGAGCAGTTCAAATCATACAGCGAATTCAGCAACCAGTTGGTTACGATCATCGGCGGACTGAAAACCGCCCTGGGGGTGTCGAAACTGGATACGGCCACCCTGCGCAACCCGGCTACCGACAATGATTTTGTCAAAAAAGCCGCCGGAGCGCTGTACGAAATGACCGCCGAACAGGGCTTCGCGCAGGCGGAAGATATTCAGAAGGAACTCGAAAGGGGCCTGGAAGATCTCAAAGCCAAAGCCGAATACGCTTATAATCCGGACTACGAAAGCCGCTCGATTGTGGGCGACAATCCCAACGACCTGAACGAAACCGCCTACGGCAATCCGGATATCACGGGCCCCGACGCCCTGCACGGCACGCACGTGGCCGGAATCATTGCCGCCGACCGCACCAACAACCTCGGCGTGCTGGGTGTGGCCGATCAGGTCCGGATTATGGCCATCCGGGCCGTTCCGGACGGCGACGAACGCGACAAGGATGTGGCCAATGCCATCCGGTATGCGGTCAATAACGGCGCTCAGATCATCAACATGAGTTTTGGAAAGGATGTGTCACCCCAGCGCAAAACCGTCGACGACGCCATGCGGTACGCTCTTTCCAAAGGCGTTCTGCTGATTCATGCCGCGGGGAATGACAACAAGCTGCTCGATTCGACCGCCAGTTTTCCGGCCGACCGGTTTATGGACGGTTCGGCCATTCCCAACCTGATTACGGTGGGCGCGATTACGTCGAAAAACGACGAAAACCTGGTGGCGTCCTTTTCCAATTACGGCCGAAAAACCGTTGACGTGTTTGCACCGGGCATGGCGATTTATTCCACCACGCCCAAGAATGGCTACGACAACCTGAGCGGTACGAGCATGGCGGCTCCGGTCGTAACCGGTATTGCGGCCGTTCTGAAATCGTATTTCCCGAAACTGACGTCCACGGATATAAAGCGAATCATCGAAAAATCGGCGGTGGTGCAAAACCGCAAGGTGCTGCGTCCCGAATCCACCAACCTGGTTGATTTCTCGGATCTGTCGAAAACCGGGGCCATCGTGAATCTTTACGAAGCCGTCAAGCTGGCCCAGGCCGAAGAAGCCGCAGCGGCTGCCAAGAAAGGCTAACGGTTTTTAAATCAAACCCTTGGGGAGCCCTCACCGAATCAGGCTGAGGGCTCCCTTTTTTTGTGCGGACAAAAAACCGGTTCCCTGGCGCAACTGGTACTCAATCTGCCAGCCATACACACCGGCCGGGCAACCTTTCCCCTGATAAATTCCGTCCCACGCAAACGGTGGTGCCGCCGTCTGGAAGATAAGCTCCCCCCAGCGATTGAAAACCGCCAACCTGGTGATGGTGATGTCTCCGCAGGCAACGGGCTGAAACCGGTCGTTCTGCCCATCGGTGTTGGGCGTAAACCCATCCGGTGTATGAATCACGCAGCCGCAATCGCCGTACGAAATCACGATGGAATCGCTGACGGTAGCGCAGTCGTTGCGCACGGACGCCCGAAACAGGCCGGATTGCCCGACAGTTCGTTCGGGTTCCGTCGATTGGTCCTGCCAGTTGAATTGTCCTTCGGCGTACTCGGGCCGGATCGTAAACACTTCCGAGCCACACAGATTTTGATCCAGCCCCAGATTCAGCCGGGGTGGCCGCACATACCGCACCTGAATGCTGTCGGTGGCTACGCAACCGCCCTGCTCGACCCGCAAGCTGTATAAACCGGCCTGGTTGACGGCGTACGAACGGGCGGTCGAACCATCCTGCCAGCGAAAGGCGGGTGGAATAATGCCGGGGGCGGTGAGGGTTAACGTTTGTCCTTCGCAAAGCGTGGTGTCGCGTCCCAAATCGAAATCAAGGGCGTAATCGACCCGGATCGTATCTTGCAGGACGGTGCAGGGCGTCGTCACCGTCACCGAATACGTCCCCGGTTTGGTGACCAGCAAGGTCGGGGACGTGCTGCCGTCGTGCCAGCGATAGCCCGTGGCGCCGGGGGTGGTTGCATTGAGCAAAACCGTGCTTTTATGGCCGCAAAGGGTGGTGTCTTTCCCCAAATCCAGTTGGATCGGGAGCAGCGAAACATCATCGATGAACAGGTAAAAGAAGCCCAGAAAAACCGGTAGTTTTTTGAAGCTCCCGATCGTCACGAACCGTTCTCCCCCTTTGGCTTTGACGTAGCCCGAAATCCGCTCCCAGCGTAGGCGCGGCATCCCGGTATTCAGGGCCTGATCGAGCACCTGAGGGACAACCGCGAACAGCTCCTTGCCCGTGGCCGCCAGCGGTTGTTCGGAAAAACAGGCCCCGATGTTTCCCGACAGGTAGCGGGCCGGACTCGGCGTGGCAATGTAGAGTTCGAAAAAATAGCACGCATTGGCTTCCAGCGGTTTCGCCAGCGGACTTGCCAGGTATTCCGCCCAGTTGACGTCCAGAAACAAACGCGCCAGTCCCTGCCCGCTGCGGGGTGGCAGCTCCATCTGGGCGGTGGGCAGACACTGGTGGTAAAAATCGGGCGTAGCACCGTTGGGATTGAACCACGGAACGGCTTCTTCCAGCAGGTTATCCTGGCGCGGACAGGTCCGGTAGTGTTCAAAACCGCCATTTGGAATGAGGTTCTGCGCCCAAGTCATCCCGGGGAGGAATGCTGCCAGCCAAAAAACCGCCCAAACCGCACCTTTCTGCATACGTTCCGTACAACGAGGTAAGAATCAGAAACGTAATATACGGGCTTTTCGGGAATTTAGTGCGGCCCCGGATCACGCCCGGTTTTCTGGATGAGCCGCCTGCATTTTGCCGGCCTGCTCACAGCTTCAGGCGGATACCGGCCCGACTGAGCAAGCCGGTTATCCAGACGCACAACAGCGCAAACAGAAACGATTTCAGCAGACCGATGCCGCCCGTTAGCAGAACTTCCGGCAAATGAATACCGAGAAAAGCGGTGGTTGCATACGCAAAATACGGTAGCAGGTAACAAAGCAGTGTATCGGTTCCGGCGGGTCTGACGAAGCTGAACCAGCGGCTCTGCCCCCGAATATCCGCCATCCAGTAAATGAGCATAAACGCCAGCAGGGTAAAGGCACTGCACAAAAACAGCCAGGCCGGTGTTTCGCCCAGCTTGGCCAGCCCCCAGTAGGGCCGCACCATCATCGACAGGCCGATCAGGACAATCGCCATGACGGCGAAAAGCAGAATCATCCGCTGGTTATCGGCCTTCCGGCGGTAATAGCGAAACAAGGTCGCGGTCACGACACCGCCCATGCTCAGGCCCACGAGCGTTCCGTTGCGGATGGCTCCCGGAATGAAATTGAGCGCTTCGGGCAACAGGTTTGCGTGGGCCACCAGGCTCAAACCGGCAAAACCAAACCAGGCGGCAACCAGCACGACCAGCCGGTTTCGGGCAAAAACCGTCACCAGAGCCGCCACCAGGTACGACCAGCCAATCAGGCCCAGAATGCCCCACCACTGCGGCTCAAACCGGTTGATTTTTTCGGATTCCCCACCGCGATAGATCACCGCCAGCACGAGCAACGTCAGGATGCCCGCGGCCTTTAAGCCCGTTACCAGCGCTTTCGGGGCGGTTTTCGGGTACGAGTTCCAGATCAGAATAAACGATGTACAGGACAAAACATTCCACAAAAGCCGGGACAGGCCCGTGGCAGTTTCGTTGATGGATTCGCCGTTGACCAGCCATAGGCCCATCGTCAGCAGGGCCACCGACCGGAGCAGCACATGCCCCACGAGCTGGCGGGTGTTGTCGCCTTTTTTCCGCCGGTTATCGACGGCGAAAGGCAGCGACATACCGACAATAAAGAGGAAAGCCGGAAAAACCACGTCGGCCAGCCCAATGCCATCAACGCCCGGGGGTACGTGCTCCAGCCAGCCCGGAATGTGGGTCAGCGACCAGAGGTCATTGACGAAAATCATCAACACCATCGTCAAGGCCCGTATGATGTCGATGGCCCCCACCCGCGCCGAATTAAGCGCGTTCAGCGTCGTGAATTGGGAGGTTGAGGTTCCGGTTTTGTTCATGGTTGCGGTTAGGAAGTTAGCTTGGGCACGGAACCGGGCGACAGGGTAGCCTACGGATGACCCGAAGCCCACAGAATTGCGTTTTGGAAAATCGTTTTAAACGCTTCATTTTTAAATAAATCCGGGTGGTGACCCATAAAAATATAGACGTTCCGGGCTTTCATGGTTTCGTTGGACCAGATCACCGGATGGTCACCGCCCATCTTGATCTCGGAATCGGGCACGTACGTCGCTTCGTCGACGGTTGCCAATACCTTGACGTTGGGACGCGGACTTTTGTTGTACGTATACCACTCTTCTTTTTCTACCTCGAACGATGCCGGCAATCCGCGCATGACCGGGTGCGACCGGGCTTCCACCTGCACGGTTGCCCTGGCAAAACCGGGAATGTAATTCTTGTACCGAATACCGCCCATAAACGCCGAAAACCACGGCCACATCGGAAAGCCATCAAACTCGCCCAGCAGGCTAGCGTGGTGGAAGCCGACCCAGCCCCCGCCCTTGCCTTCGCGGATAAACTTTTCGAAAGCGGTTTTGGCCGCATCGGTCCATCGGTAAGGCGGGTAGTTCAGTTGAATAAACACCTGGTAGTTTGCCAGAAACGCATCGTTGATCGGGCCGGAATCTTCGATATAATCGATGGTAAACTGATGACGCCGGGCCGCTTCCTGAAGCCATTTTTTAGCGGCAGCCACAAAAGGCGCGTGAACTCCCCCGTCCTTCTCCGCCATGACCACCACCCGAAAAACCGGCTTTTTATCCTGGCCAAAAACCGGGTGAAGTACAGCACTTAAAGTCCAAAAAAAAGAGAGATAAAACAACCGTATAGTTTGCTTCTTCACGATATCAGACGGGTCTATTTTCAGCATACGAATTCGACTTAAAACCGGTACAATTTTGCCGTACATAGCCAGTAATTTCCAACGCATTATTTTATCAAAATCCGTTACAATTCTGAAAAGAAAAGATTTTATCCCGGATTATCTACCCCTTTTTTCAGCATAACGCGTCGGTATTTCTCCGCTAAAATCAGCTTAAAACTCTTTTTCCATTGCATACTATCCAGCCGGTTTTACGGGTTTAGTAGCGAATAAACCGAATGCGTAGATGACTTTTCAACGGAAGCCTGACGAATACGGGCAAAGGTAAAAAATCAGCTGAATAAAAAAACAGATCGCGGCTACCGGCGTACCGATCGGCTTCGAGCGGGCGGCATACGGCCGGTCCATTTCCGGGAAAACCGCTCGTTGGAAGACGCATTATTGCCGGGATTTTAAAAAAATCGAAATATAATTTTGGAAAATAGAGTATTGACCGCACAGGCTTGCATCTTTACTACAGATAGCAAAGCGTTACCAATTTGTATGCAAGATTACCGGAATTTTGAACCTGAAGAATTAGCCATTGATCTGTCTTTTCAACGCTGGAAACTATTTAATGACCCCATTGAAAGCGATTTCTGGAAAAAATGGCTGGTTCAGAATCCGGACAAAAAAGAGTTGGTTGACAAAGCACACCACCTGTTAAGCAGCTTGAATGGTGCCTACGCTCAACCCTCCAACGACCGTCTCCCGATCTCCGACCGGGAAATTCAGCACGAAATTCAGCGGCTGCACCAGACGCTCGACAGTCACGAGAAACCGTCGGTGAACTGGTTCCAGTTCCGCCCGCTGCGCTACGGAATGGCCGCCAGCATTGTGGTGATGCTTGGCCTGTTCTGGCGGTTTTTTATTCACCAGCCCCCCACCAAAATTGACGTAACCTATAACGAGTTAATTACTCAGACCACTACACCACTTCAGGAAGTAGCCAACACCGGTTTATCACCCCGTTTAGTCAGTTTACCCGACGGCAGTACGCTGCTGTTAAAACCGGGTGGTCGCATCAGTTATTCCAGCACGTTTCAGGATAGTATCCGGGAAGTATATTTAACGGGTGAAGCTTTTTTTGAAGTTCATAAAGATCCTAAAAAGCCATTTTATGTTTACGCCAAGGGGCTGGTAACGAAAGTTTTAGGGACGAGTTTTACGGTTCAGGCATTCGAAACGGATCCGCAGGTTAAAGTGGTAGTTAAAACCGGTAAGGTTTCCGTTTTCGCCCGTAATCAAACCGAATTAACCCAGGATAAAGCCAGTACGAAACTGGGCGGAGTTGTTTTAACCCCCAACCAGCAGATTATCTTTTCGCCTACCAACACGAGCCTGATCAAGAGCGTGGTCGAAAAGCCGGCTTTGCTGGCCGGAACCGTTCAGATCCAGCCGTTTACATTCAAGCGCACGCCCATTGCCGACGTGTTCGCTACCCTGGAGAAATCGTACGGAATTAAGATCGTGTTTGATGAGGAAATCATGAAATCGTGTTTTCTGACGGCGTCCCTGGATGACGAACCGCTTTTCGAAAAACTGGATCTGATCTGTAACACGATCAACGCCCGCTACGAACAGCTGGACGCGCACATCATCGTGAGCAGCCAGGGTTGCCAGCCCTGACAGGAGATCGTTCCAAGGCAGGAAAGAGAGAATGAAAATTGGGTCCGTCCACCACGACCCAAACGTCAGAATCTGTTTTCAGGAAAAATAACCTGAAACGAGTAGAAAGCTCTTTTCTTTACGATTTATTCAATATTTTTATTAATCATTCAACTATTTCTTAAAATTTAATGAAACCACAACGCCGATCCCTCCTAAAAAGACTTTTTGCCTCTGTTGCCGGTGTCACTGGCCTGGGAGTAGCGACCACCAAAGCAGAAGCAAGCGTAGCGGCTCCGCAGAAAGAAGCGTTCAACGTAGTGACCGAGCAGGATATTCCGCTGTTCTCCATGTCTACCAAACTGGGCAATATGGTTTTTATTGCCGGAATAGGCTACCACAAGGAAGGTGACATCAAAGTGCACACGGATGAGGTATTGAAAGGACTGGAAAAAGAGTTGATCAAAGCCGGATCGTCAATGGAAAAAGTGCTGAAAGTGACGGTTTTTCTGCACGATCTGAACGATTACAAAGGCATGAACGATGTGTATAAAGGCCGGTTCGGTGCCAAGCCGCCGGTGCGCACGACGGTGGCGGTTTACGGCGGAGTTCCCGGCGACTCGCTGGTTGAAATGGACTGCATCGCCTACATTTAGTGTATTGCGCATTGGCTTACCAATAAACCGCATTAAAAAAATAGGTATTCCTTTCCCGCCCATCGGCGGGAAAGGTTTTTGTTCCCGATTTTAAGTTACCTCATCCCTATGATCAGCCGTAGAACCATTCTGAAACGATTATCGACCGTGCCGTTGCTGGGCGGTCTGGTTGGCAGTGCCGCTCCGCTACAATCGGCCCTCGCGTCAACCGCGCTGGCGCCCCGTAACCTGGTGAAAGAACTGGGCATCCGGACCTTCATCAATGCCGCCGGTACGTATACGGCCATGACGGGCTCGCTGATGCAGGACGAAGTGCTGGAAACCATTCAGGCAGCCTCGAAAGAGTTCATGATGCTCGACGATGTGCAAACCAAAGTCGGGGAGAAAATCGCGGCCCTGGTGCACTCGGAATCGGCGGTGGTCACGGCGGGGTGTTTCTCGGCCATGACCCTGGGGCTGGCGGGTGTCCTGACGGGCATGGATCAGAAAAAAGTGGAGGCCCTGCCCCAACTGGAAGGCACCGGCATGAAATCGGAAGTGATCGTTCAGAAAGGGCATAATGTCGGCTATTCGCACGCGCTGACCAATACCGGCTGTAAAATCGTGTTCGTGGAAACGCCGGAGGAGGTTGAAAAAGCGATCAGCGAAAAAACCGCCCTGATGTGGTTTCTCCACATTCAGTCGGACAAGGGCCGGATCATGCACCAGGAATGGGTGAACCTGGCCAAAAAGCACAGCATTCCGACGATGATCGACATTGCCGCCGATGTGCCGCCGGTCGAAAACCTCTGGAAATTCCACGAAATGGGCTTCGATCTGGTTTGCGTCTCGGGCGGAAAAGCCATGCGCGGCCCGCAAAGCGCCGGGTTGCTGATGGGCAAAAAACACCTGATCGATGCCGCCCGGCTGAGCATGCCCCCGCGCGGTTCGACCATCGGGCGCGGCATGAAGGTCAACAAGGAAGAAATTCTGGGCATGTACGTGGCGCTGGAGAAATTCGTCAAACAGGACCACCAGAAAGAGTGGCAACTCTGGGAGGACCGCGTGGCTCACATTGCCGATGCCGTTAAAAAAGTAAACGGTGTAACCACCGAAACCTTCCGGCCCGAATTGGGCAACCACACGCCGACGCTCCGGATTAGCTGGGAACCTGCGAAGGTCAACCTGACCGCCAAATCCTTGCAGGAAGCGCTGCGCAAAGGCGACCCGTCCATCGAAATTGTGGGCGAGCAGAACGGCATCAGCCTCACAACCTGGATGTTAAAACCGGGTGAAGAGAAAATCGTCGCCAAACGCCTGAAGGAAGAATTATCCAAAGCAGCGGTTTAAAAGCATGCAAAAGTCGCTTTTCGCCCTGATTGTGGCTGGTCTGATCAGCGGTCTGGTGCAGGCCCAGACCTACAGCATCGTCATCAAAGGCGGTCGGCTCATCGATCCGAAAAACAACATCAACGAGGTGCTGGATGTGGCCATCAACGACGGCAGGATTGCGCTGGTGGCCAAAACCATCGACGCGCGCCAGGGCAAACAGGTGGTCAACGCCAAGGGCATGTACATCACCCCCGGTCTGATCGACATCCACGGCCACGTTTATTTCGGCACCGAGCCGAATCACTACCTGAGCAACGGTCTGGTGGCCGTCGTGCCCGACGGGTTTACGTTTCGCGTGGGCGTTACCACCATCGTCGATGCGGGGGGCGCGGGCTGGCAGTCGTTTCCGGCGTTTAAGAAAAACATCATTTTTTCGTCAAAAACGCGGGTTCTGTCGCTGCTGAACATTGTGGGCGAAGGCATGCGGGGTGGCAACTGGGAGCAGGATACGACCGATATGGACCCCAAAATGGCGGCAGCAATGGCCCTCGGCAACAAAAACGATGTGGTCGGCTTTAAAGTCGCGCACTTCATGGGCGGCACCTGGACACCCGTTGACCGGGCCGTGGAAGCCGGAAAGCTGGCGAATATGCCCGTGATGATCGATTTTGGAATGCACGACCCGCCTTTGTCGCTGGAAGACCTGTTTCTGAAACACCTGCGGCCGGGCGATATTTTCACGCATACCTACACGCTGCTGGAAGGGAATGTTCGGCAAACGATTGTGGATGAAGCCAGCGGAAACGTCAAACCGTTCGTCTGGGAAGCCCGAAAAAGAGGCATCGTTTTCGACGTGGGCTACGGCGGAGCGAGCTTCAATTATTCCCAGGCCATTCCGGCCATCAAAGCCGGTTTTTACCCCACCACGATCAGCACCGATTTGCACACCGGCAGCATGAACGGCTCCATGAAAGACATTTTGAGTATCATGTCCAAATTCGTCGTGATGGGCGTGCCCGTGCCGGACGTCATCAAAGCCAGCACCTGGACTCCGGCGCAGGTGATCAGGCGCGAAATGCTGGGCCATCTGTCGGTGGGCGCCATTGCCGACGTCGCCATCCTGAGCATGCGCGAAGGCAATTTTGGCTTTTACGACAAAACCGGGTACCGGATGGAAGGCAAAAAGAAATTTGAATGCGAAATGACCATCAAAGGGGGCAAAATCGTGTACGATCTCAACGGCATTGCCAATCCGCTGGTGGTTTCCCAAAATTGACCCTAAGTTTTCACTATAGTTTCCTAAATCCTTGAATGTCAAAATACTACATCAAAAGCCTGATCCTGGCGTTGCTGGCGGTTGCCGGTTTTGTCCGGCGCGATGAGCCCGTAAACACCCTGCCGGTTCGGACGGTGGACAACGGCGGTCTTTTTCTGCCCGAAGGCTTCGAAGCCACGGTCGTCGTCGATAGCTTGCCCGGGCGCGCCCGGCACCTTGCCGTCAACGCCAACGGTGATATTTACGTCAAAGCCCGGTTTGCGCGCGACAAAGGCGAGTCGGTGATGGCCCTGCGCGACACCAACGGCGACGGCCGCGCCGATCTCATCAAGCGGTTTGGGGGTCGGGAGCGGGAGCGCGCTTACGGCACCGCCATGCGGATTCACAATGGCTACCTGTATTTCAGTTCCGAACTGATCGTGTACCGGTATAAACTGACGCCCGGCAAGCTGGTGCCCGAAGGGCCGGAAGAAGTGATTCTGATCGACGACCACGCCCACGGCATGCACGAACACATCACCAAACCGGTTGCGTTCGATGATAAAGGGTACATGTACGTGCCGTTCGGGGCCGGTTCCAACGCCTGCCAGGAAAAAAACCGCATTCCGAGTTCGCCGGGGCAGGACCCCTGCGGCATGCTTTCCGACCACGGCGGCATCTGGCGGTTCGATGCCAACAAACCGGGTCAGACGCAGAAAGACGGTTACCGCTACGCCACCGGTTTACGCAGTATCGTCGCCCTGGACTGGAATCCGGCCGACCAGACGCTCTACACCGTGCAGCATGGTCGCGATGACTTTCTGATGCTGTGGGCCGGTTTGTATTCGCCCTGGGAAAGTGCGGTTTTGCCTTCCGAAGAGTTTTTGCGCGTGAAAGACGGCATGGACGCGGGCTGGCCGTATTACTACTACGATCAGGAAAAAAAGAAAAAACTGCTGAATCCGGAATATGGTGGCGACGGCAAAAAACCGGGCAAAGGCGCGGAGTATGAGCAGCCGGTCATCGGTTTTCCAGCGCACTGGGCGCCCAACGATCTGGTGTTTTACCGCGGCAACGACGCCCAGAATGGCTTTCCGGAACACTATAAAAACGGCGCGTTCATTGCCTTCCACGGATCGACCAACCGCGCCCCGTATCCGCAAGCCGGTTATTTCATCGGCTTTGTTCCCGCCAAAAACGGCTCGCCGGGCCGCGATTGGGAGGTGTTTGCCGACGGTTTTGCGGGTGTTGATCCGGTGGTGAATGTGAGCGACGCGGTTTACCGCCCGATGGGCATTGCCGTGGGTCCCGACGGATCGCTGTATCTGGCCGAAACCGAGAAAGGAAAAATCTGGAAGGTGACCTACAAGGGCGATAAAAGCAAATTCGGACCGGCGCAACTGGCCCAGATGGAGAAGCGCAAGGCGATGTCGAACATCCGCACGCCCGACAAGGTAGCCGACAATCTGGACCGGGACAAGCCGGTGCTGGGCAGCAAGGTCTACGCGGTGTATTGTGCCGCCTGCCACCAGCGCAACGGCCGGGGCGATGCGCAGCGGTTTCCGCCCCTGGCCGACTCGGAATGGGTTTTGGGCGACAAAAAACGGCTGATCGAAGTGCTGCTGAAGGGGCTGGAAGGGCCGATTGAAGTAAAAGGTCAGTCGTACAACAACGTGATGCCGCAGCACGATTTTCTGAAAGACGACGACATCGCCGAAGTGTTGACGTTTGTCCGGCAAAGCTTCGGCAATTCCGCCAGCGCGGTTTCGGCCGATGAAGTGAAAACCGTCCGGAAAACGCTGAAAACAAAGAAATAAACGTTAGCTTAACCCTTGTTTCAATGCGTCCGTATCAAGTATTGATTGCCGGTTTTTGTGTACTGAGTTGTCTGGGATTGCTGGGATTTACGGAAAACCGGAAAACCGACGATCCGAAACAGGATCAATGGAAGGCGCCGGCCTGGGCCGACACGCTGAAAAACCACTACCCGACCGAACCGCTGACGCTGGCGCAGGGCGAAGAACTGTTCATGGAATTTTGTTCGTCCTGCCACGGCGAAGCGGGCTACGGCGACGGGGCAGCCGGGCGGGCGCTGGGTGCGAAACCGGCCAACTTTCACGAGCCCGACGTGACCAGACAAACCGACGGGGCGCTGTTCTGGAAACTGTCGAACGGGCGGGGAAACATGCCGCCGTTTAAAGACGTCTTTTCGGACGAACAACGCTGGCAATTAGTGGCTTACCTCCGCAAATTAACCGCTCCCAAGACCAACAACAAATGATAATGAGAAGTCCTTTCCTGAAAAAAATAGGCGCCTTGGCTACCCTCCTGTGCAGCCCGTTTCTGCTGTTTGCCCAGGGCCCCGACGCCAAAACACCCGTTCCGCCGACGGCTCTGCGCCCCGACATCAAGGTCGAGCATTTCCTGGCCGTTGGCCCCGAAGCCGTGCGGCTGATTCAGCACCCGGGCACCGGCGATCTGTATTACACCACCTTCATAGGCGACGTTTTTCGGGTGAAGATGAACGGACAGCCGCCGGTGGCCGAGAAAGTGTTTTCGGCGGAAGACCACGGCATTACGCGCCTGCAGGGGGCCGCTTTTCTGAAGAACACTTTGTTTCTGGCGGGTAACATCAGCGTGAACGACAACAAAGGGACGAAAGGCCGGATGGTGCGCTACGAGTTGGCGTCGGGCGAAAAACCGGAAATGACCGTGGTATTCAACACCGTCGAATACGGCACCAACAAAACCACCTTCGACCACGGCTGGAACGCGCTGGAAATCAGCCCCGACGAAAAATACATTTACGTCAACACCGGCGCCCGGACCGACCACGGCGAGGTCCAGGACAACGGCGGGGTGTATCCGAACGCCCGCGACAACGCGCTGACGGCCAAAATTTTCCGGTTTCCGGTGGGCGTGAAAAATCTGGAACTGCCGGATGATCTGGCGAAGCTGAAAGCCGACGGGTACGTTTACGCCGAAGGCATCCGGAATGCCTACGACATGGCGTTCGACGCGGACGGAAAGCTGTTTGCGGTTTCCAACTCCGGCGACTACGACCACGCCGAGGACATGTTCTGGGTTCGGCAGGGGCACCACTACGGTTTTCCGTGGGTGATGGGGGGCGGCATCGACAACCCGCAGCAATACCCCGACTGGCAGCCCGATCCGGAGAAAGATCCGTTCATCAGCAAGTTTGCCCACGCCTGGCTGATGCGGTATTTCCGCAACGATCCAGACTTTCCGAAAAAACCGGCGGGCGTCAAGTTCACCGGCCCGGTTCTGAATCAGGGACCGGATGCCAACGAATACCGCGACCCGAAAACCGGCCTGGTCATGGACGGCGATTCGACGGGCGTCGGCGTGGGCACGTTCAACGCGCACAGCTCTCCGCTGGGGCTGTTTTTCGACACCCGAAACGAGTTGGCCGACGAGTTCAAAGGGGACGGTTTTGTGATCCGGTATTCGGGTCCGCGCCGGAATGCCACGATCATCAATCCCCTGAAAAAACAGGGCCGCGACCTGCTGCACCTCGACCTGACTTACGACAAAACCACCGATAACTACACGACGAAAACCACCCGCCTGGTCGACGGTTTTACGGAGCCGACCGACGCGCTGCTGGTGGATAACACCGTATACATCATCGAATACGGCGGAAAGGGCGGTAACATCTGGAAAATCACGCTGCCGGCCGACGCCAAAACCGCCAAGAAAAACCGCCGAAAAAAAACCTAACCCGACTTTTATGCTAAGCCGAAGAAAACTCATCAAACGGTTGTCGAGCTTTCCGCTGTTGGGCGGATTGGTCGGCACGCTGCCCATGGCCGCCGAAGCAGCCGCGGTGGCCGCTCCCAAACGCGATCTGTTCCGGGAACTGGGCGTCCGGACGTTCATCAATGCCGCCGGAACACTGACCTACATGACCGGTTCGCTGATGCACGACGAAGTGCTCGACGCGATCAATTATGCCGTGAAAGAATTCTGTCTGCTGGACGAACTGGAGGATAAAGTGGGCGAGAAGATTGCGAAACTGGTGCATTCGGAAGCCGCCGTGGTGACCTCGGGCGCGTTTGCCGGGATGACCCTGGGGCTGGCGGGCATTCTGACGGGCATGGATCAGAAGAAGGTCGAACAACTGCCGCACCTGGAAGGCACCGGCATGAAGTCGGAAGTAATCTGCCAGAAAGGCCACGAAATTGTGTATAACCACGCGCTGGTCAACACCGGCTGCACGATGGTGTACATCGAAACCGTGGAGGAACTGGAAAAGGCGATCAACGAAAAAACCGCCCTGCTGCACTTCCTGCACATTCAGTCGGACAAGGGCAAGATCATGCACGAAGACTGGGTGGCGCTGGGCAAAAAGCACAACATTCCGACTTCCATCGACATTGCCGCCGACGTGCCGCCGGTCGAAAACCTGTACAAATTCAACGACATGGGGTTCAGCTTCGTGGTGGTGTCGGGCGGAAAAGCCATGCACGGCCCGCAGAGCGCCGGGTTGCTGATGGGCAAAAAAGACATCATTGCGGCCGCCCGGATGCACATGCCTCCGCGTGGTTTCAACATCGGACGCGGCATGAAAGTCAATAAGGAAGAAATTCTGGGCATGTACGTCGCGGTCGAGAAGTTTCTGGCGCAGGATTTTGCCAAAACCTGGAAAAGCTGGGAAGAAGGCGTTGCGCACGTCGAAAATACGGTCAAAACCATCAACGGCATCAAAACCGAGGTGCGCGTCAATCCGCTGGGCAACCACACGCCCTCGCTCCGCATTTCGTGGGATCCGGCGGTTTTGAAGGTGACGGGCAAACAGGTGCAGGAAGCGCTGCGCAACGGCGACCCATCAATTGAGGTTGGGGGCGGTGGCCCGAGCAGCATCGGCGTGACGGTCTGGATGCTGAAACCGGGTCAGGAGAAAATTGTTGCCAAACGCATCAAGGAAGAACTTTCCAAGGCGGTTTAACGCCGGAACGTTGTCAAGATCTGTCATTCTAACCTGACCCTATTTCCCATGAAAAACCGGTTTCTTTTCCTTTTTGCCCTCGTGGTTGCCGTCGGCAGCCGGGCGCTGGCGCAGCCGTACCACATTGTGATCAGGAACGGGCACGTGATCGACCCGAAAAACAACATCGACGCGGTGATGGACGTGGCGATTCTGGACGGAAAAATTGCGAAAGTCGCCAAATCCATCGACGCCACCGGCGCCCGGCAGGTGGTCAATGCCAAAGGGCTGTACGTTACGCCCGGTTTGATCGACATTCACACGCACGTCTTTTTCGGGACCAACATGGATCAGACGTACAGCAACGGTCCCAACGCCCTGCCGCCCGACGGGTTTACGTTCCGGAACGGCGTGACGACCATCGTGGATGCGGGCTGCTCGGGCTGGCGGGATTTTGAAGCGTTCAAGAAGCAGACCATTGATGCCTCGCAGACGCGCGTGCTGGCCCTGCTCAACATCGTCGGCAGCGGCATGCGGGGCGGCAAGTTCGAGCAGAACATCGAGGACATGGACCCCAAAGCCACGGCGGACATGGCGAAGAAATACCCCGATCAGGTGGTGGGCATCAAACTGGCGCACTTCAACGGCCACGACTGGACGCCCACCGACCGGGCCGTGGAAGCCGGAAAGCTGGCCGAAAAACCGGTCATGATCGACTTCGGCGGCAGCAAGCCGACGCTTTCCATTGAAGATTTGTTTCTGAAACACCTGCGGCCGGGCGATATTTTCACGCATTGCTTCGGCCAACTGGCCACCCGCGAGCCGATTCTGGACGTGACCACCAACAAACTAAAACCGTTCGTCTGGGAAGCGCAGAAAAAAGGCATCTTGTTCGACGTGGGCTACGGCGGCATCAGCTTTGCGTTTTCACAGGCCATTCCGGCCATTAAAGGCGGTTTTCTGCCAAACACGATCAGCACCGACATTCATACGGGCAGCATGAACAACGCCATGAAAGACATGCTGAACGTGATGTCGAAGTTTCTGGCGATGGGCATGGATCTGAAAAGTGTCATCAAAGCCAGCACCTGGGCCCCGGCGCAAGCCATCAAACGGCCGGAACTGGGTCAACTGACTGAAGGTTCGGAGGCCGATGTCGCCATTCTGGATCTGGTGGACGGCAAATTTGCGGTGCGGGATGTGGGCCATTTTGGTTTTTTCGACTACACGGGCCATAAAATCGAAGGCAAACAAAAGCTGAGCTGCGAAATGACCATCCGCAAAGGCCGGATTGTCTACGATCTGAACGGCATTGCCGAACCGGTTGTCGTTCGCCAGCGGCCGCAGTGACGGTATTCGGTATTCGGTATTCAGTTTACGGTTCACGGTTTTCAGTTTACGCCGGGCCGTCGATACGCGGGGCTGACGCCTTCTTTGCAGGCGCTAGCCAACTGAAAACCGTAAACCGACCACCGAATACCGTAAATCCTTATATTTGGGAATGTTTTTTCCTAAACCTTCTGAGAAATATCATGTATAAATTGCTTTTGGGTCTGGCGGGGGTGTGTCTGCTGGTTGCGCTGGGATTGATGGTCAGCGGTAATTTGCCGATGGCGGGGCCCTTCCTGATTGCGTTTTTTCTGGGCGTTGCCATCGCCTTTCGCGGCTTCCCGAATCTGAAAGGGTTTTCGTACACGGTTATCATTTTTGCCGCGGTCACCACCGCCCTGTATTATCCGCAGTATTTTGTTTCGGCGGGTGATTTCAAGTTCAGCTCGCTCATTACCCCCCTGATCCAGCTCATCATGTTCGGCATGGGAACCTCTATGAGTCTGGACGATTTTGTGGGTGTCATTCGCATGCCGAAAGGCGTTCTGATCGGGGTCATCAGTCACTTTCTCATTATGCCCAGCCTGGGCTATTTTCTGGCCAGCATCAGCGGGTTGCCGCCCGAAATCGCAGCCGGCATCATCCTGATCGGGTGTTCACCCAACGGCATGGCGTCCAACGTGATTTCGTACCTGGCGAAAGCCAACCTCGCGCTGTCGATTACCATCACCGCCGTTTCGACCATGATGGCCCCGTTCATCACGCCGGTTTTGATGAAAATGCTGGCCGGTGCTTTTGTCGAAATCGACACCGTCGCCATGATGTTTGATATTGCCAAAATGGTGATCATTCCCATCGGTGCGGGGCTGCTGTTCAATAAATTCCTCAGCGGGAAAGCCGTCTGGCTGGACAACCTGATGCCGTTCGTTTCAATGTTTGGCATCGCCTTTATCATCGTGATCATTACGGCGGCTGGCCGCAACAGCCTGCTGACCATCGGGCCGCTGCTGCTGGGACTGGTTCTGATCCATAATTTGTGCGGTTATTTCCTGGGCTACTGGTCGGGACGGCTTTTCCGGATGAGCGAGCGCGACTGCCGGACGATGGCCATCGAGGTCGGCATGCAGAACGGCGGTCTGGCGTCCGGCATTGCCAAAGAAATGGGCAAAATGGCCACGGTCGGGCTGGCACCGGCCATCTTCGGACCGCTGATGAACATCACGGGTTCCATTCTGGCGTCGTGGTGGCACAGCCGCATGCCGAAAGAAGAACGCGACGCGGTTCAGGAAGTGGAATACCGCCGTCATTAAGTGTACACCCGTGGACCGTTCAGGGCTTGGGGTCCCCAACCCGTACTTCCTGAACGATCCACGAATCAACCTTGCAGAATGAATAAAGGATCGTTTGCCCTTGTTGCCTCGCTCAGCGGGCTGGGGTTGTTGCTGATGAGCGCCGGTTTTATGGAAGATTTATTCAAATCCACGGTATTTACGCCCGCGAACGGTTTCACGTCCGGCGTCGAAGGTCCGGCGGTGGACAAAACCGGGACGGTTTACGCGGTGAATTTCGGGAAGCAGGGCACCATTGGGCAAATTACCCCGAACGGAGAAGCCAGCATCTTCGTGGCGTTACCCGAAGGCAGCATTGGTAACGGAATTCGGTTCAGCAAAAAAGGCGATATGTTCATCGCCGATTACCCCAAACACAACATCCTGAAAGTGGCGGCCGGCTCGAAAACCGTCCAGGTTTTTGCCCACGAACCGCGCATGAACCAGCCCAATGACATCGCCATCGACGGCAAAGACCGCCTGTACGCCAGCGATCCGAGCTGGAAAAACAGCACCGGCAACCTCTGGCGCATCGATACGGACGGCAAGGTGACCCTGCTGGAAGAAAACATGGGCACCACCAACGGCGTCGAAGTCAGTCCCGACGAGAAACGGCTGTACGTCAACGAATCGGTGCAGCGGAAAGTGTGGGTATACGATTTGTCGGCGGAGGGCAAGGTAAGCAACAAACGCCTGCTGATCGAGTTTCCGGATTTCGGCATGGATGGCATGCGCTGCGACGCCGACGGCAATCTGTACGTAACCCGGCACGGCAAAGGCACCGTCGCCAAGGTGTCGCCCGATGGCAAGGTGATTGAGGAAATCCAGCTAGTCGGCAAACGGCCCACGAACATCTGTTTTGGCGGTAAAGACGGCCGTACGGCCTACGTCACGCTCCAGGACCAGGGCAACCTTGAAAGCTTCCGGGTCGACAAACCGGGCCGGGAGTGGACGATGCGGAAGAAATAAACGTTTGGTTGCCGGGAGAAAACCGTCCGAAAACGTCTCCGGTAGTTTCCATCACTTAGTCGATCCAGTTCGCCAGTTTGATTCGATCCATGTTTTCAAAATCACGGAAATTGCGCGTCACTAACGTATGATTATGCGTAATTGCCGTTGATCCGATTAAGAGGTCAAACTCACCGACCGGCCGCCCGATTCGTTTCAAGGCTGTTTTCTGCCGGGCATATTCAGGAAAACTTAGTCCGATCACTAAAATCCGGCCTGCAAATGCCGTGCGTAACCAATTTAGATTTTCCCGGTTTTTGGTCCGGCGGCCCGGGTCGCTATTTTCAACACCGTAAAGAAGCTCAGCAATCGTAATTTCTGACAGGAAGCAGGAAGTAATGCCGACCTGGCTAATTTTTCGATCCAGATCGTACTGCCCCCTGAATAAGTAAATGCAAATGTTGGTATCCAGTAAATAACTCATAATTCGACATCGCGCGGACGATCATTACGAGCACTGTAAATCCGGCGGACCAGTTCTTCGCCGGTTTCTTCCCCCTCCCAGCTTCCGAAAAATTGGTTCAGGGCTTCTTGCTGATCGGCTGGTTTTGTATCCCTATGCTGCTCAGAAAAGGGCAGACCCAACTGCTTGGCAAACGCTTTGACCTGCTCAAAAAGGGTATCATTCTGTGTTTCAATAATGATGGTGTGAGTCATATCGGCCTCCTTTCTTTCTAATTAAAAACCGGGTCCATTCGATTTAGGTTCTAAGTTACAGCAAAACCAGGGCTTCGGCAATTTGCATATCCTTCGTAAATCCTCCTACCACCGCGACCGCTTTAACTTTTCGGGTTGCAGCAGGCGAATGGTGGTCCCGCTGATCTCGATCAAACCGTCGGTTTTGAATTCGCTCAGCGTCCGGATCAGCGATTCGGTGGCTGTGCCGACCATCGCGGCCAGATCGTCGCGCGAAAACTGGATCACCGGCTGGCTGGTTCCGTGTTGCAAACTTCCGTGAAGCCGCAGCAACGTGTCGGCGACCCGCCGGCGCAGCGAGTTGTAGGCCATGCCGAGCAGTTGCTGCTCCCGGTCGGTGACGCGGTTTGCCAGCAGTTGCACAAACCGCCGGGACACTTCGCCGTCGCGCGAAACCAGATCGATAAAGAATTCGCGCGGGATGTAGACCAGCTCCGAGTCTTCCAGCGCCACGGCCGAATCCGTCTGATCGGTTTGCTCCAGCAGGCTCACATAGCCAAAAAAATCACCCGGCTGATACAAACCGGTGATAAATTCCTTGCCATCCGGGTTGGTTTTAAAGGTTTTCACCCGGCCGGACTGCACAAAATACAAGCGCAGCGGCTCGTCGCCCTCCGAATACACAAACTGCTTTTTCCGAATCAAATGGCCTTTCCGGTCTACGGTCAGCGAGTCGATGCCGGTGGCGGTTTGGGCATCGTCCAGAAACTGCACCAACCCGGCTTTGGTCGGTTCGTATGCGGGCCGCATCTGGTCGAAGCGCTTCAGACGTCCTTCCACCGCGTTCAGCAGTTCAATTTCGTCGAACGGTTTGGTTAGGTAGTCATCCGCGCCCATTTCCATGCCCCGGCGAAAGTCGGCGCGCTCGGTTTTGGCGGTCAGAAAAATAAACGGTACGCCCGACAGATCCGGGTTTTTATTGAAAATATGGAGCACCCCGTAGCCGTCCAGAACCGGCATCATAATGTCGCAGATCACCAGATCCGGTTTGGTCGCCAGGGCTTTTTCAACGCCGGTTTTGCCATTTTCCGCCGTCAGAACGTGGTAGCTGGCGAGTTCCAGAATCTCGGCGGTATTTTCCCGAATGTCGGTATTGTCTTCAATAAGCAGAATCGTTTTCATAACGGAAGGAAAGGGTGACGGTGGTTCCCCGGTTAAGGTGACTTTGGAAGTCGATGGTGCCGTTCAGCAGCGCCAGGTACTGGGCGACAATGTGCAGGCCCAGCCCCGTTCCCTGAATGGCCGTGGCGTTTTTAGCCCGGTAAAACCGCTCAAACAGGTGCTTCTGGTCCTCTTCCGACATCCCAATGCCTTCATCCTGAATCGAAATCCGGACCTGGCCGTCGCGGCCATACAGCCGCACCCGGATCGGCTTGTGTTCGCCGGAGTATTTAATGGCGTTCGACAGCAGATTAACCAGCATCTTGCGCACCAGCGAGGGGTCCAGCCAGACGTTACCGCTGCAATCGGACTCGGTTTGGATCGTTTGCCCTTCTTTCAGCATTCCCTGAACGTCGGCAACGACGCTGGCGGTCAGTTCGGTCAGATCGAACAGGGAATACGATGCTTCAATTTTCCCTTCTTCCAGTTTGCCGACCGACAGAAACTCTTCCAGAATGTCGTTCAGGTGGTTGACCGACGCTTTGATCCGCTGGATGTGACGGTTTCGCTTGTCCTGTTGCTCGGTCGTCGTATACTTGTTGAGCAGATCGGCGGAAGTCAGAATGGCGCTCAGGGGCGTCCGGAACTCGTGCGACGCCATCGACACAAACCGGGATTTGAGTTCGCCCAGTTCGCGCTCGGTCGTCAGGGCTTTGGAAAGTTCGTCTTTCGACACTTCCAGCTGGTGCAGCGTCACCATGAGCGCGTTGGTCCGGTCGGCCACTTTCTGTTCCAGTTCGGCGTTCAACTGCTCGATGCGGTTTTTTTGTTCAATCAGCGACTGCTCGGCTTCTTTTTTAAAGGTCGTATCGATGATATACGCCACGATGTAGAGTTCTTCCTCCTGGTGAAAATAGCTCAGGCTGATTTCGGCCGGAAACAGAGAACCGTCTTTCCGCTTCACGTGTAAATCGCGCCCGTGGCCCATCGGCCGCACTTCCGGATGGGCGTTGAACGATTTTCGGAGGTTTTTGTGCAGGTCAACCAGCGGATCGGGCACCAGCAGTTCGATGGGCTGCCCCACCATTTCGGTTTCGGAATAGCCAAACAGTTTAAGCGCGAACTGACTGACCGAAATCATCCGGCCCCGGCTGTTTGACAGGATAATCCCGATGGTGGCATTGGCAAAAACGGCAGGAAACAGGTCGGTAATCATACGGTATCATCCGGTTTCCTGCAAAGAAAAGCGGATCCGGGGATTACGTGCAAGATAAACGGAAAAAATGAGCCGCCCCCTGACAACTGTCAGTTCCGAAGCTAACCAGCCTCAGGGTTGCTCCGGCACAAAAGAAGCAATTTTACAAAACCGGGCGGCCAGAATCCCGTAAACCAGAAACCCATTTTGATCGTCAAACAACCGTCTGTTGTATGGAAACGGCTCTTTTTCACCCTCTCATCGTCCCTGCTAAAACAGCGGTTTTGCTGGTCTTTGTCCCCACTGTACCGACGCAACCGATCAGCCAGCTGCTGGAACGGGTCCGGGCGGAAGTGGGCGATTGCGTCCGGATCACCCGCGTCGATCAGCTCATGCACCCCGAAGTAGTCCGCAGTTTTGGTGTGCAGCAACTGCCCTCGTTCGTGCTGCTGAAACAGGGCATCGAAATCTGGCGGCACATGGGTTTGCTCAATTCGGCGGAGCTAAGCCGGCTCCTGACCGAGCGTTTACAGGAAGCGGCCAACTGGTAAAAAAGTAACAGGAGTACCCGGTCGACTTGCTGTTCGGAAACGTTGTGTTGAAAAGTCAGGAAAACAAAACCCTGCCAGTGGTCTAAACCGCCCCGGCAGGGTTCCTGCTACCATCTTACTCAAAACATATTCGACTAGGCTATTATTTTCGGCATCACCGGCAAAACCGCTTTCGATCCGGCCGGTTGGGCCGATCGCCCGGACGGGCGAATCAACTGCAAGTAACACCGGAGAATTAAGAGCGAGCTTAAGAAAAACTTAAAATTACCTTAGAACCGCCCGCCGACACCCCCGTTGCGCCCCGACGGCGGTTTTGAAAAGAATGCGATTGCAGCCGCTTTTTATAGCACTTTACGGTTTCTGAGCGTTAGGTCTTCAGGCACCTTTCTGGCCCTGTTATCCAGACCATGTCCCAGTATCGTAAAAAACCGGTTGTCATCGATGCCCTTCGCTGGAACGGCGCCAATCAGGCTGAAATCGAACAGTTGGTTGGGCGGTCCCTGACACCCGGCAAAACCCCGGAGTCGCTGAGTATTCCCACGCTCGAAGGCGACCTGACCGCCGATCGGGGTGATTACATCATCAGGGGCATCAAAGGTGAATGTTATCCCTGCAAACCGGACATCTTCGAGGCAACTTACGAACCCGTCTAAATAGGTACTTCTTCGTTCGCGGCCCGCAGCGCGCTGAAAAAATACGGGAGTCCGACAACCTGCGTAAAATCCTTGTTCTGCTCTTCTTCGGGCAAACCGCCCGGCCCGTCGAAAAGGGCCAGAAAATGGTGGTGTTTCTGCGCGCGAAGCTCTTTTTTATGCTTTTTCCACAGCGCTTTATCCGGCACCGGAAACCAGCCCAGCAACAGCTTTTCGGCATTCCAGCGCCGGTGTTCCACTTCCCCCAGTTCGGCAATTTCGCCCGGCGTCCAGTAATCGTCCCATCGCAGGGGGTCAATTTCGTCCCATTTCCGACCCATCAACCGGAGCTTCACCCAGGCATGGTCAGCCGCCTGAATGTTGGCCCAGCGATCAACTTCGTTGATGTTGAGCCAGCATTCGTCGGCCCAGTTCTTAACCTGTTCCGGGTCGATCGTCGCCAGTTGAGCCAGCAAATGCCGGGTTTTTTCCACATTGGCCTGGTTGGGGTCCGGATGCCAGGCGGTTTGGTTATCAATCGACCACTTTGTAAGATGCTCCCGGAGGGAACCCAGCGTATCCAGCACGTCTTCATTGGGGTATAAACTGGCGTACAACAGGGCAATTTGCCGGGCCAGCCGATTGAACGACTCGTTCTTAATCGCGTGAACCGTGCACTCGTGAATCAGATTCCCGAAACAGGTCACCGGCACGTACGACGCCAGGCCGTTGAGTTTCATTTCGACATACTGCTCCTCATCCGGGTCGGGGAAATTATAGAAGCAGAAAACCTGCACATCGATCTGGCGCTGGCCCGCCGGTTTTCCCAGCTTGAGCCATTCGATCCGGGGCAGAATACTCCCCAGCAGCGAAGCCGACTCCAGGCCGGTTGGCAGGCAAACGTAGATGCTGACGGCCCGCTCGGGCGTCAGGTAGTCATAGAGCGAGAACTGGGCGTCGATTAATTCCCGTTCGGCCGTGGGCAAAGGTTCAAAATCAATAATCGAGCGGTTTTTCGACAGAAACGTATACCGCCGGACGGTTTCCTGGGTCGAACCCGCGCCGACGAGCTGCTGGATTTTGCTCACCGGTTCCAGTTCAGGATGCGCCTTCCGGAAGGCTTCCACGTTCGGCCGATCGGCTTCCGGGTAATACACCTTGATGTGCAGGTGCCGGGACGTGGTGTAATGCCCCAACCGCAGGCAGGACAGGGCAATCTGCTCCGCCAGCTGGTCGAATCCGATCAGAATCACTTGGGCGATCCCGGTTTTTTCAGCCGCCCGAAACCGGTCAATCGGGTAGCGCAGGAGCAGCCGCCGGGCCGTATTTTCACTGATGCTGAACGTGTGCAGATACTGCCGGGCGATCTGCTGGAGCAGGGAGCGCTGCCGGATGTTCTGCAAATGGACATACCACTTCGGCTGCGGGCCCTTTTCCGACGACCCGGTTTTGTGTTTCAGCACGAACAACTCATCCAGCTCCTGGGCGCAGCGAAAATTGTTTTCGTCGGATTCGCTGATGACATAAACTTCGTTGGCCTGCCAGAAAAACGTCTTCAAAATGGCCTGGCGGGAAGTGCTTTTGCCCTGAAAAAGCCAGATTCGCTGATCGGTCAGCAACGCGAGCGAAGCCGGATCGCTCAGGTCGGTCAGAAAAACAACGCGCTCTTTCCGGTTTTTGGCCAGATCGTAGGCCACGTCGATGGCCATAATTCCGTCGCCAACCACAACGCTGAAACGGCCCCAGAACCGACGGTGCAGAAAAAACATAAACCGCCCGATGTTCTCTTTGCCAGCCGCCAGTGCAAACGCCAGAATGAAGGCGTAACCCGCCAGAAAACCGCCCAGAATCCGGGCGGTTTTCAGCCAGGCATTCAACTCAATTTTTTTGCCGTCCGACTCTTCCTCCTTTGAAAGACTCTTTTTGGCTTTTGCATCTTCCGGCGGAGATTCCTCCAGCATTGAAAAAACCGACGTATTGAGCGTGATCAGATTGGCGGCTCCGAAAAAACTATCGACGCTGTTGCCCAGCCGGGCCTGCATGAATCCGGCCGTACCGAGCGTCAAAATCGCACTAGCAATGACCAGCGGATAAACAAACTGCAAGAGCAGCTCCCGCACCGGATTGTACTTCACGAACGCCCAGCCCGCTGCCCCGTACAAACCGCTGATGATGCCCCAGGTCCATAAATCCTGTTCCGGATACCAGGTTTTAAGAAGATCGATCCCGCAGAGCAGCAGAATGCCTCCGCCAATCACATAATACAAAAAGGGCAGTTTCGACGCGGCCCGCTTCAGGTTCTGCCAGCGGGACACGCGCCGGTTTTCCAGCCTGGTTTCGACCCAGCTGTACGGCTCGGCCACGGGCCAGTCCACCTGATTTCGGGCAAACCGGCGCCCAATCGGAAAATGGTTTTGCCGGCGGGGCACCACCAACTGATGCAGGGCCTGCGGGCGGGCCGGGCGCTTGATCGTGGTGCCCATCAGGCTCTTTCCCAACACCATCATGCGCACCACGTCGGATGTTCCTCCCACCCCACCGCCATCGACCCCGTCCCAGAGCGCAATGAGGTGATCGCAGGATTCGGTCAGAAATTTCCCCAACTCTTCGTACCCCGCCTTCCGTTGGCGGGTGGTCAATTGACCGGAATAGTCCTCAAAAAGTCCGACCCGGATGGTAGCCGGTTTTTCCAGGCGTTTCTCAAAAGCAAGCCGCGCTGATTCGTCCTCCGGATCAGCAAAATTATCCGCGCTGTAGTGCTGCGCCGGCATCGTGAGTGGCAGGCAAAAAACCGTATCCGGCAGCTGTTCGGCGCATTCGGCCACCAGTTGATCGGCCCCTTTGGCATAGGCTGAAATCAGCAGGACCGGTTTGCCGGCCTCTTGCCGAATGGCTGCCAGCCTGGCCTGAACGGCCGCCCGGATAACCGGTTCGGTGCCGGGAAGCAGATCACGGTGGCCCGTGACGCCCACAAACACGTAGTCGGTTTTTCGGTAGTTCGTCGCAAAATTTTCTTTCGTGTAGAGTTCCTGCATGCGCGCAACCGGACGGCTTTTGCAGTGTCATGAGCGTCGAACGCCCGAAGCCAAAACGGTTGCCTGAATCTAAGTAGTTCTGAAGGAAGCTACAAGCCGTCCGGTTTCGATTGGTGCAAAAAACCGGAACGCAGGCGGTTTTTGCGCGCTTACTCCTCCGTGCGAGGGCGCAGAAAATACGCGCTGCCACCGGTTTTACGGGTTTGCTTCCACCACGGTTTTCGAGCTTTTCAGGATTTCGTCCCAGCCCTTTTCCGAGCGTTTAAACCGGTCTTCGGCCCCTTTTTCCGGCCCCACATCGTCGGTGATGGACAGCACGGTTTCGCCGATCGGCTTTGGCCCGAACGGTTCGCTTTACCACAAACGTGTCCATTTCTTCCAGGAATTGAAAAGGATAGAATCGCCTGGCCGGACCGATTGTTTGAACCTAACATACTGACGGTGAAACGCTTAGGTCTGAATGACGCCGACGTTGAACGGTTTGGTGATCGGCGCGTGGTTGGCGGCTTCGATGCCCACCGAAATCCAGGTGCGGGTCTCGAGCGGGTCGATCACGGCGTCGACCCAGAGCCGGGAAGCGGCAAAGTAAGGCGAAAGCTGTTCGTTGTATTGATTCGTAATTTTTTGCAGGAGTTCCTGCTCTTTTTCGGGCGTAATGGTTTCGCCTTTGGCTTTCATCGAGGCCACCTGAATCTGCAGCAGCGTTTTGGCCGCCGAAGCTCCGCTCATCACTGCCATCTGCGCCGTGGGCCAGGCCACCATCAGCCGGGGGTCGTAGGCTTTGCCGCACATGGCGTAATTGCCCGCGCCGTAGGAATTTCCGACCACCACCGTAAACTTCGGCACCACCGAGTTCGCCATGGCGTTGACCATCTTGGCGCCATCCTTAATAATTCCGCCCTGCTCCGACCGGCTGCCCACCATAAAACCGGTCACATCCTGCAAAAACACCAGCGGTATTTTTTTCTGGTTGCAGTTCATGATAAACCGGGCGGCTTTGTCGGCCGAGTCGGAATAGATGACCCCGCCCATCTGCATTTCGCCCGGACCGTTGGTGCCACCCGCGCCCGTCCGGCCTTTTGCTTTCACCACCTTCCGCTGGTTGGCAACAAGGCCCACGGCCCAGCCGTCGATGCGCGCATACCCGCACAGAAGGGTCTGGCCGTATGCTTCCTTGTATTCGTCAAATTCGGAATGATCGACCAAACGGGCAATGATCTCGCGCATGTCGTACGGTTTAACGCGGTCGGCCGGCAGCAAATCGTAAATTTCCTGCGGATTCCGGGCCGGTTTGGCCGGTTCCGCGCGGTTAAAACCGGCCTTGCCCGACTCGCCGATTTTATCAAAAATCCGGCGAATGGCGTCCAGACAACTTTTGTCGTCGGGGTATTTGTTGTCGGTGACGCCCGAAATCTCGCTGTGGGTGCTGGCTCCGCCGAGCGTTTCGGCATCAACCTCTTCGCCAATCGAGGCTTTGACCAGATACGGGCCGGCCAGAAAAATAGAGCCGGTTCCCTCCACAATCAGGGCTTCGTCCGACATGATCGGCAGGTAGGCCCCACCCGCCACGCAACTGCCCATGATGGCCGCAATCTGCACGATGCCCAGCGCCGACATCTGGGCGTTGTTCCGGAAAATCCGTCCGAAATGCTCTTTGTCGGCAAAGACCTCGTCCTGCAACGGCAGGTAAACACCCGCGCTATCGACCAGGTAAATGATCGGCAGGCGGTTTTCCATCGCGATTTCCTGCGCCCGGAGGTTCTTTTTGGCCGTGATCGGAAACCAGGCTCCGGCTTTGACGGTCGCATCATTCGCCACGATCACGCACTGCTGCCCCGATACGTAGCCGATGCCAACCACCACGCCCCCCGACGGACAACCGCCGTGTTCGGCGTACATGCCTTCGCCCACAAACAAGCCGATCTCGATGAACGCCGAACCGGCATCGATCAGGTAGGCAATGCGCTCGCGGGCGGTCAGTTTGCCCTTGCGGTGCTGGTCTTCGATCTTTTTCGGGCCACCGCCGAGTTGGGTGTGGGCCGCCTTGCGGTTTAATTCGTCCAGAAGTGGGATCATCGGGGTCGGGTGCGGTTTTTAAGCGAAAAGACCAAAACTAAAAAGACCTGCAGGGTTTTAAAAACCTTGCAGGTCTTGCCAATTTGTCGGTTTTCTTATTGCGTTGAATCCGAAACAACAACCGTCGCGCTCTGCGCCGGGCTCGTCGCGGCTTTCTTTTCTTTCCGCCCAAACAGCGAGAAATGAACGTACCGTTTCGGGTTTTCCCGGAAATCGGTCAGCAGTTTTTCCAGGCTGGCCGTGGCGCCATTGACATTTTTGTACAGCGCTTCGTCGCCCTTCAGTTTGCCCAGGGTTCCTTTGCCGCTGTTGATATCAGCCAGCATCTGTTGCAGCGTTCCGATGGATTGGTTGGCGTTCGCCAGCGTCTCGCTCAGTTTCAGGGCGTTCAGCGAATCGGCAAAGGTGCCGGCTTTCGACAGCAGCGGTTTGATTTCCTTCTCGGTTTCGGCCAGCGACGCCGACAGGTTGCCGAGGTTCGTCATCAGCCGCCGGATGTTCTCCCGGTTTTCGCCGATCGTCAGCTGGACGGCGCCGGTGGTGGTTTCCACGCCTTCCAGCGTCCGGTTCAGAATGAGGCCCGTCCGGTCGAACTGTTTGACGATTCTGTTCAGGTTGATCGTCAGCGAATCGACGCTGTTCAAAACCGGCAGCGTTTTTTCCTTGATCAGCGAAGTCAGCCCGGCTTCTTTGCCGCTGAGCAGCGTATCGCCTTTTTCGAGCTGACTGGCGGATTGATTGATTTGCAGCACGATGAGTTTGCCGCCCAGCACACCGGCATCGGCCAGAATGGCTTTGGAGCCCCTGCCGATCCCGATCCGTTTGTCGATGTCGAGCGTAACCAGCAGCTGATTGTTCCGGGTCTGTAAAATATCGATCCGATCGACCCGTCCGACGTTCAAGCCGTTGAGTTGGACGGGGTTTGAGGGCGTCAGGCCATCGACGTTATCATACACAACGACGTATTTGTTGGAGCTGGAAAAAATATCGGAACCTTTGAGGAAATTAAATCCGAAATAGAGCATCACCAGTGTTACCACCGCCAGGATGCCAACTTTTGCTTCTTTTGAAATATTCATGCGTGGATGTGTGAAGGAATGAATGGCTGGATGGTCAAAAATGGTTGGTCAGATGGTGAACGGTTTTACGGTTAGAAATGGTTGCTGGGTTCTAAGAATTCATCCTCAACCACTTAACTCTTTTATCCATTTAACCATTCAGGCGTTTTTTAACCATTCAAATCATCTCTTCCATTCAACAATAAAAACCGTTGCGAAGTTAGCAACAACTGGCTACTCTCCAGCATCAACTTCTTCTTTATACGCCTTGAACGCCCGAAAAATGGCGTTGGCCATTTCATTCTGTCCTTCTTCCGACGCCAGATACCGTTCTTCGTCCGGATTGGTGATGTACCCGGTTTCTACCAGTACGCTGGGCATGGTGGTTCGCCAGAGCACCAGAAAACCGGCCTGTTTGACTCCCCGGCTGGGGCGCTCGGCGTTTTTCTTGAAACTCCACTCGACTTTCTGGGCGAAATCAACGCTGCTGTTCATGAACGCGTGCTGGTAATTGGCCAGCATGATGTGGGCCAGGGGCGAGTCGGGGTCAAAGCCCTGGTAATTTTCCTTGTAGTTACTTTCTTTCAAAATAACCGCATTTTCGCGTTTGGCAACGTCCAGGTTCCCGTTGGTTTTGTGCAAACCCATCGTGTAGGTTTCCGTGCCGTTGACTTTGCTCGACGACGGACTGGCGTTGACGTGGATCGAAATAAACAGATCGGCTTTGCTGCGGTTGGCAATGGCCGAGCGTTCGTTCAGTTCGATGAACACATCCGTTGAGCGGGTAAAAATCACCTTGACGCCCGGCAGTTCTTCCTTGATGCGCCGACCCAACTCCAGGGCAATCTTCAGGACAATCCGCGACTCCCGGTTTCGTTTGGTCATCGTGCCGGGGTCTTTGCCACCGTGGCCGGGGTCGAGCACCACCGTCCGCAAACGGCCCGGTTTGACTTCGGCCTGCTCGTGCTCTTGTTTTGGATTATCCTGCGGAATAACCGGTTTCATACCGGGCAGCACCACCAAACCGAGAACGAGGAACAGCAACGAACCGCACATCAACAGCACCCGGCTGGCGGTTTTGGACGCCATTCCGGATGCTTTAATAATTTTTAACAGGTTTAACCGTTTCAAGGCAGTGATTGGAATGATGTTAGCGACTAACTTTGTAATCCGGCTTCGGTCGAAATCCGGTTGGCAACCCGGCCTGAACAACGGACCGTCTAAGCCAGCGCTGTCTTACGAGCAAATATAATTTTTTTGATAAAACTGAAAAATACATACTTTATTATACGGAACCTGGTTAGTTGCCTGATCGTTGTGCTTCCGCTCATCGCTCACGCGCAGCAACAGCCGGCGCGCCGGACGATCCCGGCGTTTACCCCGCGTTCGGCCGCCCCCAGTTCGGCGACGGTTACCGGCAATTCGGTGATTGTGGACACCACCCGGCGAAACGCCACCGGGGATTCGCTCCGCGTGGCCCAACTGGATTCGGCCAATCGTAACGGTAATTTACAAACAACCGTCAACTATTCCGCGAAAGATTCCACGCTCTTCGACGCTACGGGCCAGATTGTTGAACTTTTCGGCGATGCCAAGGTCGATTACGGCGACATTCACCTGACGGCGGCCTACATCAAGCTCAACTGGACCACCAACGAGGTTTTCGCGAAGGGCCGCTACGATTCCACAGCGAAAAAAATGCTGGGGCTACCGGTTTTTCAGGACAACAGCGGCCGGTATGATACGCAGGAAATCCGCTTCAATTTTAAATCCAAAAAGGGGTTTATCAAGGGCGTCATTACGGCCCAGGGGGAGGGCAATGTGCGGGGAAAAACCGTTAAGAAAGACGCCGAAGACAACCTCTACATCCGGAATGCGATTTATACGACCTGTAATCTGACCACGCCCCACTTTCACATCAACGCCAGCAAAATCAAGGTTGTTCACAACAAACAGCTCATTTCCGGCCCGTTCAACCTGGTGATCAACGACATTCCGACGCCTTTGGCCCTGCCGTTCGGTTTTTTTCCAATTCCGAAAAAAAATGAAATTGGCACCTCGGGCCTGATTTTTCCGCAGTACGGGGAAGAACCGAACGGACGCGGTTTTTACCTCCGCGACGGTGGGTATTACTTCGCCATCAGCCAGTATGTCAACCTGAGCCTTCGGGGGCAGATTTATTCCAACGGAAGCTGGGGACTCGGCCTGGCGTCGGAATACCTGAAACGCTACCGCTTTGGCGGCAATTTCGCCCTGACCTACGCCCGAAACCGCACGACCTCGCTCGTGGATACGGCTTCCAAACCACGCAATGATTTCAGCATCGTCTGGTCGCACTCGCCCCGGCCACGCGGCAACTCGCAGTTTTCGGCCAACGTCAACATCAGCAGCAACAGTTACAATCAGTTGAACACCTCGATGGCTTCGCGAAACTACGTTTCCAACGCGGCCAATTCAGGGGTCAACTACAGCCGTAAATTCGGGCAGTACGTCACGAGTTCGGCCAACCTGAACGTCAGTCAGAACTTCGGGCGGTATAACCCCACCACCAACACCCGGGAGGGCGGCCAGACCAACATTTCGTCCGGCATTAACCTGGGCGTTACGCAGATTGCCCCGTTTGCCCTGAAGGGCGGCACGGGCCGCTGGTACGAAAGTTTCCGGCTCGGCCTGGATTTCAACGCGCAGGCCATCGTGAACAACACGGCCCGTACCGTGGATGTGACCAACCTCGGTTTTCCAATTGTAACCACGCTGACCATTCGGGGAGACAGCATCCAGCGGCAGCGGGACAGTCTGGCGGCTCTGGCCAATCAGGATGTCTACATCAACTCCAACCTGATTCCGCTGACGCTCGAGACGCTGCCGACGGTTTTGAAAAACGCGCAGATTCAAAGCCGCTATTCGATTCCCATTTCGCTGCCGAACTTCAAAATTGCCCGTTACCTGAACTTCACCCCCGGTGTTTCACTGAGTGGCGATTTGTACACCAAATCACTGCAATACACCTACTTACCGGACCGCCGGGCGGTGAAGGTCGATACGCTGCCGGGGATTTCGGCCACGTATTTTCTTTCGTTCAATGCCTCGATGAACACCCGGGCCTACGGCACGTTCTTTATCCGCGCCGGACGGCTGGAAGCCATCCGCCACACCATTGCCCCCTCGATTTCATTTAGCTATACCCCGGATTTATCCACCGCATTTACGGTGGACCTGCCGCAA
Source organism: Larkinella ripae (assembly GCF_054780775.1). Lineage (NCBI taxonomy): Bacteria > Pseudomonadati > Bacteroidota > Cytophagia > Cytophagales > Spirosomataceae > Larkinella > Larkinella ripae. The sequence goes on from NZ_BAAGVR010000014.1 coordinate 220,482, forward strand.
TACCGCGACCCGACCGACACCACGCGCGCGCTGCGGGTTTCGCGCTATCGGGGCCTGGGCGGCACGGCGGGCTCATCCACCTTCACGCCCCGGGCCGCCACCCTCAGTTACAGCATCGTGAACCAGATCGAAATGAAGGTGCGGTCGCGGAGCGATTCGGCCCAGAGCGAATTCGAGAAGATTTCGCTGTTCGACAACATCAGCCTGGCGGGTTCGTATAACCCCTACGCGACCCAGTTTAAATTTTCGCAGGTTAACCTGAGCGCCAACACCCAGATCCTGAAGAAAATCAGCTTCAACTTCTCGACGGTTTTCGATCCGTACGCGTATTCCGATACGGAAGACATCCCGACGGGCGTGTACTACCTGATGTATCAAAATCAGTTTTACCAGACCGGGCCTTACGTCAATACGTACCGGCTCAACAAAATCGACAAACTCGCCATCACGCAAGGACAGGGACTGGCCCATTTGCAGAACCTGAATTTTTACCTGAGCACGCAGTTTGCGCCCAAGAACGCCCAAAAACCGAAGGTGGCTCCTAATCAGAATGCACAGACGCCCACCGATGCCGCCGAACTGCGACACCTCAATAAAAACCCGGAAGATTACGTCGATTTTAACATTCCGTGGAGCGTCAACCTGAGCTATACGTTCAGCATGACCAAGTTTACTCCCATCGAAAGCCAGATCATCCAGACCTTGCAGGTGACGGGCGACCTCAGCCTGACGCCCAAATGGAAAGTTTCGCTCCAAACCGGTTTTGACTTTGCGGCCAAAGCGCCTTCGCTTACCACGATCACGGTGCACCGCGACCTGCACTGCTGGGACATGAACTTCAGTTACACGCCGTTTTCCGGCAACCGCTTCCGGTCCAATTTCTACTCGTTCGATCTGCGCGTCAAGTCTACGATTCTTCAGGATTTGAAAATCAGCCGCCGTCGGGGCAGTTCGCTGGGTGGCTACGGTTATTAAAAGCCAGCAAAATCAGGCTCTGCGCCACCGGAAAACCGTATAGTAAATGGTCTGCCAGACCGGGCCCTTATTTGATTACCATTGCGGGTGTATTTCGGGCGTTTCCAACGCCCTCGACTTTCTAAACCCCATTGTATGGCCCGCAAGACCGTTACGCAGTACGCCGTTTTTCATACCATCGGCGGCACGTCCAGCATTGTTCTCTATTATCAGGGCGGAGGAGCCGATACGGTTTCGGACGTTCCCGTTGCCGAAGCCGCTTACGTGGTGGACCTGCTGCGGAACGAAAAACCGATGTCCTACGACCACGATCGCAAACGGCTTTCCACGCTAACCGCCGAGCCCGTCGGCGAGGGCGAATAGATCATGGCCCGAAAACAGCTAAGCAGCTATGCGGTTTTTCAGAACCCGACGGACGGCTGCGACATCGTTTTTTATTACGAAGAGGGCGGTTCGGATTCGGTACAGGGCGTCAGTGCCGCCGAAGCCGCTTACGTGGTGGATCTGCTGCGGAACGAAAAACCGATGTCTTACGACCACGATCGCAAACGGCTATCCACGCTAATCGCCGAGCCTGTCGGGGAAGCGGAGGTCGCTCCAGATCTGGCGGCCTGGCTAACGGCGCATCCGGCCGTTGCCAACAGCATCGTCTGGGAGGATGCCGCGGGGGTGCACCCCTGGTCTTCCTGGACCGTCAACCAGCAAGGGCAGCTCCGGGACGCTTTCCACGAAGCCTGGAACCGGGGGTCCATTCCGGTGGCGGCAATCCCCGTCAACCAGCTAAGCGACGACGGTGGCGCAACGGTTTTGTCCGTTTCCGATGCCTGGGCCTACTTCAAAGCCAGCGTTGGCCACTCGCTGGCGGTCGAATACGGTCAACACCTGCCCTGGTCGCTGGTGGGCTACTCCCCCAATGAGCTGGCGCAACTGTTCGATAGCCGCGAACTGTTCGAGTGGACGGCCTCGCCCGCCGGGTATCAATTCAGGAGCCGCCACGGCCGGGTCATTCCCGCGCCACCCCGCTACAGTTACGAGTTTCTAGCCCGCGAAAACCTGATTGGGCCAAACCGCCTGGATACCATCAGCCGGGCGGTCGACTGGTGCCGGTTGAATCTGATTCATTTTACCGGCAGTTTCACGGCCGCCAACGCCGAAGCCCAGTGGCAATACCGGGGTTATCCGCCGATGGTGCGGGTTATCGAAGGAACACCAAGTACGTTGGAGCCCAGCGTTCGGATCATGCACCGGACGGCGGGGTGCTGGGGTACTACCGGTTTTCTGCGGGCGTTGCTGCGGGTTGTCAATATTCCGGTCAAACTGGTCAGCACTGCGGGCCACGCCCAGCCGTGGTTTATGGCCGATGGCCACTACCTGAGCCACGGCGACGATCCGTACTCCAGGTTGGTCAAGCAGGGCAACCCGCCGGTTCCGGCCGGGCAGTTGCTCATCAGCCAGACGCTGTTCGATCAGTGGTTTGGGTCGGCCGTTTCGGATCAGCAGAAAGACAACAACATTGGTCGGCGCCCGGTTGAACTGGCCCTGCTTTACCTGCCAACCTACCTGCTGAAGACCTATTGCAACGACAAGGCCGCCGGTAAAAGTCACGCAGGGGGTGCGGTTTTTGAGCTATTCTCGCGCTATTATACCGTTGCCGAACTGGAAGCCCTCACGTTATGGACCCGCATGGATACCCAAATTGCCCAACTGGGCGGTTGCGCACAAATCCCGGTCACTTAAATAAAAAACAAAACCGCTCGTCAGCGTTGGCTGACGAGCGGTTTCCGGTAATCAAATACGGTTTATTAGCGGGAAGTCTTCGCTCCTTTTTTCTTGCTTTTCTCCGCAGCCGGTGCAGCCGCTGGCGTTGCTGCCGCCGTCGATGCGCCTTCCTTCGCGGTTACTTCGCCCGTCAGAGTCAGGGGAATGGAAGCCCGTTCGCCGTTGCTCACTACCGTTACATTCTTGTTGAACGAACCCATCGCAGCCGCGTTATACGTTGCTTTCACGAACCCTTTCTGGCCCGGCAAAACCGCGCTTTTCGTCCAGTCGGGCGTGGTGCAACCACAGGAAGGCTGCGCGTTGGAAATGACGACGGGATCCGTACCGGTATTCGTGAATTCGAAGGTGTACGTAACCGGCGTTCCCTGCGGAACCTTGCCAAAGTCATGCGACTCTTTGGTGAATTTAATGACGCCTTTCTGAGCGAACGCAATCGTAGTTATTGCCAGAAAAACCACGATAAGTGAAAAAGCCTTTTTCATTTCTTTTTAAAAAATTTAGTTACAAACAAACGGGTAGACTACTTTACAATCCTATTAGAGCACAAAAGGTTTGCCAAATAAATGTTGGTCTGTGTTTCGCTTAACAAAGAAAGTCAAAAAATCGTTTTTTTGAAAGCTGCGAAACTTTATATTATTTTTACTCCGATCGCCGGAGTAACGTTGTTTGTTCAAAGATCGATTGGTTTCGGTATCTCACTGAAAGACAATCAAAACCGTTGAACAGGCAATTCATCGAGCAAACAAGAACCTCTAAAACTATGGCCGTTCTGTGATTGCAAACGAACAACTGAATACAACCGATACGCTGACGCAGGAAAAAATCCTGCAGGACTATCGACTGGCCTGTGAAAGCCGCCACGCCAGCCTGTTGGGCCGGCGCGAGGTAATGGGCGGACGAGCCAAGTTCGGCATCTTTGGCGACGGCAAGGAAATTGCCCAGCTGGCAGCCGCTCATGCCTTTAAAGCCGGTGACTTCCGTTCGGGCTACTACCGCGATCAAACTTTCGTAGTGGCCCTGGGCGAACTGACCTGGCAGGAGTTCTTTGCCCAGCTTTACGCCCACACCGACATCGAAGCCGATCCGAACTCGGGCGGTCGCCAGATGAACGGCCATTATGCCACCCGCTGGCTCGACGAAAACGGCTTGTGGCGCAACCAAACCGAACTTTTCAATTCAGTTGGTGATATTGCCCCGACGGCAGGCCAGATTCCAAGATCAATTGGGCTGGCCTACGCATCGCGGCTGTATCGTCAGAATCCTCATCTCCATCTTTTGACGACATTCTCGCAAAATGGTAACGAAATTATTTTCGGAACCATCGGCGACGCTTCGACCTCGCAGGGAATGTTTCTGGAAACGATGAATGCCGCGGGCGTTTTGCAGGTACCCCTACTGATGTCGGTCTGGGACGATGGCTACGGTATTTCAGTTCCGGTGGAATACCAGACGACCAAAGCCAGCATCTCGAAAGCCCTGGCCGGTTTTCAGCGGACGGAAACCGAAAAAGGGCTTGAAATTCTGACCGTGAAAGGCTGGGATTATCCGGGTCTGATCGAAACCTACCAGAAAGCCGCCCGCATCTGCCGGGAAGAACACGTTCCGGTTTTGGTTCACGTACAGGAAGTTACGCAGCCGCAGGGCCACTCGACCTCCGGTTCGCACGAGCGTTACAAAACCGGCGAACGGCTGGAATGGGAACGCCAGCATGATTGCAACCGCCAGTTCCGGCAGTGGATTCTAGAGAACGGTTACGCCAGCGATGACGAACTGGATGCCATCGAGCGGGAAGCCTCGAAGGTCACCAAGGCCGCCCGCCAGGAAGCCTGGAGTGCCTATCTGGCCTCGCTGAAAGGCGATTTTGACGAAGCCATGCAACTGCTGCAACAGGCCGCCGAAACCGCCCGGGAAGGAAAAGCGATTGCCAGCATCCGGGAACAGTTGAGAACCACCCATGTCCCCATTCGCCGGGATTCGGTGGCCGCCGTGAAGCGGGCGCTGCGGTATTTGCGAACCGACGATTCGGAAGCGAAACAGGGCCTGCTGGCGTGGCTGAACCGCACCAGCGCCGAAAATGAAGACCGGTACAGTTCGCACCTCTACAGCCAGTCGCCGGATTCGCCCCTGAAAGTGACGCCCGTGCCGGCCCGGTATACCGACGACAGCCCGCTGATCGACGGCTATCAATTGATGCAGCGCTACTTCGATAACCTGTTTGGCCGCGATCCGCGGGTGGTCGCCATGGGCGAAGATGTCGGTTTGATTGGCGACGTCAACCAGGGATTTGCCGGTTTGCAGGAAAAATACGGGGAACTACGCATCACCGATACCGGTATTCGCGAAACCACCATCATCGGACAGGGCATCGGCATGGCCATGCGCGGGCTAAAACCAATTGTGGAAATCCAGTATTTCGATTACGTTTTTTATGCGCTGGCGACGCTCACCGACGACCTCGCAACCTTGCACTACCGCACCAAAGGCGGTCAGAAAGCGCCCGTGATTATCCGGACGCGCGGCCACCGGCTGGAAGGCATCTGGCATTCGGGTTCGCCCCTGAGTGCGATGGTCAACAGCCTGCGTGGGCTGCACATCCTGGTGCCGCGCAACATGACCCAGGCTGCCGGTTTTTACAATACGCTCGTCAAGGGCGATGACCCGGCCCTGCTGATTGAGTGCCTGAACGGTTACCGGCTCAAAGAGCGCCTGCCGGAAAATCTGGATGAGTTCTGCCTGCCGCTCGGCGTTCCGGAAACCCTGCGCCCAGGTACCGACCTGACGATTGTGACCTACGGATCCATGTGCCGGATTGTGCTGGAAGCCGCCGACCAGCTTCAGGCCTTCGGGATTGAGGTTGAAATCATCGATGTGCAGACCTTGCTGCCGTTCGACCTGTCGCACTCCATTGTCGAATCCATCAAAAAAACCAACCGGGTTTTGTTTGCCGACGAAGACTGTCCGGGGGGTGGATCGGCGTACATGATGCAGCAGGTGGTTGAAACCCAGAATGCTTATCGCTACCTCGATTCGGCTCCGCGGACGCTCTCGGCCAAGGCCCACCGCCCGGCCTACGGTTCGGATGGCGATTATTTTTCCAAACCCAGCGTTGAGGATGTTTTTGATCTGGTTTACGAACTGATGAACGAAGCCGATCCGGCCCGGTTTCCAGGCTTGTATTAACGCAAAAACCGCCTTCGTCTATTCGTTTCAGAAAAACCGCCCACCCGAAACGACGAGTTGAATCGTCAGGCTGTCGTTAACGGTCACCTGCCGGACGGTTTTCGAACGTTCCCGGCACCGTTGTTTTCAGGCCGTTCAGCTTTCGTGTCGGTTGGCAGCGCAAAATGCGTCCGCTTTCGCCCACTTTCCTGTGGAGCCTTTGTTCATCACAAAAGGTAAAAGCTTTACGTTCCTTGAATGGCCCCGTTTGGGCCGGCAACGCCCATTTGGAGTCGATCAGAGCACACCCGTCCGATTGGTATTGGAAAAGATTCTGGCGCTCAGAAACTTTCTCCGCCCGCTTTCCGCTTATTTTTTACGGTGGGTATTACTTTTGTTACCAATGAGCCAATACTTCAAAGATATTCGGGAGGGCATCCAAACCACGCTGACGGGGCTGAAGCTGACGTTCCGGCACCTTTGGAACGCCCGCCAGAGCCGCAAACCGATCAATGTCCAGCAACCGGGTTATTTCGGACAGGATACGGGGATCGTCACGCTGCAATATCCGTTTGAGACGATTCCGCTGCCGGACAACAGCCGCTACCGCCTGCACAACGAAATGGACGACTGCATCGTCTGCGACAAATGCGCCAAAGTGTGTCCGGTCGATTGCATTACGATTGACGCGATCAAGGCGACGGAGGAAGTCGGCAAGGCGTCGGACGGCTCGCCCATTCGCCTGTATGCGGGCAAATTCGACATCGACATGGCCAAGTGCTGCTACTGCGGCCTTTGCACGACGGTTTGCCCCACCGAGTGCCTGACGATGACGAAAACCTACGATTACAGCGAGTTCGAGTTGGGCAACATGACGTACCATTACGCCAATCTCTCGCCCGATCAGGCGGATGAAAAGCGGAGGCTATACGAACAATTTGTCCGGGAAAAAGACGAGTTGAAGGCCCAACAGGCCGCGGCCAAAGCGGCTCCGGCCCCTATACCCGCAGCCGACGCGCCGAAAAAACCGGCGTTCCGGCCCGGCCTGAAACCGGCTCCGAAACCCGTCGGGCTGGAGAACGGGCCCGCCAGCGCGCCAGCCGCTCAGCAACCACCGGCAGAACCCGCCGAAGTCGTTCCGCCGGCGGAAACACCCGCCCCGAAACCGCGCCCGGTTTTCCGTCCAACCCTGAAAACACCGCCCAGCCCGCCAGCGGAAGAAGAAAAACCGCTGACGGAACAGAACTCCGCCGGGTCCGTTGCCGAGCATCCCCTCACGGACGTCACGCCCGACGAAGCGGAAAAAATTGCAATGGAAGGACGGGAAAAACCGGCCGCGTCCCCGGCTCCCCGGCCCGCGTTCCGGCCCAGCCTGCGGCCCAAAACCGCCCCTTCGACCGCCGAAGAACCCAAGCCGGCGGAAGCCCAACGCCCGGACGAACCTGCTGCGGACGAACCCGTAGCGCCAAAACCTGCTTTCCGACCCACGATGCGACCCAAACCAGGTTCGGCAACGGACGAAAACAGACCGGCGGAAGAATCCCCGGCTGCGGAAAAACCGGTCGCCGAGGAAGAAAAACCGGTTGTAGTCAAACCGGCTTTCCGGCCCACGATGCGGCCCAAAACCACCGCAGCGTCGGAACCAGCCGCCGTTGAAACACCGAAGCCCGTGGAGCCTCCGGTCTCGGAACAACCGACTCCCGAAGAACCAAAACCGGCTCCGGCCAAGCCCGCGTTCCGGCCCACGATGCGACCGAAATCATCGCCGGTTCCGAATGAGGAAGTGAAACCGGCGGAAGAAGCCCAACCCCTTGCGCCCCCTGTTGCCGAACAGCCGGCGATTGCGGAAAAACCGGCTCCCGAAGAATCAAAACCGGTCGCGGCCAAACCGGCTTTCCGGCCCACGATGCGGCCCAAAACCGCCCCGATTCCACCGGTAGAAGAGGCCCAACCGGCGGAACCCGTTGCGGAAAAACCGCCCAGCCCGGCCGAACCGGAAAAGGCTGGCGAAGAATCCCAACCGGATGAACCGCCGAAACCGCGCCCGGCGTTCCGGCCCACGATGCGGCCCAAAACACCGCCCCCAGGCGAATCCTAATCCGTTCTTAAAACCGTTCAATCCGTGGTTCAGGTCGTTTTTTATTTATTTATTGTTTTTACTCTCGGATCGGCCCTGGCGGTTTTGCTGACGAAGAACGTGTTGTATGCGGCTTTTTTTCTGCTCCTGACCTTGCTGGGTGTTGCCGGCTTATTCGTTCTGGCCGGCGCCGATTTTCTGGCGGTTTCCCAGATCATGATTTACGTCGGCGGGGTATTGGTCCTGATTATTTTCGGGGTGATGCTGACCCACAAGACGGATGTGGCCAAAACCGACTTTACGCAGCCCAACCACATTCTGACCCGCCACCGGAGCTGGTTGTGGGCCTTGCTGGTGGCCGGCGGCATTTTTAGCATTTTATACCGGGCGCTGGTCCGGGGCAATTTTGTGCTGCTGAATCAGGGCACACCGGCGTACCGCTCGACGGTCGATACGATTGGGCGCCAACTGATGACCGAGTTTTTGATTCCGTTCGAACTCACGGGCGTGCTGTTGCTGGTGACGCTGATTGGCGCCACAACAATTGCCGCTTCTTCACGCAATAAATAACCGTATGGAAATCAATTCCGGCCTGTTTCTGCTCGTTGGGGCTGCGTTGTTCAGCATTGGGCTGGCCATTGTGGTGCTGAAACGCCACGCCATCATGGTGCTGATGGGCATCGAACTGATGCTGAATGCCGTCAATCTGAATCTGGTTGCGTTTAGTCAAAATGATCCGGAACACCTGCAGGGCCAGTTATTCAGCCTGTTTGTCATGATTGTCGCAGCCGCCGAAGCCGCCATTGCACTGGCGATTATTTTGCAGGTTTACCGGCATTTCAAAACCGTTCAGCTCGACGAAATAAACGAGTTGAAGAAGTAAGTTAAAGTCCGTCGGTACTGGCTGCCGGCTCACCTGCAACAGGCACCTGACCGGTTTTTTTGATAGCGCCCATTCCGCCTTCGACATTGACAACGTTATCAAAACCGCGGGCTTTCAGAATCGAAGCGGCCACCATCGAGCGGTAGCCACCCGCGCAGTGCACAAAAACCGGCCTGGTTTTGTCGATTTCCGCCATGTGATCGTTTAAATTGTCCAGCGGCAGGTTGTCAGCATTCTGAACGTGCTCAGCCGCAAATTCATCGGGTTTGCGAACATCCACCACTTGCCCTTCCGTGTATTGACCGGCAAATTCCTCCGCCGACAGAGACGCGATGGCATCCACTTCTTTGCCGGCTTGTTGCCAGGCCGCAAAACCGCCTTCCAGAAAACCAATGCTGTGATCGTAACCCACGCGGGCCAGTCGCCGGACGGTTTCTTCTTCCTGACCGACGGGCGTGACCAGGGCAATGGGTTGTTTTAAATCCGGAATCAACGCGCCGACCCAGGGCGCAAACTGGCCGTTCAGACCAATGTTAATCGCGTTGGGAATAAAACCCGGTGCAAACTCCCCGGCCTGCCGTACATCGAGCACCAGCGCGCCGGTTTCGTTAACGGTCGCTTCAAAGTCTTCCGGCGAGAGGGCCTGCGCTCCGCGTTCCAGCACGTCGTCGATGGCTTCGTAGCCTTCCTTGTTTAAACGGGCGTTTTCGGCAAAATAAGCGGGGGCTTCCGTCAGCCCGTCGAGCACGACTTTGATAAACTCCTCTTTTGTTTGCGCCCGGAGCGCGTAATTAAACCGTTTCTGATTGCCCAGCAAATCCGTTGTTTCCTTGCTCATGTTTTTGCCGCAGGCCGACCCGGCCCCGTGCGCCGGATAGACGATCACTTCGTCTTCCAGCGGCATGATTTTCGTGTGCAGGCTGTCGTAGAGCATACCGGCCAGATCTTCCTCCGTCAGATCGCCCTTGATGGCCAGATCCGGGCGGCCCACGTCGCCAATGAAGAGCGTATCCCCGGTAAAAATAGCGCGGTTTTTCCCGGTTTCGTCCACCAGCAGATACGTCGTCGATTCGAGCGTGTGCCCGGGCGTGTGCAGCGCCTTGATGGTGATCCCGCCCAGCGTAAAGACTTCGCCATCTTTGGCGTGATGGGCGTCGAAACTGGTTGGGGAATTGGGGCCGTAAACAATGGTGGCCCCGGTTTTTTGGGCCAGATCCAGATGCCCGGAGACAAAGTCGGCGTGGAAGTGGGTTTCAAACACGTAGGCAATCCGGGCGCCGTTGCGTTCCGCCTTTTTCAGGTACGAATCGGTGTCCCGCAGGGGGTCGATTACCGCAGCTTCTCCCTCACTTTCAATGTAATAGGCTCCCTGGGCCAGACAACCCGTATACAATTGTTCGATGATCATGACTTGCTCAGTTCGTTAATTAGGATATAGGCCGCTACGATTAAAATCAGACTTGCGACACCGCGTTTCAACTGCGCGGGTGGCACAAACCGGGACAGGTAAATGCCCAGCCCCAGTCCGCCAACGGAAAAGGCCGTAAATTCGAGTAAAAACCGCCAGTCCAGCTCATTCCGGTCTAGATCACCCGAAAAACCGACGAACGAATTAACGGCAATAATGAAGGTCGAGGTGGCGACGGCCCGGCGCATCGGTAAACCCGCCAGCAACATCAGTATCGGCACAATCAGAAAACCGCCCCCGGCTCCGACGGTTCCGGTTAAAACGCCAACGCCCAGACCGTTCAGAGCCAGTAGACTCAACCGGGGCCGACCACCCTCCGGCGGCTCCTGACCCGGCTGTCGCAGCATCGCCAGCGCGGCTATGACCATGACAAAGGTAAAAAAATAGAGAATGGCTTCGTTTTTAGGCAAAACAAAAGAACCGTACTGCCAAAGCGGATCCGGCAGGGCCGGGACTAAAAACCGGCGGGTGACGAATACCGACAAAAACGCTGGGAGGGCAAAAGCCGCCGTTGCGCTGTAATCGATCTGCTTTTTAAAGGCGTATCCGACTGAGCCGACCAGCGAAGTGGCTCCCACAACGAACAGGGAGTACTGCGTTGCCAGCAAGGGCTGGAGCTGAAACAGGTACACCAAAACCGGCACGCTCAGGATGGAGCCGCACCCGCCCGCCAGCCCAATCACCAGGCCCACCATTCCTGCCGCTGCAAAGCCCGCTACTTCGTTCATACCTCCGGTTGGCTAGTTGCAAAGCTACTCGTGTAAAAATAAAAAACTCCTAAAACTCGGTAGAGTTTTAGGAGTTTTAGTTCCCTGATCAGGTCAAGCCAGCCCGTGTATCAGGAGCGGAGTTTGCTGTGGTAACGGCCGTAAACAAAATAAATAAGCAATCCGATCACCATCCAGACAATCAGACGGGTCCAGTTTTCCCAGCCCAGGCTCAGAATCATGGAAAGACACACAAGGGCACCCAACGGGCAGACAATCATGTACATCGGCGTTTTGAACGGACGAACAAGCTGCGGATCGGTTTTGCGCAGGATCATGATGCCGATGCAGACCAGAACAAACGCGAACAGGGTGCCGATGCTGGTCATATCACCAACGACACTATCCGGAATGAAGGCGGCAAAAATGGAAACGAACACAAAAAACAGCCACTGCGACCGAAACGGCGTTTTGTATTTCGGATGCAACTGGGAGAAAACCGCCGGTACCAGACCGTCTTTGCTCATGGTGTAGAACACGCGCGTCTGCCCCAGCAACATCACCAGAATCACGGAGGAAAAACCGGCCAGAATTGCCACGGTTACCAGGGAAGCCAGCCACTCGAAACCCGGCATGTAGTGGTTGATGGCGTACACCACCGATGCTTCGCCCCCGTGCCCGATGAAATCTTTGTAGGGTGCAATACCGGTTAATACGTGGGAGAACAGAATGTACAGGGCCGTGCAGATTCCCAGTGAAACCAGGATGCCGACCGGCATATCTTTCTGGGGATTTTTGGCTTCCTGCGCGGCTGTCGAAACCGCATCAAAACCGATGAACGCAAAAAAGACAATCCCCGCGCCCCGAAGAACGCCCAGCCAGCCGTGGTTGAGCGGATCGGCGTAGTTGTGGACCTGGCCGGTGCTCAGCGTAGCGGTTCCGGCATCGGCCGGAATCAGGTAGGGAACGTGGTTGGCCGGATTGATGTATTTCCAGGCCAGCGCAATGATCAGCAGGACAATGCTTACTTTGACAATCACAATAATGTTATTGAAAGAAGCCGACTCCTGTGTACCCCGGATCAGTAACAAACTCAGCATCAGGAGAATAAAAACGGCGGGCAGGTTGATGAGACCGTGCACTCCGGCTTCTCCGGTGTACATGCCCAGCCCGTCGCTGATTTGAAAAGGAGAGTGACACCATCGATAGGGTATGTGAAACCCGAAAAAATCGTAGAAAAGGGCATTCAGGTATTGCGACCAGCCAATCGAAACCGTGGCCGCTCCCAGGGCATATTCCAGCACCAGATCCCAGCCAATGATCCAGGCGACGAACTCGCCCATGGTGGTATAACTGTAGGTATAGGCACTTCCGGCAATTGGAATCATCGACGCAAATTCGGCATAACACAAACCGGCCAGCGCACAGGCAAAAGCCGCAATGGCGAACGAAATGGTAACGCCCGGCCCGGCATGGCCACCGGCCGCAGCTGCCGTCCGCACGAATAACCCGGCTCCAATGATGGCTCCAATTCCCAGCGCGACCAGGTTCGTTGCGTTCAGCGTCCGTTTCAGACCACCGCCTTCATGGCCGATCGGGTCCAAACTTCCGGGTTCGGCCGCCGTTTCTTCCATGAGCTTCGAGATCGATTTCTTCGCCCAAAGTTGATTTGTCGCTGGTGTTGATGCTTTGGTAGACTCCATATAGAACCGAATAAAATTTTTCGAAATAAATGTTTTGCAAAATAACGCTTTTGTAGCCTTAGTCAATACCGGAAAACGGAAAATAAAAAAGGGATAAAGATCATTAAGTCTTTATCCCTTTTCCGTCTGGAACCCTTACGCCTTGGAGCGGGCGGCTTTTCCGGTTACCGCTACTTCCGGGGTAGCGGCTGCTTCGTTGAGCTGATCCCGGCTGAGGGAATCGACCACAATCGGCGTTGCCACAAACAGGGACGAATACGTACCGACAATAACCCCGATCAACATTGCGAACGAGAATCCGCGAATGGTTTCACCACCGAAGATGAACAGGACGATCAGCACCAGCATCGTCGAAAGACCGGTTACGGCGGTTCGGCTCAGCGTGCTGTTCAGGGCGTTGTTGATGATCACGGCAATGCTTTCTTTCCGGCCTTTCGTATCCCGCAGGTACTCACGAACGCGGTCGAAAACGACCACGGTATCGTTCATCGAGTACCCCATGATGGTCAGCAAAGCACCGATAAACGCCTGATCAATGTCCAGCGAGAATGGCAGAAAACCGTTACCAATCGAGAAAATAGCCAGAATGATCAGAACGTCGTGGAACAGGGCCACCACCGCTCCGTAGCCGAAAGCCAGCTTTTTGAAGCGAATCAGGATATACCCGAATACCACCGCAACGGCCAGCAGAATCGACCAGAGCGCGGAGTAGATCAGGTCGTTGGCAATGGCCGGGCCGACTTTCTGCGAGCTTTCGATGCGGCCTTTGTTGCCCTGAATTTTAGCAACACCGGCGAGTAGTTTCGACTCGGTTTCTTTATCCGATTCCGGGGTGGTGGCATCCGCCAGGTAGCTGGTGGTTACCCGAACCTGATTGGCACCGCCTACGCCGGTTCCGCCGTAGGTTTTTACTTCGAGCGAACCCGGCAGTTCGTTTTCGAGTGCGTTCCGGACATCATCCGTGGTCACATTTTTCTCGAACCGCACCACATACGACCGGCCCCCTTTGAAGTCAACGCCCAGACCGAATCCTTTGAAAATGACGGAAATGATCCCCAGGGCAATGATGGTCGATGAAATCGTGTAATACAGTTTCCGGCGCGATACGAAATCGAAGGCGGAGTCTTTGAACAGGTTCTTCGACCAGCTGGTCCCGAACGCCAGCGTTTTGCCGTTTTTCACGTATTGCTCCAGGATAATCCGGGTGACAAAGATGGCGGCAAACAGCGAGGTCAGGATACCGATTACGAGCGTGGTGGCAAAACCGAGGATCAGACCCGTTCCGAAGATGAACAGAATCACGCCGGTCAGCAGCGTTGTTACGTTGGAGTCGATGATGGACGAATACGCATTGGTAAAACCGTCGGCAATGGCCTGCTTGAAGGGCTTGCCCAGCGCCAGTTCTTCTTTGATCCGCTCAAAAATCAAGACGTTCGCATCGACGGCCATACCGATCGTCAACACGATACCGGCAATACCGGGCATGGTCAAAACCGCCCCCAGCGAAGCCATGATCCCCAGCAGGAAGAACAGGTTGACAAACAGGGCGATGTCGGCAATAAAACCGGCTTTGCCGTAGTAGGCAACCACAAAAATCAACACAATGACCAAGCCAACCAGGGACGAAATGACCCCCGCCGAAACCGCTTCGGAACCCAGCGTAGCACCCACCACCGCTTCTTCGACGATGTTCGTCGGAGCGGGCAGTTTACCGGCTTTCAGGATGTTGGACATGTCCTTGGTTTCATCCACGGTGAAGTTACCCGAAATGCTGGAGCTCCCGTTCGGAATCTCGTTCTGGACCGTTGGCGCCGTATACACCAGGTTATCCAGGATGATGGCAACCGGGCGGTTGATGTTAGCCGCCGTCAACGTCCGCCATTTGCGGGCGCCTTCGGCGTTCATCCGCATGGTCACTTCCGGACGGCCCCGGTCGTCGTAGTCGTTCGTGGCATCCACAATCACATCGCCTTCCAGCGGTGCTTTGCCCGCCGGTTTCCGGATGAAATACAGCGGCAGGATTTCCTTGTTGTCGTTGGTCACGATGGCTTTGCGATCCCACAACAAAACCGCATCAACCGGGAACAGCGCTTTCACGTTCGCCCGGCTCAGAATGTCGTTGGCACGGGCCGTATCTTTCAGGTAAACGCCCAGCTGGTTTTGCGAAATGGGCACGAACAGGCTCGTCAGCGCGGCATTCTGGGCGGCTGTTGCCGAGGTATCGGTTTTGGCCGTATCTCCCTTGGCCGGCTGATTCTTCTGCGCCAGCTGCGACGCCAGGGAGTTGTCTTTTTTCGTCGTATCCGTAGAGGCCGAAGCGGTGGTTCCGCCCGCTTTCTGGGCAACCGCCTGTTTGCGTTCCGCTTCGATCTGCACCAGGTAAGCACCGAGCTGGTCCAGTCCACCGGCAACATCGCTCAGCGTGTAGACTTCGGCAAATTCCAGTTTGGCGGCTCCGGACAGCAGCCGACGCACGCGCTCCGGATTGTCAACCCCCGGCAATTCGATCAGAATTCGGCCCGAACCCGGCAACCGCTGAATGTTCGGATTGGCAACGCCAAATTTATCGACCCGCGCCTGAATGATCTGGAACGCCCGGCTGATGGAACCGTCTACTTCTTCGTTGATCAGCTTCCGGACTTCGGCGTCCGACGACTGGAAGTTGATCTTGCCCCGGTTGGCGCTGTTGGCAAAAATCGTCGCCAGCTTGGTGTTGGGAGCGGCATCTTTGTAGGCATTGATAAACAGATCCACAAATTTCGACTGGCTCGATTTCTGGTCTTCGGTAGCTTTCTTCAGCGCCTGCTCGAACTTCGGATCACGGGTGCCCCCGGCCAGACCGCGCAGAATCTCGGCGGGTGATACTTCCAGCACAACGTGCATCCCGCCCTGTAAGTCGAGACCCAGACCCAATTCGCGGGCCGTTACTTCCTCCAGCGTGTTGCCCAGATAAACCGGCTCTTTCCAGAGCGAGTCCATGTAATGCTGTTTTTTGTCAAAATCGACATTCCCGTTTGCCAGGGTAGCGTAGCTTGTCGCGTCATTTTTGATGCTGTTCGACACGAACGTAAACGACAGGTAGTAAACGCACAACAGCGCAATTACACCCGTCAGAATGAGTATTCCGACTCGGTTTTGCATTCTAATTAAGAATAAAGAGAAAAGATGTAAGACACTAGAAAATTGAGGAAAAGGAAGTGTGAGCGGAAGCAGGAAACTAAAACCGTCCGATGGCCGGTTTTTGGTTTTTCTCCCTGGGCGGGCTTCTCACTTCAAAAAACAGCGATCAGGGCGCATTAATAGCGATGTGATGCCCGAATACGTAGCAGAAAAACGAAAAATAAAAATACGGTATTTCAAAAAAGCGGGGAATAACCGTCTGTTTCAGGACAAAAAACAGGACGGGTGGCGGCAGCAGATAAACCGTTTGCGAAAATCCGAACGTCAGCGCGGGCGTTACGACCGCATCAAACGAAGTAGCCTGTACCGTGGCTTCCGGCGTGTTACCGGTTTTTTTCTCGTTTTTCGGCGTTTGAACAGTTTGCTTGGCCGGCAGTTGTTCAACACACAGCCACGACGGACCGCCCGACGCCACCAGCAGCAGCAAGCCGGTCAGAAACAGGCTCGTTAAACGAATAAAGTCCGTACGCTGTTGTTGCTTCATAAAGAAGGTTAAAAATCGGTTCGTCGGAACGAGGGCAACAAATTTCGCAATTGTTCCGCAAGAAAGCAAATCGGTTTTTTTAAGGCATTTTTCAAGAAGTCCACTAACTTTCGCCGAAATAAGTAGACATGATCTTACAGGAATTCATTCAACTGGCCCTGGCCGAAGATGTGGGCGACGGCGACCACACCTCCCTTTCGACGATTCCGGCGGATGCGCAGCGACGCGCCCGCTTGCTGGTGAAGCAGGACGGTATTCTGGCGGGGGTGGAAGTGGCCGAAGCGGTTTTTCGGGAAGTTGACCCGGATTTGGAAGTCCACGTCAATATTCAGGACGGCATGGCCATTCATTACGGTGACATCGTGCTGACGGTTAGCGGCCGGGCGCAGTCGATTCTGAAAGCGGAACGACTGGTGCTGAACTGCATGCAGCGCATGAGCGGGATTGCGACCCATACGCGGACGATGGTGAACCTGCTGGAAGGCACCAAAGCCAAACTGCTGGACACGCGCAAAACAACGCCCAACTTCCGGGTTTGCGAAAAAATGGCGGTCAAAATCGGCGGAGCGGTCAACCACCGGTTTGGCCTGTTCGACATGATTCTGATCAAAGACAACCACATCGACTACGCGGGTGGCATCGAAGCGGCCGTCACCAAAGCCGTTGCGTATCTGAAAACGACGGGCCGGAAATTACCGATTGAGGTGGAGGTGCGGAATCAGCGGGAAGTGGAAGACGTGCTGCGGCTGGGCCAGGTGGACCGGATGTTGCTCGACAATTTTGAACCGGACGAACTGAGAAAAATGGTCGAACTGATCGACGGGCGCATCGTGACGGAAGCCTCGGGGGGCATCAACGACGCCAACCTGCGGGCCTACGCCGAAACCGGCGTCGATTATATTTCATCGGGCGCGCTGACTCATCAGGTTAAAAGTCTGGACATGAGCCTGAAAGCGTATTAGGTTATGAAAACGTTTGGTGAACGGCAGCAAGATGCGTTACGCTATTGCCGGGAAGTTATTTTGAACCATCTCGACACCACCCGGTTTGGCGTTTTTCTGTTTGGGAGCCAGGCATCCGGAAAAGCGCGTCGTCGTTCCGATATCGACATCGGAATTATTGGTCCTGAACCCGTTAGTCCAACTTTATTAAGTCAATTGCAGGACATTTTTGACGAAAGTGATTTGCTGTATCCCGTTGATTTGGTAGATTTTTTTCAAATTCGGGATCCAGATTTTAAACGTATTGCTTCAAATTCTGTACAATGGTGGAACAACCCAGCGAACCTCTCCGCAGAAAAATTGATGAATTAATACGCGCCGTTGACGGCTTTGAAAAGGTGTTGCAGTACGACTACAGCGGCCGAGATGCCATCGAGCTGGATATTTATAAAAATGCCTGCATTCACAAGTTTGAGTATTGTACCGAATTAGGCTGGAAAACCGTGAAGCAGATCCTGGACGAGCTGGGTGGAGAGTCACCTAAGGCCCCCAAATTGGTCTATCGGCATTACTTTCTGAATTTGTTCAGAGATGACGGATGCTCTTTTTCAAACGATCAACGACCGAAATCTGCTGAGTCATGTTTATAAAGAATCGGTGTTTGATGACGTCTATGAGCGATTACCCGTACATCTTTCCACGCTCAAACAACTGGTCACATTGGTTCAAAAAACGCTTGGCGAATAATTTTTGCGCAAATTTGTTTACTCACTATGGCAACGATTCCACTTACGTTAGAGGAAGAAATTCGGCAGATCGGCTACATCAGCCGCTCGACACCGAAAGATAAACAGGTATTAATGGACGAAATCCGGCGGATGAAGAAAGAGAAAAACGCCGTGATTCTGGCCCATTACTACGTTGACGGTGACATCCAGGACCTGGCCGATTACATCGGCGACAGCCTGGGTTTGTCGCAGCAGGCAGCCGCTACCGACGCCGAGATCATTGTGTTTTGCGGGGTGCATTTCATGGGTGAAACCGCCAAGATTCTCTCGCCGGACAAGAAAGTGATCATTCCGGATATGAACGCCGGCTGTTCGCTGGCCGATTCGGCCCCGGCCGACGAGTTTGCGGCTTTCAAGGCGCAACACCCGGATCACATCGTGATCAGTTACATCAATTGCTCGGCGGAAATCAAGGCGCTGTCGGACATTATCTGTACGTCGTCCAATGCCGTCAAGATCGTCGAAAGCCTGCCGAAAGACCAGAAGATTATTTTCGCACCGGATGCCAACCTGGGTCGGTTTGTGGCCAAAAAAACCGGTCGGGATCTTGTTTTGTGGGATGGCGCCTGCATTGTCCACATTGACATTTCGCAGGAAAAACTGATGGCCCTGCGGCAGAAATACTCGGCGGCCAAGTTCATCGCCCACCCCGAATGCCAGGAACACATTCTGAGCCAGGCCGACTTCGTGGGCTCGACGACGGCCCTGCTGAAATACGTGGTGGAGCAGCCCGACGACGTGTTCATTGTCGGCACAGAAGCCGGTATTTTGCACAAAATGAAGCAGGCCGTTCCGAACAAGAAGATCATTCCGGCCCCGGCCAGCGAAAACAACACCTGCGCCTGTTCGGAGTGTCCATACATGAAAATGAATACGCTCGAAAAGCTGTACAACACGTTGTATTACGAAAAACCGGAGATTTTTGTCCCGGAAGAGATCCGCGTGAAAGCCGAAGCCTCGGTGTTGCGGATGCTGGAAATGAGTAAGGGATTGTAATGAAAACGTTATGGAGCTGACCGTACAAGTTGGGTTTGAGGAGTTACTTCAAGCCGTTAAAAAGCTTTCTCCGGTAGAAAAACAGGCTTTGCAAGCCGTTTTAGCTACAGAAGTATCATCCGAATTATCGGGATCAACCAAAGAAAGAAAATTCGGCACGATGAAAGGCCTTGTCACCTACATGGCTGATGATTTTGACGCCCCTTTGGATGATTTTAAGGATTACAGGTAAACTGATCTATGACGTACTTACTGGATACGCATGTTCTTCTTTGGTTGCTTGAAAAGGAATCATTAATTCCTGCTAAAACCCTTTCTGATTTGCAGAAACCGGGTAATCAGCTCCTTGTAAGTATTGTCAGTATTTGGGAAATAGGCATCAAACAAAGTCTGGGAAAGATTTCATTAACCCGTTCGCTACAGGATGTTGTCAATGAGTTGCCCGGTTTGGCGATTGATTTGATGCCCATTTTACCCAGCCATATTATCGAACTCACTAAATTGCCTTTTCATCACCATGACCCGTTTGACCGTCTTCTGATCGCTCAGGCAATCGTAGAAGATGCAACGGTCGTCAGCAAAGATGCTTATTTTCCATTGTACACCCTTTCTGTACAGTGGCAGTAATACTCTTTACCTCCTATGCCCCAACACTTCGATTTCCTCGTCATCGGTTCCGGCATTGCCGGGCTGAGTTACGCCACCAAACTGGCGATTCATTTTGAAGAAACCGGCCACCCCGTCCGCATTGCCGTCATTACGAAAGTTCGGGCCGACGAAACCAACACCAAGTATGCACAGGGCGGAATTGCCGCCGTGTGGGCCGAGGAAGATTCCTTCGAAAAACACATCGAGGACACGATGATTGCGGGCGACTTTCTGAGCAAACGCGAGGTGGTCGAAATTGTGGTGCGGGAAGCCCCTGACCGGATTCGCGAACTGATCGACTACGGCACCCGGTTTGACAAGGAAGACGACGGCGACTACGACCTGGCGCGGGAAGGCGGCCATTCCGACCACCGGATTCTGCATTTCAAGGACATCACCGGGGCCGAAATCGAGCGGGCATTGCTCGAAAAAGCGCAGTCGCTGTCCGCCATCGAGATTTTTACGCACTACTACGCCGTCGATCTGATCACCCGGCACCACCTCGGCGAAACCGTCCACCGCTACGATACCGATAACCGCTGCTTCGGCGCCTACGTGCTGGATACGCAAACCGGGCGCGTGGAGATGTTCCTGGCCAAAACGACCCTGCTGGCGACGGGCGGCATCGGAAATGTCTACCAAAGCACCACGAACCCGACCATCGCGACGGGCGACGGCATTGCGATGGCCTACCGCGCCAAGTCGATCTGTAAGGACATGGAATTCATCCAGTTCCACCCAACGGCCCTGTACGAACCGGGCAAAAAACCGAGTTTTCTGATTTCGGAAGCCGTACGCGGTTTTGGCGGTATTTTGAAGACGATCAAGGGCGAGACGTTCATGGAAAACTACGACTCGCGCCTGTCGCTGGCTCCGCGCGACATTGTGGCCCGCGCCATCGACTCCGAAATGAAAAAATCCGGGGATCCGCACGTTTACCTGGACGTGACGCACCTCGATTTTGAAAAATTCGTGGAACACTTCCCCAACATTACGGCTTATTGCCGCGACAATTTGGGCATTGATATTCGGAAAGATTACATTCCCGTCGTTCCGGCGCAGCATTACCTCTGCGGGGGCATCAAGGTAAACGAATACGGGCAGACAAACATTAATTTCCTGTATGCCGCCGGCGAATGTTCCTGCACGGGCTTACACGGCGCGAACCGGCTGGCTTCCAATTCCTTACTTGAAGCTGTGGTTTTTGGCCACCGGGCGTATCTGAAAACCGTCGAGAACGTTGCGCAAGCCGCCATTCCCGAAAACCTGCCGGAATGGAACGACGCCGGAACAACGCACCCCGAAGAGCTGGTTCTCGTGACCGAAATGCAGCGTGAACTGGAATCGATTATGTCGAATTACGTGGGCATTGTCCGGACGAACCGCCGGATGAAGCGGGCAATGGACCGGCTGGAACTCATCTATCTGGAACACGAAGAACTGTACCGGCAGTCGAAAGTGTCGAACCGGATTTGTGAACTCCGCAACATGATCGAAGTGGCGTATCTGGTGATCAAAGCCGCCATGGCCCGGCACGATAACCGAGGTTTGCACTATAACCAGGATATTGAGAAAGAAACCGCCTAAACGTCCACTTCGCCGGTTTCGGCTTCCGGTTCGGCATTGGACGGATGACCGTGCAGCACTTCGAGTAACTCTTTGACCTGATACACGGACTTGTTGTAGCGGTTTCCGAGCAGAATGATTACAAAATCATCTTTCGGACTGAACCAGAACAGGCTGTTGTAGCCTTTCCACCAACCCGTGTGGTAGATGTATTCCGGCTGGTTCTGGTTATTGACGTACATCCGAAAACCGTATCCGTAATTTTTGGTACCCTTCCGCTCAAAACTCCGGGGCAGGAACGCTTCGGCCAGCAGCGTTTTCCGGAGCAGACAGTCGCCGTTCAGGGCGCGGTACCACTTGAACAAATCGCCGACGGTGGAGTAGATCCCCTTGTCTCCCACCACGTTGTCGTAATAATCTTTCGGAATCCGGCGGTTCCACTGGTAGCCCGCCGTCCGGTACTGGTTGATGGAATCGTTGCGGGTCGTAGACACCCAGGTGTTTCTCATGCCCAGCGGCTCGAAAATGTTTTTCTTGGCAAACTGGTCGAACGACATTCCCGTAACTTTTTCGATAATGGCCGCCAGCACGCAGTAATTGGTGTTGCTGTAGCTGAACGTCCGGCCCGGAATGTTATAGCGCTGGGGCGTTGGGTGCACGTTGGCAAACCAGTACATGATTTCGGTATTGCTCGGATACGGTTTTTCAAACTTGTAAAAATTGATCCGCATACTGTCTTCAAACGCGTAGGCGTAGTTGGGTAAACCGCTCCGGTGCGATAGCAGATTTTCGACCGAAATACCGTGGTAGGGAAAATCCGGGAAGAATTTTTGAACCGTATCTTTCAGACTCAGTTTGCCGGCTTCGATCAGTTTGAGTGTGGCAACGGCCGTAAACGTTTTGGAAAGGGACGCCAGTTGAAACTTGGAGTTTTCGTTGAGCGAGTCGCGGGAGGAACGTTCGAGGTGCGCCAGTCCAAACGAATTTTTGTAGAGAATGACGCCTTTCTGGGCAATCAGCACGTTGCCATTGAAACCCGCCCGAACTTTTCCCCGGATGATGGCTTCAATTTGCTGAATTTTGGCGTCGGCGTTAATCTGCTGGCGGATGGTCCGTTCCTCGGCCGCCGATAATTTCTGTTCTTCGGCGCAATTGGACATCGCGTTCGCCGAACGCTTTAATTTTTTGTCTTCACTCGAATCGCACCCGACAATGATCAAAATGGCAACAATTCCTGCCCAAATCCCCGAAACTCTCATTCCTTTACGTTGATTGCACTGATACTGTTTACGGCTCCTGCAAACAAAAATACATTTTTTATAACGACCGCAAAGGCTTTTTTAGGATTGGGAACACGGATCAAACGGATTCACGCGGATTTGATCCATTTGATCTGGTAAATCCGGGTTCCCAATCGAAAGCATTAATAGTTATAATTGGTTAGTTCTTCTTTCTCCAGTTGCCCAAACGCTTTCAGCATTTTCTTCCGGTCGAATTCCTTTTCGTTGTTGGCAATAAAAATCGTTGCGACGGTATTGCCGATAATGTTGGTGATCGACCGGGCTTCCGACATAAACCGGTCTACGCCCAGCAACAACGCCAGCCCCTCAACCGGAATGACCCGAACCGCCGTCAGCGTGGACGCCAGGACGATAAAACCGCTGCCTGTAACGCCCGCAGCCCCTTTTGAGGTCACCATCAGAATCCCGATGATGGTCAGTTCCTGCCCCAGCGTCAGGTTCACACTGAAAACCTGCGCCAGAAAAATCGTCGCCATCGACAGGTAAATCGTCGTGCCGTCCAGGTTGAATGAATAACCCGCCGGAATCACCAGCCCCACCACCGAGCGCGAACACCCCATGTTTTCGAGCTTGTCCATCACCTGCGGCAAAGCCGATTCCGACGACGAGGTTCCGAAAACGATCAGCAGTTCTTCCTTGATGTATTTTAAAACCGACCACAAACTGATGCGGTAGTAGCGCAGAATCAGGTTCAGCACCACGAAAATAAACAAAAACATGGTTGCGTAAACCGTCCCCATCAGTTTCGCCAGCGGCAGCAACGTGCTCAAACCGTATTTGCCAATGGTAAACGCCATGCCGCCGAACGCACCCAGCGGAGCCAGAATCATGACCACGTTCAGAATATTGAAAAAGACCCGCGACAGTTTCTCGAAGGTCAGAATCAGCGAGTGCCCCTTCTCGCCCATGCGCGTCAGTCCGACGCCAAACAGCACGGAAAAAACCAGCACTTGCAGAATTTCGCCCTCGGCAAAGGATTTGATGGCGTTGTCGGGCACGATGTGCAGGAAAAACTTGACCCAGTCCAGCTCTTTGCCCTGCGAGGTATAGGCCGACACATCCCCGCCCTGCACGGCCGCCGTCTGCACCCCCGCACCCGGTTTGATGACATTGGCAATCACAATCCCGATGATCAGCGCCAGCGTCGTTACAATCTCAAAATACAGCAGCGCCTTTCCACCGACCCGCCCAACCTTCTTCAGATCGCCCATGTTACTGATTCCCAGAACAATGGTTAGGAAAATGATGGGTGCAATCACCATTTTGATCAGATTGATGAACAGATCGCCCAGCGGTTTGAGCTTAGCCGCCGTGGCCGGAAAAAAATGGCCGACGATGATCCCGAGCGTGATGGCGACAAGGACGCGGAAAGTCAGGTTATTCAGGAGTTTGCGCACGGCGGTAGGGAAAGAATACGCTTAAACCGGTCAGGCTTTGAAAACCTGACCGGTTTAAGCCAGAAAGGTTAAATTACAATTGCTGTTTCTGAAGAACCGGCTTCAGCACGTTCCAGACGTTTTCGGCCACGATTTTGTGCCCTTCCGCCGTCGGATGAATGCCGTCCGGCTGGTTCAGTTTCCGGATGCCGCCAACGTTTTCGAGCAGAAAGGGAATCAGAACGGCGTTATTTTTGGCGGACAGATCAGCAAAAAGGGTTTGGAACTGCGCGGCATAATCAGGACCAAGATTCGGCGGAATCTGCATTCCGGCAATCACCAGCTGCGCCTGCGGACTTTTCAACCGAACGGTGTCGATGATGGCCTGCAGGTTTTTTCGGGAATCGTCGAGCGGAATGCCGCGCAGGCCGTCGTTGCCGCCTAATTCGAGGACGAAAACCGCAACGGGTTTGCGCAGCACCCAGCTAATCCGGCTTTTGCCGCCCGCCGTTGTTTCTCCGCTCAACCCGGCGTTAACCACCTGATAATCATAACCTGCGGCTTTGGCTTTTTCACCGATCAGCGCCGGAAAAGCTTCGGCGGGGTTCAGGCCGTAACCCGCCGTCAGGCTGTTGCCAAAAAACAGAATGGTCTTCTTGGTTTCGGCCATCGGTTTTTCAGGATCGCTGGCAGCCGTGGCCGGTTTTTCTTCATTTGCCTGGCTGGTTTCTGTTTTGGAATTACACCCCCACAGCCCAACCACCAGCAGCCACCCGGCCACCCAAACGTTGTATTTTCCCTTTGTTTTCGGTAAATTCATTGTTGACGCAATTTTTAGGTTGCTATTCCGCACGACTCCAGCAAAAATAACGGTATTTTATCCATTTAGCCCCATTTCGTGCCCTTTATCAAATAATCTGTCCGGCCGGGTGAATAAAACCGCACCGAATTGGTTATTCCCTTATTCCGTTAAATTTTAACTTATGAGTATTCTGCGTGCTGAGAACCTGACGAAAACCTACCAGAGCGGAGGTCGTACATTAACCGTATTAAACTCCGTAAGCTTTGACATTCAGGCCGGTGATACGTTTTCCATCGTCGGCCCGTCGGGCAGCGGCAAAACCACCCTGCTCGGTTTATGCGCCGGGCTCGACCGGGCCTCCTCGGGGAGTATTTACTTGAATAACATCCGGTTAGACACCCTCAGCGAAGACGAGCGGGCGGCTGTCCGGAATCAATACGTCGGTTTTATTTTCCAGAATTTCCAGCTCCTGCCTACGCTGACGGCGCTGGAAAACGTGATGGTGCCGCTGGAACTGCGGGGCGAAAAACGGGCGGGAAAAACCGCCCAGGAATTGCTGGAGCGCGTCGGTTTGGGACAGCGCGGTCATCATTATCCGACGCAGCTTTCGGGCGGAGAACAGCAACGGGTTTCGCTGGCGCGGGCGTTTGCCAACCGCCCCAAAATTCTGTTTGCCGACGAACCCACCGGCAACCTCGACACCGATACCAGCGCCACCGTCGTCGATCTGATTTTTGAACTCAACCGCGAAGCCGGCACCACGCTGGTGCTGGTCACCCACGACCTCGAACTGGCCGCCCGCACCCAGCGCATCATCCGGATCAAAGGAGGCAACCTCGTGTCGGATACGCTCACGGAAAACCGCATCGCCACCAACTGATGGACCGTCAACTTCCCCAAATAATTCCCCAGCGCAGCTCGGTTTTTGACCCCTGGCTGTGGAAAATGGCCTGGCGCGACAGCCGCCGGAGCCGGCAGCGGCTGTTTCTGTTCATGTCGGCCATTGTGCTCGGTATTGCGGCCCTAGTGGCCATCAATTCCTTCGGCGATAACCTGTCCCGCAGCGTTGATGAGCAGGCCCGCGAACTGATCGGCGCCGACCTGGTGCTGACTTCCAACAAGGAAATCTCTAAAAAAACCGAGCAGTTTCTGGCCAGCATCACCCCCGAGCGAAGCCGCGAGGTGGCGTTTGCGTCGATGGCGATGTTTCCGCGTTCGGGGGGCGTCCGGCTGGCGCAGGTGAAAGCCGTGCAGGGCCGGTTTCCCTATTACGGCGACTGGGAAACCCAGCCCGCCAATGCCGTCAGCCTGTTTCGGAAAGCCAACCAGAACCGGCAACGGATGGCGCTGGTCGATGATGCACTGCTGGTTCAGCTGAACGCTCAGGTGGGGGATTCGGTGAAAATTGGTCGGCTGATGTTTTACGTGGCGGGGCGGGTTCTGAAAATTCCGGGTCAGACGGCGGTGACGACCACCGTGGCTCCGACGGTTTTTATTCCGTATGCGTTGTTGCCGGAAACCGGCTTACTGCAACGCGGCAGCCGGGCAACCTACCGATCCTATTACCAGTTTAAACCCGGAACTGACGTTGATCAATACGTTGAACGCATCGAGTCCCGTCTGGACAAGCTGGGCATCAATTCCGATACGGTCACGGAGCGCAAGGAACAAACCGGCCGCGCCTTCGCCGACCTCACCAAATTTCTGAATCTGGTAGCCTTTGTGGCTCTGCTGCTGGGTTGCGTGGGCGTTGCCAGCGCGGTGCATCTGTACGTCAAGGAAAAAGTCGCGTCGGTGGCTATTTTGCGGTGTCTGGGTGCCAGTGGGCGTCAGGCCTTTCTGATTTATCTCATCCAGACGTCGTTGATGGGCTTTGTGGGCGCCCTGCTTGGCGCTGCCCTGGGTACGGTTTTACAACTGCTGCTGCCGGTGGTTTTTGAAAGTTTCCTGCCGGTTGAAGTCGTGACGACGGTTTCCTGGCAAGCTGTAGCGCAGGGCGTTGGGGCCGGTTTGGTCATCGCGACTCTGTTTGCGTTGCTGCCGTTGCTGGTGATCCGGAAAATTGCTCCACTGCGCACCCTGCGCAGTTCCTACGACGAAGATGTGGCCGGTCGCGACCCGCTTCAGTGGGCGGTTTACGGATCGATTGTCCTGGCGATTACCGGTTTTGCGTACTGGCAGATTCGCGACTTTCCGATGGCCCTCGGTTTTACGGCCGGGCTGGCGTTTGCCTTCGGCGTTTTGACCGGCATCGGTCAACTGCTGATGGTGCTGGTTCGCCGGTTTTTCCCGGTTTCGTGGAGTTACATCTGGCGGCAAAGTCTGGCGAATCTCTACCGCCCGCATAACCAGACGCTCATCCTGGTGATCTCGATTGGCCTGGGGGCGTTTCTGATTGCGACCCTGTACCTGACGCAGACCCTTCTGCTCAGCCGGGTGCAACTGTCCGCGAGCGGAAATCAGGCCAATATGATCTTGTTCGATATTCAGAACGAGCAGAAAACCGGGGTCCAGCAACTGGTTCGGCAGCATCACCTGCCGGTGGTCCAGCATGTTCCGGTGGTCACCATGCGGCTGGCCGAAATCAACGGCCGGACGGTCGAAGCCATTCAGAAAGACACCAGCGCCAAATTTCCCGACTGGGCCCTGACCCGCGAATACCGCGTGACCTACCGCGATTCGCTTAGTAGTTCGGAAAAACTAACCGCCGGAAAAGCGCCGTACCAAGCCAACCAAAACGCGTATATATCCGTCGAAAAAGGCTATCTGGAACGCATGAAACTGAAGTTGGGCGACACGCTGACGTTCAACGTGCAGGGCGCGCTGATTCCGACCATCGTGGGCGGCACGCGCGAAGTGGACTGGAACCGGGTGCAAACCAACTTCCTGATTGTGTTTCCGACCGGCTTGCTCGAACAGGCTCCGCAGTTTCACGTCCTGATGACCCGCGTCGATAACACGCAGCAGTCGGCCCGGTTTCAGCGCGATCTGGTGCTGCGCTACCCGAACGTGTCGGCCATCGACCTCGGGCTGGTTCTGAAGACCATCGACGAGGTGCTGGAAAAAGTTTCGTTCGTTATCCGGTTCATGGCCCTGTTCAGCATCATCACCGGCTTGCTGGTCCTAAGTAGTTCGGTGATCATTAGCAAATACCAGCGGATTCAGGAAAGCGTGCTGCTGCGGACGCTGGGCGCCAACCGCCGTCAGATTTTGCTCATTACGCTGATCGAATACCTGTTCCTGGGAATGCTGGCGGCTTTTTCCGGCATCGTTTTGTCGCTGTTCGGCACCTGGGGCCTGGCTTATTTCGTCTTTGAAGTGCCGTTCACGCCCGACTTTGTCCCGCTGCTTGCGGTGGTTGGCATCGTGACCGGCCTGACTATCCTCATCGGTTTGTTCAACAGCCGCGGGGTACTGGTTCGCCCACCCCTGGAAGTACTGCGGGCGGAGGGGTGATCCGTTGAAAATAACGAATAATGAATGACGAATAACGAAGTCAGGCAGCGCTACTTCAACATTCGATATTCATTATTCGTTATTTCGCTCCCTCATTCACTGCGCAACGTTTTCACCGGATTCATCAACGCGGCTTTGATGCTCTGGAAACCGATCGTCAACAGGGCTATCCCGACGGCCAGCAAGCCGGCCAGCGCAAACACCCACCAGTGAATAACGATCCGGTAGGCGAAATTTTCCAGCCAGCGATTCATGGCGTACCAGGCAATCGGGCTGGCAATGAGCAGGGCGATAAGCACGAGTTTCAGAAAATCTTTGGAAAGCAGGGCCACAATGCTGGTGACCGACGCGCCCAGCACCTTCCGAATGCCAATTTCTTTCGTGCGCTGCTCGGCGGTAAACGCGGTCAGGCCAAACAAACCAAGACAGGAAATCAGAATCGTCAGCACGGCAAAGCAGAGCACAATGCGGCCAATGCGTTGTTCCGCCTGGTACTGCGCGTCCAGATCCTGATCCACAAACCCATAGCTGAGCGGATAGTCTGTTTTAGTTTTTTTGTAGGCTTTCGCGATGTCGGCCAGAACAGGCGCCAGCGAACCCGGTTTGGTCTTGACCAGCAGCGTAAAATAGAACTCCTTCGGCCGAAACCGGAAAAGGAAAGGCTGGATGGCCACGTGCAGCGGCCGGAAATGGAAGTCGTTCAGAACGCCGATAATCCGCCCTTCCGTTCCCCAGAATTTAACCCGTTTGCCCAGCGCCCCGGCGGGTGTCCAGCCCATGCGTTTCGCGGCCGTTTCGTTAATGAGATAGGCCCCCAGGGTTGACAAGGTGTCGGTCGTCAGTTGAGTCGAGAAATTCCGCCCCGCAGCCAGCGACATTCCCACGGTTTTTACGAAATCGGCGTCGATGTTCATCTGCGTGATCAGGAACTCATCCTTCGGCGTCTGCCCCTCCCATTCAATGGGGGTGCTGTTGTTCATGTTCACCAGATTACTCGTCGCCAGGGCGGTTCGGGCAACGCCCGGCACCTGTTCCACCGCGCTCCGGAGTTGCAGCGCCTGGCCCCTCAGATCGCCTTTGAGCCGCACATACAACAACTGCGATTTGTCAAAGCCCAGTTTGGCCTGCTGGATGTAAGCCAGTTGCCGGTAAATCACAACCGTACTGATCGCCAGCGCAATACACAACACAAATTGCCCCACCACGAGCGATTGCCGCAGACTCCGACCGGACTTTCCCCTGGAAAAGTAACCCGCCAGCCCGGTTTTCAGCACGCTGACGGGCCGGAAGGAGGACAGAAAAAAAGCCGGATATAGGCCCGTTAATACACTAACGGCAGCGGTTAAGCCGACCAGAATCAGCCAGAAAACCGGAAGCTGATACGGTATTTGCAGGGTTTTACCGGCCAAGCTGTTAAACAGGGGCAAAAGCCCTTCGGCCAGCCCAAGGGCCAGCAGCATGGAAAAACCGGTCATCAGAGTGGCCTCGCCCAGAAACTGGGTCACCAGACTCGACCGCTGCGCCCCCACGCTTTTCCGGACGCCGACTTCTTTGGCCCGCTGCGAGGCCCGGGCCGTGGCCAGGTTGATAAAATTAATCACCGCAATCACCAGCACGATTAAGCCGACCGTCACCAGAATGCGGATGTAAACAATGTCACTGCGTTTTCCGTGGTCGGTCTCAAAAGCGAATTTGGAGTACAGGTAGATTTCCGACAGGGGTTGCAGCAAAAGCGGGGTTTCATTGCCCGCATCGTACCGCCTGAGCTGGGTCCGGACTTTCGCGCCGAACGCGGCCGGGTTGACGGGGGCGCCCGACGGATCGGGTTTGAGCTGCACGTAGGTGTGGTAGCTGTTGCTGTTCCATTTCAGGCTCCACTCGTCGTAGCGTTCGAGCCATTTGAACGGCATCAGCACCTCAAACTCAATCTGCGACTGCTCGGGCGGGTTTTGCGCCACGCCCACCAGCGTGAGCGTCTGCTCGTTGTTGAGCTTGAACGACTGCCCCAGCACGTTTTTCGTCCGCCAGTTCGGACCGAAAAACCGCTGCGCGGTGGCTTCGCTGAAAATCACTTCGTCGGGCGCGCGAAAAACCGTGTTTGGGTTGCCCAGCAGTAAGGGATAACTGAAGATTCCGAAAAAACCGGGATCGACCACCAGCATCTGGTTCGATTCGATCGACTGACGTTCCTGACTGAGCAAGCCACTCCAGCGACCAACCCGGGTCACCCGCTCCACCTCCGGAAAATCCTTCGCGAGCGTAGCCGCCAGCGGTCCGGGTGTAGCGGCCACGTCAAAAATACCGCCGGGCTGTTTCTGCCTTTCGATCAGGCGGTAAATGTGGCTGTAGTTCGCGTTAAACCGGTCGTAACTCAACTCATCGTAGACATACAAGGTAATCAGCAGACAGCAGGCCAGCCCGAATGCCAGCCCGCCGATGTTAATCAGCGAATACACTTTGTTTTTGACCAGTTGCCGCAGCGCAATTTTGAAATAATTCCGGATCATGTCGGGATGAAGGTTGGAGGGTTGGGAATCGGAGCGGTTTTTCGGACGTCGGCGCACGAACGGCGGCAACACCGACGCAACACCGAGTAAATACCGTAAAACCGCCTGCGTTTCGCCAGCCTTCCGGTACCAGTATCCGTATAATTCCTCCAGATCGCCTTCGACTTCTTCGATCGTATCCGAAGGATGAAGCCATCGCAAAAACCGGTTGGCCCAGCGGGGTGGTTGGGGATGATTTGAGGGTTTCATGGAGCGGTTTTTTACCAACGAATAGTGAATAGCGAACCCCGAATAGCGAAGTGGTCCACTGTTCGTTAGTCATGCGTCACATTCGCTACTTCCTTATTTTCATTCGCTTCGCAGCGTTTTCA
Source organism: Larkinella ripae (assembly GCF_054780775.1). Classification (NCBI taxonomy): domain Bacteria; kingdom Pseudomonadati; phylum Bacteroidota; class Cytophagia; order Cytophagales; family Spirosomataceae; genus Larkinella; species Larkinella ripae. The sequence goes on from NZ_BAAGVR010000014.1 coordinate 251,649, forward strand.
CCGGATTCATCAAGGCGGCTTTGATGCTCTGGAAACTGACCGTCAGCAACGCAATACCGACCGCGAGTACGCCCGCCAGCGCGAAGATCCACCACGAAATGGTAATCCGGTAGGCAAAATCGTTCAGCCACTGACTCACGGCGTACCAGGCCACCGGCGAAGCCAGAACAATGGCAATCAGGACTGGTTTTAAGAAATCGCGGGCCAGCAAAACCGCCAGACTGCCCACCGATGCCCCCATGACCTTGCGGACTCCGATTTCTTTCGTTCGCTGTTCAGCCGCAAACGCGCTCAGGCCGAAGAGTCCCAGACAGGCAATCAAAATGGCGATGGTGGCAAAAACCGTAAACAACCGCTCAATTCGCTGCTCCGCGCGGTACATGGCATCGAAATCATCCCTTAAAAAAGAGTATTCAAAAGGGCGTCCGTGCGCCACTTGCTTCCAGGTTTGTTCCATCGAAGCGAGTACGGCCGGAATGTCGGCGGTGTTGAGCCGAAACGAAACCGCAGCCCGGGAAGATTCTTCAAGCGCGCGGCCCAGCATCCCTGCGTTTACCACCAGCCCAACCGGTTCGATGGTTGCCCGGAGCGATTCGTAGTGAAAATCCTTCACGACGCCGATAATGGTCAGCTGTTCCCCGCCGGTTTTGTGGATGATTTTTCCCACCGGATTCTGGTAGCCAAACCGTTTGGCTGCGCGCTCATTAATAATAACCGCTGCGCTATCGGTGGCCCCGGCCGCGCGGAAATTCCGTCCCTGTACCAGCTTCATTCCGAAGGTCGGGATGTAGTTGGGGTCAACCTTCCATTCCTGCATGTTTACGGAAAGCTTCTGGTCGGTGGCCCGCTCCGGATACCACATATCGTTCCAGCGCTGGGAGGTTACGGGCAGAAAACCGCTGACGGTTCCGGTTTTTACGGCCGCCTTCCGCAGCATTTCATTTCGGAAGGTGACGACTTCGGATTCGGTCGACTGATCGGTTTTTACGACCACGACCTGCTCTTTATCGAACCCTATTTTTTTGGTTTGGATGTAATGAAGCTGCTGATTGATGAGCAACGTGCCGATGATGAGCAGCATGGACAGCGCAAATTGCAAAACCACCAGGTAAGTCCGCAGACTCTGGCGCTGGGGCAACGCCCACAACTTTCCTTTCAGCGCCTTGATGGGTTGAAACGACGACAGGTACAACGCCGGATACCCCCCGGCCAGGATACCGACCAGGACCGCGCCAGCCAGCAGATAAGCCAGCGACGCGCCATTCAGCAGCTGCGAAAAAGAAAGCGTTTTGGCGGCCAGGGTGTTAAAGGTCGGCAGGAGCAAATAAACGACGCCCAATCCCGCCAGCAAAGCCAGGAAAGTAATTAGCAACGATTCGGACAGGAACTGAATCATCAGGTCCGCCCGGTTGGACCCCATTACTTTGCGCACGCCGACTTCCCGCGCCCGTTTGACCGAGCGGGCGGTGGTCAGGTTGATAAAATTAAAGCTGGCAATCAGCAGAATTACCAGAGCAATTACCCCGAACAGATAGACGGATTCAATGCTGTTGTTGGGGGCCAGCTCGCCCTGCCGGTCGGAATGTAAATGGATATCCCGAAGGGGCATCAGCGAATACGTGAAGTTATTACCGGCTTTTCGGGTGTCGGCCAGCGTGGTTTGAAAAAACTGCCGCAAGGCCGGGTCAACATACGTCTGCAGGATCCGTTCAAATTTGGCTTCGACCGCCCGGGGGCTAGTGCCCGGTTTCAGCACCACGTAAGTGTTAAAAATATGGTTGCCCCATTTATTAACTTTGGCATCTTTGGTGGCGTACAAAGGCAGGATGAAGTCGGCCTGAAAGTGCGACTGAACCGGAATGTCTTCAATAACCGCCGTCACGCGCCGAACATCGTCATGATCAAACGTCAAAACCCGGTTTACGGCATTCAACGAGCCAAAATACCGGATCGCCGTGCTTCGGGTCAGGACCACCGACTGCGGCTCCGTCAACGCTTTCCGGGGATTCCCTGCCAGCACTGGTAGCGTAAAGACGTCAAAAACGGTTGAGTCGGCGTATAAAACGTTCTGCTCACGCAGAATATCCTGGCCGCTTTTTATCAGATGGCTGCCGTATTTTCCCAGCCGGGTGGCTTCTTCCACTTCGGGGAAATCCCGTTTCAGAGTTTGTCCCATGGGCGTTGGCGCCACGGCCCCCTCCGACTCGGTCCCGGCGTAGGTGATGGTGCTGTTGATCCGGTAAATGCGCTCCGCTTTGGTATGAAACCGGTCGTAGCTGAACTCGTCCACAACGTACAGCAGGTTAAACAGACTGACCGCCAGGCCAAGTGCCAGCCCGAAGATGGTAATTGCCGAGTACGCTTTACTTTGGGCCAGGTTTCGCCAGGCAAGTTTGAAATAATTCCGAATCATAGCAGGATGAAAAAAGGAGTGTTGAGAATCGGGAGTCGGTTTTTGACGTCGGCGCACAAACGGCGGCAACACCGACACAACATTAATGACGTACTGAACGGTTGCCCGGTTTTTTCCGGACCGCCGGTACCAGGACACGTACAGTTCTTCCAGATCGCCCTCGACTTCTTCCCGCGTTTCGGCCGGGTGCAGTCCGGTCAGCAGCCGGTGCGCCCAGCGGGGTGGAGCAACCGAGTTGCCGGGACGGTTTTGGGGCGCGTTCATAAACCGCTTACTTTTAGCGCATTCGGCGGCACCAACTGCCAGAGCTGACTTCGCAAGTGCTGAATTTCCTGCAATGCCCGGCTGCCCAGGGCCGTTACCCGAAAAAGCCGCTTTCGTCGTCCACCGCGCTCGGCCGTGGCGCCCCCCAGTTCGGAGCTGACGAAGCCTTTTTCTTCCAGGCGAATAAGCGTGTTGTGAACGGTGCCAAACGTGACCAGCCGCCCCGTGTGTTCTTCCAGCGCCTGGCTGACGGTAACGCCGTAGGCTTCGCCGTCCAGAATGGCCACCATCAACAAAACAACTTCTTCAAACTCTCCTAAGTAGGTACGACGCATGGCTCCGGGATTAGTCTCTATTTTATCGTACAAATCCTTTGCCAAACCGGCAAACAAGCCCTTACGGCATTAACTGGCGGGATCTAGTTCGGGCGGCTGTCCAAATACGGACAGTTGGCGTCCTCAGACGGACAGCGGAAAAGCGGACAGACGGGCATAAAAAAACCGGAAATCAGATCGTTTCCGGTTTTCCATTCTGAGGACATTTTTGACTATCTGGCAATCATTACTTTGACGGCTTTCTGAACGTCTTCGCCTTTGAGGGAGCAGAAATACATCCCGGCGGCCACATCCTGCAAGCTTATCTTCAACTGGTATTTTCCGATGCCGTGGTGTTTGCGGGCCACCAGGGTCTGAACCGTCCGGCCCTGGGCATCGACCAGGTCAACGCCCGCGTTCCCCGCCGTCAGCAGCTGATACCGCACGGTTAGTTCGGTTGTCGCCGGATTGGGGGTTACCATCAATTGTTCCGCACCCAGCAACTCATCCAGCCCGGCCACGCCCACGGTTTGTACGCCCGGCGTTCCGGCCGGTTTGCTGGTTACTCCGGCCGTGAGATCGACCAGAGTCGGTTTTTTAAACTCGATTATTTTTTGAACGTCGTTTTTGCAGTAGCGTTGTTCGGCCCGAACGAAGGCCTTGACCGGCGCCTGGATGGAAATTTCATTGCCGATGTTGCCTCCAAATCGTTTCAGAATATCTTTCTGAATGGGCTCGCCCGCTTCCACAATCCGCACCGTCCCTTCCTGCGCGGTGGACGGAAACGAAAACAGCGGAACCGGAACGCCGGCCGTCACGGCCCCGACATCGATGGCCTGCGGAGCCATTCCAACCTGATGAACCGCGGCTCCTTCCATCGACGCCAGCGGGGAAAGGCTTTTCGACATAAAGAGATCGTTGTCAAACACGAAATCCTGCCAGGCCCCGTTGATGTTGGTGATTTCCAGTCGAGAATCCCGCCCGGAACCGGCCTCCGGCGACGTAAAGCCGTCGGGGGTCACGATACTGAACTGCCCGGTTACCAACCGGTGCGTACTCGATAATGAGGGCACGTACCAGGCCGTGATTCGCTGGCTGGTTTTATCGTACGTCAACCGAAAGTCAACGGTCTGATCCTTGGTGCTTTTTGTGGTACACTGGGCTACGGCAAGCTGGTTTCCTGCCAATCCGCAACCAAGCAGCAGTAAAACACGTCGCAGAACTCCAGCCAGGCTTGTAGTCGTTTTCATAGGCGTTCTTCCGGTCAATCAATATTTATTGTACAAACATACCTCTTTAGAAGACCGGCGGTTCCGAAGGTCACTATTTTCGGTTACAAATATGATTGAGCGGAGCGGCTTATACTTTCGGAACGGTCCAGGTTCCGTGGTAATGGGCTTTGACCAGTTCAGCGGCTTTTTCGCTGTTGGCGAGCTGGTTTTTTTCGGCATCCCAAAACAACTTCTGCCCCGACCGGTAAGCAATGTTTCCCAGGTGGGCGTGCAGGGCCACATCCCGGCCCACTTCCGCCGGACAATTGGGCTTCTGCCGGGTTCGGACGCAGGTCACAAAGTTCAGCGTGTGCTGGTCCAGGTCCCGTCCGCTGCCGAATTTCGGCGGCTGGGCCGGAATCAGGTAATTGCCCGCGTCTACTTCCGGAAACAGCTCCCATTTCGACCGATCGATCACGACCGTGCCCAGATTACCGATGAAAGCGACGCCGTGGTCGCGGTCGAATGGGCCGCGTCCCGTGCCGAGCGACTGCTCCCAGAGAATCGTAAAATTGCCGTAATCATACACCACCTGCAGCGTATCGGGCGTTTCGCTGGCGTGGTCCGGAAAACCGTATTTGCCACCCAGGGCCACCACCGATTTCGGGGCCGTCACGTTCATGCCGGACAAGGCCATATCGATCATGTGGGCGCCCCAGTCGGTCATCAGACCACCGGCATAATCCCAGAAATAGCGGAAACTGCCGTGAAACCGGTTCGGGTTGAAGGGGCGTTTCGGGGCCGGGCCGAGCCACATGTCGTAATCGACACCCGCCGGAACGGCGGCATCGGGTTTGACCGGAAACGTTTTTCCGTACGGCATAAACGCCCAGGTTCGGACCGAGCGGATGCGGCCAAGCTTGCCCGAACGCACAAAATCCAAAGCCGCGTTCCAGTGCGGAGCGCTGCGCTGCCACTGCCCCACCTGCACAATCCGGTTGTGTTTCCGGGCGGCTTCCACCATCAGGTCGCATTCTTCAATGGAGTTGGCCAGCGGTTTTTCCACATACACATCTTTTCCGGCCTGACAGGCATAGACGGTTTGCAGACAGTGCCAATGGTCGGGCGTCCCGATAATCACCGCGTTGATCGCCTTGTTTTCCAGCAGTTTCCGGAAATCGCTGTACAAAACCGGTTTTTTGCCGGTCATTTTTTCCAGCTCGACCGCGCGTTTGTTAAGCACGTTGCTGTCCACATCGCACAACGCCAGGCAGCGAACGCCCGGATGTTTCAGCATCGAGTTCAGGTCGGACCACCCCATGTTGTTGCAGCCAATCAGGCCAACAACAACCTCGTCGGTCGGGGCGGTTTGGGCTGGTGAAAGCCGTAAATCAGCCGGTAAATTGGTGGCCAGCCCAACCCCGGTGGCCAGTTGGGTCGATTGCCGAAGGAATTTTCTGCGGGAAGTCATGAAGGTTCAGGAATAATCAGATAGAAAGTAAGGTGACAGAATCCAACCTGATCCCGTCCTAATTTCATCCCAACTTACAATCCTTCCCGCAACTTTTCAACAAGAAATTCAAATCCGGTTTTTCATAAACGAATCTCCACCTGAACCGGCATGTGGTCGGAAGCGTGCGGATACTTGGTCCAGATTTTCTGCCCATCCGGCATTTCGGTGAAAATCCGGGCGCTGGTCACCCACGGCTGGGGATGGTTGCGGGAATACAGCACGTGATCGATCCACTCCTTGTGCCAGACGTTGTTGAAAATCGGATCGTGGAAACTGGTGGTGTAAATTTTTTCAAACCGCAGGTTCTGCTGGTCGGCCGGCTTGAGGCAATGATCGAACAGGGCATTGCCCAGACACCGGTTCGGGAACCAGACCGTGCCCATCAGCCGCTCGATGGCGCTGCCCAGAATCCGTTTCTCGCTGGCATCGAGCCCCGGCCCGTCGTTGATATCGCCACAAACGATCAGCGGAATGGCACGGGTGGCCTCGTCGGTCAAATAGGGGTCCAGAAACTTGAGCCGGATCTGGGTAGCCTGCGCCAGCAGCTTCCGGCGGTTGGCGTCGGCCACTTCCCACCATTTGCTCCATTCGTAGGCATCAAAAATTCCTTTGCTTTTCAGGTGAAGCCCTAAAAACCGCAGGGGCAAACCGCCCGCCGTCCGGATTTCGACGTAAAGCGGAGAACGCTCGAAGCGATACCGCTCAATAATGCCGTCGTCTTCCGTATCAATCTCGAACGGCTGGAATTCCGGAAACTTTTCGGGATTAAACGTATCAAAAAAGGTTAGCGGGTTGTCGGCATCAAATTTGCCGCGATCGGTGCGGAGGGCGCAGCCGACCAGTTGCGAGGACCCTTTTGTCGGCTGGACTTTGGTGATCCAGGTCCCGGTAACATCATCGTCGAAAAACCGCTGCAATTCCCGGTCGCTGTTGGGGCCTTCGACCACCACCACAAGGTCCGGATCGATTTCGTCGATCACGCCCGACAGCTGATCACGCCGGGTGCGGACGGTTGTATCCGGCGAATGTTGGGGAATGGCATCGTCCGGCCGGAAATTGCCGGCGGTATCGAACAAATCGTTCATCCATTCCATGTTCCAGAGCAATACCCTCAATTTTTCCATAGCGATTTGGCAGAAAATACCGTTGTAGGAGTATATGACCGGTGCGGCCGGTCGCACTAAAGACCCGATTTTCAGCTCAGTTTACGAAATAGTACCGTTCCATTTTCAACTCATTTAGCGAAAGGTCAACGCGCATAAATACCGGTTTTTCATTTGATCCGGCCGTTTATCCAAAATCTCCGGGGGCATCGCAATGAAACTGATTCAGAAATTGTTACTATTCTATGGCGCAAACCCCTAATTTTGCAGAACTTTATTGAAACATCCGTTTAATTGATATTCGAATGATTAACCTCATAACCAAGGGAATTACCAAACTCTTCGGCACCAAGTCGGATCGGGACATCCGCGAACTGCTCCCGTACGTCGACAAGGTGAACGCCGAGTTTCAGAAATTACAATCTCTTTCCAACGACGAACTCCGGAATGTAACCGCTGAACTGAAGCAGATTATTGCGCAACGGTTGCAGCCCATCGATACCCAGCTGACCGATCTCCAGAAGCAGGTGGCCGACCAGCCCGACCTGGACGTGGATGCCAAACAGCGCATCTTTAACCAGATCGATAAACTGGAAACCGACCGCAACAAAGAGCTGGAAGTGGTTCTGCTCGATATTCTGCCCCAGGCGTTTGCCGTCGTGAAAGAAACCGCCAAGCGGCTGAAAGAAAACGAACAACTGGAAGTAACAGCCACCGACTTCGACCGCGAGTTTGCCACCCGCAAAAAACACATCACCCTCAACGGCGACAAAGCCTACTGGGCCAACAGCTGGGATGCGGCCGGAACCCAGATCAAATGGGACATGGTGCACTACGACGTCCAGATCATCGGGGGTACGGTTTTGCACCAGGGCAAGATTTCGGAAATGGCAACCGGGGAAGGAAAAACGCTGGTTGCGACGTTTCCGGCTTACCTGAACGCGCTGGCTGGCCGCGGGGTCCACATTGTAACCGTCAACGACTACCTGGCCAAACGTGACTCCGAGTGGATGGCACCCCTGTTCGAGTTCCACGGGATGCGCGTCGATTGCATCGATAAGCACCAACCGAACTCCTTCTCGCGCAAGCAGGCGTATCTGGCCGATATTACCTACGGAACCAACAACGAATTCGGTTTTGATTACCTGCGCGACAACATGGCGCGCGGCACCGACGAACTGGTGCAGCGCAAGCACCACTACGCGATGGTCGATGAGGTCGACTCCGTGTTGATCGACGACGCCCGGACGCCTTTGATCATCTCCGGTCCCGTGCCGCGCGGTGACGAACAGGAGTTTGCCGAACTGAAACCGCGCGTTTCCCGCGTGGCCGAAGTACAGCGGAAACTGGTGCAGGACCTGCTGAATGATGCCAAAAAGAAAATTGCCGCCGGCGACGAAAAGGAAGGCGGCTTGTCGCTTTTCCGGGCGCACCGGGGGTTGCCGAAATACAAACCGCTGATCAAGTATTTAAGCGAAACGGGGATCAAGGCCATCATGCAGAAAACGGAATCGGTCTACCTGGCCGAAAACCAGAAGCTGATGCCCGAAGCCGATAAACCGCTGTATTTCACGATCGACGAGCGGCACAACAGCATCGATTTGACCGAAAAAGGCATTGACTACATCACCGGCTCGGGTGAAGATCCCAACTTTTTTATCCTGCCCGATTTGTCGATCGACATGAACAACATCGACAAAAGCACGGACCTGGACGAGAAAGACAAAATTCTGCACAAAGAAGCCCTGATTCGTGATTATTCGGTGAAAACCCAGCGGATCAATACCGTCAACCAGTTGCTGAAAGCCTATTCGCTGTTCGAGATCAACGTCGATTACGTCATCATGGATGGTAAAATCAAGATTGTCGACGAGCAGACGGGCCGGATCATGGAAGGCCGCCGGTGGTCCGACGGTTTGCACCAGGCCGTGGAAGCCAAAGAAGGCGTGAAGGTGGAAGATGCCACCCAGACGTACGCAACGGTTACGCTCCAAAACTACTTCCGGATGTATCACAAGCTGGCCGGGATGACCGGTACGGCCGAAACGGAAGCGTCGGAATTCTGGACGATCTACAAACTGGACGTGGTGGTGATTCCGACCAACCGGAACATTGTCCGGAAAGATGAGGAAGATAAAGTCTACCGGTCGGTTCGGGAGAAATACAACGCGGTTGTCGATGAGATTGTGAGTCTGGTGGAAAAAGGCCGCCCGGTTCTGGTCGGTACAACCTCGGTCGAGAACTCGGAATTGCTCAGCCGGATGCTGTCGCTGCGGAAAATTGCGCACCAGGTTCTGAACGCCAAGCAGCACCAGCGGGAAGCCGAAATTGTGGCCGAAGCCGGAAAACCGGGTACGGTGACCATTGCGACCAACATGGCCGGTCGGGGTACGGACATCAAGCTGACGCCGGAATCGAAAGCCGCGGGCGGTTTGGCCATTGTCGGTACGGAACGGCACGAATCCCGGCGCGTCGACCGCCAGTTGCGCGGTCGGTCGGGTCGGCAGGGCGATCCGGGAACTACGCAGTTTTTCGTCTCGCTGGAAGACAGCCTGATGCGGCTTTTCGGTTCCGACCGGATTGCCAAGGTCATGGACCGGATGGGGCTGGAAGAAGGCGAGGTGATTCAGCACTCGATGATTACCAAATCCATCGAACGGGCACAGAAGAAAGTCGAGGAAAACAACTTCGGAATTCGGAAGCGGCTGCTGGAATACGACGACGTGATGAACTACCAGCGCGAGGCCATTTACAAACGCCGTCGGAACGCCTTGTTCGGCGACCGGCTGGCCCTCGACATTGCCAACACGATGTTCGACGTCTGCGAAGATCTGGCGAACAACAACGAAGGTAATTACGACGAATTTGCGCTGCAAACGCTGACGGCACTCGGTTTTGAAACCAGCATCAGCCGCGACGAATTCAGCCGTCTGAAAGCCAAAGATCTGGCGCAGAAGCTCTACGAACAGGCCGATGCCCACTATCACGACAAGAACCACGCCATCCGGGAGAAATCAGGGCCGGTTTTGCAGGCTATTCTGGCCGAGCGGGGCGCTCAGATTCAGGATATTGTCGTTCCGTTCTCCGATGGGTTGCGCGAACTGACGGTGGTTTCGAACCTCCGCAAAACCGTCGAAACCGAAGGGCGTGAGTTGATTACGGAAATGGAAAAAGCCGTTTCGCTCTCGGTGATCGATCAGGAGTGGAAAGAACACCTGCGCGAAATGGACGACCTGAAGCAATCGGTCCAGAATGCGGTTTTTGAGCAGAAAGATCCGTTGCTGGTTTATAAATTCGAGTCGGTGGAACTGTTCAAGCGGTTTTTGAGTAAAGTCAATTTCGACACCATCAGTTTCCTGACCAAAACCGACATTCCGGGTCAGGAAGCCGAGGAAGTGCAGCAGGAGGTTCGGCAAGCCCCGGTTCAGCGCCGTCCGGAGCCGCAACCCGAACTGCACACCAACAAAGAAGACCACGAAGAACCCGTCGCCGGTGGCCCGCAGGAATACGCCCGCAAGATGGCTACCGCCGAGAAACAGGCGCCGGTTCGATCCATCAAAGTGGCCAACCGCAACGAGAAAGTGAGCGTTCAGTACATGGACGGCACCATCAAGCGGGATGTGAAATACAAAGTGGTCGAAAACGACGTGCAGAGCGGCCGGGCGGTTTTGATTGATTGACGGTTGCTGACATACGGTTTTCCGTTTACGGTGCTTCGCAATTCTTTCCGGAATGCGTCAGCCTGCCGGAAACGGAAAACCGTATGCCGCACACCCTAAACCGACACCCCGTGTCTGCCCAGCCGAAACCGCACTACCCCGAAGACGTTTACCTGAAACTCGAACGGAATGCGGAGTACAAAAGCGAATAGTTCAAAGGTGATATTTTCGCAATGGCGGGGGCATCCCGCAACCCCAACCGGATCAAGGAAAATTTATCGATTGGAATAGGCTTTTACTTAAGAGGGAAACGCTGCCAGAGCTTTTCATCTGCATGCGGCTGCACATTCCCTCGAACAGCCCGTATACCTACCCCGCTCTGGTGATTGTCTGAGGAGAGCCGCAACTACTGGACGCAGCTTTCGATACCCTGCTCAATCCTACGGTGATTGTCGAAATTCTGTCGGACAGCACGAAAAATTACGACCGGGGCGAGAAATTTATGCTGTACCGGAACATTCCTTCGTTTCAGGAATAGATCCTCATTGACTCCGAACAGGTGCGGGTCGAAGCGTGGTACACGCCGGGAAATGGTTTCCGGACCCTCCGTCAGGAAACGACCCGGGCCGACGATTCGCTGACCCATCAGACGCTCGATTTCACCCTTTCACTCCGGGAAGTTTACGACCAGACGGTTGATTTATTAGCCTGACCGAATCCGTACGGGCACCGCTTCGCGTAGCAGAAAAGTTGTCACTACAATCACTTCATAAAAAAAGAAAGATTTTATAGTATTGTTCTAATTTTCAATACTACGCTTTCCCGGAAATACTTAATTTTCGGTGCGGAATCACCAAGCTTGATTCCCTTCTTTTATTTCGTATGATGTATATTCATGCAGTTAGTCATTACCTCCCCAGCGAAGTAGTTGGCAACGAACACTTTACAAAACTCAACGGATTATCGAGTGAGTGGATTATCGAACGGACCGGCATTCGGGAGCGTCGCAAAGCAGCACCGGATGAGAATACAAACACCATGGCGCTGGAAGCCGTTCGGCGTCTTTTCGACAATACCGCGATTTCGCCTTCCCAAATAGACCTCATTGTAGGTGCGACTTACACCCCATACGACACCATCGTCACCCTGGCGCACGTTGTTCAGCACAATCTGGGCGTTGCCGACATTCCGGTGATATCGATTTCCACCGCCTGCTCATCGCTGATCAACGCGGTTGAAGTGGTTGAAGGCTATTTCGCCCTGAACAAGGCGTCGCTGGCCGTCGTGGTCGTTTCCGAGCACAATACGGCGTACAACAACGAACTGGATACGGTATCGGGGCATTTGTGGGGCGATGGCGCGTCGGCGCTGCTGATCTCGAAAGAGCGAATCAGCGACGAGGACATGACCATCCGCACGATCATCACCGGCGGGGCCGCCACCAGCGGAAAAGCCACGACCGGTGTGATGCTGAAACCGCTGGAAAAGGGCGTTATCATGCCCCACGGCCGCGATGTCTTCATTAATGCCTGCCAGTACATGCCAAAAGTAAGTTTGCAGGTCCTCGAAAAACATAACCTGACGATCGACGACGTGGCTTATCTGATTCCGCACCAGGCCAATTTGCGCATCAGCCTGAATGTGATCAATACGCTGAAACTGCCCGAATCGAAGCTACTCTCCAACATTCAGAAGCTGGGCAACACCGGTTGCGCCGGTTGCGCCATTGCCCTTTCCGAAAACCGGGATCTATTCAAGAAGGGCGATAACATTGTCCTGACGGTTTTTGGCGGAGGCTATTCGTTTGGCGCGATGCTGGTGGAAGCGTAAAAAAAGAGTGGTGAATGCAAAATGATGAACGATGAATTGGCTACCGCAGCGCATTCATTCATCGTTCATCATCCCTAATTCATCATTCCTTTCTTAATTGGCCGTTGAAGAAGACGGCGCCGAGCTGTTTCTCCAGGTGTTGTTTCTTGGATTGACATCCGGCATCTGCTCATCCGGATCGATGGTGACGGTTTTGATGGGGGCCGTCGTCGGCTGTTTAAAACTCCAGGTGCCGCCCCGCTGCCAGACTTCGACCGGCAGGTTGACCCGCGTTTTTTTACCGCCTACTTCCTCTACTTCGACAATAACCGGCATAGCCCATTTCTCCAGGTTCTCGATGGTGATCACGGAGCCTTTCTGGGGGTCTTGTTCTACATACCGAACGTCTTTGACGGACTGATCCAGTTTCCAGTTTTCGTAGAAATACCCGCGCCAGAACCAGCCCAGATCCTCACCGGCGGCATCCTCGATCGTCCGGAAAAAATCATACGGTGTCGGATGTTTGAAGGCCCAGCGCTGTACGTAGGTTTTAAACGCGAAATCAAACCGCTTCGGACCCAGTACCACATCGCGCAGCATTTTCAAGCCCATACCCGGTTTATAGTAGCCCATCACGCCCAAATGCAGCGGTTGCAGTACATCCGGGATGGTCATGATCGGTTCATCCACGTTGAACAAAGCCGGAGCAATGTCGTGCATCGTGCCCTTCTGCCGGTTGTATTCACCTTTGTTGAAATTTTCGGTGGATAACATGTTGATAAACGTATCGAAACCTTCGTCCATCCAGGCAAATTTCCGTTCGTTGCTGCCCACGATCATCGGAAACCAGTTGTGGCCGAATTCGTGATCAGTGACGTTCCAGAGCGCGTCTTTTTTATCGCGCCGGTCGCAGAAAACAATACCGGGATACTCCATTCCGCCCACAATACCGGCCACGTTGGTCGCGACCGGATACGAATATTCAAACAGGTAATTCGAGTAAAATTCAATACAGCCCTTCACGTATTCCGTCGAGCGATTCCAGGAATCGTCGGTGGCGCTTTCCACCGGATAAGCCGACATGGCCAGGGCTTTTTTTCCGCTCGGCAGGTTGATCCGGGCCGCATCCCACACAAACGCTTTCGACGTGGCCCAGGCCACATCCCGCGCGTTCTGGCAGCGGAAGCGCCACGTCAACCGCCCCGACTGTTTGGGCCGGCTTTGCGGATTGCTTACTTCGTCTTTAGCACGCAGCAACACGGTTTTGTCGCTGTTCCGCGCCTGAGCCAGCCGCCGTTGCTGCTCGGAAGTCAGCACTTCCTGGGCATTCAGCAACTCGCCCGAACCGACCACAATGTGATTCCAGGGGACATCAATGGCGTATTCATAATCACCGTAGTCCAGGTAAAACTCCCCCGCGCCCAGATACGGCAGCACGTTCCAGCCCTCAATATCATCGTACACACACATGCGCGGATACCACTGTGCCATCTCGTAAATCAGCCCGTTGCGGGTTTGCGATGTACCCATGCGGTCGGAGCCGTACGCCGGAATTTTAAAGGAATACTCGATTTTCACCTTGACGACATCGCCCCCCGGTTTTAGCGGTTCGCTCAGCCGGATCTGCAACCGCGTGTCACTGACCAGATAATCGGCGGTTTTGTTTTTGCCCTGATCGACCGTGACAGCCTGGATCGTAAAACCGCCCATGAAGCCCGAATTGCCGTAGCGCCCCCCGCGAATCGGCGTGGTCTTGCCCGCCCGCGACGTATCCGAAAAAGCGTTCTGATCCAGTTGCAGCCACAGAAACGACAGCGCTTCGGGACTGTTGTTTTTATACGCAATCTCGACTTCGCCACTCAGCAGGTTTTGCTCGTCGTCCAGCCGCACATTGATCTTGTAATCAGCCCGGTTTTGCCAGTAACGCGGACCGGGAGCGCCCCCACCCGTTCGGTAATCATTCCCGGGCTGCATGTTGAACAGCGGGTGAAAAAGCTCGTGGGGATCGTATTTCGATGCCGACCCGGACTGGGCCCGAACGTCGGCGACGGCACAAAGGATACCAATTAAAAAAAACAGTTTATTCATGAAGTTGATTGTTGATACTCTTTACTATAACGTTTTGAACGCATCATTCTACCTGTTCAGGCGCTACATTTTAAACCAGTCGCGCAGACTGTTCGGACGGTCACCAAGGTAGCTGTACCCGAGTGCCAGCAAACTATTGATGAGAACGCCACTTCCAATGATGGCGACTTTGCCCCATAGGCTTGGGGCAAGGAAGACAAGGATACCAAGGGCCAGCCAGGTGACGACCATTAAAACCGCCAGGAGCACCTTCAGGATTTTTACCATCTTAATGGCCTGACCGCAACGAAACGGCCGGCGCGTTCGCCAGCAGTTCCGGCCGAATTAGAAGATAACTACCGGGTTCGGGACTTTTTAAGCGCACAAAACCGCCCGGTTCCGAAAGAAAAGCCGAAAAACCGCTGTCACCGGCAAAATAGTGCTGCATGTCGCGGGTCATCAGAATGAAATTAACGTTCTGCTCCTTCAGGAAACGCCCGAAGTCGGTATTGGGCCGGTAAAATTCCACCCGAATCCAGCGCGGTTTCTGTTCCTGCCCGTACAGAAACACCCGGTACCACTCCCGCTCCAGCGACGAAACCGTGCCGTTGATCGGGAGCGAACGGATAAACCGGATGTTATCGGCCACCGGCGTCGGGCGGATTTCCTGCTGCTGCCGGACGGTTTGGTACGCGACCCAGATCATCATCAGACTGGCCAGCCCGCCCAGCCAAACCGGCGATTGCACGACGCGTAACTTGATGTATCCCAGAAAAAAAGCAAGGATCGTGATCAGTCCAACGGCGTGAAAATACAGGTAGTGCGTTCGCGGAAAAACCAGCACGACCGAGCCCAGTGACGGTAAAAGTAAAATCAGGAGAGCCAACTCCCTGCTGGTCAGGCGGATTCTGCCTGCGGTCATTTGCCGGAACGTTCCCCGCCAGTCGATCAGGAAGAAACCCACTCCGGCCAGCAAAACCGCCAGAATCCATTTCCGGTAGGGCGAGTTCAGGTGTTTCAGGGGCGTTTCAAAAAACAAACTACCTAAAACTTTGAATTCGGCCTTGGTGGTGTTGATGATATTCGTCCAGAAATGCTTGATAACCAGATCAGGATGCACCCGAAACGCATCCCGCATCGACTTGACCTCCGGCCCGAACACCTCCGCAATCAGCTTGAACTGGTCAACAATCGGAATGTCAATCGGGCGGTTTTGCCAGGTGTTGTAGTTGATGCTGAAGTGCTGCACAAACGCCTGGAAACTGCGGTTGCTGCCCTGGTTGTCCTGCGCCAGCGGATACCCAAACAAAAGCAGCATCAAAACCGCCAGCGCCACAAATCCCAGAATGCCCGAAAACGCCCGCAACGACACTTTCCCGTTCCGAAACCGGGGCAGCAGAAACGTGCCGACGGCCAATCCGAAGGCCAGCAGCATGGAAACGTAGAACTCCGGCCGGACGTAGGCACAGAGCAAAGCGGTCAGGGCCGTGAGCAGCAGCCCGTTCCGAACCGACCAGTCCCGCGCCTGAATGACGCCCAAACCCGCCAGAATCAGGCAAAGCGTAAACGCCGAAATCCGGGGGTCGAGTTCGACATTCAGCGTGGAAAACTGAAAGCAGAGCGCGCAAAACAAACTGACCGCAAAACCGGACCGGCGCAGGTATAAATACAGAAACAGCAAAGCGCCGGTCAGGATGACCAACAGCCGCCAGTTCAGATAAAACAGATCGAGTGTATCGGGCGTAAAAACCTGCAAAAACCGTAACCAGGCCGCATACAGCGAACCCCACTGGGCCAGATACGGATCGGGCGGAAAACGGTAGGCCAGGCCCGAAGCCAGGTAGGTCATTTCGTCGCCAAAAGCGACATCATAGCGCCAGGGCAGGTTGTGCGTTAGGGCCAGTCCGGCCACAATCATCAGCGCCAGGCCCGCCAGCCAGCCCCTTGGTTGGTTTCTCATGCGGTAATGGCTAAGGCTTCGTAGAGAATTTCGGCCGGGTGCTTGGCTTTGCGACCGGTTCCGTCTTTGATCTGGTGGCGGCAACTGGTTCCGGCAGCCGCAATGATCACGTCCTCAGGTTGTTTGCGGACCGTTGGAAACAACACCAGCTCCCCGATTTTCATCGAAACTTCGTAATGTTCCGCTTCGTAGCCAAACGAACCGGCCATGCCGCAGCACCCCGACGGAATGAGCTGCACGGTGTAGTTTTCGGGCAGCGACAGCATTTTCTTGGACGGCACCAGCGACGAGACGGCTTTTTGCTGGCAGTGTCCGTGCAGCTTGATCAATCGTTTTTCGGTCGTAAAGGCGGTTTTTGGAATCGCGCCCTTATCGATTTCGCGGGCCATGAACTCCTCGAACGTCAGCGCACTTTCGGCAATCCGCCGGGCGTCGGGCAGCAGGGATTCATCGACCAGATCGGGGTATTCATCCCGGAACGTCAGAATGGCCGAGGGTTCGATGCCCACCAGGGGCGTTTCGGTGGTAATCAGGTCTTTCAGCATCCGGACGTTTTTTTCCGCCAGCCGTTTGGCCTGCCGCAGCAACCCCTTCGACAAAGCCGCCCGCCCGCTTTCGCCGTGTTCCGGAATGATGACCTCGTAACCCAGCTTTTTCAGCAGCAAAACCGCCTTTTTCCCGACTTCCACGTCGTTGTAATTCGTAAACTCGTCGCAGAAAAGGTAAACTTTCGAGGAAGAACCTTGCTTTTTCCTTTCCTCCTCTCCTCCTTTTTTCCTTTCAATCCACTTCCGCAACGTCGTCGAATGCAGCAGCGGCATGGTGCGATCGGGGTGAAAACCGATCACGCGGTTGGCCACCCGCCGGAGCGATTCGGTTCCCAGAACCGCATTGTACGCCCAGGGCACCCACGAGGCCAGTCCCGACAGGCTCGAGAAATTGGCGATGAGCCGACTCCGAACCGGCACGCCATTGGCATCGTGGTAATGCTGCAAAAATTCCATCTTCAGCTTGGCCACATCGACGTTCGACGGGCATTCGGCTTTGCAGCCCTTACAAGCCAGACACAGATCATACACTTCCTTGATCTCCTGGTTATCAAACCGGTTTTCTTTCGGCGACAACGTCAGCATTTCGCGCAGAATATTGGCCCGCGCCCGCGTCGTTTCTTTTTCGTTGCGGGTGGCCATGTAGCTGGGACACATCGTGCCGCCCGACAACTCGGTTTTCCGGCAGTCGCCCGAACCGTTGCACTGCTCGGCATGTTGCAAAACCGTCTGGTCGTGAAACCGGAAAAACGTCTTGAACTCCGGCGTTTGCTGCCCGGCTTCGTACCGCAGAAACGTATCCATCGGGGGCGTTTCCACAATTTTTCCGGGATTGAAAATACCGTACGGGTCCCAGGTTTGCTTGATTTCCCGCATCAGCTCGTAGTTCCTGGGGCCCACCATCAGCGGAATAAATTCCCCCCGGAGCCGACCGTCGCCGTGTTCACCCGAAAGCGAACCGTCGTATTTTTTGACCAGATGCGCAATTTCTTCGGCAATCAGCCGGTATTGCTGGTGGCCTTCCTTCGTCTTCAGATTGATAATCGGGCGCAGGTGGATTTCGCCCGAACCGGCGTGGGCGTAGTGCACCGCCGACATTCCATTTTTCGTCAAAACCGCGTTGAAATCGCGGATGTAGTCGGGCAAATCGTGGACGTCGATGGCCGTATCTTCGATCACCGCCACGGCTTTGGCATCACCCGGCAAATTCGCCAGCAAGCCCAGACCGGCTTTCCGCAAGGTCCAGATTTTCTTGGTATCCTCGCCGTATAAAACCGGGAAATGGTAGCCTAATCCGGCCGCCCGCATATCGGCTTCCATTTCGACGGCCCGCTGCGCAATCGCGTCGCGGGTTGTTCCGCCAAATTCCACCACCAGAATCGCGCCCGGGTCGCCCTGGACAAAAAACCGGTTTTTACGTTGTTCGATGTTATCTTTCGTACACTCCAGAATGTAATGATCGATCAGTTCGACGGCCCGGGGCTGGTATTTCAACGCAATCAGGTTGGCCCGCAGCGACTCGTCCACGTTGTTGAAATGCACGCAAACCAGCCCAAGTTCGTTCGGCGGCAGCGGCACAACGTTCAGCCGGATTTCGGTCAGAAAACAAAGCGTTCCCTCCGAACCGGCAATCAGTTTGCAGAAGTTAAAGGAATCTGCGCCCTCGGTATACGGGGCGGTTTCCAGCAGTTCGTCCAGTGCATAACCGGTGTTGCGCCGTTCGATGCTGCGTTTGGGAAATTGACGCCGGATTTCGGCCTGATTGTCCGAATCGGCCAGAATCTCGTTGGTTTTCAGGTAAATTTTATCCAGCAGCGACGCGCTCCCGTTTTTCTGCGTACCGGCGTCAATCAGCCGGTCAAAAGCCCGGGTTTCCACCGGCCCAAATTCGGCTTCGCTCCCATCGGCCAGCAGGGCTTTGACGGACAGCGTATGTTCCCGCGTGGAGCGGTACACCACCGAGTTGGAGCCGCACGAATTATTGCCGACCATGCCGCCAATCATCGCCCGGTTGGCCGTCGAGGTTTCGGGGCCGAAAAACAAGCCGTACGGTTTCAGGAATAAATTCAACTCATCGCGCACCACGCCGGGTTGCACGCGCACCCAGCCTTCCTGCTCATTGAGTTCAATGATTTTAGTGAAATGCTTCGAAACATCGACGATAATCCCGTTGCCCACCACCTGCCCGGCCAGCGAGGTTCCGGCGGTTCGCGGAATGAGGGAGGTGCGGTTTTCCCGGGCGAACGCAATTAACTTTTTGAGATCCTGAATCGACTTCGGAACCGCCACCGCCAGCGGCATTTCGCGGTAGGCTGAAGCATCGGTGGCATATAAGGTACGGTGGGTCGAATCGGTGTAAAATTCGCCCTCTAACTGCGTAGAAAGCTGTTGTAACGTCTCCTGAGTAACCATAAAAGACTTTATCCAAGACAGAATAAAACCGGGTCCGGAAAAAAGGGCCGGTTTTTTGGCCTTAAAGGTACAAATTTTTCCAGTACGCTGGCCGAAATATGGAAACTGTTGGGCAATACAGCGTATTTGAATAATACAATTTATCAGACAGGGTACAGTACGGAAATGAGCCGCCTGTTTTATTCCTGATTCGTTTCCGATTTCCCGGTTTTTTTCCCGCTGACCGGCATTTCAGAAAAATAACCGTCCCCAAACTATCCGGTAACAACGATGCCAAAAAATTCTCAGAATAATTTTATATGATTCAACATTGTATTATACAGATTATTTATTGTAATTTGCTGAAAAGTATCAGGATTATGTTCTATAAAATCTTACAAGGTTACCAGTTATGAAAGCAATTTCACAAAACAGTTTGTTTGCTCAAGCCGTTAATGCGCTGATTTACTGTGATTTTACCTTGTAAGTCCTACTCCTGATTACATCGTGTTCATTTCAAACTTTCTATCTGTTAACCTATGATGAATCCTTCTATCAGATTCTATCATGAACGTAAAAAGGTAAGCCGGCCCGACAACGCCCGGACGGTTCAAGGCAGCCCGATCCAGTGGCTCACTGGTTTTCTGTTATCACTTACGTTCATTTTCTGCCTGAGTCTAAACCAGGTATCCGCTCAGGACCGGACTGTGACCGGTACCGTTACTTCCGCGGAAGAAAAAGTTGGCCTGCCGGGTGTGACGGTCCAGATCAAAGGCACCACCCGCGGCACGACCACCGATGCTGACGGTAAATACACGCTCAGCAATGTTCCCGATAATGCTACGCTGGTTTACAGCTTTATCGGTTTGCAAAACCAGGAAATTGCCGTTGGCAACCGCTCGGTGGTCGATGCGATTTTGACTTCCGACACCAAATCACTGGAAGAAGTCGTCGTTGTGGGGTACGGAACCGCCAAGCGGAAAGACCTGACGGGTTCCGTTCAGCAGGTGACGGCAAAGGAATTCAACCCCGGTATTGTGCCGAACCCCTTGCAGGCCATTCAGGGCAAGGTAGCCGGTTTGGTGATTACGATGCCGTCGGGCGACCCCAACCAGGCACCAACCGTTCGTTTGCGGGGATATACCTCGCTGGCCGGTGGTAGCGATCCCCTGTACGTCGTCGATGGCGTCATTGGCGTTCCGATTCAGACGGTTTCACCGACGGACATCGAATCGATGGATGTTTTGAAAGATGCCTCGGCAGCCGCTATTTACGGTTCCCGGGCCGCCAATGGGGTTATCATTGTGACCACCAAACGCGGAAAGTCCGGACGGACCACCATCACGTTCAACAATTACATCGGGGCTGAAACCATCTCGAAACGCCTGGATCTTCTGGATGCCCAAGGCTATCGGGATGCCGTAACGACCATCAAGGGCGCTGGTGCCCTGACCGCCGACCGGCTTCGGTTTCCGGCGGGCAACTACGACACCGACTGGGTGGATGAAATTACCCGGACGGGGGTTACTACCAACCACGACCTGGCTATCTCCGGCGGTTCGCCCGCGTTCAGTTATCGGGGTTCATTTAACTACATCGGTCGCGACGGTATTATCAAGAACACCGGTTTTGACCGGATGACCGCCCGGATCAACCTCGATCAGAAAGCGATTGATAACCGCCTGAACATCCAGTATAACCTGGCGGTGACCAACACCAACTCCAAATTGAACGACGGTGAAATTGTTGCCCGGGCCGTTACCTTCCTGCCGACTTTGCCCATTACGGATCCAACCGGAGCCAATAATGTGGGCGGTTATTACGAGGTAGGTGGTAGCTTCGATTTGTTCAACCCCGTTGCCATGCTCAACAGCCAGAAGTTTGACCAGCAAAAGCGGTTAATTATTGGTGGGGTTAATCTGCGTTACGAGGTTATTGACGGACTAACGCTGGGGGTAAACGGTGCCTTCCAGAACGAGAATACGGACGAAAGCCGCTCGCGTGACCGCAATATCAAAGCGTTCCAGTCGTCGAATGGCGAAGCGTTCCGGAAAATGGACCAGAGCAATAACAAGCTGTTGGAACTGACCGCTACGTATACCAAAGCGTTCGGTCAGAACAACAGCAACTTCAATATTTTGGGGGGATACTCCTACCAGAACATCGTTTATGACGGTTTTCAGGCCCGCAATACGCAGTATCTTACCAACACCTTATCCTACAATAACCTGGGATTGGGGGCTGGTACACTGCTGAGTCCGGCTTCGAACTACGCCACCTCTTACCGCAACAGCACCACCCTCGCGTCATTCTTTGCCCGGGCCACCGTGAACATGAATGACAAATACAACCTGACGGCCACGGTGCGTCGCGACGGAAGTTCGAAATTTGGTGCCAACAACAAATGGGGTATTTTCCCATCGGTGGGCGCGGGCTGGACGCTTACCAACGAAGACTTCTTCCCGAAATCTACCACGCTGAACTATTTGAAACTGCGGTTGGGCTGGGGACAAACCGGGAATTCGGAAGGCCTGAAACCGTATCAATCGCTCCAGTTGTATGGCCAGAAAGGAACGTACTACGATGGCGGTGTGGCCGACTTTTTGCCGGGCTACGGGATTACCCAGAATGCCAACCCGAACCTGAAATGGGAAGTGTTGACAACCTCCAACGCGGGTCTGGATTTTCAGTTGCTCAACGGTCGCTTCTCAGGAACGCTGGAAGTGTATAACAAAACGACCAAAGACATGCTGTACCGCTATTCGGTACCGGCTGATGGGGTGAAATACTTCACCAACTTCATCTGGGCCAACGTGGGAACCATGCGCAACCGGGGTGTTGAGCTTTCCTTCGGGGGTGACATCATCCAGAAAGGCGATTTCAACTGGAACGCCCGCATCGTGGGTGCTTACAACAAAAACACAATTGTTAATCTTAAAAGCGCCGATTTTGACTCCGGCCTGATTCGTTTTAACGCATTTGGTGGCCGCGGTCTGTCGGATATTTTCGCTTCCTACCTGTGGCCGGGCCGTCCGTTGGGCGAGTTCAACAATGTGCCTACGTTTGTGGAATACACCGCCGATGGCAAAGTGTTGCTAAAACCGGGTACGGGCGATCAGCCTACGACGGACGTTAGCAAGGCCGATGCCGCTGCGGGAATTGCAGCACAAAACCCGGTTGGTCAGGGTAATCCGCAACCGTTCCTGACGGCTTCGTTCATCAACGGTTTTACGTACAAAGGATTTGACCTGAACTTCCAGTTGCGGGGTTCATTTGGCAACAAAATCCTGAATAACCTGCGCTCCAACTTGCTGATACCGGGCTCGGTTCTGGAAACCAACATGCTGCGCGGGGTGGCTGATCTGCCGAAAGACTATGGTACCAACGTGTTGTCGACGTACTGGCTGGAAAACGGAACGTATGCCCGTTTGGATAACTGGCAAATCGGATACAACATCCCGACGACCAGCAAATACCTGTCGGCGGCTCGTATCTACATCGGTGGAAACAACCTGTTCACCATCACGAAGTACAAGGGAGTCGATCCGGAACTTCAGGTAAAAGCGGATTTGCAGAACGAAAGCCAGTCTCCCAACAACATTGGGCTAGACGTTAGCAACATTTACCCGAAAACGCGGTCGTTCCAACTGGGTGTTAACCTGACGTTCTAATCGTCGTAATCAACTAACAATCAGCCACTAAAATGTTTAATTCAACCATAAAAGTTTGGGGCGTAAGTCTGGTTCTGCTGATGGCAGGCCAGTCGTGTACGGACCTTGACGAAAAAACGTACGATGTCATCCCGACTGACCAGTTTGGACAGACAACCCAACAGCAGGCAGCCCTGATTGGCCCACTTTACAGCGGTTTGGCCGATTATTACGGCAACAGCCAGGCGTTGAACGCTACAACGGACGAACAGATTGTTCCCACGCGCGGTGGTGACTGGAAAGATGGTGATAACTGGAAACGGCTTTATCAGCACACCTGGGACCCCACCACCGACAACGGCCAGTTCAACGGTCCCTGGACCTGGTGTTATAACAACATCACGTCCATCAACCAGCAGTTGGGGTCGATTACGGACGAAACGACGAAAGCCGAACTCCGGGCTTTGCGGGCGTTCTTCCACTACAAGGCGATGGACATGTTCGGCAATGTGATTATTGCTGATCAGGTTGGCACAACAACGCCCGCGCAGAAAACCCGCACGGAAGTGTTTACCTGGATTGAGAAAGAGCTGCTGGAGGTGTATCCCAAACTGAGTTCAACGGTGGGGGGCGCTTATTATGGTCGTTTCAACCGATCGGTTGTTAATATGATTCTGGCGAAGATGTACCTCAATGCGCAGATTTATACCGGTACGGCCCGCTGGGCCGATGCCGCGACGCGTTGCGACAGCATCATCCGGTCGGGCAAGTTCTCACTGACGGCGGATCTGCTGGACAACTTCAAAGTACAGAATCAGAACTCGCCCGAAATTATCCTGGCGACGCCTTTTGACAACTCGAAGCGGGGCGGTTTTACCATTCACATGGCCACGCTCCACTACAAACACCAGTTGACCTACAACCTGCCGGCCTCGCCCTGGAACGGATACGCTACCGTTATCGAGTTTTACAATTCGTTCTCGGCCCAGGATTTGCGGAAGAAAATGTGGATCGTTGGTCAGCAGTATGACGCCACCGGAAAAGCGATGGACGACGACGGTACCCCGATGGTGATTACTCCGGAAATTCCCGCCTTCGAAATGCCGGCCGGACCCGCCAGCCGTCTGGCCGGAGCCCGGAGCCAGAAATACGAGATTCAGAAGAACAACACGACCAACGACATGAGTAACGACTTTGTTATTTTCCGCTTGGGCGATGTGTATCTGATGCGCGGAGAAGCGAATTTCCGGCTCGGTAAAGTTGCCGACGCATTGGCGGATTTCAATGTCATCCGGAAACGGGCGGGCGTAGCGGATTACACGGCGGCTCAATTGACACTGGACGAAATTCTGGCCGAACGGGGCCGTGAACTGGCCTGGGAATACCACCGCCGTCAGGATTTGATTCGCTTCGGGCAGTTCAACAAAGCATGGCGCTTTAAACCCGCATCAGAAGCCTACCGGACCTTGTTCCCGATTCCGAAAGATCAGATTTCACTCAACCCTAATTTGAAACAGAATCCGGGGTATAACTAAAAAAGTGATCCTTTTCTGAAAAAGCCCGGAATTCCGGGCTTTTTCAGTTTTGTGAATTCCCCATCTTCGAGCCGGCCAACCAACTTTGGATGCGATTTATTGAGTATCTTTAAGACTTGATTTTACTGGTAGCCACCGTCCATGCGTTATTGGATTCTCTTTTTGTTTTTTCCCGCCCTGATCGGTTGTCAATCTTCAGATTCTTCATCGCAGGAACCGCTTTTTGAAAAACTATCAGCGGAAACGACGCGCATCCCGTTTATCAATTCGGTTGTTGATGACAAGGATTTCAACATCTTCAATTACCGGAATTTTTACAACGGAGGGGGCGTCGCCATCGGTGATGTCAACAACGACGGCTTGCCCGATGTCTTCCTGATTGCCAACATGGGCGAAAATAAACTGTACCTCAACCGGGGCAACCTGCAGTTTGACGACATAACGGCCAAAGCCGGGGTAGCCGGAAAACGGGCCTGGAGCACGGGTGCCACCTTTGCCGATGTCAACGGTGACGGCCTGCTGGATTTATACGTCTGCAATGCCGGCATCCGCCCCGGCGACGACCGGCGGAACGAACTTTTTATCAACACGGGCGTGGCGAAAGATGGCGCGGTAACCTTCACCGAAAAGGCCAAAGAATACGGTTTAGATGACCAGGGCTATTCCACCCACGCGGCTTTTTTCGACTACGACCGCGACGGCGACCTCGATATGTACCTGCTCAACAACAGCTTTCTGCCCGTCGGGAAATTGGGTTACGTCAACCTCCGCGCCGAACGCGACCCCCTGGGTGGGCACAAACTTTTCAGGAATGATTTAATAAACCGGGAAAAAAGCGGAAAGGAAGGAACGAAAGGAACCCTTCCCCCCTCCTCCGTTTCTTCATTTTCGCCTTTTAAAGATGTCAGCGAGGAAGCCGGGATCTATGGCAGCCTGATCGGTTTTGGTCTCGGCATCACCATCGGCGATGTAAACAATGATAACTGGCTGGACATCTACATTTCCAACGATTTTTACGAACGGGATTACCTTTATCTGAACAACCACGACGGCACCTTTCGGGAGTCGGTGAAAGACGCCATGCCGCACCTCAGCCTCTCGTCGATGGGGGCCGACGTGGCCGACATCAACAACGACGGGCGACTGGATATTTTCGTGACGGACATGCTGCCGGGGAACGATGTGCGGCTGAAAAAAACCGGGGCCTTCGAGAATTACGATTTGCAGGAAATCAAACTCGCACGGGATTTTCATTACCAGTATATGCAGAATATGCTGCATCTGAATCAGGGCAATGAATCCGGTTTGGGCGGCAAAACAACCATTCCGCTGTTCAGCGACATTGCCCGGTTTTCGGGCGTACACGCGACGGACTGGAGTTGGGGCGCCCTGATTTTCGACATGGACAACGACGGCCAGAAAGACATTTTTGTGGCCAACGGCATTGCCAAGGACGTGACCGATCAGGATTTTATTCACTTCCTGGCCGACCGCGAAAATATGGCCCAGATTGCCCGTCAGCGCGAATTCAATTTCAAAGAGTTTCTCGATAAAGCGCCCTCGGAGCCGATTCCGAACTATGCCTTTCGCAACGACGGCCAGCTAAAATTCTCCAATCAGGCTGCGGTCTGGGGGTTGGGCGACCCGAATTTCTCGAACGGCGCAGCCTACGGCGACCTGGACAACGACGGTGATCTGGACCTGATTGTCAACAATGTCAACTCACCGGTTTCGGTTTTCAAAAACCGGTCGGTCGAGCAAAACAAAACCAATTACCTGCGCGTCAAACTCGTTGGCCAAGCCCCCAATCGCAACGCCATCGGCGCCCGGGTTTTTCTGTACCAGCAGGGCCAGATGCAGGTATTGCAGCAAATGCCCAATCGCGGTTTTCAGTCGTCGGTCGACCTCAATCTGGTGTTTGGCCTGGGGTCAACCCATCCGATTGATTCGCTGACGGTCATCTGGCCGGACGACCGGCAGCAGACCCT
The DNA here is from genome assembly GCF_054780775.1 of Larkinella ripae. Taxonomy (NCBI): domain Bacteria; kingdom Pseudomonadati; phylum Bacteroidota; class Cytophagia; order Cytophagales; family Spirosomataceae; genus Larkinella; species Larkinella ripae. The sequence goes on from NZ_BAAGVR010000014.1 coordinate 278,074, forward strand.
TCGCCAGCCGAAAGCCAACCAACTGCTCACGCTCAATCAACAAGAGGCAAGCGGTTTCTGGCAACCCGAAAAACCGGGTACGAAAACACTCTTTCGGGACATTACGGCCGTTTCGGGCCTGAATTACAAGCACGAAGAAAATCCGTTTGTCGACTACAACCGCGATCCACTGCTGAAACAAATGCTCTCGACGGGCGGCCCGGCCCTGGCAACCGGCGATGTGAACGGCGACGGGCTGGACGATGTGTTTCTGGGGGGCGCTTTCGGCAAACCGCACCGGCTTTTTGTGCAGCAGACCAATGGGCGGTTTAGTGAAAAAACACCCTCTATTTTCCGGCAGGATATCACTTACGAAGCCGTCGATGCGGTTTTCTTCGATGCCGATGGCGACAAAGACCTCGATTTATACGTCGTTTCGGGCAGCAACGAATTTGAAGCCGAAGCCGATGAATTGCTCGACCGGCTGTATCTGAACGACGGCAAAGGCGGTTTTACGCGCGACGAACGCCTGCCGAACCTGAAAGCGAGTGGTTCCTGCGTGGCGGCTGCGGATTACGACCGCGACGGCGATATCGACCTGTTTGTGGGCACGCGTCTGATTCCGGGGCAGTACGGTTTTAATCCGGCCAGCTATTTACTGACGAACGACGGGACCGGAAACTTTAAAAATTTTACGAAGCGGTATTTGCCCGAGGTCGCGCAGCTGGGCATGGTGACCGACGCCAGTTGGGCCGATCTAAACGCCGACGGTTTTCCGGAACTGGTGGTTGTTGGCGACTGGATGCCGGTTACGGTTTTTCAAAACCAGCGCGGGCGGCTCGTCAATCCGCAAACCGTCAAACTGCCCAACTCAACCACGCCCGCTTCCGGCTGGTGGAACTGCCTCAAAACGGGTGATGTGGACGGCGACGGTGACCTGGATCTGGTGGTTGGCAATCTGGGGTTGAATTCGCGGATCAAAGCCACGGCCCAGATTCCGGCGGAACTTTATACGGCGGATTTTGATCAGAACGGTAGTCTGGAGCAAATCATCAACTGCGCCGACGAAACCGGCACGCTGTACCCGATGGTGCTGAAGCAGGATTTACAGAAGGAAATGCCCAGCATCAAGAAAAAGTATATCAAGTTCACGGATTTCGCGGGCAAAAAACTCACCGAAATTCTAGACGAAAAACAGTTGCAAAGCGCCGTGGTGCAGCGGGCTTATACGGGCGAATCAGCGGTATTACTTAATTCCGGCAAGGGCGACCTGATTTTCCAGCCGCTCCCGAAAGAAGCGCAGCTTTCGCCCATTTGCGGCATTGAAATAATCGATGTCAATGGCGACCAAAAACCGGATTTGGTGCTGACCGGTAATTTTTTTGATGTTTTGCCCGAAATTGGCCGGTACGATGCCAGCTATGGCCTGGTGCTGCTGGGGCAGGGACAGGGCCGCTTCGAACCGCTCGGTCCGACGGCTTCCGGGTTCATTGTTCACGGCCAGGTGCGGCATCTGGCCCGGCTGAACCAAGGGCAGTTTGTGGCGGCCAAAAATAATGATCGAGTGCAAGTTTATAAACTGGATTAAAGGAAGCAGCTGCCTTGCACCGCCCGGGCGGGCCCGTCGGATGACGCGGGAAACGAAAAACCGGCTCTAAAAAATGCGTTGCGGCAGCTCATCCCCTTTAACCTGCGGAATCCTGGTTCAGATTTATGATAATGAAACAAATCAGTCTCTTCTTTATAAGCGTAACGGTGCTGGTTTTTGGCTGCAAAAGCCGGACCTCTTCTTCCGAAAATCCGCTTTTTCAGTCGCTGGATTCTACCCGGACGGGCATCGGATTTACCAATCAGGTCCAGAACACCGACAAATTCAACATCATTGATTACCTGTATTTTTACAACGGTGCGGGTGTGGCGGCTGGCGACATCAACAACGATGGCCTGACCGATCTGTATTTTGTCTCGAATCAAGGCAAAAACAAGCTGTATCTCAACAAAGGCGGGATGAAATTTGAAGACATTACGCAGAAAGCGGGAGTCGAAGGCTTTTCGGATTGGCAAACGGGCGTAACGATGGCCGATGTGAACGGCGACGGCTGGCTGGACATTTACGTGTGCGCCGTCGGTAACTTCAAAGGGCTGGAAGGTTCCAACGAACTGTACATCAACAACCAGGACGGCACATTCAGTGAAAAAGCGGCTGATTACGGTCTGGATTTTACCGGTTTTTCGACTCAGGCCGCCTTTTTCGATTACGACCACGACGGCGATCTGGACATGTACCTGCTCAACCACGCCGTCCATACCTCCCGCAGCTACGACCGCGTGACGGCCCGCAACCTCCGGCAGAACGAATCGGGCGATTACCTGTACCGGAATATGCGGGAAGAAAGAAAAACCGGAAACGAGGAAGCGTCGAAAGGACGTGGCCAGAAAGCGACCCAATCCCTCGCTCCCCTTTTCGTTAATGTCAGCGAACAGGCCGGAATTTTTGGGGCGGCTATGGGTTACGGTTTGGGAATTTCGGTGGCGGATCTGAACAACGATGGCTGGGAAGATATTTACGTTTCTAACGATTTTCACGAGGATGATTACTACTACATCAACAACGGCAAAGGCGGTTTTACGGAGAGCGTCCGGAAAGCGTTTGCGCACGTCAGCCGGTTTTCGATGGGCAACGATGTGGCGGATGTCAACAATGACGGTTTTCCGGATGTGGTGACGCTCGATATGTACCCCGAAGACGAAACCGTGGAGAAAATGTCGCTCGGCGAAGATCCGCTGGACATTTACCTGTATAAACTGAGCTTCGGCTATATGAACCAATACAGCCGGAACTGTTTGCAAATCAGTCAGTCGGGCAGGAAGTTTATCGAGGTGGGCGCGCTGGCGGGCGTGGCGGCAACGGACTGGAGCTGGGCACCGCTGCTGGCCGATTACGACAACGACGGCATCAAGGACCTGTTTATTTCCAACGGCATTGTCCGGCGGCCCAACGACCTCGATTACGTCAAGTATGCGTCGGACGACTCGCTGCGTTACGCCATCGAAACCTCCAAAGTCCTGGACCAGAAGGCAATTGCCGTGATGCCCCAGGGCAAGGTGCACAATTACCTTTACAAAGGCAGCCCGGACTTGAAGTTTGCCGACAAGTCGCTGGCGTGGGGCTTTGAAAAACCGACGTTTTCGAGCGGGGCGGTTTATGCCGACCTGGACAACGACGGCGATCTGGACCTGGTCACCAACGACATCAACGACCCGGCCGGTTTCTATCAGAATCAGGCAAACGACCTTTTCCCCAACCATCACTGGCTGAAAATCAAGCTTCAGGGCGACTCGGGGAACACGTTTGGCGTGGGGGCAAAAGTGATCCTGAAAACCAAAACCGGTCTGCAACTCCAGCAACTGATGCCAACGCGCGGTTTTCAGTCGTCCGTCGAACCGGTGCTGACGTTCGGGTTGGGGGAGTTCGATACCGTCGATTCGCTGATCGTGATCTGGCCCAGCCAAAAAATGGAAATTCAGACGGCGGTGAAGACCAATCAGACGCTGGTGCTGAAACAAACGGCGGCTCAGCGGAATGTGGGCGCGTTCCGGTTTACGGCCCCGGACCCGCAACCGCTGCTGGAAGACGTGACCAGCCAGATGCCCATGGCTTACCAGCATCAGGAAAATACGTATTTCGATTTTGTCCGCGAATCGCTGATGCCCTTCAAGGTGTCGATGGAAGGACCGAAGCTGGCCGTCGGCGACGTGAACGGCGATGGACTGGATGATTTTTACGCGGCAGGCGCCAAATGGCAGGCCGGAAGTTTGCAGATTCAACAACCCAACGGGCGGTTTTTGACCAGCTCCCAACCGGCTTTCCGGGTCGATTCGACCTACGAAGATGTGGATGCGGTTTTCTTCGATGCCGATGGCGACAAAGATCTGGATTTATACGTGGTGTCGGGTGGCAACGAATTCTTCGAAAAAATGCCCGAACAGTTCGACCGGCTGTACCTGAACGACGGCAAAGGCGGTTTTACGCGCTCGAACGGCCTGCCGCCAATGTACGACAACAAAAGTTGCGTTCGTCCGGTCGATTTCGACGGCGACGGCGATCTGGATTTGTTTGTGGGTGGTCGCGTGGTGGCGTTTGCCTACGGGAAAGTTCCGAACTCGTACTTGCTGATCAACGATGGGAAAGGGCGGTTTTTGGATAAAACCGATCAGTTGGCACCGGAGCTGCGCAAGGTCGGCCTGGTGACGGATGCCATCTGGATGGATTATGATCAGGACAAAGACCTCGATCTGGTGGTGGCCGGCGACTGGATGCCCATCCGGGTTTTTGCCAAACAGAACGGTAAACTCGAGGCCGTTAAAAGCATCGTGGACGAAACCGCTTCCCTGAACGGTTTCTGGCAATGCCTGACAGCCGCCGATTTCGATGGCGACGGTGATCTGGATCTGATGGCGGGCAATCTCGGCCTGAATACCAAGTTCATCAAACAGGCCGATCCGAAACTGAAAATGTGGGTGAAAGATTTCGACAAAAACGGCAGTGTCGATCAGGTTCTGGCTTATCAGCGGGACGGAAAAGCCTGGTATCCGGTCAATTTCAAAGACGAACTGGGCCGGCAGATGCCGGGCATCATCAACAAACGGTTTACGAATTATACGTCATTTGCCAGCCAACCGATTGAAAAAGTGTTTCAAGACGACGAACTGGAGGGCGCCGAAACCTACGAAGTCAACCAGTTTGCGTCGGTTTATCTGCAAAACCGTGGTGACGGGCATTTTGTGGTGCATCCCCTGCCGATGCTGGCGCAGGTTTCCAAACTTTTTGCCCTCCGCGCGGCTGATATCGACAACGACGGTTTTCCGGATGTGCTGGCGGGCGGTAACTTTTACGGGGTCAGTACGTATCAGGGGCGTTACGATGCGAATTACGGCTTAGTGATCAAAAACAACGGAAAAAAAGCGTCCGATTCAAGCCGGTTTTCGGCCCTTTCGCCCTTTGCCAGCGGTTTTGTGCTCGAGGGTGAAGTTCGTGACATTAAACCTATCCAGGTAGCCGGTGTGCCGCTTTGGCTGGTAGCCCGCAACGACACAACCCTTCAGGTCTTTCGGCAAACAAAAGCCAATTCTAGCCGTATCGCCCAAAAACCGTAAAGCAAAATACGGACCAGTGCTGAGATATACTTTTTTTAAGGTAAATTTGTAGTCCTCTTGTATCCTTATTGACCAGAATTGCTCATGAAGAATTCCATAGCATGGGTTATATTGATTGGTAGCCTTTCTTTTTTGGCCGGTTGCCAGCCCAGAGCGACTCCCGACGAATACAACGCCAAAGCCGCAGAACCCGAGCGTTATCATCAGTGTGTTAAACAGTTGACGGATGTAATCATTCACGATATTTTCTCCCCACCCGTCGCCAGCCGGATTTACGGATACGCCAATCTGGCCGGTTACGAAGCGATGTTGCCGAGTCAACCGGGCTATGAATCGCTGGCGGGCAAACTCCGGAACTTCTCGGCTCCCCCTAAACCGGAACCCGGTCAGGAATATTGTTTTCCGCTTGCCAGCACCCGAGCCTTTCTGACGGTCGGGCGAAACCTGACGTTTTCCGGCGACATGTTCGATGAGTTTGAGAAGAAGTTTTACCAGGATTACAAAGCAATTGGCGTTCCTGAGGAAGTCATCGAGCGCTCCATGGCTTACGGCGAAGCGGTGGCCAAACACATCATGGAATTTGCCGGGAAAGACCATTACAAACAAACGCGCGGCTTCAAGCATACCGTGACCAACGCCGAAGGAACCTGGGTGCCCACACCCCCGGCCTATATGGAAGCCGCCGAGCCCAAATGGATGCAAATTCGCTGCTGGGTGATGGATACCTGCTCGCAGTTTATGCCGCCCAAAGCCATTCCGTACAACATGACCAAGGGCAGCCCGTTCTACAAACTCGCCGAGGAAGTGTATCAATTGGGCATTGATCAAACCGAAGAGCAGCGCAAAATTGCTTTTTTCTGGGACGACAACGCCTTCGTCATGAATGTGGCCGGCCACGTTTCGTACGCTTCCAAGAAGATGACGCCGGGTGGTCACTGGCTGGCCATTGCCGCAACGGTTTCCCGGCTGAAAAAAGCCGATTTTGCCAAAAGTGTGCAGGCATATACCCTGACGTCCTTTGCCCTGGCCGACGGTTTTATCAGTTGCTGGGATGAAAAATACCGGAGCAACCGCATCCGGCCCGAAACCGTGATCAATAAATTCATCGATCCCAAATGGACGCCCTATCTGCAAACTCCGCCTTTCCCGGAATACACCAGCGGCCACAGTGTCATTTCGGCCGCTGCGGCTGAGGTGCTAACGCTGCTGTACGGCGACAATGTCGCGTTTACCGATTCAACCGAAAATCCGTACGGCCACGGAGTTCGTTCGTTCAAATCGTTCCGGGATGCGGCCAACGAAGCTTCTTACAGTCGTCTATACGGCGGCATTCACTTCCGGGATGCGCTGGAACTTGGGAACGTGCAGGGTCGGCACGTTGGCGAGTATGTAGTGGATAAGCTGGCGAAAAAGAAGCAGGTTGTTGTTTCCCGCTAATGCTGGCCGTCCGGAATTTTAGAAAAACGTATCAAAACCGCCTGGTTTTGACCATTCCCCAAGCCGATTTTTCAGCCGGAATTCATTGGGTGAAAGGTCGTAACGGTTCGGGCAAAACGACTTTTTTTCGTTCCGTTGCGGGTTTGATCCCTTTTGAGGGCCATCTGATGCTCCAGGCGAAATATGATGTTCGACGGCAACCGGTTGAATACCGCCTGCGGGTTAATTACGGCGAAGCCGAACCGATGTATCCGGCTTTTCTGACGGCCTGGGAACTGATTCGCTGGGTGGCGGCCACCAAACGCGCGCCCGCCGGACAATCGGATGAACTGATTGAGCGGTTCGGCATCCGGGATTTTATCAAAACGCCCATTGGCACCTATTCCAGCGGAATGCTCAAAAAGACCTCGCTGGTGCTGGCTTTTCTGGGCAATCCGGCCTTGATTTTACTCGACGAGCCGCTGATTACGCTCGACCAGGCAACCACCAAAACCGTCCTTGAGCGCATTCGTCACAACCAGCAACAGGGGGTAAGCTTTCTGCTGTCAACGCATCAGGACGTCGATCCGTCCGATTTGCCCATCGATTCCGTCTGGATTGTCCAGAACCAAACCCTGAACCTTCTTCCCGAACCGGTCTGACGATGATGGCCTTGTGGATCGTACCGGAAAAGATCCTTGTGCGGCAGTTCTACCTCCAGAATACCGGTCTGTTTCTGGTGGTGCTGCTGCTGGGGTTTGGATTCATGAGTTCAAACGAACACATTGCGCTGGCCACGTATGTCCTGCACGACCCGTTTTTTCTGTCCGGCTACATCGCGCTCTGGCTGCTTTATACGCTGTACGCCATCCGCTTCAGTTGGCAGACGTTCCAGACCAACGATCTGTTGCAGTTTTTTCGGCTGGTTTCCGTCGGCCGGCGCTGGCTGATTGTGTATCTGCTGCACCTGCAATTGTTGGCCCCCGTTGTTCTCTACGCCGGTTTTATGGGTTGGGTAGGTCAGCAACAGCCCACCACCATCGCTAGCGAAATACTGATCGTGGTGGTTGGTTTTCTTTCCCTTTTGCCCATCCCGTTTGTAGAGCGGGCCTTGCGGAATCCTAATCCGGAGCAGTTTACGGGTCATCTGGGGGCGTGGTTTCGGCAACGGTTTGCGACGCCATACCCCCTCTTTTTCATCCGTTACCTGTTTCGCGAACAACCAGCAACGCTTTTTTTGACCAAAACCGGTTCGTGTTTGCTGACTGTCGGTATCCTTGCTCTGTACCCAACCGACGATTATGACCTCCGACTGTTGGCGCTTGGTATGCTGTTGTCGGCGGTTTTTCACGCGGGCGTTGTTTTTGAACTCTATCAGTTTGAAGCGACGCAACTGCGGCTTTTGCGTAATTTACCGCTTACGCGCTTCGAACGTGGGGTAACATACGCAGGGATTCTGAGCTTACTGATCAGCCCGGAAGCTTTTTTATTTCTTTACCGATTGCCGGCTGACGTTTCGGTTTTTGCCGTAGCGGGTGTCTGGTTGTTCGGGCTGAGCCTGTTGCTGCTGCAATACACTTTTCTACTCACCCGCCATCACGAGCGCGACCGTTTTATGGGTCGCATCTTCTGGCCGCTTATCGGGTATTTTCTGCTGATCATGTACCGCTTGCCGGTTTGGGGCCTGGCGATTGCCAGCGGAATAGCCGCCACGGTGCTGTTTTTCCGCCATTATTACCGCTCTTCCTGGGAAACCGAAGAAGAACGATGAAGCATTTCGGACTTTAGTCTGTGGAAACCTGTATCCAAAGACGGGCCAAAGTTCATAGCTGGGTTTCACCAGTACGTCGAAGGCGTACTGGCTTCATGAACTTCCAGGGATACGTCGTCGGAATTGACCGCCATGCGATTTAAAGCGGTATAAATAACCCGAATTGCGTCTTCGATGCGCTGCCATCCTTCTTCCGTTGCCAAATTGATCCCAACGGCGGTACGGTTGTTCTTCGATAAGAGGGTGAGGTAAGACATCGCTCCGGTGATGACGGCAGAAATCGCCTGAAAATCAGCGCCTTTTACATACGATAATTGGTTAACGATGCGCGTCAGTTCTTCGTCATAGGCTTTGCTGGCTTCGTCGGCCACCTGACTGCCTTCCATGACGGTTGCCTTCAGAATCTGAAAAGGGGCCGGAACCTGCCGGAAAAACCGGTACGTATGCACCACTTGTTTATACCAGAGTTTGGATAAATCGTTCTCGTGAACCGGGCGCAGTTGTTCCAGCGTAGCCGGACTGAGTAAAGGAAACAATCGACCCATTTTGATATAATGAGTCAATAACCCGTCCAAACCGCCAAAGTAGCGGTAAATAAGCACTTTGCTGACCCCGGCTTTTTCGGAAATCCGGTTGATACCAACACCTTCAATTCCTTTTTCGGCGACGACTTCTTCCAGTGCATTGATGATTTTCTGAGAAGTCTGGGCACGGTTGCGTTTTAGCTTTTCCATAGGTAGGGAGATTGTTAGCTTTTTGTCACTAATCAGACGCAAGACATTGGAAAAAGTCACAAAGAATTTACAAAAATCTTCAACCGTACCGTAAGGGTTAAGTCCGGCTGTTAATAGACTGTTTTCAGGCTGGTTGTTGAGGAGGGTATGCCTAATAGTGATGCAGAAACCATTAAAAAGTCACATCTACGTACCATAATTTGCGGGAACGGTCACAAAAAAACGCCCGGTTTTGCAAAACCGGGCGTTCAAATTCGGTATCAGGCTATCTAGACGTTATTCGATGTCAGTTTTGCGCCGAGGTATTCGCGGTTCAAACGGGCGATGTGATCCAGCGAAATCGACTTCGGACATTCCACCGAACAGGCACCCGTAAACGAGCAGGCTCCGAAGCCCTCGGCGTCCATCTGGGCAACCATCCGCTCAGCCCGCAGTTTGTGTTCGGCCTGGCCCTGTGGCAAAACCGCCAGCTGGGAAACCTTGGCCGCCGTAAACAACATCGCCGAGGCATTTTTACAGGCCGCTACGCAGGCTCCACAAGCAATGCACTGGGCCGCATCCATCGCTTCGTCGGCGGTCTCACGCGGAATCAGAATCTCGTTGGCATCCGGCGCCGATCCCGTGTTCACCGACACATAGCCGCCGGCCTGAATAATGCGGTCGAACGCATCACGATCCACGATCAGGTCTTTGATAACCGGAAAAGCCCGCGCGCGCCAGGGTTCCACTACAATGGTATCGCCATCGTTGAAGGTCCGCATGTGCAGCTGGCAGGTCGTCGTTCCGGTTTGCGGACCGTGGGCGCGGCCGTTGATGTACATTGAACACATCCCGCAAATGCCCTCCCGGCAGTCGTGGTCGAACGCTACGGGTTCTTCGCCTTTGTGCGACAGGTCTTCGTTCAACACATCGAACATTTCCAGGAACGACATGTCCGGGGAAATATCCGACAAGTTATATTCCACCATTTTGCCCGGTGTTTGGCTATTTTTTTGTCTCCAGACTTTCAGTGTAACATTCATTTCGTTTGGCGTCTGAGTCCAAGGTCTGAAACGTTAAACCTCAAACTTTAAACTTTAAACCTTATTTATAACTCCGCTGCGTCAGCTTAACCGTATCGAACTTCAACGGTTCTTTGTGCAGCTTTTCCGGCTGGTTTTCGCCCCGGTATTCCCAAGACGCCACGTACGTATAATTCTCGTCGTCGCGCCGGGCTTCACCGTCTTCCGTTGAATACTCTTCCCGGAAGTGTCCTCCGCAGGATTCGTTGCGGTTCAGGGCGTCGTCAACCATTAATTCACCCAGCTCCAGGAAGTCGGCCACGCGGGAAGCCTGCTCCAGCGCCGGATTCAGTTCCAGGTCCGTGCCGGTTACCCGCAGGTTGCTCCAGAACTCGCTCCGCAGCTCCTGAATCATAACTTTAGCTTTCGCCAGTCCTTCCGCATTTCGGGCCATTCCGCAATACTCCCACATGATGTGGCCCAACTGCCGGTGAAACTCTTCGGCGGTTTTTTGGCCATTGATCGACAGCAGTTGCTTAACCGTATCCTGCACGGTTTTCTCGGCCTCCCTGAAGGCTGCGTGCGTTACGGGAATTTTATCCGCCGGGCCAATCGTAGCCAGGTAATCGCCGAGCGTGTACGGAATGACGAAATAACCATCAGCCAGCCCCTGCATCAGCGCCGACGCGCCCAGCCGGTTGGCACCGTGATCGGAAAAGTTGGCTTCTCCGAGGGCATACAGCCCCGGCACGTTGGTCATCAGGTTATAATCGACCCACAAACCGCCCATCGTGTAGTGAACGGCGGGGTAAATTTTCATGGGTGTTTCGTACGGATCGTCGTCTACGATTTTCTCGTACATCTCGAAGAGGTTGCCGTATTTGGCTTCGATCACTTTCCGGCCATCGCGTTTGATCGCGTCGCCAAAGTCGAGGTAAACCGCCAGACCCGTCGGTGCCACACCGCGTCCTTCGTCACACACCATTTTGGCGTTGCGGGAAGCCACATCGCGCGGCACCAGGTTACCGAACGACGGATACCGGCGCTCCAGAAAGTAGTCGCGGTCCTCTTCTTTGATATCTTTCGCCTTAATTTCGCCCTTGCGGACTTTCTCGGCCATTTCTTTCGTTTTCGGCACCCAAACCCGTCCGTCGTTCCGCAGCGACTCCGACATCAGGGTCAGTTTCGACTGGTAGTTTCCTTTGACCGGAATACAGGTCGGGTGAATCTGGGTGAAGCACGGATTGCTAAACAGCGCTCCTTTTTTGTGCGCCCGCCAGGCCGCCGTTACGTTCGAACCCATCGCGTTGGTTGACAGGTAAAAGACGTTGCCGTAGCCGCCCGAGCAGATCAAAACCGCGTGCGCCGAGTGGGATTCGATTTTGCCGGTGACCAGATTCCGGGTGATGATTCCCCGGGCTTTGCCGCCTTCAATCACCAGATCGAGCATTTCGGTCCGGGTGAACAATTTCACTTTTCCGTTAGAAACCTGACGGCTCAGGGCGCTGTAAGCACCCAACAGCAACTGCTGCCCGGTCTGGCCCCGGGCGTAGAACGTCCGCGACACCTGCGAGCCCCCGAACGAACGGTTGGCCAGCGCCCCGCCATATTCGCGGGCGAACGGTACGCCCTGCGCCACGCACTGGTCGATGATGTTGACACTCACTTCGGCCAGCCGGTGAACGTTGCCTTCGCGGGCGCGGTAGTCGCCCCCTTTGATGGTATCGTAGAACAAGCGAAAAACGCTGTCGCCGTCGTTCTGGTAATTTTTAGCGGCATTGATTCCGCCCTGGGCCGCAATACTGTGCGCCCGGCGGGGGCTATCCTGAAAACAGAATGCCTTTACATTATAGCCCAGTTCCGCCAGCGCGGCAGCCGCCGAAGCACCCGCCAGACCGGTTCCGACAACGATTATTTCGTATTTCCGCTTGTTAGCCGGGTTAACCAGCTTTAAATTAAATTTATGTTTCGCCCACTTCTCAGCCAGCGGCCCTTCCGGAACTTTCGAATCGAGTTTGATTCCGGTTTCTTGCTCTTCTAATACATCGATCATAGACAGATACGGTTCAGTTCGTCGTGATAAACCCTGTTCTGATTAAAAAATAATATGGTGCACTTTCAGGTAGATATACACCGGCATGGCCGCAAACAAGGCGGGAATCAGCACCCCAAAACCGTATGTTCCTATGAATTCGATCAGCGGAATGTACTTCTTGTGCCGAACGCCCAGCGACTGAAAACCGCTCTTAAAACCGTGTACCAGGTGAAACGACAAGGCAATCATCGACACCACGTACAAGGCCACGTACCAAAGGAACGAGAACGCAAACGTCGTCACGGCGTACAGGTTTTTGATGGGCTCTCCGTCGTAGGTTACTTCCGGAATGGAACCCGGCTGAATTTGCTCGCCCGCCAGCGTAATCGGCCCGAAGTGCATGGTGTACCAGAACGTCCGCATGTGAATCACGATGAAAATCAGGAGGATCGTTCCCAGAATTCCCATGTTCCGTGAGTTCCAGGGACTGTTGGCTTCCGGTTTGGCATACGCGTATTTTACGGGTCGCGAAGCCTGGTTGTAACGGGTTAGCACCAGCGCCATCACGGCATGAGCGATAATGGACGCATACAGCAGGTAAGAGATTGTTTTTATGACCGGATTGTGGGTCATAAAGTAGCTGTATTCGTTGAAGGCCTGGCCCTCATCGCCTTTGAACAATTGCAGGTTCCCAACTAAATGGACGATGAGGAACGTGCACAAAAACAGCCCCGTCAGCGACATGACAACCTTGCGGCCAAGGGTGCTGGAAAGTGTTGTTGTTACCCAAGACATATTCTAAAATCAGAAATTTTTGTTTAGTAAACCGGCTTGAAAATTAACCGATTCGTAGAGGTCAAAACTACAGCACAAAGCAATTCGAACCAAAAAAACCCCTTTTTTTTACGCTTATTTGGAATCAATAAAAGGTAGAGGTTGCGGCCTATTAAGTAACAGATCGGTTGCGGATTTTGTTCTGTTTATCAAGCATTGGAATAGGATTATTTTAAGCATCTTCTATGGACACCATCCTTTTCGACGGCGTGTGTAATCTGTGTAATGCCGCGGTTCATTTCATCATTGACCGGGACCCGCAAAACCGCTTTCGATTTGCCGCGCTGCAATCCGACGCAGGGCGCCGGTTGCTGGCCCGGTTTCCGCCCGCATCCGGCCCGGTGGACAGCATCGTTCTGATCCGGAACGGCCGGTCGTATGTCAAATCCGACGCAGCCCTGGCCATTGCCCGGCACCTGAGCGGAGCCTGGCCGGCGTTTACGGTTTTCAGGGTTTTTCCGCGTTTCCTGCGCGACTGGGCCTATGATCTGATTGCGAAAAACCGCTACCGGTTTTTTGGCCGGGAAGCCGCCTGCCGGATTCCCACGCCAGCGTTAAAAGCCCGGTTTTTGGAATAATTGCCGGAAGCCAGTTACTTTGTCAGGAACTGGCCTGAACCCGAATTACACCGATTAACGGATTAAGGGATCTAAAAGATCTACTCGCGGCAGCCATCTTGGTTTTCTTTTAAGCAGTTTGATCCGAGTTCTGGCCAATTCCCAACGACACTCTTTCGACCATGAAAAAAGCTTATATCTTCCCCGGTCAGGGGGCGCAGTTTACCGGCATGGGGCTGGGGCTGTATCAGCAATCCGAAAAAGCAAAATACCTGTTTGAGCAGGCTAACCACATTCTGGGGTTTGAAATCACGAAGGTGATGTTTGAAGGCACCGACGAGGAACTCAAGCAAACGAGTGTGACGCAACCCGCCATTTTTTTGCACTCCGTCATTCTGGCCCAGACCGTTGAGGACTTCAATCCCGATATGGTGGCCGGGCACTCCCTGGGTGAATTTTCGGCCCTGGTGGCGGCTGGCGGTTTATCGTTTGAAGACGGTTTACGGCTGGTGGCCCAACGCGCCAGTGCCATGCAGAAAGCCTGCGAACTCAATCCATCGACAATGGCTGCGGTGTTGGGGCTCGACGATGCCACCATCGAACGGATTTGCCTGGAGGTGGCCGCAGCCACGCAATTCAAGGAAGTTGTCATTCCGGCCAACTACAACTGCCCGGGCCAAGTCGTGATTTCGGGCTCGCTCGAAGGTGTTCGGCTGGCGGGCGAAAAACTGAAGGAAGCCGGTGCCAAGCGGGTGTTGCCCTTGCAGGTGGGCGGAGCCTTCCACTCTCCCCTGATGGAACCGGCCCGTGCCGAACTGGCCCAGGCCATCGAAACGACTCCGTTTAGCCAGCCGCGCTGCCCGATTTACCAGAACGTGAACGCCAAACCGGCCACGGACGTCGATACAATCAAAGCCAATCTTGTTGCCCAACTCACCGCCCCCGTCCGCTGGACCCAGTCTGTTGAAGCCATGAGCGCCGACGGTGCCACGGTTTTTGTGGAATGTGGCCCGGGTAAAGTACTCCAGGGTCTGGTCAAAAAAATAATCCCTACTGCCGAAACCCAGAGCGTAAGCAATTAAGAGTTAGGACGGGGCCGCCCCGTCCTAACTTTTTTAAGCGGCTTCTTGCTTTTTTACGCGCAGAACTGTTATCTTTGCACTCGCAATTGCCGGGTCGTCTAAGGGTAGGACGACAGATTTTGGTTCTGTTTGTGAGGGTTCGAATCCTTCCCCGGCAACTGACAACCTGTTTTAGGCTACTGATTCTCAACGAGTCAGTAGCCTTTTTTTGTGCGTTGGCGATAGTCTGCTTCTCGCCTTTTTAAATTCTCTGGCGTTTTGCAATTAAATTGCGGATAGCGTTAGATAGCTTCACAAAAAAGAGTTTAGTAACGTCGAAAGCTAATTCAGAATCTGTAGATTGAATGCCGACGAAAACTACCTCCCCGTGAAAAGGTACTTAATCTTGCTGGCGCTGCTCTATAATTCCCTAACCAGCGCTGGTCAGGATGGATTTGTCGAAGGAAAGCCCAGGTTGGCCTACTGGCTGGTCGGCAATAAACCCCAAACGGTGATTGTCCTTCATGGGGGAGCTGCGGCCCAACACTGGTATCTTCGACCCGAGTTTGATGCCTTGCAAGAATCGGCACGAATCATTTACTATGATCAACGTGGGTGTGGTAAAAGTGACAGAGACAGTTCCTATGTCTGGCAGGACCATGTAAAGGACTTACACCGGCTCATCAAATCCCTCTCACCCCTGCAAAAAGTAGTACTAGTCGGCTCTTCCTGGGGGAGCTTATTAGCGATGTTGTACGCCTACCACCATCCGGAAGATATCAAGGGTTTGATTCTAACGGGTACGGTGGAGTGGAAAGGGCAGGAAGAGCCTTTTGTGAGAGATGGAATAGGATATGGTCCACTTACCAAACTTACTATGCAAGAAAAAAGACTGGTCTTTAACTCTGATTCAAATGGATTAATAAAAGTAGATACGATTACAGTTAGCAAGCAATTTGAATTACAGTTTGGTAGTCCTCAGCATGAGACTCTATTAAGCATGCGGTCTGCCCCAAAACCGGAACGCTTAACAGAGCTACGGATGCCTATTCTGCTTTTTTCCGGAACGTTGAATTATAATCGTAAAACCGGTGAACGCAATGACTGGCTGGAGCATTACATCAGGCTGTTTCCTCAGGCCCAGTTGCATGTACTTAATGAGGCAGGGCATGACCCCTGGTTGAGTGACCCTACCCGGTTCTTTTCGATCAGTAATCAGTTCATCCGTACCCTAACTCTGAGTCAATCGATACCCGGCAAGTAAATTAGAGGTGCTGGCAGAACGTTTCGGTCTAAACCCTCAGAAGTTGCGGCTGCACAAACGCGAGAAAGAAAAAATAAAACTCTTTTTCAAAACTGCATTCCTATCCACTTTCCATTCTTGACCACTCATCGCGATGGCCAAAAAAGAACAGATTCCAGGTATGACACCCGTGGGAATGAAGTTTACCGTTTTGTAATCCGGTTCGGGCACCTAGGGCAAATCGTTATCCATCTTCATGCATTGAAACCTATGAAGTTTTGGAAAGCGAACAGGAGTTTTTCATTCGAGAGAAATGGATACCAGCCAGGGCGATACACCCGGCAGGGAGCTTCAATCCTACAAAAACTTACCTGATTTATTCACCTGGTCGCCTGGGTTCTTGCCCCATTTGCGACCGTGTTTGTTGGATTGGCGACCTGATCTCTTATTTCAAATGGACAGAAGCTGGGGTCCGCCGGGTGATCAGTCCGGCACCTATTTCAAAAATTCCCAAAATGACATGGGGCAGGTAGACGTAATCCGCAAAGTTGAACAGCCAGGGTGAAGTGGCCAGCACGATACCACTTACCACATCCAGCGTCAGGTGCAGTCGCATGGGCAGACGACGGACCAACCCCAGCTCGTAGTCGGTAAAGAGGGAATACAGGATCGCCGACACACCCAGGAAAATGGGTATCCACTGGGCCATACCCTGATCGTCGAAACCAAAAACCCAGGGCGACACGATCAGAAACACTCCGGTGATGTAATCCAGAATTCCGTGAACTTTGGTCGAAAGCAGCGGCATATAGGCAGGAGTTGATGAGTTTATTTCACCACAAAAGATAGACGCACCGCGTTAACAATCCGCCGATGCGTCTATCCCGGTTTGTATCAGACTTGAGCCGCCTGTCGGTTGCTGGCAGCATCCGTTGAATGACCCTGCATCCTGGCATTTCAGGAATGATACCGTTCGCCGTTTTTCAGCGTTTCAGGCGCTTCATCAGGGCATCCCGGTTCCGGTACTGCCCTTCGCCCCGAGTTTACTCAGCACTTGTTGTGCTACTTTCAAGTGTGCTTTCACCAGGGGATGAGCCGCTTTGGCGACCCCTTTCAAGCTGGCATCGGTGGCATTGGATTCCACTTTGGATAAGGTCTGGTCGAGCAGTTTGTGGTTATCGACCCCGCCCTGTTGCACATACATCCGGTCGAATTCCATGCCCGACATGCCCTGCATTTTTGTTAGCATTGAGGTCGTTTGCTCGCTGGGCGAAGCTGGTAAGGTAATCCCTTTCGCCATGGCAATTTCTTTCAGTTTGGCCGACAGACCGGTTTGCTCTTCTACTTCGGCCTGCGCCAGTTGCCGAACCTCCGGATGGCTGGCTTTCTGGACGGCCATTTTTCCCAGTTCCAACTGCAGCATCCCGCCTTTGGCCACCTCCATCATCAGAGCCTGGTCGGCGCTGGACAACTTGTCGGAGGTCGGGCGTACCGCACCAACGGCAGCGGCTCCCTGTTTATTCTGGTTCATAAATTCGGCAGCGGTTTCTTTGCCAACCATTGTGGCCGAGCCCGATGAGGTAGCGTTTGTTTGTTGAGCCAGTACTCCGCCCACGGTCACCAGACAGACCAATGAGCTGAGAAAAAGTGATCTTGTTTTCATACGTTTTTAAGTAGGTAAATTAGATAAACTGGCCGGATGGACGGTTACGCAACAGAACCGCTCCGGCTGGTACTGGAACTGCATCGGGAAGAGGTTGACGAAATTTTTCTTCTAAAATGAGGTTTTGGTCCATCCCGGAAAATACCGGCAGCCCTTTATCGGCGAGATCCGGTTTTCGGGAATTGAACCGTGACCCCGGGCCCGTTAATAAAAATTCGGGCCGGTTGCCACTGTGTTTGCCACCATTTCCCTAAAAGGGATTAAACCGTAGTGGTTTAAAGAAACTTTGGCATCGTAGCTTCTTTTCCAAACGAATCACGGATCGACAGCTGCCCACGACGGACGCTGAACGACACCACCGGCCGAATCCTCATTCTTTTGTTTTTCGGGTACTCTCATTCCATCAATACCAGTTGTTATGAATGATTTACCAAATAACCAGAAATCAAAACGCAACCATGAGAAAGGCAGTGATCGCAGCAGGAATGCTGATAATAATGACCACGGTGCAGACGCTTGCTCAGTCGACCTCGGCCAATAGTTCGTCCAGCCAGCACAAAACCGGCGCCAGCGGAAGCGGCCAAACCAGCGGATCAACCGGCTTAAACCCCGGCTCCGGCTCGCAAAATACCAACTCGGACAAACAGGTTCCCGGTGCCAGTGGGCAAACCACCGGATCAAGCGGACGAACCGGCGAAGGCACGCGCCTGGGCACTAAGGGTAGTTCGGGAGCGGCCAGTACGATGGATCAACCTTCCCCCGCCGGGGCGGGCCAGCAAAGCCGAAACCGGCGCGCAGGAAACCGGTCTGATGCCGAATTGAATAAGGCTTCGGGAACGGGTAACACGGGCACGGATTCGCAGACTGACAAAAAATCGAACCGCACGCCGAAACCGGGCGGCCGTTCATCCGGCTCAGGCGAATCGTCGCCAAACGGTTCTCAACCCTGATTCGAAGTATATGGATTGGTGATGGCAATGACCGTAGCTCCCGGTTGGTTACGGTCATTGTTTTCCGATTGAGCACCGCCCAAAGGCAGGCATCCAGGCTTCCAGTACGAAGATGCCATTTATCCCTTTCAGGTAGTGATTTGAATTCCACTCAACTGAGCAGGTAGAGCTTGCGATTATTTGCCGGTTGCTTTAACCCGGTTTTTGGATCTCCTAAACTTGATCGACTTATGAAAATTGGTGAGAGCCTGATGAAACAGCTCAACAAAAAATACGCTCCCTCGCAGTTGATTACCTTTAAATTCAGCCGCTACGATGTGGCTTTGAAAACCGATGAGGAAGGAAACCCGGTTTTGATGTACATCGGCAAGGCCAACGACCGGGGCATCATCCGGGGAGATCAATTCACGCGACGCTTGCTCAAAGACGCAACCGGCGCCATCATCAAAGACCACTGGGATCATAAGGGGAAAGTGTAACCCGGTTTTTCGCCCGCTTTACGTAGGAAGTTGGGTCTTTTAATCGCCCACGGCTTGCAGGTCTGAAAAATGTACTACAGCTCGAAATTTCAAGTATCAACCGAAAGACGTGCGTCATTCAGGTCCGGTGCAAAACCTACGCTGTGCTGATTTTGGGATAATTGATTCAGGCAATGGCACGGGGAAACTTGGTGCATTTCATCCCCAATGTAGAAAAAAACAATCCTTTTTGTAGAGTGACTTGCCCGTTCATTATTCTTTGAAAAAGTTATAACTCACTGGCTGTTAGGCTCCCCTCGGCGCTAACACCGCTGGCACCATCCTTGCTAACCGTGGCTTATCAACTTCGTTGTTTACCTGGTCGCTATGAGCCTGCAAGATTCCTTCGACAATCAACCTGCCCAACCCAGGCAGACCATTCCAGTGGTGGAAGAACGGGCCGTGTTCGATAAACGAGTGGTGGAAACCGGTACAGTACGCATCAGCAAACGGGTCGTGGAAGAAGTAAAAAACTTTGAACTTCCCCTGCTGACCGAAGAGTTTGAAGTGGAGCGGGTACCCATCAACCAATACATTGAAACACCTCCACCGGCGGTGCGGTATGAAGGCGAAACGATGATTATTCCCGTTTTGCAGGAAGTCATCGTCGTAGAAAAACGCCTGATGCTGGTCGAAGAAGTCAGAATCAGCAAGCAGCAGCGCATGACCCAACAATCCCAGCAGGTGACCCTGCGCCGGGAAGAAGTAACCGTCGAGCGGCAGGCTGCTTCACCGGATCATCCATAGCAAGTACCTAGTTTATATATATTTTTTATTCAACGTTAAATCAGTAAAATCATGGCACAAACAGTAATTGGCTTGTTCGACAATGAAACGGAAGCGCAGAAGGCCGTCGAGCAGTTGGTAAACGAAGGGTTTACCCATGACGATATTGACCTGTCTACGGCCAACCCCTCAAATACGGAGGTTGACCGGAACGGTTATCGCCCACAGAAAGACGATTCGGAAGGATTCGGGGATAGCATCAGTAATTTCTTTGGCTCTTTGTTCGGCAGCAACGACGAAGCCGACCGGTATAGTGAAGTAGCCCGGCGGCTCAACTCGCTGGTGACCGTTCATACCCAATCATCGGCTGAAGCTGAGCGGGCCGCCGACATTCTGGATGATGCCGGTGCGATCAATGTTGATGAGCGGGCCAGTCAGTATGGCTATAGCTCCGGAATCAATACCGCGGGCGATGTGGTTTATCCCCAGGCAGAATCAACGATCAACGAAACGATTCCCACGGATACCACCCAGTCGATTCCGGTCATTGAGGAAAACCTGCAGGTAGGCAAGCGGGAAGTAACGACGGGGGGCGCCCGGATTCGTAGCCGGATTGTGGAGCGGCCAGTGGAAGAAACACTGCGGCTTCGCCAGGAGCGGGTAAACGTCGAGCGTCAGCCGGTAGATCGGCCCGCTACGGCAGCCGATTTAGCCAACTTCCAGGAAGGCCAGATCGAATTGACCGAACGGGCGGAAGTTCCGGTGGTCACCAAGGAAGCCCGGGTGGTCGAAGAAGTTTCCCTAAGCAAAGAAATTGACGAACGGGAGGAAACGATTCGGGATTCGGTCCGCAAAACGGAAGTGGATGTTGAAAACGTACGTGAGGATCACCTTCAAAACCGATCCACTGATTTATAAAACTGCCTGAAGCGGAATGAAAAGCGGTAACTGAAAATCGGTTACCGCTTTTTTTTAACCTGATTTTGCGACGGTAACAAACCTTGTTCTGCTTTTCTTCCAATCTGCTCCTTTCCTCCTGGCTCACGTTTTCTGAGTTCATCACCCTTACCCTGTGTTGAATCTGTCACCGGAAATTCCGCTCGTTACTCACATCCCTGTTTTGTTGCGATAAGCAGGGAGCGCATGGCCACAAATAACATGCCGACCGTTTTTCTTTCTTACTTCCCAGCTTTTTAGCTGGCGGACGGTTTACTTACGAAAATAAGTGATGCCTAGTTTTTGTGGCCCAACTTCTCCAAATCTGGGATGCCAGGCGGAGCGATTCTAAAAGACACTGCATCTTTATAGCTGACAGTTAACCACATACAAACTATATTTAAATTCTTCAGCAGTTGATTTCCTAAAAATATCGTTTGGTCACAGTATTCAGACACTTTTCCGGTTTCAGGAAACTATGAGCACGAATACACCTGAGCATCATGAATTTACAGCCAGTCTATTTCTGCTTGTCCGGCAATTTTATTACTCATCTCGCCAAATTTCTAATTCTTACTTTCTAGTTACTACCTTCTGAATTTTGCAAGCTGATTACATTGTTGGATAAAACAAAAATATTTCCATTTATTCTGTAAATTACCCAATGGCTTAGCATTTGCTAGGGTATTCAAGACTTGTTGAGAACAGGTCAATTCAAAACTCAATGAAAAACTTTAACCACATGAACTGGAGCTCTATTTATGACAGGCCGCACAGGGGTCTTTTAACCGCATTGATTCTTGTTTTTTTACAATTCTCCTTAGCGATTGCCGAACCAATTACGGTAGAGTCCGGGCGCTACCAAATCGATAATTCTTTAAAGCTGATTGTTTGTAATCAATTGCCGGTTTTTCCGGTCGGAGAGTCCTTTCCTACACTCCGGTTTGGCAAAGACTACGTCTTTACCCAGTCGGTCAGCTCATTTGAAGTCGGAAAACCGTATAAGGTAAAGAACGGCAATAGTACCTATACCCTGTATTTTACGAACCTACCCCTCATCGAGATTAAAACGCAGGGGAACAAGGTGATTAGCAACACCGATGACCGGACGAAGGGCACATTCACTCTGGCGAACGGTGACCAACCGACGTTTACCGCCAGTATGGGTATCCGGAATCGCGGAAACATCTCGCGTAAGTTTCCGAAGAAATCCTACAACATGGAGTTATGGAAGGATCCGAATGGAGATGATGAACTAGAGACCTCCCTGCTCGGAATGCGCTCGGATAGCAAGTGGTATTTGCTGGCAATGTACAATGAACCGTTGCGGCTCGCCAATGCGACCTCTCACGCCTTGTGGTTAAACATGCACAAGCTCTATTATCAAGCCCAGGAGCCCGACGCCAACTCCGCCATCCGAACCAAATACTGCGACGTTTTTATCAATGATGCCTACGCGGGGGTGTACTTGTTTACGGAGCCCATGGATCGGAAACAGCTCAAATTGAAAAAGACAAGTGATAACGGGGCGATCAGGGGTGAACTGTACAAAGCCGACGGCTGGTCGGACGCGACCAAATTTGTCGGTTTGCCACCGTTCCCCAGCGATCCCAACGCGGAAGTTTGGGCGGAATTTGAGATGGATTATCCCGACCCCTACTGGAACAATTTATACGAACTGATACGGTTTATTGTCAAATCGTCCGCCCAGGATTTCCAGGCCAATGCTGCCCAGAAGCTGAAAATCGATAACCTGGTCGATTACTTTATTTTCCTGAATCTGGTGAACGCTACGGATAATGTAGGCAACAATCAGTTTGTGGCCCGGTACAAAGAAAACGAACCGTATTTTCTAATCCCCTGGGATTTGGACGGCACGTTTGGGTACACGACGATTGCCGAACGGTCGGAGGAAACCCGGAGTATTCTTACCCAGGGGCTATTTGATCGGTTGTTAGCGTTGGACCCGGCCAGCTTTAAGAGCAAAGCCCGTAAACGCTGGTTTGCCTTACGAAAAAACGATTTTTCGGCCCAGAACCTGAAAACCAAACTGGCCGGCAATTTCAATCAGCTGACTACCGAAGGTGCTTATGCCCGGGAAAGTATGAAATGGCCGGGAACGGTCAAGACCGGCGATCTCCCAATTGTCAACACCTGGCTCGATCAGCGCCTTAGCTTTCTGGACGAATATTTTTCGCTCTTCCCGGAAGACTCCCCCGGTATTGAGCTAAATTACTTTAACGGTACCGCCCTGGAAAACGGAAAAAATCTCAAATGGGCCACGTTTCAGGAGCCCGATGCAAAGCAGTTTGAACTTGAATTTAGTACCGATGGCATTACGTTCAGCAATGTAGCTACTCAGGAGGCTACGGGCGAAGGCCAGGGGCAGCAGTACAATTTTATTCACCAGGATCAATCCCCCCTGGCCTTTTACCGGCTGAAAATAGTCGCCAAGAACGATAATTTTACCTACAGCGCTTCCATCCAGATTGGCACTAATCTGTGCAGCACGGCTCCGGCGGCTCCGGTTATAAGCAGCAATCAGTCCGATATTACGGAAGGGCAAACGGTGGTCCTTTCTGCCAGTGGTTGTAGCCAGACGGTGGTCTGGAGCACGGGGCAGGTTGGCTTTTCCGTCAGCGTGAAGCCTAATGTAACCACCCTTTACACGGCAAAGTGCCGTCAGGAAGTGGGCTGCGAAAGCCCTCCTTCGGCATCCATCCAGGTTACGGTTTATCCGGTCAATGCCTTACCCGGTAATTTTGAAGGGTATATGGGAGGAATTGATTGCAATTCGCTTCGCGGCTGGGTTTGGGATCGCAACAAGCCCAACACGCCCCTGTACGTTACGATACTGGACGACACGAAAGTCATCTCTACCATCATCGTCGATGATTTCCGCCAGGATTTGAAGAACTCAGGCAAAGGCAACGGGAAGCACGGATTTACGTTCAGTATTCCGGAAACCCTGAAAGACAACAAGACTCACGTTCTGGTTGCCCAGGTACTCGGCAGTACCTACGTGCTGAAAGATGCGCCTAAAAAGTTAACCTGCCAGGGCGCAACGCCACCCACGAACCAGCCCCCAGTCGTGCCGGTCGTGGCCCCCTTGGCCGCCGTTGTCAATACTCCTTTCAAGGCCAGCTTACCCGGTTTTTCAGATCCTGACTCGCCCACGTTGACCTACACGCTGGCCGGTTTACCCGAAGGTCTCAGTTTTGCGGCTACGACGCGGACCATTTCCGGCACGCCCACCGCGTCGGCGGTCACGAGCCTGACTTACACCGCCAATGACGGATCAAACGCCAGTTTTGTTGTTTTTCAACTGAAGATTACCGACCAGCCCGTTCCGCCCGTCAACGTGACCGGTAATTTTGAGGGCTACCTGGACAAAGTCGAATGTGGCACCATTCGCGGCTGGGTCTGGGATCGCAACAAACCCAACGCCCCGATGACCGTGGAGTTTTATCATCATGGAACGAACGAGGTATTCGGCAGTACCGTGGCCAGTATTTACCGGGACGATCTGAAGGCTGCGGGCAAGGGCAACGGCGCCCATGCGTACAGTTTCACGGTGCCCGACGCCTTGAAGGACGGCGTACCGCGGCCGGTAGCCGCCCGGGTGCAGGGCAGCACCTACCTGCTCAAAGGCTCGCCTAAATCCCTGACCTGCAACAGCTCGCTGCGCCAATCAGCCGAAGTCGGCTCCGGCCTGCAGGTGACGGTACTGGGCAATCCGCTACCGGGCGATGCGGTGGAGATCGAGGTGCGGGGCGGTCAGGGTCAACCATTGCGTTTGCAACTGACCGATGGCCAGGGCCGGCTGCTCAGTGAGCGCTGGGTCGAACAGCCCGGGGCTATTGAGAAACAACGCATTCCTTTCGGAAAAACGCCCACCGGTCTGCTCCTGCTGCGTACGGTGAGCGGGTCGCAATCGGTAACGCTTAAACTCCTGAAACCCTGATTCAGCACTCTTTTCAGGCTTAAAACAAAAAGCCCCTCCGCGCGGAGGGGCTTTTTGTTTATTTCCCTTCTTTCAGTAGTCCACCAGGCGAATCAAAAGTGCGTCCGTAGCTAGGCCAAGGTTTTGATCTGCTAAAAAACCGCAAAGATCTTTAATTTTTAAAAGTCCGTCGTACGCTTACTAAAAATAGCGAGGCTGTTTGGAAGGTGGTTCGTATTTTGAGCGTAATGCGCCTTTCCAACCAACTGCGCCGAAATTTTTCTACGACCATCACGCTTCTTAACCCCTATTGCGCATGAAACGCCGAACGTTTATTCAGGCCAGCCTGGCGGCCTCTTCACTGGCTCCCCCGGCGTATAAACCGGTTGAAACCGCCCGCGATTCGAAAGGTTTTCAGATAAAAGCGGGCGAGGGCCGCTACCACGGACACATTCAACTAAGGGGTGTCAATTCCAACATTCTCGATGTGAAAGTATCCGGAAAAGATACGAATGGCGATCTGGCGGTTTTTGAGCAGACTTCCCTGTCCCCAAAACGCGGCACCCCGTTGCACGTACACCCCAATCAGGACGAAATCTTTCAGGTTCAGGAAGGGGAATACGCCTTTCTGGTCGGACAGGACAAATACCGGCTCAAAACGGGTGACAGTATTTTCCTGCCTCGAAAAGTACCTCATGCCTGGACGCAGGTCAGCGAAAGAGGGCGGATGACGGTGATTCTTCAACCGGCCGGCAAACTGGAAGAGTTTTTTGTCACGATGGCCGCGTTGGAAAAAGAACCGACTCAGGCCGAAATTGCTAAAATCTTTGCCGACCACGAAATGCAGGTGGTGGGCCCACCCTTGAAAGTTGATTAATCAGTCAATGGGTTGTGCCTATTTTTCAACCCGGTTTTCGGCTGCGCGAACCGTTTTCCAGGCGGTTTTTCTCAGTTGCGCGGCAAAATCTGCGGGGACTTTTTCGGGCACAAAGGTCAGGTTAACCGGCGATTCATTGAACAGAAAACCGTACCACACCAGCGCGCCCAGGTAGCAACCGGCGTCATTAGCGTGGTGCGAGTCAAACGCCAGCTTATCCTGATTCCAGGCATAACCGACGTGCAGGGAATGATCCTGGTTCGGCAACTTCGGAGCCTGGGCGTTACGGGCCTCAAAATGGGCGTCTTTCTGATACCCCCACTGCGGATCCGAACTCACCTGCCAGAACGCATCGCCGGTGGGAATAACCGACGTGCCCAGTTCGCGGGCAATGGTCCGATAAGCGGCCCTTGATTTCGCCCACATTTCCTGTTCGCTCCGGGCCAGGGTTTCACCCGCAATTTTCCCGAAACCGTCGGCATCCGAACGGTAGGCCCAGGTTTGATGAAACACGATCCGGGCGTTGGGTTGCAGCTTTTTGATGTAATCATACAGTTTCCGGGCGTAGGGCCGGTAGGTTTCCACATCGCCGGAGAGCATGGAATATTGCTGGAGCGTTACCACATCCCAGGTGCCGTCCGACAGCAACATTTTCAGTGATTTGCCGTTGTAGGCCTTCCCTTTCGGATCATCCGGATTAGCCTCGGCCGCTTCGGCCAGTTCCCAATGCCGTTGCAGCGAACAACCGCCCAGTTCGGCCCGCCCGATGGTCAGTTGGTGGCCCCCTTCTTTGCTCAACTCCGGCAGGTATTTGGCCGCATTGCCGGAAAAACTATTGCCAATGATGAACAGACGAACGGCCTGGACTCTTGTTTTTGCCGCGGGAAAACCGGGATGGGCGCCGGCTAATTGCGTAACCGATACGAGCAGAAAACAGACGATCGCCGTGGACCGCTGGCGAAACCGAAAAGCGCTGATCTTAAGATCCATTTTAATCCGATTGAAAGAGTCGATTTCGGAGAAAGGCGGTTTTTTGTCTATTATACTACTGGACAGGAGTGCGGTCAGGCTTATTTTCCCGGAAACAGATACTTCGTTACGATCACGAAAAAAGCCGTCACGTTCACCGTCGTCGAACCGATCAGCGCGATGGTTACGGCCTGCGGAATGTCCAGCCAGTGCAGGCCTTCGGCGATGATAATGCCCAGAATGACCACCAGCCAGAAGACCACCATCCAGAAAATCCACTGGGCAAACTTCTTCCGCTCCTGAATATCCTGCGCCAGACCGACCAACCGGGTCCGGCGTTCTTCCTGATCATATTTCTCAAACTCGCTGCGGGAAAGTTCGCTGTTGAGCGGGTTGGTCGACGACGATTCGATCAGCTTCCGGAAATTCTCTTTCGTTTTCTGGCTGTCTTCACTCTCCGACATCGCGTCTGATAATTTCGGTGAAATAGTCTTTGATCAAATCATTATCGATGGGCTCCTGCTCAACCAGGCCGCCGTCGCTGCGGCTCACCGACTGATACCAGGGCGACCCTTCGACGTGCGTCCAGTTGGACAATTGAATAGCGCTGTAATCCCGGGCAATATCCCAGGCAAAATTGATGGAGTCCTGCGCCTGCGAATCAAGTTCTTCCTCCCACTCACCCGTCGGAATCGGGGTCGTTATCGGATTATTTCCAAATCGTTTGAAGCGGGAATACACATCGGGAATAACCGGGCCATACGACCAGGCCTGGACTTTCTCGGCAATGAGCGGTTTTTCGTGCCGGGCCAGATGCAGTCCGTGCGCCATGTAAATGAGCTTTTGCAGCTTCATCGGCGTCAGCGGACGGCCTTCGGCGATGCCCTTATTAATAAACTGTCTGGCAATTAGCAATGCCGGGTACATACGGTTCACGATCTATTGTTTACTGATCAGCCGGACTTTTGGTGCGGCACTTGCCCTCCTCAGTCCGGTAATTCCAGGCGCGCAACTCGCTGCGCAGGCCCTGAAAATCAAGAGGTAAAGATACAACGAAGCCGCCTAATTTCCAGCGGTTAAGCGGTGGAATCAATGGAGGTCGGGTTGTTCGAGCACCGGTTTTCCGACCGCTTTCCGGCCTGACTTCGCCGAACGGCCCAGCATATAGGCCCGGCTCAGATACTGCACAATATCGTTGCCGTCGTCGCTCGGAAAATTACCCCGTACGCCGTGGATCGCGTTGACAAACAAAACCGCTGTGACGTTGTTGGGCAACTTCATCCAGACGGTTCGAAGGCCCTGGTAATTCGCCAGTTTCAGGTTCCACCAGCCATCGTGGTAGTGCATGGCGCCGTCGGAAACCGTACCGGAAAAATTACCCAGGCGGTTCGTGATCAGGGTATCTTTCCAGGCGCTTGTCAACACGCGCTGATCGGCGGTTGACAAAACCGTCGCAAACAGTTTTCCGGCTTCGGCGGGCGTCAGATACCAGCCGTACGCACCAACGGTAGTGGTAAAACCGCCGGGATTCCAGCCCGTCTGACCCGCATTCGGATAGGCATAGGCGTAGGTCGGATCGCCCGGCGGCTGCGTCGTTACCACCCGGGTTAAACCCACGTTTTCAAAGACGTTTTTCTGAACGTATTCCGTGTACAACCGCTGCGTCTGCTGATCGTCCGTGAACTCATTGCCCGTAAACAAAT
Source organism: Larkinella ripae (assembly GCF_054780775.1). Classification (NCBI taxonomy): domain Bacteria; kingdom Pseudomonadati; phylum Bacteroidota; class Cytophagia; order Cytophagales; family Spirosomataceae; genus Larkinella; species Larkinella ripae. Next base: position 306,147 of record NZ_BAAGVR010000014.1, read on the forward strand.
ACCCCAGCATCGCCGGAATCAACACCCGAAACAAACTAAAATTGGCATTCTGGTAGCAGTAACTGCCCCGGTTGGCGGTCGAAACGCCTTTCTGAATCAGTTGCTGGAGGCCCGACCACGTATTTTCGGAATAGGCTCCGTTGGCACAACTGTTGGTGAGGCCGATGATGCCACTGCGGTGGGTCAGCAAATCCCGGAACGTCACCTGGCCGATGTTGGCTCCTTTTGCCCAGGCCGGCGGCAGATACGGCGCTATTCTATCCGTCGTTTTGATTGCTTTTTCGGCGGCCAGGTGCAGAAACGCCATCGTGGTGATGGTTTTGCTCATACTGGCAATGTGCATTTTTGTATCCAGCGTAAACGGTTTTTCACCTTCCGGGTCGGTCGCCAGCGATTTCAAACCGCCCCGGCCCGACGCCCGCACCTCACTCCCCTCCAGAATGACAAAACCGTATCCGATCTTTTTGATTTTCAGCGAATCGTCGAGCGCCCGGGCGAACGAATCGAACCAGGTCAACGGCTTGTCCGGTTCAGGGTCCGCAGGGTCTTTCTGGCAACTCGTGAGCAGTCCGGCCAGCACAATCCCGAAACCGAGAAGGATGACCCGATGCGGTATATTAACAACCATACGTCAGTTGGTTTTGAAAACCTGCCCCTTAAATTACGGGTTCCTCCGAATTGTTCAACGAAAAATCAGGAATCGTCGGATGGACAACGGCCAACCCCCGGTGTGATTTTGCCCCGTGAGTTGATTTTCAAAACGGTCTTTCGTGCTATCTTTGCACTTTCTACTGACACGATACCCCTTATGTTCCTCGCCGTTGACGCAGGCAATTCCGATACTGTTTTTGGTTTATATGATCAGCAGCAATGGCGACACGTCTGGCGGACGCGCTCGCTGCTCGACGAACCGATGGCTTTTCACATCACCGACCGCCAGGTGGGCGACACGGATGCGGTTCCGGCCGAACGGGATCGCTACGAACGGTTGCTGCGTTTGTGGCTGATGGAAGCCAGCATTCCGCTGAATGCCATCACCGCCGTGGTGATCAGCAGTGTAGTTCCGGAACTGACGCCGACCTTGCGGGCCACGCTCGCCCGGCTTTTTGGTCAGGAGCCCGTTGTCGTCGGTCCGGCCATTTACCATACCTTGCCGTTGCAGATCCTGCGGCCCTACGCCATCGGAACCGATCTGGTCGCCAATGCCCTGGCGGCTTACGTCCGGTATCAGAAAAACTGCGTGGTGGTCGATTTCGGTACGGCGCTCACCTTCACGACGGTTTCCGGCGAAGGCCAGATGCTCGGCGTTGCCATTGCCCCCGGTTTGAAAACCGCCGTCCGGTCGTTGTTTTCGACGACGGCCCAACTGCCGGAAGTACCGCTGGTTTTGCCCGAATCGGCTCTGGGGACCAGCACGGCCCACGCCATTCAGGCGGGTGTGGTGCTGGGCTACGAAGGGCTGGTGCGTTCGTTGATCAACCGCATCCGGGAGGAGTTAAAAGGCGACTGCATTGCCATTGCAACGGGCGGCATGGCCTCGGCCATTCCAACTTTAAGCGCTGACTTTGTTGAAATTATCCCTAACCTTACTCTGGAAGGAATTCGGGAAATTGGCGCCCGGGTTTTCCTCACCGAAACACCTTAGTCCGCCCGGGACAGGTTGCGAGCCACCCACGCGGACCGCAGTCTACTGGTCGGCTATTCCGTATGTTTATCCGGACTGGAAGCTTTCTTTCGTTTCTTCAACGCTTCGTTCAGGATAAACTCCATCTGGCCGTTCACGCTCCGAAACTCTTCCTGCGCCCAGCGCTCGAGTTCCTTCAGCGTTTCCGGATTAATCCGTAAGACAAAAGCTTTTTTCTCCGAAGCCATTCGTTGATAACCAATGAATAATGAACAAGTAACCATGAAGCGCGATCGGGAGCAAATTCATTGTTACTTGTTCATTATTAATTCTAACTATACAGGGTTCCGGCGTTGACGACGGGGTTGACGGATTTTTCTCCGCAGAGGACCACCAACAGGTTGCTGACCATAGCTGCTTTGCGTTCTTCATCCAGGGCCACCACGTCTTTCTCGGCGAGTCGGGCCAGCGCCATTTCGACCATGCCCACCGCACCTTCTACAATTTGTTTCCGGGCCGACACCACCGCCGTTGCCTGCTGACGTTGCAGCATCGCTCCGGCAATTTCGGGCGCGTAGGCCAGGTGGCTGATCCGGGCTTCGAGCACATCAACACCGGCGCGTTCCAGCCGCTCGTTCAGTTCCTGCTCCAGCAAATGGTTGATCTTGCCGGTGCTGTCGCGGAGCGTCACCGTCGCGTCCTCGTCTTCCAGGCTGTCGTAGGCGCAGGTGCTGGCCAAGTGCCGCACGGCCGCTTCCGACTGAATCTGCACGAAGAGGGTATAATCATCGACTTCGAACAGCGCCTTGGCGGTATCGGCCACCTGCCAGACGACAACGGCCGCAATTTCGATCGGATTTCCCATTTTATCGTTCACCTTGAGGGTTTGGCCGTTCAGGTTGCGGGCGCGAAGGCTGATTTTCCGGCGGTTATAAAACGGATTCGCCCACCGCAGACCGGTTTGCCGCATCGTCCCGGTATAATCACCAAAAAAAGTGGTTACCACGCCTTCTTTGGGATTAATCACAATAAGACCGCCCATGAGGGTGATGGAAACGAGAAAGGAAATGATTCCGAGCGCAATGGAACCGGACACAAACCCGAAGCCCGAAAGGCCAAGTAGAAGAACGCCGATCAGCAATAGAATGTAACCGGAAGTGGAGGTAAGGGTCTTTTCTGCCATGGCTTTTTTGATAGTATTATGATATCACAATAGTAGCAATTATTTTAATTCGACGCCAGCGGTTTTCGGATAGTCGGCAAAAAATTGTTGCTACCAGGTTCCTGGCCCGGACAAAGTAATCCGTTCGAATCCGTTCAACCTGTTAAATCCGTGTTCCGATCCCCTATATTTGCAAATCTTTTCTACTTCAAGATGATACTGAGCGAACAGGAGATTAACCGGCGCAACAAGCGCGAAGAACTCATGCGGATGGGCATCGACCCCTACCCCGCCGATTTATTCGAGGTCAACGTCACGGCGGCCGACATTCATAAAAATTACGAACGCAGCAAAACCGACTATAAAAACATTTCCATTGCGGGCCGGCTGATGAGTTTCCGCATCATGGGCTCGGCTTCCTTCGCCGAATTGCAGGACGCCAGCGGCCGGATTCAGCTGTATTTCCGGCGCGACGACCTTTGCCCCGACGAAGACAAAACGCTTTACAATACGGTTTTCAAGAAACTGCTCGACATCGGTGACATCATCGGGGTGAAAGGCTACGTGTTTACAACCCAGACCGGCGAAATCTCCATCCACGTTACGGAGTTCAGGCTGCTGACCAAATCGCTGCGGCCGCTGCCGGTGGTTAAAGAAGTGGTGGATGAGCAAGGCAACAAACAAACCTACGACGCCTTTTCGGACCCGGAGCAGCGCTACCGCCAGCGCTATGTCGATCTGATTGTGAACCCGGAAGTCCGGACGGCTTTCGTTCAGCGGACGCAGCTGGTCAATTCCATCCGGACGTTTCTGAGCAATCACGGTTATCTGGAAGTGGAAACGCCGATTCTGCAACCGATTCACGGGGGCGCGGCTGCCCGGCCGTTCCGCACCCACCACAATACGCTCGACATGACGCTGTACCTGCGGATTGCCAACGAGCTGTACCTGAAACGCCTGATCGTGGGCGGCTACGACGGTGTGTTTGAGTTTGCGAAGGATTTCCGCAACGAAGGCATGAGCCGGTTTCATAATCCGGAATTTACGCAGGTCGAGTTGTACGTGGCTTATAAGGACTACAACTGGATGATGGATCTGATCGAGGAAATGGTTGAGAAGATTGCGCTGGATCTGCACGGAAAAACCGAGTTGCCCGTGGGCGATAAACTCATCAATTTCCAGCGCCCCTGGAAGCGGTTCACGATGTTTGAAGCCATTCAGGAATACACCGGCGTGGATGTGTCGGCGATGGGCGAAGACGAACTGCGGGCCGTAGCCGAAAACCGGGGCATCAAAACCGACAGCACGATGGGCAAATCGAAGCTCATCGACGAACTGTTTGGCGAAGCCGTGGAAGGCAACCTGATTCAGCCGACGTTCATTACGGACTATCCGGTGGAAATGTCGCCGTTGACCAAAAAACACCGCAGCAAACCGGGTCTGGTCGAACGGTTTGAGGCCATTTGCAACGGCAAGGAAATTGCCAACGCCTATTCGGAGCTAAACGATCCGCTCGACCAGCGCGCCCGGTTTGAAGAACAGCTGGAGCTGGCCAAACGCGGTGACGAAGAAGCGATGGCCATGGACGAGGATTTTCTGCGGGCGCTCGAATACGGCATGCCGCCCACGGCGGGGGTTGGCCTGGGCATCGACCGGCTGGCGATGATCATGACCAACCAGCCGTCGATTCAGGATGTGTTGTTTTTCCCGCAGATGCGGCCCGAAAAAAAACTGGAGCTTTCGACCGACGCGGATTTCGAGCAACTGGGCATTCCGGCGGCCTGGGTTCCGGCGCTGCAAAAAATGGGCTATCAGCATGTCAACCAGCTCAGCGGTGCCAACGCCAACAAAATTTTCAACGACCTGGGCGGCATGCGGAAGAAGTTAAAACTGGACGTGCCGATGCCAACGCTGGATCAGGTGAAAAACTGGACGGGCCAGTAAAACCGCCATGGTGGATTACGCGACAACCAAGCAGGTGCTTCTTGAGCGCTGCCAGCAGTACGTTACCCAACGCATCGAAACGGCCAAAACCGCCATGGAAGCGGCTCAGGCGGCTGCCAACGAAGAATCCAAAAGCAGCGCGGGCGACAAATACGAAACCGGGCGGGCCATGGCCCAGATCGAACGCGACCGGCACGCCCAGCAACTAGCCGAAGCCCGCAAACTGGAGCAGGAGCTGGCCCGGATTGACGCCAGTAAAGTGTATACGAGCGGCCAGCCGGGGAGCCTGGTGATCACGAGTCAGGGTAATTTTTTCATCGCCATCAGCGCCGGGAAAATTACCCTTGACCAAACCGACTATTTTGCGGTTTCGGCAGCCTCACCCATCGGCGCCCGGCTGAACCACGCCAAAACCGACGACGAAGTGGTTTTTAACGGGAAAACGCTACGGATCATTACGATCTGCTAACGTGTTTATGGCGGCAGTGATCATTTGTCATGCTGCGGTAAGCCGGTTTGCCCCTTTATAATCTCCTTTTTTACTCTTACCTTACTTACTGATTGCTACGTACGGTATTATGCGTTGCCGATGCCAACACAATACCTTCATTTGGGTCTGCTGCTTTTTCTGCACGTTATCCCTTCCCGGCCGCCCGCGCAGGTCTATGTGCAGCGTGTTACGGTCAATGGAGCCGTATTTCCTTACCGGGCCAATCAGGCCATTCGGCTGGCAGCGTTAGCCAACGATATAACGTTTACGTTTTCCAGTGTGCCAAACCGCCCGGGCAGTTACCACTATAAACTGGAAGGTTTTGACCGGCACTGGATCAGGAGTCCCTACCCCGTGGCGCGGTACACGAACCTCGCTGGCAAAGAATACGTGCTGACCGTGCGGCACGTTGTCGATCAGCGGGTTACGGCCTTTGTTCGCGTTCCGGTTTCCATTGAACGGGAACTAACGGAAGAATGGTGGTTTATTCCGTCCGTACTGGTGTATGTGCTGGTATTGCTGGGCGCACTGATGTATTTTTTTATCCTCTATAATTTCCGGCAGAAACTAAAGGTGCAATCGCTTCGCTACCGGATTGCCGCCGATTTGCACGATGAGGTAGGCGCTACCCTCAGCAGTATTGCAATGGCCACCAACATGGTGCAGCGTAAAGTGGGGAGCACCCAGCCGGACGTGCAATCGCTGCTGGCTACGATCAAAGCCGATTCGGAAGAAACCATTCATTCGATCCGCGATACGGTTTGGACCATCAATCCTGACAATGATTCACCCGAAAAATTATTCGAGAAAATGCGCTCACTGGCTTTTCAACTCCTGACGGTCCAGAACATCGCCTTGCAGTTTGAAAACCATGGCTCCTTAAACAAGGCACTGAGGATCAGCATCGAACAACGACGGAATCTCTATTTGATTTTTAAGGAAGCAATTCATAATATCGCTAAGCATTCTGCGGCTACCGAAGCCTGCGTACAGATTACGCGCTCGGCCCGGGGGCTTCATTTACGCATTGAAGACAACGGTGTAGGCTTTGATCCTGACCAACCGACCGACGGCAACGGCCTGAAAAACTTCCGCAGCCGGGCAGCCGATAGTTTTATTGATCTGATTATTGATTCGTCATCCGGCAACGGGACCCGCCTTTTACTGGTCGTGCCCGAGCTGTAAAACCGCCAGAATTGGTGGGGTATCTATACCGTAAAGACGTTGATCTTTAGGGGTACCCACAGAATCGCTAACGATTATGATCCGTGTCGTTCTTTTTGAAGACAATAAAAGCTTTCGGCAAAATCTCAGCCTTTTTCTCGCCAGTTCGGAGCGGGTGTTCCTGGCCGGTTCGTACGGCGATGCCAACGACGCGTTGGCTAAGGTTCGCAAACACCGGCCGAATGTCGTTCTCATGGATATTCAGATGCCCGGGATTTCGGGGATCGAAGCCATGCAGAAAATCAAAGCCGCTTATCCGGACACCAAGGTGCTGATTCAAACCGTCTTTGAAGATGATCACAAGGTTTTTTCGGCCATTTGCGGGGGAGCCTCGGGCTACGTTCTGAAAAGCCCGGACCCGGACGTTATTCTGCAAGCCATAATCGACGTGGCAAACGGCGGAGCGCATATGTCGCCAACCGTGGCCGCCAAGGTTCTGACGATGTTTCAGCACCAGTTTGTGCAGGCGCAGCCTACCTACGTAGAACTGACCGACCGGGAGCGCCAGGTACTGGGCTGCCTGGTAAAAGGCATGAGCTACAAAATGATTGCCGATGCCTGTTGCCTGAGCTACCATACCGTACACTGGCACGTAAAGCATATCTACGAAAAACTCCACGTCAACTCCGCCCCCGAAGCCATTGTGAAAGCCATCGCGGAGAAACTAGTTTGAATTTCCAGCACCCTAAACCCTATCTACGACAATGGAAGCAAAGACAATTATTATCAACGAGACCGAAGCCGGGCACTTCACCGACTTTCCGGTGAACACGGCTAGTTTACAATACTGGAATCTGGAAAACCAGTACATAAACATCGAACCGGAAGAATTCGTCGCTGCGCAGGAAGCGGGTCTTACTTACATCGAATTTGTCGTGGAAGATATTTTAAAGCCCAAAAAGGTAAAACTGAACCATCAGTTTATTCAGAAGGCGGTTCCTGCCCTGGCCGAAAATGTCATTGTGATGGGAAACCGGGTGCTGGATGGCATTGCCTACACGGACATTCAGCAATCGGTACAGCTAGCGGGCGAGGACACCATTTTTAAATTCTGGTATCCCATCGACGACTTATTGAGTTTGCAGCCGGAAGAAGAAGCCGCCATTGTGTGGAACTACACGTTGTGTAAAAAACAGGGAAACGTTTTTCTGGTCGTGTTCTATTTCAAAAATGCGGAGGAAGCTCAGCGGGGAACGGTTTCGTGTGGCGTTAAAATTCCGAAAGGACGCTCGTAATGACGCCCGAAGAAAGTCAGTACAACGACCTGCTGACTCAGTTTGGGCAATTCACAATCGTGATGATGCTGCTGCCCGCGCTGGTGGCGCTCGTCCGGTACCGGTATCTCAACAAACCGGGACGGGTGTTTTTCGGCTACCTTGTGGCCACGATCAGCGTCAATATCATCGAACAGCTCTTTATCTGGTCTACGGACGTAAACACGTACTATTCATTCTGGGAGCCCTACCTGATCCGGTGGCAGATTGACAATACTTACTTCCTACAAATTCTGGCTTATCTGAAAAACTTCCTTTTTCTGGGCTGGTTTTACGGCCTCATCCTGGTGCCCGTTGGGATCGGTCAATGGACCTTCCGAATCTCAGTGTTGCTGGCGTTGCTGGCGCTGATCGATTACGTCTGGATTTCGGGTTATAACCAGCCCGCCGTGCTGACACCGACCCTGAGCGGCCTCTATACCACCCTTCTGCCTATGCTTCAGCTCTGGTTTCTCATCCAGCAGCAGCATAAAGTGTCACTCGTCAAAATCCCGTATGTCTGGTTCAGCACCGGACTCATCCTGGCAAATCTGTTTACCCTGCTTTTCTTTCTGTTCAACGAAAAAATATACCAGACCGATTTTCTGCTTTTTGTAAAAATGTCTTTGGCCAGAAACTGCCTGGAGATCGTCTCACAGGTTCTGTTTGCATACGGTTTCTGGCAGGCCAAAACATTACGGTATTTATAAAGTACCGGCAAATACCTGCCAAAGTAAACCAAAAGGCCATTTCCCGAGCGGAGTGGCCTTTTTTCATGCCTTTTAAAACCACCAGAATTGGCGGGCGCGCGAGATCTCTGAAGTTCAGACCTTTGATTCGTTGATACGCGTACGGTATGACACGTCCACAAATCTATTTTTCACCTAGTTCCAAAACCAATTACAATCATGTCTGAACTAACAAAATCCACATCCGAGATCACGATGTCACAGGGAGCGGAATTAACCGATCCCAAACTCCGGGCGATCGCGCAGCGCATCATTCGGGAAGCCGAACTGGCAATTGAGAAGGTGGCCGCCAATCACACCCAGGCTAAAAAGTATCCGATCGACGCCAAACCGGGTAGTTTTGAGAGCGCCCTTAAAGCCCGGTTTGACAGTATGCCGCAGGCCAAGAAACAAGTTGCCTCCACCAAAGCCATCGAACGCCTGAAGGCCCCCGCCGTAGTCAGAGCAAAGCATTTTGGTGACCTGGCTACGGTCGATTTAAGCAGCACTCAATCGGTCGACGAACAGGTCAGAGCCATCGACTTTCCGGACGCCCTTGCTTTTACAGCCCGTGAAGTGGCTAATTTTACCCAGAAGCAGGAGAACGGACAGCCTGCTGCTGCCGCCACCAGTACAACCGATAAGCTTGAGTTTCGTATTCATAAAGTAAAATGCTTGGACGAAACCAGTGATTTCCTGGGTGGTGAAAGCGGAGATGATGAAGTCGATTGTACCTACATTGCGGTGGATGAAGACGGGGAAGTCAAAAAAGGCACGAGCTTTCGGGTACGAAGCGACTTCGATGATGGCGAACAGCAGGTGTATTCACCGCCCCGGCGACTCACGTACTTTAACCTGCAGGAAGGAAAAGCATTCCCTAAAACGTACTACGTAACGCTGATTCTTTCGGAAGCGGATATGGGCGGGATATCGGACTTCACCAACAAGCTGCTGGATTTGATCGAAACCAAAGTAAAAGCCGCCATCATTGCCGCCGGATTCCCGGTGGGCGGTTTGCTGGGGGCGGTTATTGGCGCAGCGGTGGGCTATATCGTCAGCCGGGTTTTTGATCTGATCATCAACATCTGGAGTGATGATCCTTTTACACCTAAGCCGGTATCCGTCACGATTCCATCCCTGACGGCCCGGTGGAGCGGCAGCACGAACAGCCCCGACATGATTCTTACCTTTTCCGGGTACGGGGGAACGTATCAGGTGACCTGCGACTGGCAGCTTTTTTCCTGATTCGGTCGCTGGCCCGTTGTAATGGCTGCCAGCTCATAAAAAAAACCCGGTCAAATGTGATCGGGTTTTTTTTATGATTTCGAAGGAGATGTTTTAGTAGGCTCCTTCCAGTTTTTTCACCTTAACGGCATTAAGGCCTTTTTTACCTTCGATTACCTCGAAGGATACGCGGTCTGTTTCCCGAATAGTTGTGCCATTCAGGCCAGTAATGTGGACGAAAATGTCACGGTTCGTATCATCTTCGACGATAAATCCGTAGCCCTTGCTCTCGTTGAAAAATTTAACAACACCTGTTTGCATAAAACTTAAAAAATTAAAAATAAAACATTACTGACTGGAGTATTCTTAACAAAAGTCTTCAAACAGGTTCCAGGTTAACACACGAAATGGGCGATACGGATGGAACTGGCCGTCTATGCATTGACTTTGTTGAATAGCAAATATCTTACACTTTTATAAGACAACGCCTTAGTAAACACAAAGTAACAAAATTTGTTACGAATTTGTAAACAATTTTTTTTGAAAATAATTGTCTTATTTGGCGACATAATTATACAAAATATTTTTTTTCTTAACTAGTTGACCTAAACAATTCGCGGGTGGGATTGTTGATACAATTTGTTCCGTGTATATTTGGTAGAACCGACCCGGATTTAGCGGCCGTACGGTTTTTTTGAGTCACGTACTGATCATCAGGAATGTTACTACGATGAACAAACTCAGGTATTTCGTCGAAAGTCAGGCATTTGGCGTTTGCACGCGGTTGGGCGAACGGATGAACATCTCCGCCAGTAGCATTCGTTTGTATTTTATTTATACCTCCTGCCTTACCCTGGGCTCGCCGGTTGTTCTCTATCTGATTATGGCTTTCTGGATGGAAATGAGCAAACACCTCCGGCGGCACAATAATCCCACGATCTGGGAATTGTAGCTTTCTACCGGCTTAGTCGGTTTTCCAAAGCGCCCGGAACGTCTTTTTTCCCTTCACAAAATACTGCCAGACGATGCTGCGCGGATAAATTTCCGGGTGGGTGATGCGGTTTTTGCGCAACTCGGCCAGCGCATACCGCTGCCGACGCAGAAAAGGAATCCAGCTGTAGAACGCAAAATGGGCCTGCAGAATCGCCAGGGTATTCCGCCATTGGCCCGACGCCAGCAGCTTCAGGCCCGAAATGCCGTCCAGCACCAGCCGGATCAGAACGTTGAGGAAGACGTGGCCCGTTGGCAGATTCTTGTAGAGCATGGCCAGACTGTTGCGGTAATTCAGGAAGGTTTTGCGCGGGTTGGATTGGTGCAGCGTACCGCCCCCGACGTGGTAAACCGTCGAATCGGGGCAATACCAGATCTGGTAGCCCGCATTTTTAGCCCGCCAGCACCAGTCAATTTCTTCCATGTGCGCAAAAAACCGGGGATCAAAACCGTCTAGGCGGTGAAAAATATCGGAACGCACCAGCATACACGCGCCGGTAGCCCAGAAAATTTCCCGGGCATCGTCGTATTGCTGCTGATCTTCTTCGGTGGTATCGAAAAGCCGCCCCCGGCAAAACGGGTAACCCAAATAATCGATGTAGCCCCCGGCCGCACCGGCGTATTCAAACAGGCGGGGATTTTTATGCGCCCGGATTTTGGGCTGACAAGCCGCCGTTTGGGGATTGCGCTCCATGAAGGTCCGCAGCGGACCCAACCAGCCCGAACTGACTTCCACGTCGGAGTTGAGCAGAAGGTAATACGTGGCTTCGATCTGTTTCAGGGCGGCATTGTAGCCGCCCGCGTAACCGAAGTTAACCGGCAGCTCGATGAGCCGCACCGCCGGAAATTTGGTGTGCAACAAAACGACGGAACCGTCCGTGGAACGGTTGTCGGCCACGTATACCGGGCACCCTTCCGAATGCGCCAGCACCGTCGGTAAAAACCGCTCCAGGTAGGATTTGCCGTTGTAATTCAATATCACGATGGCAAGCTGATCCATGTCTTACGACATCATACTTCCCAGGTCGAAACCGGGAATATTGGGCAACAACCCCTCGGTTGCTTTCTGGAGATGGGCCTTTATTTTAGGTTCTACGTTTTCGAGGGCTTTGTTTGTAGCCGCCACGACCAGGTCCTGCAACATCTCGCGATCGTCGGGCCGGATCAGTTCCTGATCAATATTCAGCCGGATAACCTGTTTAAGGCCGTTGACGGTCACCTGAACCATCCCGGCACCCGACTCTCCTGATTCAGTAATGGTGTTGAGACTGGCCTGCGCATCTTTCATGCGAGCCTGAAACTCTTTCACCTTCCCGAACATATCCATCATGTTGAACATACTAGTTTCGAAAAAAGAAGTGAGACAAAAGACAAGAGAAGGATCAAAACGGTATCCAAAGGCTCCGACAAAGGTAACAAGGAATGAACAGCTCGCCCGGTTTTTGCTTTCTTTTGTCGCTTGTCCTTCCTCCTCCTTCTTGGTCTTTCTTCCGGTGTCTATTGAATCAGTAACACCGAGCCCGCCTTTTCTGTTTTCGCCCCCTTCTGGTCGGTAGCGGTAATGCGGTAGGCATACGTGCCGGGCTGGGCAGCCTGCCCGCCGATTTTGCCGTCCCAGCCTTCGCGGTTTTCACTGCGGAACACGACCTCGCCCCAGCGGTTATACACCGTTAGCTGAACGGATTCAAAATACGTACTCCCTTTTACTTCGAACAAATCGTTCACGCCATCGCCGTTGGGCGTAAACGCATCGGGCATAAAAAGCCGGGGCGCCTGAGAGAACGTGTAGAAATTGGAATAGCTAATGGCCCCGGATTTCGATACGGCCTTGACCCGAAACCGGAACCGTTCGGTGTCCGGGTCGTTCTGCGTGGGCCGGTACGACGTCTGGGTGCCGACGGACACCTCTTGCCAGACCACCCCGCTTTCGTCAATTTTTTCGATGACGTACCGATCCACGGCTTCGTCGGCAAAAGGCGAACTGCTGGTCCAGTCGATGGTCGCAGATGAATGGGAAGTCAGGTAAATCGTACAAACGGTCTGGGACGGTTCCGACGCCACTCCGCAGGCGTTCTGATAAACAACCTGATAGCAATACGACTGCTGCTGGGGCTGCACACCCCCGTCCTGGTGAATGTTGCGATCCACTTCTTCGCCGGTCTGAACGAACGAGCCGCCGTCCTGCCGGAAAACAATCATTTTATAGCTGGGGCTCTGCGAAGTCGGAACGGGCGGCAGGCCCCGCAAATCAACGCGGTTATCGCCGTTGACCGAAACCTGCACCGTTGAAAAAGACGGGGGCGCTTCCGCCGAACGGGCCGTTACGCACGTCCGGTCGGATACGATTTCCGCCGAACCGGTCTGCGCCCTGATCTGGTAGCAATATTCTTCGTTGCAATTGAGTCCTTCCGCATCGCTGACGGAATTGGTATTGACGTTGGTGATGGTACGGAACACGGCATCGTTTTTCGTCAGGGTATAATTCTGAAAGCCCGCCGGACTCCCGGGCACGGTCCAGCCAATGGCATTCTGTTTTTCCCGGGCTTCCACTTCCAGACCGATGCTACAGACCTCGTTCGACGTCAGCATATTCCCGCAGCCGTCCTGCGAAACAACTTTGAAACAGGTCGGATGAGCGGTTATGTTCGGGATGGTGACGGACCCGCTGCCGCTGCGGGTGATGGCGGTGTTTTCAAAGGTTCCGGCCGCGTTTTTTTTCTGAACCGTAACCACCTGGCCGGTCGAAACCTGTATTTGCAGCGTGACGTTGGTTCCGGTAGTCGCCAGGCGGTTGATGAGGGGCTGCGTCATGGTACCACCGGGCGTTACCGATTGGATTGCCATGCCTCCACAATTCACGGCCCGATAATTTCCCTGCACCCGGATGCTTCGGGTGGCGTCGGAAGTGTAAGTATGCATCAGGCCGGAAATGGCGGTTTTGGCAACCGTCTGAAAACCGTTTCCATCCCCCCAGTCAATTTTAAATTCATCGTACTGGCTGGCAATTCCGTCGTTGATGATGTCAACCTTCACCCGCCGGTCGGCGCAGGTAAACACCCGGAAATTAGGCGGTGTGGCATCCAGCACCTCCACCTCCTGGCAGGCCACCGAGCCGGTTCCATTGCTGCCTACCTGAAGGATTTTATACTTCCCCGGTTTTACAAACGTATAGGTTGTTGCTGCCACACCGGCATTGGTTGCAACCGGGTCGCCCCCTTTGTATTCATAGATGTATTTAAATAAATTATCCGGATTGTTGGTCGTGTTTTTGACCGTAATCGTGAAGGGATTACAGCCTTTCGTGCTTGATACGGTAAAACCGCCTTTTGCAGCCGCCGGCGGTGGAGTGACGCACCAGTCCACAACATTTGTTTGAGCAAACGCATTTAAATTCAGAATAAAACACGCGCCGATCAGGAAAAACCGGACCTGATGCCGGTCGAACCACCAAAAACCGGCTGACCACTTCCTGACAACTCTCACGGGAGGTAAAGATTTTCGAGCTACAACTACTGTTTTTATCAAAAACGTCTGAAACACAAATTTAGCGTATCGAACGTATCTTTGCGGAACAATGTTCTAAAAGACGTGTGCGAAAAGACAAAAACCAAACGACGGATACGAACGTAACGAAGGTCTGCTGGTTGCCGATCTCACATCTCCTGTCTTATTTCTAATCAGTATGATGAGCAATAATAGTACCAATCCCGGCATTCAACTGGACCGCATTGAAGACGCGATTCAGGATATTCGCGACGGAAAAATCATTATCGTCGTGGATGACGAAGACCGGGAAAACGAGGGCGACATGATTTGTGCCGCGGAGAAAATCACGCCCGAAATGGTCAATTTCATGATTCGCGAAGGTCGGGGCCTGATGTGCGCTCCGCTGACCGAAGCCCGCTGCCACGAACTGGGCCTGGAAATGATGGTTGGCAACAACACCTCCGTCCACACCACGCCGTTCACGGTTTCGGTTGATCTGCTGGGCCACGGCTGCACCACCGGCATTTCGGCCAGCGACCGCGCCAAAACCCTGCAGGCGCTGGTCGATCCGGCAACCCAACCCGAAGATCTGGGCCGTCCGGGGCATATTTTCCCGCTGCGGGCCGTCGATGGGGGCGTTATTCGCCGGGCCGGTCACACCGAAGCGGCCGTTGACTTTGCCCACCTGGCCGGTTTGCAACCCGCCGGGGTTCTGATCGAAATTTTGAGCGAAGACGGCACGATGGCGCGCCTGCCGCAACTGCGCGAAATTGCCGATAAATTCGGGATGAAGCTGGTCAGTATTCAGGATCTGATCGAATACCGGCTGCGTCAGGAAAGCTTGATCCGGCGCGAAATCGGCGTTCAGATGCCCACCGAATACGGTGATTTTGAACTCATTGCCTACAAACAGATCAATACCGACGACACGCACCTGGCGCTGATCAAAGGAACCTGGGAGAAAAACGAACCGGTGCTGGTCCGCGTCCATTCCTCCTGCGTCACGGGCGACATCTTTGGTTCGTGCCGCTGCGACTGCGGGGAGCAGCTTCACGCGGCCATGCAAATGGTCGAAAAAGAAGGCAAAGGCATCGTGTTGTACATGTTTCAGGAGGGCCGGGGCATCGGTCTGATCAACAAACTGAAAGCCTATAAACTCCAGGAAATGGGCCGCGATACGGTGGAAGCCAATCTGGAACTGGGCCTGCCGATGGACGCCCGCGACTACGGCGTTGGCGCGCAGATTCTGCGGGATCTGGGCGTTACCAAGCTCCGGCTGATTTCTAACAACCCAAAAAAACGGGCGGGCCTGATGGGCTACGGACTGGAAATTGTGGAAACCGTTCCAATTGATATCCAGCCCAATCCGCACAACGAAGTGTACCTGCGCACCAAACGCGACAAAATGGGCCATATCCTCCGGCATTTTACCGATCAGGTCGGGTAACCACCCGCTTCCGTATCCAAAGCCCGACCATCCGGTCGGGCTTTTTTTGTCCTTTTTTACCAGACACGCAACCCTTTTCCGGCTTTCGCCGTACTGGCCAACGAATCGATTCACAGGACGCGCGTTTGTAGTTCTAACCTTTTTATCTCTTTTGCTATGAAAACGAAATGGATTGCGACTCCTGTGGTCGCCCTGATGCTTATTGCCGTCGGGTTCCTCCAGTCCTGCGGCAACGATTCGGAAGATGCCGACCCAACGCCCGCCGAACCGGCGATTAACCTCACCAATACCTCGCTGGGCAATGTCATGACGGACGAAACCGGCCGCACCCTGTATTTTTTCTCGAACGATTACGACAGCACCGGCGCGTCGACCTGTACGGGCAACTGCCTGACCAACTGGCCGGTTTTTTACCGGGAAAATCCGAAACTGGCTGCGGGTCTGGCCGCGACGGATTTCGGGACCATTACGCGGGCCGATGGGGCCAAACAAAGCACCTACAGGGGCTGGCCGTTGTATTATTTCAAGGATGATGCCGTTCAGGGTGACGTAAAAGGCGAAAACGTCGGTAACATCTGGTTCGTAGCCAAACCGAATTATTCCATCATGATGGCGAATGCCCAATTGGTGGGGCACAACGGCAAATCCTATACGTCCGACTACAAGGAAGGAACCGGCAAAACCATTTACTTTACCGATGGTCAGGGCCGGACGCTGTACGGTTTTCGGAACGATAAGAAAAATAAGAATAACTTTACAAAGGCGGATTTCAGCAACAATGCCGTCTGGCCTTTGTACGAAGAAACGCTGAAGGAAATTCCTTCAACGGTCGACAAATCGCTTTTTGGCTCGATTACGGTGGCCGGCCACCAGCAACTGACGTTCAAAGGCTGGCCGCTGTATTATTTTCAGCAGGATAACGGCAAACGGGGCCTGAACAAAGGCATCAGTTTTCCGCAACCCGCCGTGTGGCCGATTGTCAACAACAACACGGCTGAAGCGCCCGCGCCCTGAGGTCTTTACGGTTTTCAGGGGGCCGGTTCTCACTTTTTTACCTAGTATTCTACCAATCTATATCTGTTGATGAGAACCGCCCGCTGAAAACCGTAAACTACTTTTTACCCGGTTGACGCAACCCAATTGCGCCGATTCGCGTACTGACGATGAAACCCGACGCATGACCGTTCCCTCCCCAGATATCGCCGGATTGTTGCAGGAATGCCAGAATGGCAATCGCAGAAGCCAGGAGCAGCTTTACCGGCAGTTCTACGGCTACGCGATGGGAATTTGCCTGCGGTATTCGTACAGCCGGGACGAAGCCGTGGAGATTTTGAACGACGGTTTTATGAAGGTGTTTACCCGCTCGAACCTGTACCGGCCGGAAGTGCCGTTCAAGATGTGGTTGCGCCGGATCATGATCAATACCGCCCTGGACTACTACCGGCAAAACCGGAAACACCGCTACCACGAAGACATTGATCAGGCCGGGCAGTTTCCCGACGCAGAAGCCAGTGCCCTCGACCAGTTGAGCCACGCGGAGCTGCTGGAAGTGGTTCAGTTATTAACACCCGCTTATCGAATGGTATTTAATTTATACGCCATCGATGGCTTTACGCACGAAGAAATTGCCGGACAGTTGAATATCTCGGTTGGGACTTCCAAATCGAATCTGGCACGTGCCCGAGAACAGTTGAAACAATTATTAAATCGTAGATGCCATGGCGAGTTTGCAAGAACTTCCCGATGACGAACTGGACAAGCTCTTCCGGTCGTCTGCCGGGGAGTTTGAACCGCCTTACAATCCAGAGGACTGGAACAGTCTGCGCCGACGTCTCGACGAGAATGACCGGTCGCGGTTCCTCGACCGGTTTATTTACTGGGGTTTGCCGCTGCTGCTGCTGTTGCTGACCACGGTTTCGCTGATCGTACCGCCCGGCGACGGCCCGTCGGCCATCCGGGTGGTTGCGAAAAATCTGAAAACCGTTGCCGACCGCCAGGTGCCCGGGTCAGCGTTGTCCGGCAA
Organism: Larkinella ripae; assembly: GCF_054780775.1. Lineage (NCBI taxonomy): Bacteria > Pseudomonadati > Bacteroidota > Cytophagia > Cytophagales > Spirosomataceae > Larkinella > Larkinella ripae. The sequence goes on from NZ_BAAGVR010000014.1 coordinate 323,742, forward strand.
GAATGCGCCGGGGGGGTCAGTTGCGGAAAAAACCGGTCGTTCGGGCGACGCAAGCCTTCCGGCCCCGGTTCCGGCCGGGACCGACGCGCCCGCCGTTTCGGAAGTGAAATCAGAAAACCGGGTGTCGGAAAAACCGGCTGAAAAAACCGCCTTCGTTCCGTCGAAAACCGGGTCGGCAGAAACGGCGCGCTCGGCAGAACCGGCTCCGGCGAAAAAACCGGGTGAAGACGTAAAAAATAACGCTCCGGAATCGGTCGCCCAAACGGTTTCAATCCGTTCGGCGACGGAAAACCGACTGGCGAAAACCGCCCGGCGGAAAAACGGTCCGGCATCCCGGCGAACGGCGTCGGCCCGTTTTGATGAGTTGCCAAGCGGAGATGTACCGCGTCCGCGGGTGGCTGGAAATGACAATGATGCGCGGGCCGACGGATTGGTCCAAACCCGCAAAAACCGGCCAAAACCGGCTTCGGAAAACCGCGCGAAGGCCGGTGAAGGCAGCCTTGCTTTATCCGAAAAACCGGCCCCGGAAACCCCGGTTTCAGAAACGGGACCAGTTGCTTTATCCGGCAATCTGGCGTACATCCCGGCCCGGCCCCCGGCGAAACCCGTTTTGCCGTCGTTGCCGGAACCGGATCTGGAACCGATGCGGCCGCCGGTCGTGCCCAAAACGATGCCCCCGATTCCGGTGATTGGATACCCGGCTTTGTCGGTTCGGTTTGTGGCCGCTCCGGATCTCAATTTCGTGGGCAAAAGCCCGAAAGCCGCCAGGGATTTCGAAACGGGCGTGCTGGTGGAGTACCGGTTTTTACGGCGCTGGACCGTGCAGAGCGGGGTGCTGCGGTCTGTCAAAAAATACACGGCACCAGCTTCCGAATACACTCTTCCGGATACGATCGCCAAGCACTGGTACGGTCCCTGGTACGAAAGCGTCGGCGCGGTTTGTACGGTCCTCGATATTCCGCTCAATGTGCGCTATGACGTGCTGCTGAACGACCGCCGACGGTGGTTCGTCAGCGCCGGAGCCTCTTCGTACATCATGCAGAAGGAAACGTATGAGTACTATTACCCGCCGGGCACCAAACCAACTTCTACCAACCAAAAATACAAAGGATGGAACGGTACCACCGGTTTACACGCCTTCAGTCATTGGAATTTCTCGGTTGGGTATGAGCGCAATTTTCGCGCGGAAGGGCCCTTCCGTCGGTTTTCCTGGCAGGTGGAACCGTTCCTGAAGTACGCCCGGGGAGCTACGCTGGGATTTGGCAAAATCCGGCTGACCAGCACCGGGGTCTTTTTCTCAGTCCGCTATCGGTTGTAACAACACTTTTTGAGGTCCGGAATCCGTTTAGCGTAAACAATGTAGATACATTAATTCACAACCAACTCACTATTTTATGGAAACCAATCAACAGGAACCAATCAAGCGGAGTGAATTTCTTCGGAGTCTGGGCATGAGCAGTGCCGCTTTGATGGCCTTTTATTGCATGGGTACCCTCACGTCCTGCTCGAAAGGGTCGGATGAGCCGGATCCCAATCCGGGCACCGGCGATAAGGTCGATTTCACCATTGATCTGAACAGCAGTGCCTATGCCAGCTTGAAGGATGCCACGAAGAAGTTTGTGTACAAGGATGATGTGCTGATTGCGCAGGTGAAAAGCGGGGGTTACGTGGCCCTGTCGAAAATCTGCACGCACGAAGGCAATCTGGTGACTTACCGCCCGGCCGACGATGATTTCTACTGCCCCAACCACGGTTCCGAATTCGATCAGACCGGCAAGGTGGTGGTACCGGCCGCTGCGAACCAGGCCAACCTCAAATCGTACAAAACGACCCTGACCGGAACCAGTCTGCGCGTTTTTGAAGGATAAGAACGGAACAACCTGTTTTACGTATCATTTTGACATCAGCCATGAAGCATCTGTTGATTATCTGCCTGTGTAGCCTGCTTTATCTGCCAGCCCGGGCGCAGGATTCGACCCGCACCAAAACCGTTACGCCGGCCGATACCAGCCTGAAAGCTCCGGCGGATGCCGATGATTTACTGGCCGAACTGGCGGATAGCTCGGCCGATGGACAGGATTTGCTCCCGAAGAAGATCATTTTCACGCAGCGGGCTTTCTGGGGACCCAAGGGCCTGCTGCGGCTCACGAATCTGGCTCCGTTAACGCCCGAAGGTCGCGCCAAGGAACTGAAGATTCGGCGGACGATGCTGGTGACACACCAGGTACTGGGATTTGCCACGCTGGCCGGTTTTGTGGCGCAGGGAATTCTGGGGTCGCGGCTTTACCGGGCCAAAGGGCTGGATTACATCCGCATCAAGGACCAGCACGAAACGATGGCGACGATCATCAACTACACCTACGGCGCCACGGCGCTGCTGTCGCTGACGGCCCCGCCCAAGTTACCGACCAGCAGCACCCGGCGTGGGTTCAGTTCGATTCAGCTGCACAAATACCTGGCGGTTGCGCACCTGGCGGGCATGGTGGCCACCAATATTCTGGCCCACCAAGTTTCCGAAAACGCCAGCCTGAAACCGTATCACCGCGCGGCTGCCTACACCACGTTTGCGTCGTTTGCCGCAGCCATTGTGATCATAAAGTTTTAATCATTCATCAACAAACTTCACCCTCTTGCCATGAAGACATTTTCAAATTCCCGGCTGACGGGCTGGATCTTGCTCGTCAGCGCAGGATTGGTGGCTTTTCACCAACCCCATTCCAACCCCGCTCCTACCAAACGGAAGCTGATGGCTGACCGGGCCAAATCAACGATTACCTACGCCATGACGCACCCCATGCACAGCTTCGAGGGTGTCAGCCGTGATGTAGCCTGCGTGGTTGTGCTCGACGATGCCAACAAGATCGAGAGCGTCGCGGCAGCCGCCAAACTTTCCAGTTTCGACAGCGATAACACCAACCGCGATTCGCACGCGCTGGAAAAAATGGAAGCGCTGAAATACCCCAAGGTGACCTTCACCAGCAACGACGTTCAGCAGGACGGCAACAGCCTGACGGTCAAAGGCAATCTGACGTTTCACGGCGTCACCAGGCCCGTCGTCATTCAGGCGACCCGGCAGGACGAGAACGCCCAGTTGACCATCAAAGGGAATCTGGAGATTAATTTATCGGATTATAAAATCGAAAAACCGTCGCTGATGATGGTTCCGGTCGATGAAAAAGTGCGCTTGAAGCTGCAAATGGTTTTCAAGGATACCAATTCGTAAAAACCGCGCTCACCGCCGTGGAGCTCTAAAACCGCTGCGGTGAGCGCCTGAATTAGACTCCCTGCTGATAAAGCAAAAACAAAAAGACGTAGAGCCACAGGACGTCGACAAAATGCCAGTACAGCGTGATCAGGTCAATTTTCAGCCGGTTCGGCGGATTAACGCTGTAGACAAAAGCCTCCACGTACGGAATCCGGCGCATCGCTTCCGCAAACGCGATGCCCAGCAGAACCAGGCCCAGCAAAATGTGCAGTAAATGCAGCCCGGACAGCAGAAAGAGAAAACTGCCCGACGGATTGGTTTGCAAATAAACGCCTTTCAGCATCAGTTCCCGCCAGCCCAGCACCTGCAAAACCGTAAACAAAGTCCCCAGAAAAACCGTCGTGCCCAGGTAGAGCCGGTATTGGGTAAACCGCTCGTGCCGGAAAGCGCCGTTGGCAATGTGCAACGACAGGCTGCTGGCGATAATGACGCCCGTGCTGGCCAGAAAAACCGTCGGCATGGGAATGCTCCGCCAGTCATGGCCAATTTTCCGAACCACGTAGGTTACCAGAAGCACGGTAAACAGAAACAGACTTCCCAGCATACACAGCCAGAGCATGAAGCGCTTGGGCTCCCGGCGACGCAGCATAAAATTTTTCCGGCGACGGGTTTCCATTGGATAACGTACTTGCGGGATTTAGGGTCTGATTGCCAAACGCAAACCACTCCGAAATGGTTTGGCGGCCCGGGGGCCTGACAAAAAAAATTACTATTCAGCCCGCTGAAAAAAACCGCCCTGTTTGCTTAAAAGTAGTCAAAAAACCGGAACAGTGTCTGACCGCTGAATCACTTATTACCGTATGTACGACTGTTGATTCATAGGCAAAAAAATCCTGTTTGTTAAGCGTTTTTACCTACTAATTGGACAAAAGCAAGTCCAAATTGTATAACCGAATACTAAGTTAAAGTAACTTTCGGTTTTGCGGCCCAGTTTTTGTTGCCTATCTTTCCGAAATATTAAGATTCTTCTATTTTTCTGGCTCTGGCTGAGGTGCTTATCATATTCATTCAACTCTTCATTCTATGCTCAACTCCTTTACTTCACGTACGTGTGCTGTTCTGATATTGTCTGTATTTCTATCGCTGATAGGATACGGGCAGGTGGGAATTAATATGGAAGACAAGGATTACATTAATTCGGCTACCCCAACTCCCAACCCTGCCGTCACATTCAAAGCCGCCACCAGTATTGTCTTCGATAACGCCGGTAACCTGTACGTAGCCTGCCGCTACGGCCTGGTTTACCGCATCAAGCGCGGAGAAACCAAACCCACCGTCATTCTCGACATTCAGGAAGAAGTGGCCGGTTATGGCGACCACGGGTTGCTGGGCATGACCCTCGACCGCGACTTTTTGAACAACAACCGGTTTTATGTCTACTACATGGTTGATATGTACTGGTACGAAAATTTCGGCAAACCCGGTTATCAGCCCAACAAAACGACCGAAGATGTTACCACCATCGGCCGGCTTACGCGCTACACCGTCAATCCCGGCAATGAATACAAAGCGGACCCGGCCAGCCGGAAGATCCTGATCGGTGAAACCCTGGAAAATGGCATCCCGATTGTGACGCTTTCGCACGCGGGAGGTGGTCTGGTAACCGGCGCGGATGGCAGCCTTCTCCTGGGAACGGGCGATGGGTCCAGCTTTATCGAAGTAGACATTGGCTGTAATGCCACGACCTGGTACCGCGAAGCCATCGACAAAAAAATCATCAAAACCGTCCCCTCTGAAGGCTACGGCGGCTGTAACTCCTACGACAAAAATAAAATTTCGGAAAACATCGGGGCGTATCGATCGCAGGCGTTGTTCTCGCTTTGCGGTAAAATTCTCCGGATCAACCCCGAAAACGGCGACGGTTATCCGTCAAATCCTTTTTTCAAGGGTGGGGATTTGAAAGAGGCCCAAAACCGGGTTTACGCCCTGGGATTCCGGCAGGCATTCCGGATGTCGGTGCGGCCCAAAACCGGCGATTCCAATCCCAACAACGGAAATCCGGGCGTGCTCTACGTCGGGGATGTCGGTTTTTCGTCCTGGGAAGAACTCAACGTCGTGTCGGCTCCCGGCCAGAATTTTGGCTGGCCCTACTACGAAGGCCACAGCCAGGGCCGGTTGGGTTACTGGAAAAGCGAAGCCTTCAAACCGGCGAATCCGATCAAACCCCGGATTCAGTACCGCGAAAACAAGAACACCGAAATCATTCAGGGCAACGCGGTTACGAGCGCCGACAAACGCCCGCTGGAAGGCAACTGCATCGTCGGTGGCGTCTGGCACGAAGGCGGGGGCAACTACCCGAAAGAGTTGCAGGATACGTATTATTTCGCCGACTACGGCAGCGGCTGGATTGCCGGGGCGCGTTTCGGCCACGACGAAAGTCCGGAGTCGAACAGCCTCTTCAAGATGACCAACAAAATGGTGGTAACGGAATATTCCGACCGGATTGTGGGCATGGCGTTCAATCCGTACGACCGGAACATTTATTATGTTACGCTGGGTGAAAAATCGCTGGTTCGCCAGCTGGCGTTCACGACGAACCAGCCCCCGACCGCGGTGATCGCCAAAGACCAATCGTACGGCAGCAGCCCGTTGACCATTAATTTTTCGGCGAAAGATTCGTACGACCCGGAAGGAACTCCGCTCAGCTACGAGTGGAATTTTGGCGATGGCAGCTCCATCAACCGGACGATGAATCCGCCCGCCAAAACGTTTACGAACGGGGGACAAAAAACCTACAATGTTTCCCTGAAAGTGACGGATGGCCAGGGCAAAAGCCACACGGCCCAAACCGTTGTTTCGCTCAATAACACGCCCCCGGTCGTTCAGTCGACTTCCGTAGACGGTTACAACCAGATTTCCCTGCCCCAGACCATCAACCTGAATGCGACCGCAACGGATGCGCAGACGCCCTCCGATCAGTTGAAATACCAGTGGACGGTTTACCTGTACCACAATGACCACCGGCACGCGGTCTCTATTATCAACGACCGGGGCGGCACGGTCAACCTGCTGGAAGGGAATTGCGACGGCGAAGCCAGTTACTGGTACGGGCTTGAACTTAATGTTACTGACGGTGGCGGTTTGACGACCACCTACACCAAATACATTTACCTGACGTGTTCGGGCCAGCAGCAAACGATTACCTTTAATCCGATAGCGGACAAAACTCCCACAACTGCGGCTTTCCGGCCACCGGTTTCGTCTTCGTCGGGTTTGCCGGTCACTTTGTTTTCAGTCAACGGTCCTGCCACCATTGAAAACGGTCAGGTGAAACTGACCGGCGGGATTGGCCTCGTCACGATCCGGGCCACCCAGCACGGCAACGGCCAGTACAAGTACGCCCAGCCGGTCGAACGGTCGTTTATGGTGACCAACAACGCCCCTTCGACGCCTGATACGCAGGCACCGACGGCGCCCAGTGGTCTGGCGGCTTCCAACATTACTCCCAACTCGCTGCAACTCAACTGGAATGCGTCCTCCGATAACGTGGGCGTAACGGGATACGACGTTTACCGCGATGGGAACAAGATCAACACCAATAGTGTCAACGGAACCACGTTTGCGGTTACGGGCTTAAGCCCGAACACCACCTACGCCTTTGTGGTGGTGGCCCGGGATGCGGCTTTGAATAGCTCCGGAAACAGCAACACGGCCAACGCCAAAACCCTGGAAGCTCCGGTGGGCAACCAACCGCCAGTGGCTCCGGCGGTTTCGCCTTTGACGGCATCGGTCAACGCAGCGTATAGTATGCAACTGCCGGTTTTCACCGATGCCAACAACGATGCGCTGACCTACACGCTGAGCGGTTTACCGGCGGGCCTGTCGTTCACGGCAGCAAACCGCACCATTTCGGGCACACCGACCCAGCAAGGCAGCTTTACGCTGACCTACTCGGCCACCGACGGATCGCTCAAAACCGATCTGGCCATTGCACTGGCCGTTGCGGCTGGCGGAACCGGCCCGGTAGTTACGGGCAACTTTGAAGGGTACCTGGATCAGGTCAATTGCACTAGTTTTTCAGGTTGGGTCTGGGATCGCAACAAACCGAACACCCCGGTCACGGTCGAGTTTCTGGCGGGTACGGCGGTCGCTACGGCGGTTTCAATTGGCTCAACCTCCGCCGACATTTTCCGGCAGGATTTACAAAAAGCGGGCAAAGGCAACGGCGCCCACGGGTACAGTTTCGCGGTTCCCGAAAGTATCAAAAACAACCAAACACAGACCATCTGGGGGCGGGTGCTCAACTCGACTTTCGTGCTGACCTGGTCACCGAAAACGATCACCTGTGAAGGAACCGGCGTACCGCCCACCAACCTGCCACCAGTCGCTCCCGCGGCTCCAACGCTGACGGCCACGGTCAACAGCGCCTACAGCAACCAACTGCCGGTGTTCACGGATGCCAACAATGATGCGCTGACCTACACGCTGAGCGGCTTGCCCGCCGGTCTTTCTTTCAATGCGGCCAACCGGACCATTTCAGGCACGCCCACCGGGGCGGGCGGCTCGACGCTGACCTACTCGGCCACCGATGGCAAGAGTGCCGCTGTCTCCATCAGCATCACCCTGACGGTCAACACTGCTACACCGGGCAACCAGCCGCCCGTCGCCCCCACGGTTTCACTGCCAACGGGCACGATCAATGCAGCCTACAGCACCACCCTGCCGGTGTTCACCGATGCCAACAACGATGCGCTGACCTACACACTGAGCGGACTGCCAACGGGCTTGTCGTTCAACGCCAGCAACCGCACGATTTCGGGCACCCCCACCCAGCAGGGCAGCTTCCCGCTGGTCTACTCAGCCAACGACGGCACGCTCAAAACCGACCTGAACCTGACGCTGACGGTCAACGGGGGCACCACCGCACCAGCCGCCAACTTTGATGGTTACCTAACCCAGGAAGTCAACTGCAACACGCTTTCGGGCTGGGCCTATGACCGCACCCGCCCCAATGCCCATGTGTTCATCGAGTTCTTCGACGGCCCATCCATTGACGCGGGCCGAGCACTGGGGTCGATCGAGGCTGGTGACTTCCGCCAGCACCTGAAGGATGCGGGCAAGGGCAACGGCGAACACTGGTACGATTTCCCCATCCCCGATCAGATCAAGGATGGTCAGAATCACACCATCTGGGCCCGGGTGCAGGGATCAACTTACGTGCTCAAGTGGGCCCCCAAAACCATCAACTGTGCCGGAACCGGGGTGCCACCGACCAACCAGCCGCCAGTCGCTCCTGCGGCTCCCACGCTGACGGCCACCGCTAACACCACTTACAGCCAGCAATTACCGGTGTTCACGGATGCCAACAATGATGCGCTGACCTACACGCTGAGCGGCTTGCCCGCCGGTTTAAGCTTCAACGCGGCCAACCGGACGATCTCAGGCACACCCACCGGGGCGGGGGGTTCAACGCTGACCTACTCGGCCACCGATGGCAAGAGTGCCGCTGTCTCCATCAGCATCACCCTGACGGTCAATACTGCTACGCCGGGCAACCAGCCGCCCATCGCGCCCACAGTTTCAATGCCAACGGCCACGATCAATGCAGCCTACAGCAACCAACTGCCGGTGTTCACCGATGCTAATAACGATGCGCTGACCTACACACTGAGCGGACTGCCAACGGGCTTGTCGTTCAACGCCAGCAACCGGACCATTTCGGGCACGCCCACCCAGCAGGGCAGCTTCCCGCTGGTGTACTCGGCCAACGACGGCACGCTCAAAACCGACCTGAACCTGACGCTGACGGTCAACGGGGGCACCACCGCACCAGCCGCCAACTTCGATGGTTACCTGACTCAGGAAGTCAACTGCAACACGCTCTCGGGCTGGGCTTACGACCGCACCCGCCCCAATGCCCATGTGTTCATCGAGTTCTTTGACGGCCCATCCATTGACGCGGGCCGAGCACTGGGGTCGATCGAGGCTGGTGACTTCCGCCAACACCTGAAGGATGCGGGCAAGGGCAACGGCGAACACTGGTACGATTTCCCCATCCCCGACCAGATCAAGGATGGTCAGAATCACACCATCTGGGCCCGGGTGCAGGGATCAACCTACGTGCTCAAGTGGGCCCCCAAAACCATCAATTGTGCCGGAACCGGGGTGCCACCGACCAACCAGCCGCCAGTGGCCCCCGCGGCTCCGACGCTGACGGCCACGGTCAACACCGCCTACAGCCAGCAATTACCGGTTTTCACGGACCCGAACAGCGATGCGCTGACCTACACGCTGAGCGGTTTACCCGCCGGCCTGTCCTTCAACGCGGCCAACCGGACGATCTCAGGCACACCCACCGGGGCGGGGGGGTCAACGCTGACCTACTCGGCCACCGATGGCAAGAGTGCCGCTGTCTCCATCAGCATTCCGCTGACGGTCAATACTGCTACGCCGGGCAACCAGCCACCGGTCGCTCCTGCGGCTCCGACGCTGACGGCCACGGTCAACACGGCCTACAACACCACCCTGCCGGTGTTCACCGATCCGAACGGGGATGCGTTGACCTATACGCTGAGCGGTTTGCCCGCCGGCTTAGGCTTCAACGCCAGCACCCGGGTGATCGACGGAACGCCCACGGCCAGTGGGACCTTTAATCTGACCTACGCAGCCACCGACGGCAAGAGCAGCCCCGTCACCAGAGCCGTCACCCTGACGGTCAATGGCACTAGCACCCCAGGCAATGGCAGCAGCGGTCCAGGTAACTACGACGGGTATCTGGATATAGTCAACTGCAGCAGTATTCAGGGGTGGGTCTGGAATCGCGATAAGCCTAATACCGTTGTTACCGTCGAATTTCTGGATGGTGGCACGGTGATTGGCCAGGTGGATGCCAACATTGATCGGGAGGATCTGAAGAAGGCGGGCAAAGGCAACGGGGTCCACGGCTACAATTTCACGGTGCCGTCTTCGCTCAAGGATGGTCAGTCCCACACGATCAGCGGTCGGGTGCCGGGCAGCGGCTTCACGCTGAAAGGATCCCCCAAAACGCTGACCTGCCCCAACGGAAGCCGGCAAGGCAGTCCCGAAAGCGCCGAAATCAGCCTGGAGCTGAGCGTCAGCCCGAACCCCAGCCGGGGCCGGGTCGAAATCAGCTACCGGGTCAACGCCGGTCAACGGGCCGACTTGCAGGTGGTCGATATGGTAGGTCGGTCGATCTGGCAAAAACCGACGATCGGCACCGGAAATGTTGAACGTGAAACGGTGGATTTGAGTACGGCCGGGGCCAGCTTGTACTTAATTCAGTTGCAAACGGTTAAGCAGGTTGTTACCAAACGATTGCTGATTAATCGCTGATCCGATGCCATCAACAAAGAACCCGCCAGTAGTCGTTGCGGGTTCTTTGTTGATGGGACGGGTGGGCGCAAAAGGCGGTTATAACACCTTTTGCCAGACCTGATAAGCCTGAAAATGATCCGGTAAGGGCACCACTTGCTCAAAAAGGCCATAAATAGTGGAGCCGGAACCGCTCATGCTGGCGTATACGGCGCCCATCTGGTATAGTTCTTGTTTAACTTTATCCAAAATTGGATACATTTTGAAAAGGTGATTTTCAAAGTCGTTCCGGACCGTTTCCCGCCAGCCCGAAACGGGGTTTTGCAGGAGCTCGCGCAGCGACACAGGCGGTTTTTGCGGACGAACACCGCCGTAAGCTTCCGCCGTCGAAATGGCCAGATTCGGGTAAACCAGAACAATCGTGTAGCCGCTTAGGGATAATTCAATGTCTTCAAACTGATCGCCTTTTTCAACGCAATACACCGGACGGTTCTGGATAAAAAAAGCACAGTCGCTTCCCAGCTGGCGGGCATACGTCTCTAGTTGCTCTACCGATAACGCTAACGTAAACAGCTCATTCAAAAGACGTAATGTAAACGAAGCATCGGCTGACCCACCCCCCAGACCAGCCCCAATCGGAATCAGTTTGTGCAGATACATCCGGACGGGCGGCAGGTCAAAATCAGTTTGAAGCAGTTCGTAGGCCCGCAGACAGAGGTTGGTATGGGCCGGGCCCGGAATGCTGGTGCCGCCCATTTCAAACGAAGTTTGGGGCGCCGGAATAATCTCCAGCAGGTCATTCAGCGGAACCGGATAAAAGCAGGATTCGAGAGTATGAAAACCGTCCGACCGTTTTTCGGTGATCTGTAAACCGATGTTAATTTTGGCATTGGGGAAACGAATCATTCCAGTTAGACTAGGTCCTTTTAATAATTTTTTCAGAACAAATGAATACGTATTTTGTTGCCAATTATTTTGATTATCAACGCATTAGCTTTTACCGTTCAGTAAAACCATTACCGTTCAAATTGAAGGCATTTGCATTTTTCTTATATTTCTTGCGAAGTTTCGCAACGAAACTCAAAATTTCAGGCACTAAATATACTGTTCTTAGTCCGGTAAAAACCGTCCTATCCCCTGAAATGGCTTTATTCTATCCCATCTCGTCCCGTTAATGTGAGTAAGATCTGCGCTGAGTGGCCACATCAATGTAAATTTTATCTTATGACAAATCTTTGTACCCAACTCAAATCCTACGCCCTCGTTTTCACACTCCTGGTGTGTTTTGTCACCAACTCCTACAGCCAGTACAAACCCGGTTTTTCTGAGGAAGTTTACGCAAACGATTTATCCGGTGCCGTTGGGCTTACCTTCGACAAAAACGGCGGTATGTATGTTTGGACCATCGACGGCCGGGTGTACCGGGTCGATCCGCAAACCAAACAACGATCCCAGTTGCTGGATATCTCCGGTGAAATTGGTCGCTATGATGATTTCGGTTTGCTGGGGATGACGCTGGACAACAACTTCCTGAACAACGGCCGGTTTTATCTTTTTTATGTCATTAAATACGCGTCGGTCAAATGGCAGGGCACCTACGCCCGCGTCACCCGTTACGAAGCCAACAAGGACGACGGTTTTCGTTCCATTCGGGGCGACAGCCGAAAAATCCTGATCGGTGCGCCCGACCCGAACAACCCCAGCAAGGGCATTCCCGGCGATTGTATTCCGCTGACGTCCAACTCACACGCGGGGGGCGGGATTATGATGGGAACCGACGGCTCGCTGATCATCCCGACCGGCGACGGGGCCGCGGCCGCCTTCGACCAGGGGGGTTACTCCGAATCCTACTACAACCAATCCATTCAGAACGGTTTTATGACCGCGGCCGAGAACATTGGCAGCTACCGGTCACAGGTCAATTATTCTTTGTCGGGCAAAATTCTCCGGGTCAACCCCGAAAACGGTGACGGTTTACCGGGTAACCCCGATTATGACGGGGGCAACCCGCGGGCCATCAAAAGCCGGATCTATGCATCGGGCATGCGCCAGCCCTTCCGCGGGAACGTTCGCCCGAACACCGGCAGCACGGACATCAACGCCGGGAATCCGGGTGCTCTGTACGTTGGGGACGTCGGTTTTACAGACTGGGAAGAAATCAACGTCATCAAGAAAGGCGCCAACTACGGCTGGCCTTTCGAGGAAGGTCAGAATCCGTCGACTCGCCCGTACAACAAAACCGAGTACAAACCGGCGGGGGTTAATTTCACCAAACCGGTGGTTTCCTGGCGTTCGGGACCGGGGCAGATTAACCGCAACGGAACCATCACCGATAGCCGCAACACGGCTGCCGGTCAGCTACCCGGTTATTGTGCCGTTGGCGGAAGCTGGCACCCCGGCGGTGGTAACTACCCGGCCGAATACCAGAATGCGTATTATTTTGCCGATTTCAACGGCGGCTGGATTAGCAAAATGGCTTTCGACAGCGACAACCAGCCCCAGCCCGAAACCATCGGGAAAGTGCTGGACGGCGGTAGTTCCTACCAGTACATCACCTGCGTAGCGTTCAATCCGGTCGATAAAAACATGTATTACCTGCGCTATCCGGAAAACGGCGGGGAACGCGTGCGTCGGATGATCTACAACGGTGGAGCGGGCGGAAGCCCTCCGGTGTCCATTATTCTGTCGGACAAATCCAATGGCCCGAGCCCGCTGAACGTTAAATTTACCGGAAACACGTCGTACGATCCGGAAGGCAAAGCCCTGACGTATGCCTGGGATTTTGGCGATAACACGAGCAGTACGGCCGCCAATCCGGAAAAAACCTTTACCACCAATTCGACGACTTCAACGAATTACACCGTCAAACTGACCGTTACCGATCCGGACGGAAAAACCCACCAGACGCAGAAAGTCATTACGGTCAGCAGCGCCACCAATGCCGCCCCGGTTATTGTCAGTACCAGCATTGACAACCAGACGCAGATGGACCTGACCCAGATCCGGAACATCACGCTGTCGGCCGTCATTAATGACGAAACCCCGGCCAATCAGTTGAGCTACAAATGGACGGTTTCGCTGTTTCACAACGACCACCAGCACGATGATTTCATCAGCGACGGCCAGACGCCGGTGGCTTCGCTGCCACCCATCGGCTGTGACGGTACGCTGACCTACTGGTACGGTGTCAAACTGGAGGTAACCGATGCGGGCGGATTAAAAACCGAAACCATCCGGTATATCTACCCGAACTGCGACGGCAATTCGCAGACGATTACGCTCAACAACATCAGCGACCGGGCGCCCAATTCCCCGCCGTTCACGCCCGAAGCGTCGGCTTCGTCCGGAAAACCGGTCGTTTTCTACGTCATTGAAGGCCCTGCGGTCGTCGCGGAAGGCAAAGTGTTCCTGACGGGTCGTCTGGGAAAAGTGACCGTTCGGGCCGCCCAGCACGGTGGCGACGGTTTTAAACCCGCCCGCCCGGTTGAGAAATCGTTTAACGTGGTTTCCGACGCATCGGACAAACAACCGCCGACCGTTCCGACCAACCTGTCACTCAGCAACGTTACTCAAAACTCGATGCGGTTAACCTGGACGGCTTCGACCGACAACGTTAACGTTTCCGGGTATGAAGTCTACCGCAACAACGTCAAGATTGCTGATGTCAATTCCGGAACGACCTACAACGCCACGGGTCTGTCGTCGGGTACGGAATACTATTTCTTTGTTCGGGCCGTTGATCCGACGGGGAACATATCCCCCAACAGCAATACGGCGACGGAGACAACGTCCGGAACCACCGGCCCGCCGGTCAACCAGCCGCCGGTTGCGCCCTCCATCAACAACCTGACGGCCACCGTCAATACCAGCTTTAACACAACCCTGACGCCTTTCACCGATCCGGAAGGAGATGCCTTGACGTACACGCTGTCCGGCTTGCCCAACACGCTGACGTTCAACGCAGCCACCCGCGTGATCAGCGGAACACCGACGCAAAACGCCACGTATACCCTGACCTACACGGCCAATGACAACAAGAATCCGGCGGTTACGGCTACTTTTACCCTAACGGTTGGTACGAACACCGGTCCGGTTATTGTCGGCAATTTCGAAGGGTATCTGGATCAGGTCAATTGCAACGCCATTACGGGTTGGGTTTTCAACTACGATGCAGTCGATGCTCCCTACACCGTCGAATTCCTGGCGGCTACCGGCAGCAACCCCACGATTGAAAGTGCCACGAAAATCGGCACCACCGTTGCGAATATTTACCGGGATGATCTAAAAAAGGCGGGCAAAGGCAACGGCGCCCACGGGTACAGTTTCGCAGTTCCCAACAGCATCAAGAACAACCAGACGCAGACCATCTGGGGTCGGGTTGAAAATTCGACGTACGTGCTGATGTGGTCGCCCAAAACACTGACCTGCGAAGGTACGGGTGTGCCACCGGCCAACCAGCCGCCGGTCGCGCCCACGGTTTCGCCCCTGACGGCTACGGTCAATGTTGCTTACAGCCAGCAATTGCCGGTTTTCACGGATCCAAACAGTGATGCCTTGACGTACACGCTGAGCGGGTTGCCCGCCGGGCTTTCGTTCAACGCAGCCACCCGGACCATCTCAGGAACGCCTACCGCAACGGGTAATTCTACCCTGACGTATTCGGCCAATGACGGAAAGATCAAAACCGACCTGCCGGTTTCACTGGCGGTTGCGGCCGGCGGCAGCACCAATCCGGCGCCGGTTCCGCCGTCGGTTTCGCCCCTGACGGCCACCGTTAACATCGCTTACAGCCAGCAATTACCGGTTTTCACGGATTCCGAAACGCTGACGTATACGCTGGTCGGCTTGCCGGCCGGTTTATCGTTCAATGCGGCAAACCGCACGATTTCGGGCACCCCGACGCAACAGGGCAGCTTCCCGCTGACGTATTCGGCGGCTGACAGCCAGAAAAAAACCGATGTAACTATCACCCTGACGGTCAACGGAACACAGGTCGTTGTAGGAAATTTTGAAGGGTATCTGGACAACGTGAACTGCGGTGCGATTTCGGGTTGGGTCTGGGATCGGGATAAACCCAACACCCCGGTTACCGTTGAATTCCTGGACGGAGCGACGGCGGCTACGGCGGTTTCGATCGGTTCTATTTCGGCCGACATTTTTCGGCAGGATCTGCTCAATGCGAGCAAAGGCAACGGCGCCCACGGCTACAATTTCACGGTTCCCGAAAGCCTGAAAGACAACCAGACGCATACCATCTGGGGTCGGGTGCAGGGGTCGACCTACGTGCTGATGTGGTCACCGAAAACCTTGAAGTGTGAAGGAACCGGCGTGCCACCGACCAACCTGCCACCAGTCGCTCCCGCGGCTCCGACCCTGACGGCCACGGTCAACACCGCCTACAGCCAGCAATTACCGGTTTTCACGGACCCGAACAGCGATGCGTTGACTTACACGCTGAGCGGTTTGCCCGCCGGTTTAAGCTTCAACGCGGCCAACCGGACCATTTCAGGCACACCCACCGGGGCGGGGGGGTCAACGCTGACCTACTCGGCCACCGATGGCAAGAGTGCCGCTGTCTCCATCAGCATCACCCTGACGGTCAATACTGCTACGCCGGGCAACCAGCCGCCGGTGGCCCCCACGGTTTCACTGCCAACGGCCACCATCAATGCAGCCTACAGCAACCAACTGCCGGTGTTCACCGATGCTAATAACGATGCGCTGACCTACACGCTGAGCGGACTGCCAACGGGCTTGTCGTTCAATGCGGCAAACCGCACGATTTCGGGCACGCCCACCCAGCAGGGCAGCTTCCCGCTGGTGTACTCGGCCAACGACGGCACGCTCAAAACCGACCTGAATCTGACGCTGACGGTCAACGGGGGTGCTACCGCACCAGCCGCCAACTTCGATGGTTACCTGACTCAGGAAGTCAACTGCAACACGCTTTCGGGCTGGGCCTATGACCGCACCCGCCCCAATGCCCATGTGTTCATCGAGTTCTTCGACGGCCCATCCATTGACGCGGGCCGAGCGCTGGGGTCGATCGAGGCTGGTGACTTCCGCCAACACCTGAAGGATGCGGGCAAGGGCAATGGCGAACACTGGTATGATTTCCCCATCCCCGACCAGATCAAGGATGGTCAGAATCACACCATCTGGGCCCGGGTGCAGGGATCAACTTACGTGCTCAAGTGGGCACCGAAAACCATCAACTGTGCCGGAACTGGCGTACCGCCCACCAACCAGCCGCCGGTCGCTCCTGCGGCTCCAGCCCTGACCGCCACCGTCAACAGCGCTTATACTATCACCTTGCCGGTGTTTACCGATGCTAACAACGATGCGCTGACCTACACGTTGAGCGGTCTGCCCGCCGGTTTAGGCTTTAACGCCAGCACCCGGGTGATCGACGGGACGCCCACGGCCGCGGGCGGCTCGACGTTGACTTACTCGGCCACCGATGGCAAGAGTGCGGCCGTGAGTATCAGCATCACCCTGACGGTCAACACCACAGCACCGGGCAACCAGCCGCCGGTGGCTCCTGCGGCTCCAGTACTGACGGCCACGGTCAACGCGGTTTACAACACCACCCTGCCGGTGTTCACCGATCCGAACGGGGATGTGTTGACCTACACGCTGAGCGGTTTGCCCGCCGGCTTGGGCTTCAACGCCACGACCCGCGTGATCGACGGAACGCCCACAGCCGCGGGGGGGTCAACGCTGACCTACTCGGCTACTGATGGCAAAAGTGCCGCCGTGAGTATCAGCATCACCCTGACGGTTAATACTGCTACGCCGGGCAATCAGCCGCCGGTGGCCCCCACAGTTTCACTGCCAACGGGCACGATCAATGCAGCCTACAACACTAGCTTAGCCGTGTTTACGGATGCGGACGGCGATGCGCTGACCTACACGCTGAGCGGTTTACCCGCCGGTCTTTCGTTCAACGCGGCCAGCCGGACCATTTCGGGCACACCCACCCAGCAGGGCAGCTTCCCGCTGATCTACTCAGCCAATGACGGAGAGGCCAAAACCGACCTGAACCTGACGCTGACGGTCAACGGAGGAACTGTTGTTACGGGTGACTTTGAGGGGTATCTGACCCAGGAAGTCAATTGCAGTACCCTTTCGGGCTGGGTTTATGATCGGAACAAAGTAAACGCAAGTTTCACTGTTGAGTTCTTCGACGGCGCTTCGATTGCTTCCGGCACCCCGCTTGGATCTGTTGTTGCCAATGCTTTCCGCCAGCACCTGAAGGATGCGGGCAAGGGCAACGGCGAACACTGGTACGACTTCCCCATCCCCGACCAGATCAAGGATGGTCAGAATCACACCATCTGGGCCCGGGTGCAGGGATCAACCTACGTGCTCAAGTGGGCCCCCAAAACCATCAACTGTGCCGGAACCGGGGTGCCACCGACCAACCAGCCGCCCGTCGCTCCTGCGGCTCCCACGCTGACGGCCACCGCCAACACCGCCTACAGCAACCAACTGCCGATGTTCACGGATGCTAACAATGATGCGTTGACCTACACGCTGAGCGGCTTGCCCGCCGGTTTAGGCTTCAACGCGGCCAACCGGACCATTTCAGGCACACCCACCGGGGCGGGGGGGTCAACGCTGACCTACTCGGCCACCGATGGCAAGAGTGCGGCTGTCTCCATCAGCATCACCCTGACGGTCAATACTGCTACGCCGGGCAACCAGCCGCCGGTGGCCCCCACGGTTTCACTGCCAACGGGCACGGTCAACACGGCCTACAACACCACCCTGCCGGTTTTCACCGATCCGAACGGGGATATGTTGACCTATACGCTGAGCGGTTTGCCCGCCGGCTTGGGCTTCAACGCCAGCACCCGGGTGATCGACGGAACGCCCACGGCCAGTGGGACCTTTAATCTGACCTACGCAGCCACCGACGGCAAGAGCAGCCCCGTTACCAGAGCCATCACCCTGACGGTCAACACCAGCGGTGGTCCCGGCAATCCTCCCCCGACGGGAGGATTCAGCGGTCCGGGCAACTACGACGGGTATCTGGATGTGGTCAATTGCAGCAGCATTCAGGGTTGGGTTTGGGATCGCGATAAGCCTAATACCATCATTGCCCTGGAGTTCCTGGATGGGACGACGGTAATTGGCCAGGTGGATGCCAACATTGCCCGGCCTGACCTGCAATCGGCGGGCAAAGGCAACGGGGTCCACGGCTACAATTTCACGGTGCCGTCTTCGCTCAGGGATGGTCAGTCCCACACGATCAGCGGTCGGGTGCCGGGCAGCGGCTTCACCCTGAAAGGATCTCCCAAAACGCTGACCTGCCCCAATGGAGGTCGCGAGGCCGCCCCGGATGCCGAGTTGACTGCGGAATTAACGGTTAGCCCCAACCCCAGCAACGGTCGGTTTGTGATCAGCTACCGGCTGGCCGAACAGAAGAAAGCGCAATTGCAGGTGGTGGATGTGCTGGGCCGGATTATGTGGCAACAGTCCATCGTTGGTACGGGTCAGTCGCAGCAGAAAACCGTCGACCTGAGTGAAGGTGGAACCGGCATTCACTTTGTGCAACTGAAAACGACCGATCAGCAAATCATCAAACGCTTGTTGATCAACCGCTAAGCAATCAATTCAAAATAAAAAACCGCAGACGGGTTGTCTGCGGTTTTTTTTGTGTGAATACAGTAGTAATAATCGGGGTTTAGAAACGCTTTCCCCCGAAACCGGGTTCGCAAAGCCAGAAAACCGCATCGTACGAACTTCGGTCCTGTTCAGGAAACGCCGGCGGTTTAGACGAGTTATGGCCAAAAAACGGGTTTGGAACCCTCACGGGCCGGTTCAGCGACGGAAAGACAAGTTGAAAAGCGTATGGATCGACAAGCGTTTGGCATTATTTGATCGACAGCACCTTAAACTCGGTTCGGCGGTTACGCTGGTGTTCAGCTTCCGTGCAGTCAACATCATTGGCACAGTCATTCAACAACACCGATTCGCCATACCCAGCCGCTACCATCCGTTTGCGGCTGATGCCTTTTGATGCCAGGTAACTAACCACCGAGTTGGCCCGTTGCGCCGACAGGTAGCGGTTATAAACCGCATCGCCCCGGCTATCGGTATGCGAGCGGATCTCGACAGATAACAAGGGGTATTTCTGCATGGTCGCCACCAGTTTATCCAGCTCGCGGGAAGCATCCGAACGGATGTTCCATTTGTCCAGATCGTAGTAAATGTTGTCCAACTGAACAATGTCACCAACGCGCAGCATGTTCAGATCGGCCGAGAGCACTTTGGTGGTGGCCTTGGTGCTGATTTTTTTAATGCGGCTCGTATTGGTCCCGTACCGTTCTTTCGAGGCACTCAGCGTGTAATCGCAGCCTTCCGTTAGTTCGAACTCATACCGGCCATCGGCTCCGGTAACAAACTGCCGGATCATGCCATCGCAATCATTTTTGAGGTTAATCGTGACGCCCTCAATCGGTTTTTGATTCTGTTCACTCATCACTGTACCGCGTACCCGCGCCTTCTGTGAATCAACAATATCCCAACCTTCGTTTGGCTCAAGAGGAACATACTGCACCGTATCCACAATTTTAGGGGGCTGATTGAGCGCAATTTCCAGCCGCGAGGGCGAATCGTCCGTTAACGAATGGGTTGAAAAACCGACCGTACTGGTTATGTAACTGTCTTTGGCCGCCCGGAACGTAAAGTCATTGTTCGACTCCAGACACAATTGCACCAGGCCATCTTTTCGGGTAACAACCGCCCGGTTTTTGCGGTCATCTCCCCGGGCCTTGATGTCAATCTGCACGCTGTCAACGGGTTGTTTCGTCACCTCATCGTAAAACCGTATGGTCAGGTTTCGGCAACCGTACAGCGAGCTTTCGCGGGTAAACCGGAAAATATCGTCATTGCCTTTTTGCCGGTTGGTGCTGAAATAACCGCCTTTGCGGTTGCCGTCGGTAATCAACCCAAAATCGTCCATTTCCGAGTTGATGGGCGCTTCCAGGTGTTCAACCGCACCGGTCACCACTCCATTGGTCAGCGGAACATAATAAATATCCAGTCCGCCCAGGCCCTTCCGGCCGTCGGAGGCAAAATACAGGTTGCCGCGCTCGTCGATAAACGGAAATAAATCATTGCCTTTGGTGTTGACTCCCTTTCCCAGATTCACCGGCTTGGTCCACTTGCCATTTTCATTCCGGGAAACGTACAGATCCGTCCCGCCCACGCCACCGGGCATATCCGACGCAAAAAACAGCAGCCGGTTGTCTTTGCTCAGGGCCGGGTGCCCCACCGAGTAATCATCGCTGTTAAAGGGCAATTCTTCAATATTGGTCCAGAGGTCGTTCTGCTGAACAGCGGTATACAGTTTCAGGTTGGTGACGCCTTCCGAACTCTGCCGCACCCGCCGGCCGTCGTAATTATTGCGTGTAAAAACAAGTTGATAACCATCATTAAAAAAGGTAACCGGTCCTTCGTGATACCGGCTGTTGATGGCGCGACTAAACGGCTGAACGGTTTTCGAGTACCGCAGCCCGTCCGAAATATTAATTCCACCTTCGTAGCCGCCAAGGGTGCGGGAGTCATTGGCCGATGCGCGGCTGCGCGGGCTGGCCGACCGGTTTTTGACCGCGGCCGTCGGCGCCGGTTTTACAACGGTCCCATCCGGTTTGATAATCTGGCTGGTTTTCAGCTGCTGCCGATCCTGCACATAAAATAAATCGAGGTAGCTGCCCCCTCCGCCCTTCCCGGCGGTTTCGATGGCGGCACCGGCTTTTTTTCCCGACACGAAAACCAGCCCGTCGCGGTAATACATCGGGCTGAATTCGGCATTCGATGTATTCAGAGACAGCACGTCCAGCCGGTAGCGCGTGGGAGTTTTCTTTCCAATCACGCCCGAAGCCGGCTCAACAAAGGGCGCTGATTCGGCGGTTTTGTCTCTCAGCGTATTGTATTTGTCGTACATCAACTGCGACTCATTGTACTTCCCGTTGCTGGCCAGTGTCTGGGCATAATGCAGGTACGTGGCGGCCTGAGCGCCCGTTAGTTCGGCGCCCGTCATTACTTCCTGGTACGCCTGTTCGGCTTTTTTCAGGTCGCCGGACAATTGGTAGGCATGGGCCCGGTTGGCCAGGGCGGTGATGCGCTGGTCCGTCGTGAGTTTCCCCGACGATTCACTCAACATCTGCGTGTAGAGTTCGATCGCCCGCGCGTAGGCTTTGAGGGTATATTGCCGGTTTGCCTGCAACAGCAACGTATCGGATTGCGCAAAGCTGACGCCGGTACTCCAACCAGCCAGGCCGCAGAAAAAAAGCAGTTTACGCCAGCGTGTGTAATTACAAGTGCCCATAAGAAAATGGGGTCCGGAGCCAAAGGCCCATCGAACCGGGTTCAGTCGTTAGTTCTTTATCAGGCCATGAGTCGGTTTTCAGACTCGTCACCCGTATCATTCGTCCAGAAGTCGTACCGACGTTCGGCATCTCATCAGCTTCACGGAAGCCAAAAATAGTGAGCATTCAAAATTATTATTGCTTTAACAAACAATTAATTGCTAAAAGACCAGTTCTGGTACTCAATCAACCGGTGCACAAATCATGCCAGCCAACAGGCTCTGAATGGCCCACCGGCGATCCCATAAAAAAGCCGCCTGATAAATTATCAGACGGCCTTACACCCGCAATAAATGGTTTACTGTAATTCGGCCGAAACTTTGATCTTGTTGTAGTACAAAGTCGTCAGTCCTTCAAAACCGGAATCGGTGCCGACCAGCAGCCAGAGTTCGCCCCCGTCGTTGGTCTTGACGGTGATGGGTTGCGGAGTCGTGCGTTGAATCAGTTTGTACTGCGTTACGTCCTCTCCGGCCCCGATGTTTCCCAGGGTTGGCACAGCCGCGCTGCCTTCCAGCTGGTTGCCTTTGTCGATGCTCAGCCGGTAATGGTCGCCTTCCTTGATCTTCTTTGGTTCAAGAGCCGAAGCACCGGCTTTCAGGTAAACGCTGCCGCCCGGCGAACCGCCAATGCCGAAGCTGTTGGTGGCATACTGGGACGCCAGTTCGATCTCAAACGTTACTTGATACGTCTGATTTGGCCGCAAACCTGTCACTTTCTTTTTCAGGAACATGAACAGATCGTCGCTGCGGTTATGGCTCGAAATCATAAACGATTTTTTGGATTCATCCAGGGGAGCCGGCAGGGCTTTGTGTCCGGACTGAAATTCGATGATCTCTTCCTGAGCCGGAGCATAATCGGTGATTTCGGCGGCCCAGCCGTCGGTATTGGCCTTAAAATCCGAATTAACGATGGTCGTCGGGCCATCCGGTCCCACTTCACGGTCCTGACACGCTGCGCCCATAAACAACCACAGGGCGGCAACGGTCCATTTAACTACGTTCATCTTTGTAATTTTTCGTTGAAAATAAGGTGTGTGGTAGCTACCGGTTTAATGACCCCGCTGGCGAAAGGATCGTTGGAAGACCGTTTCTTTTTTCACCCGGTTTTTTCGACCCTGCCGAACCATTCGACAGAAAATGAGCGGTTTAAACAAACGAATACTTTCACCTCAGTCCTCCTCCGGGTCGATGCGGACCTCGTCGTGGCTTCACGTCCGGTTTTCAAAACGAGGCAGCCACTGGGCCATCCACCGGCTGTGGGCAAGGCCACGCTAGCCACCCGCCCGCCGTGCGAATCAACCGTTTGTCCAATTTGTGGAGCAGAACCTGCCATTTTGATGAACTTACGGTTTCTTCCACGAAAAGGCAGATAGGGTGGTCAATCATTCTTCGAAATGTTTCAATCAGCTAAAAAAATAAGCGCGTTTTTAAAAGACAGTTACGGTAAACTAAAACAGCAATCCTTTCAATTCTCCCTGATTGAATACTATTTCGTAAACCGCACGAAAACTGACGCGCAGGTTATTTCGGATAAAACGTATCACGACCTCGATTTTGACGAAATCTTCATGTTCGTGGATCGGACCGTTTCCCGGGTAGGCCAGCAATTTTTATACGCGAAACTCCGAAAAATTGATCTGACTAATACCGGCAATCAGCGGCTCGAACAACTTACCCAGGCGTTTCAGAACGATCCGGAACTGCGGGAAACGATTGGTCTTCATCTGCACCGGCTTTCTCACCAGGATGCGTACTACATTCCTTCGCTCTTTTTAAAACCTCATCTACAACCGCCCGACTGGTTCCGGTTTGCGAGGTGGTTATCCGTGGCAAGTTTGTTTCTGATCATTCTGATTCCTTTTTACTCGGCAGTGCTCTTGGTTTTACCACTTCTGCTGATGGTAAATTACGGAATTCATTACTGGAACAAGAAAAACGTATACCACTATCTTCTTTCGCTTCCGCAGCTTCTTCTCTTAAATCAGGTTGCCAAAGAAATCCTCAGCCACGAAGTCCTCAAACCGGATACGGATGAGCTGAACCGGGCCATCCAGACCGTGGATGAAGTAGGCCAGTCGATGTTTTTCTTTAAGTTGAATGCGAAACTGGAAAGTGAAATAGGCATGGTCGTAGAAGCGATTACGGAGCTTTTCAAAGCCCTGTTTTTGCTTGAACCGCTGCTGTTGTTTCACATATTAAAGCAACTGGATACGAAACGAGCGGATGTTGAGCGCGTTTTTCAATACGTCGGCCTGACCGACACCGCGCTTTCCATCAGCTCGCTACGGGCCGGGCTGACGACTTACTGCCAGCCCGCTATAACGGACACCCAGAAAAGTTTAACGGCCGTCGACTTATACCATCCTTTGATCATCAATTCGGTCGCCAACTCGATTTCCTTAATGGGCAAATCAGCGCTGATAACGGGATCAAACATGTCGGGTAAAACGACCTTTATCCGCGCCGTCGGCATCAATGCGATTCTGGCCCAGACCATCAATACCTGTTTTGCCCGGGAGTTCGTCCTTGCTCCAACCCGCATCTTTTCGGCCATCCGAATTTCCGACGATCTGTTGAATGATAAAAGCTATTACTTTGAAGAAGTGCAAACGATCAGGGAAATGATTGAAGCATCCTCCTCTGATTATCAAACGCTTTTTCTGTTGGACGAACTTTTCAAGGGAACCAATTCCATTGAACGGATTGCGGCCGGGAAAGCGGTGCTGACGTATCTGAACAAAAATCAACACCTGGTTTTTGTCTGTACCCACGATATTGAGTTGACAGACTACCTGAAAGAGACGTTTAATTTGTATCATTTTACCGAAATCGTCGACCATGACGCCATCGCTTTTGATTATAAACTCAAAGCAGGAAATCTTAAAACCCGGAATGCCATTCGAATTCTGGAACTGAACGGATATCCGTCGGAAATCATCGACGAAGCCAAAGTTATGGCCCAAAAAATGACCGGTACGGCCGATTAAACCGGGGGGTTTTCGGTCCTGATCTCGCCGGACCGATCCGCAAACGCCCGGACAACCGCCCTAATTGTACGTGGGTTTGTCGGACAGGAAATTGCATTTTGAAGATCTATGGTTCAGGCAGGTTTTAAACCCCGGCTGGACGGTTTTCCGATCAAACGGTATTTTTAAGACTTCGTAATTTTGTCGAAACCGTTATCTTTGCGCCCTTTAGCGTAGGCATAAACATTTTGTAGCCTCAACAGTTGTATGAATGTTAATCAAACCCACTTCATGAGAATGACTCAATTAAATTGCACAATGAAAAGAGGAATAATAATTGGAATGCTTTTTCTGGTTGCCAGTGCGACTACCCTGCTGGCCCAGCAACGCCAGCGTTGGAGCGCCGGCCCGCGCATTGGGGTCAACGTGTCAAGCCTGTATGGAAAAAGCAGTTATTATGGTGCCAAGCTGGGTCTGGTGGCCGGCGGTTTTGTCAGTTACAGCGCCATCAACCACTTTGGCATTTCGGCCGATATCCTGTATTCGCAACGAGGTGGGAAATACGATAACCCCAGTGATCGCAGCAGCCACGTCCAGCACCTCAACTACCTGGAAATTCCGGTTGTTGCCCGTTATTACCTGAATCTGAGCGGCAATTTCCGGCCTAATTTGTTCATTGGTCCGTCGCTCGGAATTTTGCTGGATGCTAAGCGCACCAAATCCATCTATCAGGGCCAATCGTATCCGGATTCTGACACCAAAGAAGAATTTGAGTCTGTTGATCTGGGCGGCACCGCCGGTTTTCAGGCCAATTTCAAGGTCAAAGACCGTCAGCGTTTCCTGATCGACGCCCGGTATACGCTCGGCATCACAAACGTTCGCACGAATCCCGCGCCCTGGCTCGGCAACTCAACCTTCGCCTTCACGCTCGGCTATAGCTTTGGCGTCGGTCGGAATTATTAATAAATCGTAGCGGTAAACCGGGTCGCCGGACTGACAAAGAATGCCGAATGTAAAAGTCTCTCGCAAGCCAGAACTTTTACATTCGGCATTCTTCATTCGACAGGTATGACGCCCTGCTAATTTTTTTCAGCTAGTCCGTCAATTTCCGTACAACGCCTTGGAAGCGGCTTCGTATTTGTCCCCCGCTACCCACTGCGGCCGGGTCGGTTTATCGGCAATCAGCCGGGCCGCGTACGAAAACGCCTGACAGAATTTAAGCAGATACCGGTAATCAATCGTGTCCGGATTATCAGCCGCCTGGTGATAATATTTGAAAAGATCGTCTTCAAACGCTTTAAAACCGGCCGAGAACGTTGGGGCCGGTACGCCCTTAGCCGCAAAATTGACGTTATCGGAGCGATCGAACAGGTTTTGTTCGGGCGCCGGGTCCGCAAAAACACCGAGCCCAAACGCTTTGCTGGCGGTTTCGATTTCGGCCTTTGCGCCCGTTCGGTTCAGCCCAACCACGGAGACAATCGTTGTATCGTTGTAACCCGCGCCGTCGCTGTTCAGGTTAAAGACGGTTTGTTTCAGCGGAATCAACGGATGTTCGGCGTAATACCGGCTGCCCAACAAGCCCAGTTCTTCCGCCGTCAACGCCAGAATCAAAACCGACCGCTTGGGCCGTTGCGCCTGTAACGTTTTGGCCGATGCCAGCAGCGCAACGACTCCGAAGGCGTTGTCGCGCGCACCGTTGAAGATGCTGTCCGCTGACGTATACGGCTGACCGCCCTGCTTGCCGACGCCCACATGATCGAAATGGGCCGACAGCAGCACGTATTCATTTTTGAGTTTCGGGTCCGTTCCTTCGATCACCCCGGCCACATTGACCGCGTCGATGATTCGCTGCGCCCGCCCGGAGGTCTGGATACTGACGGTTTTAGCGCCTTCTTTTAAATTGCCCAATTGATTTTTGCCGTTATCGACCCACAGGTGCAACAGGCCGGGCAAGTCGGTGGAAGCAGCCAGCGTCAGTTGTTCACCCTGAAAACTGCGCGTCACAATCGGCCACGGATACGTACCTCTGGTATAGAGTTCAATCAGGCCTACGGCCCCTTTACCGGCCGCCAGCTTTCGCTTTTGCTCCGAAGCGGCCAGCAAACCGCGATTCGTTGTGGCCTCCGGCGAACCCACCTGCGCCACGACGATTTTCCCGCGCACATCCCGCCCGTTATAGCCGTCAGCCGCGTCGGTCAGGCCGTAGCCGACGTAAACCGTCTCGGCTTTCAGATCGGTTTTTGGTCCGCTGATCACCACGAACTGATTGCCCAGCTGCAACGAATCGGCGCCAATCCGCAGGCGCGCGTAGGCCGCCGGTCTGGCCTGCAGAAACGGCACTTTCTGGAAATAATCCGGCTGGCCCGCCACCGGTTTCAGGCCCAGCGCCCGGAACTGCTCGGCAATATACCGGGCCGCCACCAGGTTACCCGGTTCGCCCGTCCGGCGGCCCTGCAACTCATCGGCGGCCAGAAACCGCATCTGCGCTTCGAGTTCGGCCCGGCTCAATTTGGATTCGGGCAGTTTGGAAACCGGCTGCGCCACCGTCATCGCAGCAACTAAAAAACCGGTGAGTGACAGACTGTATGCTTTCAGCATGGTCGTTGATGATCTGTTGGTGATGGTTTATTCAAAATGACTTGCACCGCGTTCGGCCATCTCCCGCAGCCGCCGGGTTGGGCGAAACCGCTCCCCGTACGTGTCGGCCAGCCGGTCGGCTTCCTGCACAAAGTTCGTTATTCCGACAAAATTGACAAATGACAACACCCCACCCGTGTACGCCGGAAAACTCCAGGCCAGGATGGAGCCGATGTCGGCATCCCGCTGCGTTGTAATCACGCCCTCTTCCAAGCACTGCACGGTTTCGAGCACCTGGCGGTAAAAAAGCCGCTTCTGAATCACTTCGGGCGCGGGCTGCTCGTCAAGAGGTGGGAACAAGGTCGGCAAACCCGGCCAGAGAACCTTGGTTTCCCCTTCCGGATAATCGTAAAAACCGGCTTTTGCTTTTTTTCCCGACCGGCCCAATTCCACAAACGTCCGGGCAATCTGGTAAGCCGTGTCCGCTTCGGTGAGCACCCCATCCCGAACGCCCTGCCCCGAGATTTTATACACCAGATCCAGCGCTATTTCGTCGGTAATGGCCAGCGGCCCCAGCGGCATCCCGGCGTTTCTGGCTGCGTTTTCGATCAAAACCGGGTTCACCCCTTCTTTCAGCAGTTCCAGCCCCTCCGCCGTGTAAGTGCTAAAGACCCGCGACGTGAAAAATCCGCGCGAATCATTCACCACAATTGGCGTTTTGCGGATTTTCTTCACAAAATCCAGCGCAAAGGCCAGCGCATACGCCGACGTTTCCTTTCCGCGAATCACTTCAACCAACGGCATTTTATCGACGGGCGAAAAGAAATGCAGGCCGATGAACTGCCCGGGCCGGGCCGACGCCTGCGCCAGTCCGCTGATCGGCAAGGTTGACGTATTTGACGCAAAGACACCCTGATCGGCCAGCAGGGGCTCGGCTTCCTGCGTCACCTGCGCTTTCAGCTCCCGGTTTTCAAAAACCGCTTCGATGATCAGATCACAGCCTTTCAGAGTGTCGACATCGGCGGTGGTCTGAATCAACTTCAGGACTGCTTCCGCTTTCTCCGGCGTTCCTTTGCCCTTTTCGATGGCTTTTTTAAAAACCGCCCGCGTGTAGTCTTTGCCTTTTTCAGCCGTTTCGACCGACACATCCTTCAACACGACCTGAATCCCGGCCAGGGCGGCTGCGTAGGCGATGCCCGAACCCATCATGCCAGCACCCAGAACGCCCAGTTTTTTGACTTCGGTGGGCGGAATATCCGTAGGGCGGCCCGTGCCTTTGTTCGCTTCGTTCAGCCCCAAAAACATTGTCTGAATCAGGCCTTTTGCCACTTTTGACGTGGCCACCTGCACAAAATACCGGGCTTCGATCACCAGTGCGCGGTCGATGTTGACCTGCAAGCCCTCGTACACGCACGAGAGGATAGCCAGCGGAGCGGGGTAATTTCCCCGGGTTTTTTCCATCACTCTTGCCGTTCCGGCCCCGAAAATCCGGGCACCCGCCGGGCTTTGCACCGCCCCAACCGGTACGTTAAAATGCTCCCGGCCGACGATTTTACCGGTTTTTTTGTCGCGCTCATCCCAGGGCTGCAGGGGTTCGGGATTCGCTTCGATCCAGGCAAAAGCTTTTTCCAGCAGTTCATCCCGCGAAACCGCCAGCTCGTCAACCAGCCCCAGCGTGCGGGCTTCTTTGGGGCCAACCCGTTTGCCTTCCAGCAACAACGGCAGGGCGGTTTCCATCCCGAGCATCCGGGGCAGCCGCTGGGTTCCGCCCCCGCCGGGCAGCAGACCCAGCGTTACTTCGGGCAAACCGATCAGGGCTTTCGGATTTTCAAGCGCAACGCGGTGATGACAACCCAGACACAATTCGTACCCTCCGCCCAGAGCCGTGCCATTGATGGCGGCCACGACCGGTTTTCCGGACGTTTCGATGGCCCGAAAAATCCGGTTCAATTCCGCCGAAACCTTCAGCATTTCAGCCGGCTCTTTGTCGTTATTGCGGAGGATCATCTTCAAATCCGCCCCGGCGATAAACTCGTTTTTCGCCGACGTAACGACAATTCCTTTTACCTCCGGGTCGGTATACGCCCGTTGCAATGCGGCTTCCAGGGCCGGAATCGACTCGTCGTTGAGCACGTTCATCGGTGCGCTGGTCATGTTCCAGCTCAGAATGGCAATGTGGCGGTTTTTGGTGTAATCAATCATGGTCAATGGCTTAGTGAACCCGTTCAAAAACCGTAGCAACGCCCATTCCTCCGCCCACGCAGAGGGTCACCAGACCGGTTTGCTGGCCGGTACGCTCCAGTTCGTCCAGCAGCGTGGCCGAAAGCATGGCGCCCGTAGCCCCGAGGGGGTGCCCCATCGCAATGGCTCCCCCGTTGACGTTCAGCCGGTTATGATCAACACCCAGTTGGTCCATGTAAAACAAGGGAACGGCGGCAAACGCTTCGTTTACCTCGAACAAGTCGATGTCGCGGACTTGCATTCCGGCTTTTTTTAACACCTTTTGCGTCGCTGGAACAACACCGGTGAGCATGATGGTAGGTTCGGTGCCGATCACGGCGAAGGCTTTGATGCGGGCGCGGGGCTTCAGACCGGTTTTTTCGCCGAACGTCTTCGAGCCGATCAGCAGCCCGGCGGCTCCGTCGACAATCTGCGATGAATTGCCCGCGTGATGAACATGATTGATCCGGGTTAAATCCGGGTATTTGAGCAGCGCCAGCGCATCGAAACCCATCTTTCCCGCGCTTTCAAAAGCCGGTTTTAATTTGGACAGACTTTCTACCGTCGTGCCGGGCCGGACCCCTTCATCGCGGTCGAGCAGGGTCAGACCGAGATCGTCTTTCAGAGTGAGGAGCGTGCGTACAAAGCGGTTTTCCCGCTGGGCAACCATCGCCCGGCGGTACGATTCGGCGGCAAAGGCGTCGGCATCGGCCCGGCTAAACCCGTATTTCGTCGCAATCAGGTCAGCCGAAATACCCTGGGGAACAATCTGATGCCGGGCTACAATCTGCGGATTCATGAAAAGCGCCCCACCATCGGAACCGATCGGAACCCGCGACATCGACTCCACCCCACCGGCAATGACTGCATCAAACTGACCCGCCAGCACATACGCAGCCGCCATGTTGATGGCTTCCAGGCCGGAAGAACAAAAGCGGTTTAACTGAACACCCGCAACGGTTTCGGCATAACCGGCTTCGATCACGGCGGTGCGGGCTATGTCGGCCCCCTGTTCGCCAATGGGCGTCACGCAGCCCATGATCACATCGTCGAGGAGGGCGGTATCGAGCTGATTCCGGTTTTTGAGTTCCCGCAAAACCGCCGTCAGCAACTGAATCGGTTGGACGTCGTGGAGCGAGCCGTCACTTTTACCCCGCCCACGGGGCGTCCGGACAGCGTCATAAATGAAGGCTTCGGCCATAAAGGTGTCGCTTGTTGGATCTGGCAATGCGATGCGAATAGCCAATCACCAGAAAACAAACTTACCGGTAGGACGGATAGACCGCAAGCTATTCGGCTAAAATCGGTCGGCAGAATGGGATATTTCTTTTTGTCCCAGAAAATGAGAGGTCATTAGAACTCAAGGGCTTCCGTTTTCTGCGCATCCAGGGAAGTAAATACGGAATTTTTACTGATGTATTCCGGAATGACCAATTTAATGATTCGTACTAGTTTGTTGGCATCGCCTTCCGCCAGTCGGTAGCGTAATTCCTCCACGACCGCGTTGATTTCGTGACGCTCCGGCGGGTTAATGCGGGCAATCATAATTTTGGGGTGGTGCGTGGGCAGGGTCTGCTCATCATCGTTCAGCAGCTCCTCGAACAGTTTTTCGCCCGGCCGTAGCCCCGTATACACCACCTGAATTTCCTTACCCGCGGTATACCCGGAAAGGTGGATCATTTTTCGGGCGAGCTCCGCAATCTTCACGGGTTCTCCCATGTCGAAGACAAACACTTCACCCCCTTTGCCCATGGTTCCGGCTTCGAGCACCAGTTGGCAGGCTTCGGGAATGGTCATAAAATAGCGAATGATATCCGGGTGGGTGACCGTAACGGGGCCACCAGCCTGGATCTGTTGCCGGAAAACCGTCAAAACTGACCCATTAGAACCCAGTACATTGCCAAACCGGGTCGCGATAAACCGGGTCCGGTGTAATTTTTCGTCGGCATGATTCAGGCTCTGCACGTACATTTCGGCCAGGCGCTTGGTCGCTCCCATGACGTTGGTCGGGTTAACGGCTTTATCGGTCGAAATCATGACGAATTTCTGAACGCCGAACTGAAGCGACAGATCGGCCACGATCTTCGTCCCGAGCACATTGACCCGGATGGCTTCGTACGGATGTTGCTCCATGAGCGGAACGTGCTTATAAGCAGCCGCGTGAAACACAAAATCCGGTTTGATGTCTCGGAAAATATGCTGCATCCGGATTTCGTCGGCCACATCGCCAATTTTCAACACGAGCCGGGTGTAAGCCAGGGCGGTTTTACACTCCCGGCGCAGGGTAAATTCCAGGTCGAAAAGGGCCGACTCGGCCTGATCCAGCAAGACAACCGTATGCGGTTGATGCTGAATAACCTGCCGAACCAGTTCACTGCCAATCGAGCCACCCGCCCCCGTTACCAGCACCACCCGATTCCGCAATTGCTGGCCCGTAGCCGGATTGATGACGCGGATGGGCTCCCGTTCCAGCAGATCTTCAATCCGGACATCCCGAATCTGCGATGATTTTAGTTCGCCACCGATCCACTGGCCAACACTCGGAATGGTTTTGACGCTGACCTGGTGGTGCAGAAAAAACTCCGTTATCTCATTCTTCTGGTGCAGGTCGGCGGCTCCCATCGCCAGAATAACCTGCGGGCGAATCGGCTGATTCTGAATGTACCGTTTGTAGGCTTCCTGCCGCGAGATGACTTTTACGCCCTGAATCACCTTCTGAATTTTGTACGGATTGTCGTCAATGAACGCCAGGACGGCATACCGCTGGGTCGAATCCTGGGCCAGTGCGTTCCGGGTCAGCAAACCCGTGTCGCCGGCCCCGTAAATCAAAACCGGCTGACGAATTCCTTCTTTTCCGGCGATTAAAGTCCAGTAAAAGGCTTTCGCCATAAACCGGCTGACGGACAAAATCACCAGACAACAAAACAAGTCGATCAGCAAAATGGAAACCGGGATGTAAACGTGGCGCTGTCCCGACCACTGCCAGAGCAAAAAAGAACCCAGGGCGGTAACCATGGCGCTCAACGTCACCCCATAAAGCAACAACGTTACATCCTCCAGGCTCGTGTGGCGAATGATGCCCTGGTAGGACCGGAACAACAGAAAAAACAGCAATCGGATGCTAACCGTAACGTTCAGACAATACAGGAAATCGGCCCCGTTTAGCCCGTTTGTTTCAAAATTAAAGCGCAGCAGGTAAGCCACCGAAAATGATAGAATGCAAATGATTACATCAATGCTTAAGACCAGATAACTGGATACGAAACGGGTAGCACTCGTTTTCAATAGCTGCTCAATCATTGGGTTACGATTCGGCGGATACGGTTTTCATTAGCGTTGTGGTTCGTTGATTTTTACAATTGCTTTAGCAAGCAAATTTACAATCAACCTAAGTTAATGTCTGCTGGGTGAATGCCGTTTATAACAAGTCCTTCAGGGCGCTAGCCAGGTCACCAAAGGTATATTGAAAATCAGTTTCTTCGCGTATTCGTCTGTTCAACACGTAGTTACCACCCAAAACCACAATCGCCATTTCACCAAAAAGCAGTCGGATGGCAAAAGCCGGAACACGCGGTAGTAAGTGGGGCTTGTTGAGTGACTTTATTATTTGACGTGTAAACGTCTCATTCGTCACAGGTTTATCAGCGACGGCATTATAAATTCCCTGCCAGCTTGCGTCGGTTACGGCCCGCACGAACATCCGGCAAAGATCGTCGATGTGAATCCACGACATGTATTGTTGCCCGGAGCCCAGTGGAGCACCGGCGCCGAGCCGAATGGGTTGCACCAGTTTGGGCAACGCACCGCCCTCCATGCTCAGCACAATGCCGATGCGCAGTTTGACAGTTCGGATGCCCAGGCCGGCTATTTCATCGACGGAACGCTCCCAGGCACGAACCACCTGGGCCAGAAAATCGCTGCCGCCTTCGCTGGTCTCCGTCAGCGGGCGGTCGCCGGTATCCCCCCCGTAATACCCGATGGCGGATGAGGAAATGAACGATTTGACCGAATGTTTACCGGAACGCAGCGCGCTGGCCAGCAATTGGGTTGATTGGGTCCGGCTTTCGATGATTTGCCGCTTCCGTTTTTGGGTCCAGCGCTCATCGGCGATACCGGTTCCGGCCAGGTGAATGATGTGATCCGCCGTGCGGATAGCCTGCGGATCGATATGCCCTTTCTCCACATCCCACTGATAAACCGCTACGTTCGGAATGGTTTTTTTGGAACGACTCAGCAGCGAGACGGCAAAGCCTTGCTGAAGCAACAGGTGGGTGAGTCGGCGGCCAATGGTGCCGGTGCCGCCGGTGATTAAAACAGTTGTTGCCATGACGGATCGGTGTGATCCTGTTTAACCAGCAGTGGAACCGAATTGTTGACGCGGTCGGCTTAGTTCAAGGCCGATACTTCCGGCCGGGTTGGTGCGGCTGACCCGGTTTGGGCGGCTGCGGGCATCTCGAATGCTTTCTTGCCCTCGTCCAGAAAACCGGCGAACGTGTTGACGTTCAGATCGTAATTCTTCGGCTGAATCAGCAACTTGCCCTCGTGATCGACCAGGCAGTAGTGCGGCTGGGCGTTGTTGTTGTAACGAACGATCTGCAAATCCGCATTCTGCGCGCCAATCGTTTTCTTTTGTTTCTGATCGTAAGGCGACGTGTACCATTCCGACTCCGGCAGTTCGGTTTTGTCGTCAACGTACAACGCCAGGATCACGTAATCGTTTTGCAACCGGCTTAGAATCGGATCTTCCGACCAGACGCGGGCTTCCATTTCCCGGCAATTGACGCAGCCGTGGCCCGTGAAATCGATAAAAACCGGCTTGTTTACTTTCTGCGCGTAGGCCAGGGCCTGCTTGTAATCAAAAAAGCCCTGCAATCCGTGGGGCAAGCGGAAAAGCTCGCCGTATTTCGGTTTTTCCGATAGCGAATTGGCGGTTGACGCCGTGTTGGCATTGCCCCGAAAACCGAAATCCTGCGTTGTCTCCGGGGGCAGATAACCCGCCAGCGCTTTCAACGGCGCGCCCCACAAACCGGGGATCATGTAGACCACAAACGCGAAGGTGACAATGGCCAGCAGCAAACGCGGCACACTGACGGTTTTGGTTTCGCTGTCGTGCGGCAGCCGGACTTTTCCGAGCAGATAAAAACCGATTAACGCAAAAATGACAATCCAGAACGCCAGATACACTTCCCGGTCGAGCAGGTTCCAGTGGTACACCTGATCGGCAATACTCAGAAATTTCAGCGCCAGCGCCAGTTCCAGAAAACCGAGTACGACCTTGACCGAATTGAGCCAGCCGCCCGATTTGGGCAAGCTCTTGAGCCACTGCGGAAAAGCCGCAAACAAGGTAAACGGAATGGCAAAAGCCGCCGAGAAAGCCGCCATGCCGACAATGGGTTTCAGCACTTCACCCCCCGCCGACGCCACCAGCAAACTGCCCACAATGGGGCCGGTGCAGGAAAACGACACCAGAACGAGCGTAAACGCCATAAACAAAATACCCAGCGTGCCGCCTTTTTCGGCTTTTGCATCCATCGAATTGACCAGCGAGGTGGGCAGCACAATTTCAAACAGTCCCAGAAACGACAGCCCGAACACAAAGAAAACGGCGAAGAAAAGGACGTTCGGCAACCAGTGCGTGCTCACAAAATTGGCAAAGGCCGGCCCGTTGATCCGGGAAACCACCGTGCCCACCAGCACGTAAATGCCGATAATCGACAAGCCGTACAGAACGGCTTTCCACAGGCCGTTGTCCTGTTTGGTAAAGTAACTGACCGTCATCGGAATGATCGGAAAAACGCAGGGCGTCAGCAGCGCCAGCAGGCCCGACAGAAAAGCCGCCAGCATAAACCCGAGCAGCGATTCGTCCGGTTTTTCCGACGGGCCCGCCAGTTGCGGAAGTTCGACCGGTTTTTCCGCCGGTTTTACCGTTTCCGTATCGGCCGCAACGGCCCCGGCTGAGGGCGCAGCCGCCACGCTGGAAACCGGATCGCGCGGGCTCGAAACCGGCGCGGGCTCGGCGGTTTTGGCAACAGCCGCCGGCGGGTTCGGGGTCGATGATGCGGGTGCTTCCGATACGCCGGCGGTTTTTACGGAAACCGTAAATTCTTTTTCAGCCGGTGGCAAACAGGTCGTTCCCGAACAGGTCTGGTATTCCAGCGTGCCTTCGATCACCGGATTGGCTTTCAAAATTCTGACTTTCTGAATAAGCACGGCCTTGTTTTCAAAAAACCGCACTTTGCCGCCCCAGACCTCTTCAAATTCTTCTTTCGGGCCGATGGAAGCAAAAGGGCCGACTTTTTCAAAACTGCCGTTTTCCTTTATTTTCAGGGTGGTTGGAATCGGGCCAATGTCCGGATTCAGATCCGACGCATACATATGCCAGGTCTTGTCGATCGTGGCATTCATCCGGATTTCAATTACTTCGCCGACTTTAGCCTGCGTTTTGGACGCGCTGAACGTCCAGTGCGTCGGGTCCGGCTGAATTTGTGCGGAAGTCGTCAGCCCGACGAGAAAAGCCGTCAGAAAAGAAAATAACCTACTAACTTGTTTCATAGCAATGGCTTACTGAATTGCCCACCCTAACAACACGGATTCTGCAAAAATATCTCCAATTGCTTCACAAATCACTCGAACGCATAAAAAAACACCCTGCCGGAGCTCCAGCGGGGTGTTCTGCACAACCAACCTATATTATTTTACAGAACTAGAAAAAAGACAGAAAAGGCAAAAGGCGGTTTTTGACGCCGTTCGCTTATCTCCTGTCTCTGCTCGTTAGTCTCTGACAAACAAAACCGGATTCAACGCGCTCTCGGGTTTGCTCCCAATCGGAAAACTCTCGAGCCAGGTCGTCCAATCGGCTTCCTGATACGTGTTAATCGGTTTGGTAATCGTCTGTTCCTGATCCATGTAGATGATTGTCATCACTTTCCGGGGCGTATCAGACGAGTTCGGTCCGGCGCGGTGGAACGTCCAGCCCGCGTGGTAGCTCACTTCGCCCAGATCAAACGGCGAATCATTGATGTTAAAATTACGGCGGGTTAATTCCTGGGCCAGCACGCTCTCGCTTTCGTCACTGATTTCCATATTCCGGCCAATTTCGACGCTTTGACTTTGTTCGGCAAACGCCAGCGGCCCCATCTCCATCGGCGTATCCTGCAACGGAATCCAGACGGTGGCGGTTTTGGGCGACGACAGCGGCCAGTAAAACTGGTCGGCGTGCCAGGGCGTAAAACCGCCCGATGGTTCTTTGTACAACGCCTGATCGTGGTAGAGCCGGACGCCTTCCGCGCCCATCAGATCGGCGGCAATTTTGGCCAGCCGGTGCGAAAAGACAAACTCTCTGGCGGTTTCGTCTTCCCGCCAGAGGTTCATAATCTGGAGGAAAGCCCGCTCGTAGGTCGTTCGTTCCTCCATGGACTTGGTTAAGGTGTTCAGCTTAAACACCAAGTCGGTAATCACGTCTCCGTAATACTGTAGCACTTCCGGACTAAGCACATTTTTTAACTTCACGTAACCGTTTTTACGGTAAAACGCAATCGCTTCCGGGCTGACGGCGTACTCTTCATTCAGCTCTTGTAGCAACGAAGTCCTGTCAGCAGTCACTTGCATACAATTCAATGGTTTAGGAAAAATCAGTAGTACAAATTTGATTCAATTGTTTCTTGTAAAAATTTAATAATTATTCCGATTCCTGTATAATTTTGACTTTTTGTTCCCCCAATTACTCGTAGTGAGTAAAGATACTGTACGATGTGAAAGCTTTGTTTGAAAAAATTGAGTTAGGAGATCATAACTCGCTGCGGGTGATTCATCTGGAATTACCGTATTTCGATGCGCCCTGGCACTTTCACCCCGAATACGAACTGACGTATATCGTTCACAGTCACGGCAAGCGGTTTGTCGGCGATCATGTCGAACCCTTCGACGCCGGTGACCTGGTGTTGCTGGGGCCGGATCTGCCCCATTTCTGGCGCAACGACGACGAATACTACCAGCCGGATTCGGACCAGCAGGCCGAGGCCATTGTTGTTCAGTTTGCCAAGACCTTAGGCGACAGCCTGCTGCCGCAATTGCCCGAAACCCGCTCGCTTTCGGCTCTGCTGAACCGCGCCCGCTACGGGTTGCGGTTTGGCGCGAAGAAAACCGCCGACGTAAAAACCGTCCTGGAAAGCCTGCTCCACTGCGAGGGACTGGAGCGCCTGCTGCGGCTCCTCCACCTGCTCGAACAACTGGCCGACGACCCTGACGCGGTGATGCTGGCCAGCGACAACTACGAACTGAAAGCCAGCGAAGCCGAAACCGAGCGGATGAAGCGGGTGCTGGATTACATGCTGGCCCATTTTCGGGAAGAAATCCGGGTGGACGACATGGCCTCCGTGGCCGGAATGGCCCCGGCGGCTTTTTGCCGGTATTTCCGGAAGCGCACCCGCAAATCCTTTATCGAATACCTCAACGAGCTGCGAATCAGCCACGCCCGCAAGTTGCTGGTGCAGTCGGATCTCAGCATCAGCCAGGTCGGACTGGAGTGCGGTTTTAACAATATCTCGCATTTTCACCGCCAATTTAAGCTGCACAATGGCACGACACCCCTGAAATACCAATCGCTTCAACATAATAAGTAGAAGACAACCAGATTGCTGTTTTTCTCCGTACTTTTGTCCGTAGATATTTACAAATCGTTATCCAATTTCTGAATAGCTAATTGCTAATTATGTCGACTACAGCCACCTCCGTTGCCCGCGATACGCAGATTTTTGAGCTCATCGCCAAAGAGCAGCACCGTCAGGAGTCCGGTCTTGAACTGATTGCTTCCGAAAATTTTGTTTCCAAGCAGGTTCTGGAAGCCGCCGGAACGGTCTTAACGAATAAATATGCCGAAGGCTTACCCGGCAAGCGGTATTATGGAGGATGCGAAGTCGTTGATGAAATTGAGCAACTGGCCCTCGACCGCGTCAAAGAACTCTTCGGAGCTTCGTGGGCCAACGTGCAGCCGCATTCGGGCGCGCAGGCCAACACGGCGGTTTTCGTGGCCTGCCTGAAACCGGGTGACACCATTCTGGGCTTCGACCTGTCGCACGGCGGTCACCTGACGCACGGTTCGGCGGTCAATATTTCCGGCAAGTATTTCCGGCCCACCTTCTACGGGGTTGAGCAGGAAACCGGCTTCATTAATTACGATAAAGTAGAAGAAACCGCCCAGCGCGAACGGCCGAAACTCCTGATCTGTGGCGCTTCGGCCTACAGCCGCGACTGGGATTACGTCCGGCTGCGGGCCATTGCCGACTCCGTTGGCGCCCTGCTGCTGGCCGACATTTCGCACCCGGCGGGTCTGATTGCCAAAGGCCTGCTGAACGACCCGATGGATCATTGCCACATCGTGACGACAACGACGCACAAAACCCTGCGCGGTCCACGGGGCGGCATGATCATGCTGCGGAACGATTTTGAAAACCCGTTCGGTATTAAAACGCCGAAAGGCGAACTGCGGCTGATGTCGTCGCTGCTCGATTCGGGCGTGTTCCCGGGTACGCAGGGTGGTCCGCTGGAACATATTATTGCGGCTAAAGCCATTGCTTTCGGCGAAGCCCTGTCCGACGATTTCGGCGATTACGCCAACCAGATTCAGAAAAATGCGCAGGCAATGGCGGCTGCCTTCCTGGCCAAAGGCTACCAGATTATTTCGGGTGGCACCGACAACCACCTGATGCTGATCGACCTACGCACGAAAGGGTTGTCGGGAAAGCTGGCGGAAAACACGCTGATCAAAGCCGACATTACCATCAATAAAAACATGGTTCCGTTCGACGATAAATCGCCGATGGTAACGTCCGGCATGCGGGTGGGTACGGCCGCCGTTACGACGCGCGGCATGAAAGAATCCGATATGGAACAAATTGTCGTATATATAGACGAGGTGTTGATGAACCACGACAACGAAGCCAAAATCCAGCACGTGAAGGATGAAATCAATTCCTGGATGAAAGCGTTTCCCTTGTATAATTAATTTTGAATGAGTGACTGAGCGAATAGCGGCCGCAACAAAAGCGTGATCTTTGACCTTATTTACTCAGTCACTCATTCACTCATTCAAAACGTTAAATGAAGCCCATAGATCAGGAGTTTGATAGCGAGAGCGAGGTTGAAGACGGGTCGGAGATGACCTTTCTCGAGCATTTAGAGGAGCTTCGGTGGCATCTCGTGCGGGCCATTGCGTCCATTGCGGTTTTTGCAATTCTGGCGTTCATTTACATTCGCGAGATCTACGATCTGGTTATTTTAGGCCCTTCAAGCCCCAACTTCTGGACGTACCGGATGATGTGTAAACTGGCCGAAAAAACCGGGTTTGCCGATTTATGCGTCGATAAAATAAACTTTACGCTTCAAAGCCGTGAAGTTGGCGGGCAGTTTACGATGGGACTAACAGCCTCGTTGATGATCGGGTTGTTGTTTGCGTTTCCCTACGCCTTTTGGGAACTCTGGCGCTTCATCATGCCCGGTTTACGGCAGTCGGAGCGCCGGGCCGCACGGGGTGCTGTGTTTTTTGTAACTACCCTGTTTTTCGCGGGGGTTCTTTTTGGCTACTACATTGTTTCCCCGCTGGCGCTCAACTTCCTGGCTAACTTCCAGTTAGATCCCCGGATTGTCAACGAATTCGACATTACATCCTACATTTCTACCCTGGCCACCCTGACCCTGGGTTGCGGACTGACCTTCCAGATGCCGATTGCGGCTTTCGTGCTGTCAAAAATTGGTATGCTGACTCCGCAGTTCATGCGGGCTTATCGCCGTCATGCCCTGGTGGTCATTCTGGTGGTTGCCGCCATTATCACGCCTTCGCCCGATATTTACAGTCAGATTCTGGTGGCGATTCCGCTGGCGTTGCTCTACGAAGTCAGTATCTGGGTGTCGGGCTATGTGCAGCGGTTGCGGCTGAAAGACGAACAGGAGTTGATGAAAACCGACGGGTACGAAGATTAAAGGAAAAGGGCTGCTCAGACGGCCCTTTTTTATTAAAACTTTCCGGTTATGCCCAGCCGCAGGGCGGCTATTCCCAATCCCGCTTCGGCAAAACCGCCTATTTTGGAGCTAAAGTGGTAAAAACCGCCAACGTGGACACCGGGAAAAACGCCTTTGGGGCGGGTTTTAAAATACCCATTCCGGGCGAATTCGGCCCGGGACAAAGAGCCGCGCGTGCCGAGCGACACCCCCGCGTAGGGGTCGAATTTGGAATCACCCACCCCCAGCAGACTGGCTAAATGGTAGGAACCCCGGACGCCGACATTCAGGAACTGCGACTTCCAGCGCCGGTCACCGACTTTGGTTCCAAACAGCGCGTAGTCGAAAAAACCGCCGGCACTGATTTTATCGCTAAAGCCCAGTTCAAATAGCGCGCCATTGCATACGCCACCCAGGTCGTATGACCGCAAACCCAGGCCCAGGCTCAGCATCCTATTCATTTTTTGGGATGCCTGCGAAAAACCGGGTGCTGTGGGCACCAAGACGACTAGAACAGAATATAGTAGTAGTTTCCTCACAACGTATTGACTATTACATCTTTGTATTGTTGTTTACTGGTTCGGAAAGAGGGCGATACGGCCATCCATCGCGATGATACAAAGGTGGTAACCAAACTACGTGAATCCAATTGGGACAAGAATCAACTGGGAAAACCAGAATCTGAAACGTGTAAAATGCTGCTTAGGTAGTAAC
This sequence comes from Larkinella ripae, assembly GCF_054780775.1. NCBI lineage: Bacteria > Pseudomonadati > Bacteroidota > Cytophagia > Cytophagales > Spirosomataceae > Larkinella > Larkinella ripae. The sequence continues at coordinate 365,128 of NZ_BAAGVR010000014.1, forward strand.
ACCCGGTCCAGTCTGGGCAATAAACCGTACAACGGAGAAACCGGAGTTAACGTATATTCTGCGCAAAAAAAAGAGCGTATAGACCCGGTCAGGGGCCCCGCGTGTACCGATTTTAACCAGAATCGCTACGCTCTTGCCTCACTGCTCCGGCCGGGCTCCCAACCAGAGTGTTTTACGCAGCCCCAGAAAACCGCCCACCGCATCTTCGTAAAGTTGCCCTTTATCAACCGCCAGCGCGGCCGTCAGGTGCGCTCCGCTCAGCCAGCGCAACGGAACACCGGCCTGGACCCACGTTGAGAGTTGCGCGGGCGGACCCGGTAAGAAAATCTCCGGAATGCCGTAATTCCGACTGTAGGAGACTTTCAGGCGCACATCGACCTGCCGGGCTACGGTGGCCCGCAGGGCCGCATGAAAGGCCTGCACCCGGTTGTTCACAATCGCCCAGTCACTGGAATTTTGGTAGACAGTCCGAACGTCTTGACGGCGGGTCAGAAAGGGCGTGCCGATGACCCGGTCCTGATACGTCCAGCCTTCCCGGTATTGCGAGTTGTTGAAATAATTATCGGCCCCTTTCCAGTTTTTGCCGGCCTGGTATAAGGTAGGGCCGCTCTGGCTCAGGGTGGTCAGAAATTCAAACAGGACATCGTTTAGCTGAAAACCGGATGCCGCGGGACGGTTATTGCGCAGCCGGATACCGCTCAGGCCGTCGGGTAGATTCTTGAAAAACATGCCGGTAACATCCTCGAAAACGTGTTGATGATACAGCAGCAGATTAAGGCCCGAAAACCGCAGTTCGCCCCCAAAGTCGATGCTTCCCAGGTGATTGCCGTACAAATTAACGTAGTCGAACGACGAGATGCGGTCGTTGTTCAACCCGTTGGTGCGAATGGCAAACAACACATTCGGAAAATCGGCGAGTCGGCCGGGCAACTTGCCGTTGACCGCCAACTTGGGATCGACGTAATCGGATTGCCCACCCCACTGAACACTGTGGTTGATGCCCGCATACAGCCGAACCGCCGACGCCGGTTTTCCGATCCGGAACAACAGCGACTTCTGGTGCAGAAACGAATGCCGCATGTACCAGGTATCCGCATACCAGCCGTGCGCCATAAAAGCATTGATCGACAGCCAGCCCCGGCGGCCGAGCGGCACAAACCCGCGCGTTCCGAACTGCACCTTCGGAATGGGCAGCGCATTCCCCGACCAGGCGTAGGAACCCGACGAAAGCGTTGAATCGACCAGCCCGATCACCTCGCGCCGACGCCCCGCCACGAACTCGATGCCGCGGTGGGCCAGCTTCAGGTAGGCTTCCGGCAGCAACAACTGGCTCGACTGGCCGACGTTGCCCACCGCTTCGGCCCGGTACGATAGGGTCCAGGGGCGGTTGCGCCGGGCGTGGGCCGTATCGCGGAGCAAGACCGCACCCGCCAGCCCTAGCCGGACGGTGCCGACCGGAGCCGATAATGGTACGGTACCAAATTGATTGGCCCGCAGCCAGAAGGGGGTTCGGTCGGTCGACGAAACCAGGGCGCCGAGTTCGGCATCGATCCGGTTTTGAAACCGGCGGGGTGATTGGGAAAAAACCGGATGCGCAAAAAAGAACCCGGTCAGGATAATCGGGTAGAGTAGCTTCATGCCATGCTAAGATTCAACGTGCAGATTTGTAAATATAAGGCGGAAATCAGTTACCAGCAGTCAGGACTTTTAGCATTCGGTCAATGCTGGAGGAAAAAAGGGCCGGCAGCGGGCGCAAACCGGAAAGTTGATCGATAATGGCTCAAAAAACAAAACCCCGTCAAATGCGGGGCCTGTAATTCTAACCTTTTTATCTATATATGAATATACGCAAGATGCCCGAAAAGTGTTGCAAAAAATAGACGCAATGCGGAGTATAACGCTAATTTTGCGGGGATCATCGCCCGTTTCCGATTTCTTCATGAGAAAGTATTGCGTGCCGCTCAGCCTGGTGCTGGTCTTCTTTTTAACCATCGAATGCAAAACAAGCCGGAAAACCGCCGGAAAACCGGGTGCGGTTTTAAGCGCAGCCATCGAAACGGAAGGCTTGCTTTCCTGCTGTGATTTTGGCACCCGAATGCCGGACAACAACCCGGTCTGGTGCGAAGCCTCGGCGGTTTTGTACGATAACGGCACGGTTTTCGTCGCCAACGATAAAGACATGCCCGCCGGTTTAAGTTCGGTATTTACCAAGTCCTGGAAATCGTTTGCCGACACCACCGCCCGGCCCACTCCCCTGCTGGCCGACGCCTTCCGGATTGCCCGGAAATACGAAGATTTTGCGGGCAACGATGAGTACATTTTTCTGACGACGGCTTTCGACCGCGTAAAACCGGGTTCGACGGACTGGGATGGTTACAACACCATTCTGTACTGGAAAAAAGGCCGGGAAGCGCAGCCGCAGGTGCTGGCCCCAGTCCGAAACGCGCCAAACTCGGTGGCATACCGGGAAGCACTCGGCAAGGTTCTGGCGCAAAACCGCCCGGCGTTTCCCAACGGCCTGCCGTATTTCAAAGTGGAAGGGCTGGCCGTGATGGATTCGCTGCTGCTGTTCGGTATTCGGGAAGAAGGCGAGAAATACGATAAATTCGACTACCGGGTGCGCATCGTGTCCGTACCGTTTTTTGCGGAAAAAACCGCCGATGGCGAACGCCTGCAACTCCGGGATACCTGGCGCGTCGTGGCCGACTTCGATCCGTCCACGGTGGCCGAACTGCCCAAGCCGCTGGCCTTATCCAGCATCGAATACGACCGCACCCGTAAGCTATTCTGGGTCTTGACGTCCATTGAAAGCAACAACCACCTGGACGCGTACCTGTGGACGGCAACGCCGGAAGCCCTTCTGAACAACCAGCCTTTTACGCTCGTGCGCGACGCAGCGGGCCAGCCCGTTCATTTCAACCACAAAGCCGAAGACCTGACGTTTCTTGACGCCAGCCACCTTTTGGTGATTCACGACGACGACCGCACCAATACGAACGTGGGCGCAAAAATCCGCCAGCCGAATCAGGCTGCGTATACGGTTTTAAAAATCAACAACCCGTAGCGCCGGACTTTAGGTCGTTGGTACTACATCCGATCCACTTTTACAAAAACCGGTCGCTCCGAAATGGCGACAAAACCGCGTCGGGCGTTGGGTTTGCAGGCGTTGAAAAATCCGTCCGGTTTTCCGAATATAACCACCGAATCGGCGGCCGGTTGCGCCGGTCCAAAACCGGATAAAGCAGCAGAAAAACCAGCGCCCTTGCGAAACGTGTTTTCATCCGACAGGAAAGTAACGGTTTATCTGTCCGCGGCTAAAACCGGGGCCGCGGGCGATTAATTAACGCGACGGTTTTCGGTAGGCCCGAAAAATGCCGTCGGCGTTGCTGCCCATGTAGGCGCCCCAGACGCGGTTTTTCGAAGCCGGTGTTTTCAATTTGAGCTTATTGATCTTCAACCCTTTCTTCTCATCTACCGAGAGCAGATCAACCGGATTGATTTCGTGCGCGTAGACCAGATCCAGCAACCCGTCGGCGTCCAGATCGCCGAGCCAGGGTGTGCAGGCCACGTTGGCACCGACGGCCCGCTGCCCAATCCGATAGGTCGTATCGTTGCGGAAATCGATGACCACCACCTGGTTGCTGATGGTCGAAAGCTGGTTGTCGTTCAGGCTCAACAGCGCGTCGTCGAAACCGTCCTGGTTGTAGTCGAAGGCGAGCGGACTGCTCTCCTGAAAGCTGCCGAGCGAATCCCGAAACGCAATCCGGCCGGTTTTTCCATCCACCATCAGTTGCACCGAACGGTTCAGCTGGGGCCAGGTCCCGATGCCGTAGTTCGTGAAAAAATCCGGCACGTCGTCGTCCGTAAAATAGCCCACCGCCAGCGAACCATACGCTTCGGTTTTCGGAATGCTGACCCGCCAGAGTATCCGCTCCGTTGTCCCGTCGATGGCAATCATCCGTCCGTTGACGGCGTTTGCAATGATGTCCGGAATCCCGTCCTGCGTGATGTCGGCCAACACCGGGGGCGCCACGAATCCTTTTTCGTAACCCGACTCCAGCCGCTTCGCTTTCGACAAATCGTTGTTCATCAAATCGGCCAGCGACGCTTTGTACAGGCTGCCTTCCAGCGTTTCGCCCCCGGTTCCGAAAAGGATCGACAGCTTGCCATCGCGCTGAAAATCAGCCACCACCACCGACATGTAAATCTCGAAACCGTCGGGCATCAGGGCGGCTGCCAGCCGTTTTCCGGTGGCGCTGCTGAGCACCAGTAACCGGCCGGGCGGGCGTTTCGGATCGTACGGCAGGGCTTTGACGTACCCACCGGCCGCCACTACCAAATCCTCAAAACCGTCGTCATCCTGATCGGGAATAAACTGCGGACTGAAGAAGTTATACGTGCCCGAATCGCTCGGCGTGCGGTTGTCCGAATTCGTGAAATAATCCCAGATGACCGAACCGGATTCGCCGTCGATGGCTTTGAATTCGGCGGCCCTCCCCCCGATGAACACCTCGGGCACACCGTCGCCGGTGATGTCGCGGAAGAGCGGAGAGCCGAAAATCTGATCCCGCGCCCGAACGTTCCAGAGCAGTTGACCGTTGGCGCCGTTGACGGCAAGAATAGCCGAATCGCTCGTTCGGAACTCGATGCCGCCCGCCCCCATCACCACGTCCAGAATACCGTCGTTGTTCAGGTCGGCCAGCCGGGGCGATGAGAGCGTCCCCAGTCCTTTAAAAACCGTCGTCCATTCGTCCCGTTTCGGAGCGGGTTTGGGCTTTGTCAACGGATAACCAACCAGCACCAGCCCCGAAACAACGCCCAGAGCCGCAAGGAGGTAGATGGTTTTTCGTCGGATAAACATGGCGGTTCGGCAGTGTACGGTTTTCTTTAAGACACGCCAACCCGGTTTTTAGACTCGTTTCACAACGTCAGCCGCTCGGCGCGCACGGTTTCGCCCCAGAATAAACCGGCTTTCTGCGCAAATTCGTCCGCCGAATCGGTGGTGTAAAAGTTCAGCGTCTGGCCCCGGCTGCATTGGGCGTCGATTTCCGGGTGGCGGTGGAGGTAATCCTCTAAACTCCGGGCGACAATCTCGCCCTGGCTCAAAACCGTGAGGGTGTCGGGAATGAATTGCCGGATTTTGGGGAGCAACAGCGGATAATGCGTACAGGCCAGCAAAACCGTATCGATTTCCGGCGATTGGACCAGCAGGCGATTAAGGTGTTTTTGAACAAAATAATCCGCGCCGGGGCTGTCGTGTTCGCCGTTTTCGACCAGTGGCACCCACATCGGACACGCTTCCTGGTATACGTTCAGAGTCGGAAAGAACTTTTCAATTTCGACCGTGTACGATTCCGAGCTTACGGTTCCGCGCGTGGCCAGAATTCCGATGTGGCCGGTTTTTGAGTACTGCCCGATCACTTCCGTCGTAGGCCGGATTACACCCAGAACCCGGACCGGGCGGTTCCTAAGGTCGGGAGCCAGGGTCGGCAGATCAAGCTGCTGAATGTTGCGGAGCGCCTTGGCCGAAGCCGTGTTGCAGGCCAGAATAACCAGGCGGCAGCCCATCGCGAACAGGTGCTGAACGCATTCGAGCGTGTAGTGATACACGGTTTCGAACGAGCGGGTTCCGTAGGGCGTGCGGGCGTTGTCGCCCAGGTAGACGTAATCATACTGCGGCAATTGCCGGACAATGGATTTCAGAACCGTCAGACCGCCGTAGCCGGAGTCGAACACGCCAATGGGTTGAGTCGATGACATGCCGCAAAGATACGGTTTCCGTCACTTCTTCACGTTCGTATCCGGACTGGAAGCGGCCGTTGCGGCTTTTTGTTTGGCCTCTTCCTTGGCCCGACGCCGGAAAAAACCGCGAAACAGGAAGTTGTGTTGCAGGGCTTCCATGTTTTCATCGAGCTTCTGGCTGCTGGTTTCCAGGTTATGAATGGTGCTTTTCAGGTCGCGGTTCACCACTTCGTCGTTCAGCAGGGAGCCGAGCGCGTTGTTGTTGCTGTTGAGCTTTTCGGTCGCCCGTTTCACATTATCCGTCGCTTCGCTGGCCGTGTTGGAGACAGTACGCAACCGCGCCGTCGATGCCCGCAAATCCCGCACAATCGTCGTGTCGGACACCAGATCACTCGCCAGCGTACCTTTCCGGTTGAGGTTGGTCGCAAACTGGTTGAGCGAACCCGACGCCGTGCTCAGCGACCGCGTCACCTGGGCCGCGCTGCTGGAGGCCGTCTGCAAATTGGCCATTGTGTTTTTGAAACGATCCGCCAGGGTTGAATCCCGCAAAACCGCCCCGGCAACGCCTTTGCCCTTCAGCACTTCGTCCAGAATCTTTTTGGCATCACTTGTCACCCGGAGCAGGTTGTTGTTGTTGGCCTGCAGGGTGGTCATGATTTCCTCCGTATTGAGGGCCGCCTTGGCGTGCAGAATATCCCCGTCTTCCACGGTTTCGGCCTTGGTGCTGCCGCCCACAATTTCCACGATCTTGTTCCCTATCAAGCCGTCGGTGCTCAGGGCCGCCAGCGCATCTTTCCGGATGTATTGCTGGGACGACTCCTCGATGTTCATCGTTACTTCCACCTGCGAATTGCCGTAGAACTGAATCTTACGAACCGTGCCGATTTTCACCCCGGAGAACCAGACATTGGCCCCCGACTGCAACCCGCCCACGTTGTCGAAAATGGCATTCACCCGGATGCTTTTGACAAAGCGTTTCTGTTGCCCGCCCAGCACCATAATTCCGGTGATCAGGATGACAATTCCGATAAAAACAAAAATACCGACGTAAACCGCCCGCTTATTTTCTGCAGCTTTCATTGTTTAGCTTTTTAGGTATGGAGAGTAGATCCCGGATCTTCCTGAAAAATTAGTTTATAGGTTGGTTGTCTCACTGAAGACTAATTACGTAAAGCACTGATTTTCAACGGAAAAATACCAATATCAATCAGTGAAACGGATTAGTCCACAAAGTTGTATTCATAAAACTGTTTTACGCGCTCATCGTTTGGATCATCGAAAACTTCTTCAAAAGTGCCCTGCCGTTCAAACCGGCCGTCGAGCAGCATCGCAATCCGGTCGCCGACGGTTTTGGCGCAGGTCAAATCGTGCGTAATAATGATTGAGGACGTGTTGTGGCGCTCCTGAACCTCATTGATCAGGTTGTTGATTTCGTTGGAAGTAATGGGGTCCAGCCCGGCGGTGGGCTCATCGTACAGCATGATTTCCGGTTTCAGAATCAGCGTGCGGGCAATCCCGATCCGTTTCCGCTGACCACCCGACAACTCCGACGGCATCTGGTTGATGGTCTGGCTCAGGCCCACGTCTTCCAGCGCTTCCTCAACGGCCTTGTCGATGTCCGCGCGGCTTAGGTTCCGGACGTTCCGGATGAGCGGAAATTCCAGGTTCTCCCGGACGGTCATGCTGTCGTACAGGGCGCTGCTTTGAAAGGAAAACCCCAGTTTCAGGCGCAGCGCATCCAGTTCGCGTTTGTTCATTTGACGAACATCTTCGCCCAGTACGTTAACCGTGCCCTGATCCGGCTCCAGCAAACCAGCAATGATTTTAATCAACACGGATTTTCCCGTACCCGACCGACCCAGCACGACCAGGTTTTCGCCCTGATACAGATCCAGATCAACACCTTTCAGCACGTGCAGATCGCCAAAAGAAATTTTCAGATCGCGCAGGACGATCACGGATTCTTTCGGATGATTGACCGATTTTTTCGTGTTCATGCGTCAGGCAGCGCGAATGGCATTTATGATTTGGAGAAACAACAGCTCTTCAATAAAAACCAGAAACATCGATGTTACCACCGACGAGTTGGCCGCCTTGCCAACGCCCTCCGTTCCTTTCGACGAATTGTACCCTTTGTAGCAGCCGACAATCCCGATCGTGAAGCCGAAAATAATGGCCTTTATGACGGTGGAATTGATATCGAGAAAGGAAATCGAGCTGAAAAACGTCTCGATAAACGACATAAAGCTGGTTTTTTCGTTCTGGGCCACGTTGACGTACGACCCCATGACGCCGAGAAAAACAAAAAACATCGCCAGCGTCGGAATCATAAAGGTGGTGGCCAGCACGCGCGTCACCACCAGAAATTTAAACGGGTTGGTACCCGACACTTCCATCGCTTCGATCTGCTCCGTCACCCGCATCGAACCCAATTCGGCGCCGATATTGGACCCCACCCGCCCGGAAGCAATCAGGGCCGTTACCAGAGGAGCCAGCGCCCGAACGAGCGCAATGGAAATCAGCGACGGCAACCAGGAGGTGGCTCCGAAATTGGCCAGCGACGGGCGCGACTGGTTGGTGAACACAATGCCGGTGATGAAACCCGTCAGCGAAATCAGCGGCAGCGAACGAACGCCCACCTCGTAACATTGCCGGATGATTTCTTTCCCTTCGTAGGGTGGCATAAAAACTTCTTTGAAAAACTGACCGATAAACGAGGCTACATCGCTTAAGGCCAGAAACATGCGGTCGAGCCGCCGGGAGACGACCGGCTTGGCGGCCGAGTCGGTTTTTGAGGAAGTAGTGCTGGCTTGCATTCGTAAAAATCGATGAATACGCGGTTTTTGGTATACGGTTTACAGTTTTTGGTATACGGTTTTTGGTTCAGCTTATACTAAGTCAATCGTAAACCGAACCGTCGGCCTGGCGAAAACCGTATACTGAAAACTGTGTACCGTCAACTGAAAACTTTAAACGACACCCTAATAACTGGTTTTGACGATACAAGGTTAGATTTTGTTAGATTTGGTATTCGAAAATCATGAAATACCTGCGAATACTCTCTAAAATCCTGTTGGGCCTGGTTGCGCTCATCCTGCTTTTTCTGGCCGTCAGCGTGGCGCCGGTCGATGATAAACCGTACCGAAAAACCGACTACTACCGCTATACGCGGCAGCAACTGCTGGATCTGGCTCCCCCGCCGAATCCGGCAACCGGCTTGCGGGCGGGCTGGGCCAAAGTCAATCTGACGCCGTCGTTTACCACCCCAACGGGCGGGTACGGCGTCCGCCGGGGTGAACACTGGAAAACCGTCAGCGATTCGATTTACGTCCGAACCTTTGTCCTGACCAACGGCAGCACCCGGGTGGCCGTTGTGGCGCTGGATCTGCTGATTACGCCCCCGACGGTAACCGAACAACTCAAAAAAAGACTGCCGGAAATCGGGTTTCAGTGGGCGAATGTGTTCACGGGCGCGATTCACAGCCACAACAGCCTGGGCGGCTGGGCCCCCGGTTTGGTGGGCGAGTTGTTTGCGGGCGATTTTGATCAGCGGGTGGTCGATCACATCACCGACGCCATTCTGAAATCCATTACGCTGGCGCAGCGGCAACTGGCGCCCGTTGAAGTCGGTTTTGAGCAGATTGCGGCCCCCGGTCTGGTGTACAACCGGATGAACAACGAAGGGCAAGTGGACGGAAACATCCGGCTGTTGAAGCTCCGCAAAAAAACCGGTGAATCGGCGCTGCTCTGCACCTACGGCGGTCACGCAACGGTTTTTCGGGCGGTGGCCGACGCGCAGTACCTGAGCCGCGATTATCCGGGCGTTCTGGTCGATCAGCTGGAAAAGCAGTCCGGGAGTTTTGTGGCTTTCATGGCCGGATCGGTAGGCAGCACGGGCTCAAAAACGCAGGAGCAGCCCGATGTGTTTGCGACCATCCGGACCTACGCCGACAGCCTGAAAAACCGCATTGTGCCGACCCTTACGCAGTTTCCGACCAAACCGGACAGCACGCTGGAGGTGTTGACCCTGCCGCTGCAACTCCGCGAACCCCAGGCCCGCATCGCCGACGACTGGCGGGTGCGCGGCTGGTTGTTTCATACCGTCTACGGCGATTATCCCTCGGATCTGAAAGCCCTGCGGATCGGGTCAACGGTTTTGCTGGGCACGCCCTGCGATTTCTCGGGCGAACTGGTGGCCGATCTGGCGCGTCAGGCCGACCGAAAAGGGCTTAATTTAATGGTTACGAGCTTCAACGGCGGGTACGTCGGGTACATCACGCCGGATCAGTATTACCACAAGGAAGCCTACGAAACCAGGACCATGAACTGGTTTGGCCCGGAAAACGGCGCTTATTTTGTGGAAATGATGAAAGGGTTGCTGGACCGGCTGTAAGATCTGATCACGGCAGGGCTTCCCACCAGTGCCCGTTGGGTACCGTTGCCCCCAGCACCACCACCTCGCCAATCCGGGGCGTGGCGGCTTTGGTGCCCAGTTCGGCCGATTTTTTGAGAAGCCGCTGGATGGGATCGCGCCAGGTGTGCAGCGCCAGGTTGAATTTGCCCCAGTGAATCGGAATCAGCAGATCGGCCTTCACGTCGAGCTGGGCCTGGGCAGTTTGTTCGGGCATCATGTGAATATCGATCCAGTCTTCGTTGTAAGCCCCGCACTCGAGCAGCGCCACATCGAACGGACCGTACTTGTCCCCCACGGTTTTCAGTCCCGGATAATAGCCCGTATCCCCGCCGTAGTAAACCCGTTTCTGCGTTCCCTGCAACGCCCACGAACACCAGAGTGTTCCGTTGCGGTTGGTCAGGCCGCGCCCGGAGAAATGCCGCGCCGGGGCGCAAACCAGCGTCAGATCGCCCAGCTTGGCCGATTCGTGCCAGTCCAGCTCCGTGATCTGCTCCGGCGCAATGCCCCATTTTTCCAGGTGCGCGCCCACGCCGAGCGGCACAAAAAACCGGCTTACTTTTCCTTTTAGCTTCGTGAACGTCTCGTAATCCAGGTGATCGTAATGGTCGTGCGACAGGATAACGGCATCCACCGCCGGCAACTCATCCACGTTCATGTAATGGTCATACAAAAACCGCTTCGGACCGCTGAAGGAGGTAAACGAGGCTCGTTCGCCAAAAACCGGGTCGGTCAGCAGCGTTTTGCCCTGAATCCGGATCAGCAGCGACGAATGGCCGAACCAGCTGATGGCCACCTGCTCCGGTCCGCCATTGCCTTCAAAAACGGCCGCGTCGAACGGCACGGTCTGGATGGTGTCGGCGGGCTCAGCGCCCGGAACGCCCGTGAGCATCTTCCAGGTGGCCGGAACCATTTTGCGCAACGACAGATCGAGACTAGTGGGCACCAGGTTCTGAAACGTGCCGTCTTTGTAATTGGGTGACGCCTGAATGCGCTTCAACCGATCGCCGGTGGCGTTGGCTCCAAACTGCGGAGACCAATTGACGAAGGCAACGACGGCCAGAATGAGTACGATAAGAAGCGTAACGATGACTAGAGCCATTCTCTTGAGGGCTTTTTTCATGGGGTGGGTGTTGTGCCGCAGACCGGCTTCCCGTCACAACACCCGGCCCCCCGGCCAAGTTCCTTACTTAACACGGTTAAACACGAACAGATCGGCGAACACCCACTTGCCGCTTTCCTGCTTGCCGCGTTGAATAACGAGCTGATTATCCGAGCGTTTTTCGTAAATAATCCGGATGGAACCATCTGATTTTTCAAACAGCGCCTGATTCTTTTTGGCTTCAATGAACGAATACCGGTCCGACACGTCCTTTTCTTCCGAACCGATCAAACCCGGTTTGAAGTGCTTCACCAGCACAATGGGGCCTTTGTCGGTTTGTTCAAAGATCAGGAGTTCATACATCGTCACTTTGTTGTCTTTCATCATGCGCATAAAACCGGCCAGGTTGTCGCCCTCCGGAGCGGCCCAGGCGGCATCGATGGGACCGCCGTTGAACGTGCCCCGCCAGCGGCCTTCCATAAAGCTGACGTCGGACAGGGACCCTTTTTGGGCGTGCGCCGGAGAAATGACGGAGAAAAAGGCAACCAATGCGAAAAGAGCCGCGAAACCGCGCAGTTTGCCACCGCAGAAAGTACCAGACAGGTTCATGGGAATAGGTTTTGTGAAGCGGCAAGATACTAAAATCCGGGCGATGAGACGCAAGATTTGCATTTTTGAACGGCCTTGCAGACCTTGTCCTTCGGACGAACCCTGCTAAACCCTATGATTTTTGAGCCTCTGCGTTTCCGTATTTTCCGCCGGTTCTGGGCCGGACTGGCCTGCGGTTTTTTTCTCGCCCTTTCGGCCCTCGCCCAGCCGCTCCGGCCCGGTCCGTATGACTTGCAGTTTGCGCAGCTGCCCAGCCGCTGGGACGAAGCCCTGCCACTGGGAAACGGCATGCTCGGCGCGTTGATCTGGCAGCGAGACGGTCAGGTCCGGTTTTCGCTGGACCGCGCCGATCTGTGGGATCTGCGCCCGATGAAGGGGCTCGACCGGCCCGAATTCAGGTACCGATGGGTGCAGGAACAGGTGCTGAAAAAAGAGTACAAGATTGTCCAGGACTATTTCGATAAACCGTACGATCAAGAGCCGGGTCCGACCAAAATTCCGGGGGCCGCGCTGGAGTTCAACACCAAAAAATGGGGGCCGGTGCAGTCGGCGCGCTTGCTCATCCAGGACGCCGTTGCGGAAGTGAAATGGCAGAACGGGGCGGTTTTGCGGTCTTTCGTCCACGCGACGGAGCCCGTTGGCTGGTTCCGGTTTGAGCAGCTTCCCAAAAAAGTAGCCCTTGACCTCCTTCCACCCGCCTACGGAAAATCGATTCAGAAGAAAGCCGAAAACGCCGTCGTCGATGGCGACGATCTGGTCCGACTCGGTTACGCGCAAGGCCAGGTGATCCGGCAAAAGGATAAAATTACGTATCACCAGGAAGGCTGGGGCGGTTTTTCGTACGACGTGACGATTCAATGGACGCGGCAGGGCGACACGCTGGAAGGTACCTGGACGATTACGTCGGCTTATCCCGAAAAGAAGAAAACGCTGGTTCCGATCAAACCCGTTGGCCGGACCTATGCCGCCGATCTGGATTCGCACCGCAGCTGGTGGCAGCGGTTCTGGGCGAAATCGTCGGTGCAGGTGCCGGATTCGCTGCTTCAAAAACAATGGTATCTGGAAACGTATAAATTTGGGGCGGCCGCCCGCGCCGATGCACCACCGATTTCGCTGCAAGCCGTCTGGACGGCCGACAATGGCCGGATTCCACCCTGGAAAGGCGATTACCACCACGATCTGAACACGCAGCTGAGTTACTGGCCGAGCTACAGCGGCAACCATATGGAAGAAAGCCTTGGCTACATCAACCACCTCGAAGAAAACCGGGCGACGTACCAGAACTATACGAAACGGTATTTCGGAACCGACGGCCTGGCGGTGCCGGGTGTTACCACGCTGACGGGCAAAGAAATGGGCGGCTGGATCCAGTATTCGCTCTCGCCCACGGTTTCGGCCTGGCTCGCCCACCATTATTACCTGCACTGGCGGTACAGCCAGGATGCGGTTTTTCTGCGCGATAAAGCGTATCCGTGGCTGAAGGGCGTCGCCCAGCACCTGGAGCAACTGACGGTTCTGGATGAAACCGGGAAACGAAAACTGCCCATCAGCTCCAGTCCGGAAATTAAAAACAACAGTTTGGAAGCCTGGTTTTTAACCAACACCAACTACGACCTGGCCCTGATGAAGTTCGTCTTCAAAGCGGCAACGGAAATGGCAACAGCCCTGGGAAATGAAACCGATGCCCGGCGTTGGCAGGCCATTCAAAGCCAGTGGAGCGATTTTGCCCTGACCGACCAGAAAGAACTGATGTTTGCGGCCAGTTTGCCCTACAATGAATCCCACCGCCACTTTTCGCACGTCATGGCCATTCATCCGCTGGGGCTGATTCGGTGGGAAGACGGCGAAGCCTCGCAGCAGATCATCCGGAACTCGCTGGCCCTGCTCGACCGCATCGGGCCCGACTGGTGGTGCGGCTATTCCTACGCCTGGCTGGGCAGCCTCAAGGCGCGGGCCAAAGACGGCGCCGGGGCCGCCGAAACCCTGCGCACGTTTGCCTCCGCCTTTTGCTCCACCAATTCGTTTCATCTGAACGGTGATCAGACCAAATCCGGCAAATCAAAATTTACGTACCGGCCCTTCACGCTCGAAGGCAACTTTGCGTTTGCCGCCGGTTTGCAGGAAATGCTGCTCCAGAGTTACGCCGGTTTTATTGAGGTCTTTCCGGCCATTCCGGCGGGTTGGAACGAAGCCGGTTTTACGGATTTACGAACGGAAGGCGCTTTTCTGGTCAGTGCGCAACGACGCGCCGGGGCCACTACCGAAGTGACGGTAAAAAGCGAAAAAGGCGGTATCGTCCGTCTGAAAATGCCGTTCAAAAAGTACGGGGTGAAAGCATCGGAACGAGCTACGGCCGAAGCGGCTGAACCCGTTTTTTTGACCTTGAACCTGCAAGCAGGCGGCTCAATAACCGTAAACAGTCAACCGTGATCAATTGTCTTTCCGGCGGGTGGTGTCTTTCTTTTCCAGCGTAGCTCCCACGCCAAACGCATTCGGTTCGCTCGGCGGCATCACCCGGACTTTGCGCCGACCCCGGTTTTCGCGCGGGTTGATCACCGTGCCGGGCGTCGCTACCGGATCAGCCGATGGGGCGGTGAGGGGTGCACTGTTCGAGGGCGTTACCACCGGCGCAATGGTCGTCGGTTTTTGGGGATTTACCTGCCGTGTCGTATCCGTTTGACCAAAACCGACGGTGGCAGACAGACTCAATCCTAGGAATAACAAAACCGGGCGCATAACAGAAAGATCATTTATAGACTGAAACGAATTGCAGCGGCTTTTGTTAGAATCAACAACGCAACGCACGGAAGCGCTGCCGATCAAACCCAAACGCTCGGAGAATTTATGAAATACAACCTATTGGGAAATACCGGTTTACTGGTTTCAGAGCTTTGTCTGGGCACCATGACGTTCGGTGGAAGCGGACAGACCATGTGGGCGGCCATTGGCCAACTGGATCAAAAACCGGTCGATGAGCTGGTTAAACGCTCCATCGACGCGGGGATTAATTTCATCGATACCGCCAATGTGTATTCCGAAGGCGCATCGGAACAATTGACGGGGCAGGCCATCCGGAACCTCGGCCTTAAACGCGACGATCTGGTGATTGCCACCAAAGTGCGGGGCAAAATGGGCGAAGGTCCCAACCAGATTGGCCTCAGCCGAAAACACATTCTGAATCAGGCCGAGGAAAGTCTGCGCCGGTTACAAACCGACTACATCGACCTGTACCAGATTCACGGTTTTGATTTGCTGACCCCGCTGGAAGAAACCCTGCGGGCGCTGGATGATCTGGTGCGCAGCGGCAAGGTCCGCTACATCGGATGCAGCAACCTGGCGGCTTGGCACCTGATGAAAGCCCTGTCCTATTCCGAATACAAGGATCTGGCCCGATTTGTGTCGCTGCAAGCCTATTATACCATTGCCGGACGGGATCTGGAGCGCGAGGTTGTTCCGCTGCTGCTCGATCAGAAAGTGGGTCTGATGGTCTGGAGTCCGCTGGCGGGCGGTTTACTGAGCGGGAAATACGGTCGCAACAAAAATCCGGACGATGCCCGGCGCCTGAATTTTGATTTTCCGCCCGTCAACAAAGAGAAAGCGTTCGACATCATCGACGTGATGGATCAGATAGCGGCCGAAAAAGGAGTTACGGTAGCTCAGGTGGCGCTGGCCTGGCTGTTGCACCAACCCGCCGTCACCACCGTTATTATCGGGGCCAAAAAACCGGAGCAACTCGACGACAATCTGAAAGCCGTCGACGTGGTTTTGACCGCCGATGAGCTTAAAAAACTGGACGAAGTCAGCAAACTGACGCCCGAATACCCGGGCTGGATGGTGGAGCGCCAGGCGGGGGATCGTCGCAAGTACATTCACTAAAAAAAAGCCAGGCGCGACCTGGCTTTTTTTATGGATTGGAGCGGACGGTTTCAGTTCATAACCACCAGGCGCGTAGGCGCTTCCGTGGGCTGTGGCCCCAGGTTGACTTCTTTGCGGATGCTGCCGTCTTTCGACTTCACTTCGAGTTCATACGCTCCGTCGGACAGTTCGGCAACGTTCAGTTTTACTGCATATTTCTGTTCTTTTTTGCCAACAAACTGGTGGAACAGAACCCGGTTTTTTTTGTCACGCAACAGCACCTCAACCGGCTCGGCCGACGTTTTTTCAACCGCAACCCGGATCTGGTTGTTAACGGTAACATAAGCACTGGCATCAAACGAAAGCGTTTTGGGAGCGGCTGCGGGATCAACGGATGTGGTGCTCAACAAAGCGGTGCAGATCAGGGAACTCAACAGATTCATCATGGTATTTGTTGTTTAGTATTTGTGTTGTTTGTGTGTTCGTATCGTTGTTTACTTGTTCGATTAGCTATATGCCAATCCTGTGCCAATGCCGGTGCCAAAGCGTAATTCGTTGACAGTCATGACACTACTCCTTGGCCGGTTTTTTAAAAGTGTACGGAGCCGGACACCGACTGTTCAGTTGCGGACAAACGGGTGCGGCCGAAAACGCTTTCCGGCAATTAAACGCAGGTCTGGCACCATTGATGCTTGTAGAAACATTAATTTTCTGTTCAATTTGCAAACCAAACGCCATCTAAAATCAGATCAATCGCACGACCATGAAAAAAATCGTTGTTAGCCTTGCCCTCTCACTGGCGGCCGTGACCTCCGGACAAATCGCCGTGGCGGCTCCACCGGTGCTTGCCTCCTCCGTACACCCGCTTATTCAACCGAACGCCGACTCAACGGCGGCTCTGCTCGATCGCGCCGTCGCGGCCAACGCCAAAGGAGCGAAAGCCGAAACGGTACAGGCCCTGCAAGCCGGCACAACGGCCCTCGAAACCGAAGCGAAAAGCAGCACGGGCAGTTTGAAAGACAAATTGCTGGGGCAAGTCGGTGCGCTGAAGAAATTGTTACCCCTGGCGCAGAGCGGACTGCTCAAGGGCGATGTGCTGCAAAAAGCCGTGAGTCTGGCAAAAACCGTACTCGGGGCCAGCCAGATCGAAAAGCTGATGGGGGGCGGCAACCTGATCTCGAAAGTGAGCGGCCTGACGAGTAACCTGAATCTGGTTAAAGCCGGTCTTTCGGCGCTGGGCGGCTCAAACGCCAGTTCCGGCAACTCGCTCGTCAACACGGCGCTGAGTGGCCTCTCCAAACTGAGCAAAGGAGGTCCCGTTGCCAAAGCGGCCGAACCGGCGGTCAAGGGGCAGCTGAACAGCGTACTGAGTTTCGTGAAAGGAATTCTGTAAGGACGAAAATCGCCCGCAATCAAAAAAGCCCGGTGCAAACGCCCCGGGCTTTTCCAGTTCAACTCTAACCCTTAAACACACACAAACAATCGTTGATTTCTAAGGAATATCGAATAATGAATACCGCATATCGAAAGACACCATAAGCGACACCCTTCATCATTTGCTATTCTTGTCTATTTCTTCTCACCGCCCAAGCGCAAACGAATAACCAATCGACGCGCTCAGTCCGCGGTTGCGGATGGGAAGCCGAAGGATCGGCAAATCGTACTGGCGCGAAAAACCGTGTTCATACCGCGTTTCGACAAAGAACTTCCCGGGCCCGGCTTCGGCGCTCAACCCGATGCCGCCGATGGCGCTGAAATCCCAGCGGTTGTAACTCATCGTATTCATATTCATGTCAACGTCAATGGGCTGGCTCCGGAAAATACCGCTCGTCCGGGTCCGAATGCGCCCATCGACGGCATATCCGGCAGCCGCACCGGCCAGCAGGTACACCTGAACCGGGCCTTCGTTCAGATTGATTTTGGCCAGAACCGGCAGCTCCAGGTAGCGGGTCTGGTAGGAAACCCGCGCGCCCAGCGGAAGATTCCAGTTGCCGATGGGCAATTCAAATCCCTCGTCGATCACAAACCCCTTCTGGATGTACGAAATTTCTGGCCGGATGCTCACGCGGTCGCTGATGGGAACTTCGACAAACAAGGCCCCCGCTGGGCCGGGCGACAGACGAAAGGTGGGCGAAAACGCATCCAAAAAATCAGGTTTGGAAACCGCTCCCCAATTGGCGCCCGCCCGAAAACCGACCTGCACCTGAGCGGATACGGTTTGGATTAGGAAGAAAGTCAGGGCGGCAATTCCGGCCAAGGTAAATCGTTTCATGATCGATAAAAATAGGTTGGTTGTTTACTGCAAAACCGGTCGTGATGGCTGTCCGGGGTGTTTTGTTTGTAATCTGATGCTTGGACAGGCGCGGACGGCAATGGATTAATGCCCGCCGTTTTTTTATCGATATTTATTTTCAATGTCACTATTCCATAGTACTTTTTACCGAAAACATTGTATTGATTTTTTAGCTTTAGTAACTAGAGGCTCAATCCTGTATCCGATGACTCATAAAGCGCCAACTTATCACAGCTTTTTGCCAAAACCGCTTGACAAACTGGACGTTCTGGGCCTTTTTGAAAAAGATCCGTTTGGTAACTCCCTGTTCATCAAGCGCATTCTGATGGCGATTGTGGGCTGGATCACGTATTTCAGATATACGCTTTACAACAAATTAACGATTGAAGGAACCGAGCATCTGGCGAATCTGCCCGTTAATGATGTGATTTTTCTGTCCAATCATCAGACCTATTTTGCCGACGTGATTGCCTTCTACCACATTTTTTGCAGTGTCAAATGGGGATTTCGGAACTCCATCGTTCCACCGGTTTACCTGTTCTGGCCCCGCGCCCGGAACTATTACGTAGCGGCCAGCGAAACCATGAAAGGCGGTTTTGTGCCCCGGGCGTTTGCGTTGGGCGGAGCCATTCAGATCGAGCGATCCTGGCGGGCCAAGGGGCAGGATGTCAAGCGGGAAGTTGATGATACGGCCAGCGAACGCATCGCGCAGGCCCTCGAACACGGCTGGGTAATCAGTTTTCCGCAGGGAACCACCAGCCCTTACGCCCCCATTCGCAAGGGCACGGCGCACATTCTGAAAAACACCAATCCGATTGTGATCCCGGTGGTGATCAACGGTTTTCGGCGCGCATTTGATAAAAAAGGCCTGCGGTTTAAAAAGCGGAACACGCAACTGAGCGTGCGTTTCAAACCGCCTTTAGACTACAGCGTTGATGAGTCGGTTGAGTCGCTGATCGACAAGGTGCGGGAAGCCATCGAGCAGGAACTTCCAAAGGAAAAAATGACCTGGCTTTAACTTAATCCAGAATCCAGCGGAAGAGCAGGTAGAGCGTGAAGGAAAGCGTGACCGAAACCGGCAGCGTCATAACCCAGGCCAGCGCAATGTTGCGCACCGTGCCGCCCTGCAAATTTTTGATTCCTTTGCTGGCAACCATGCTCCCGGCAATCCCCGACGACAACATATGGGTTGTACTGACCGGCGCTTTGTAAAGGGTCGCCAGGGCAATGGTAGTGGCCGCAACCAGTTCGGCCGAAGCGCCCTGGGCGTAGGTCAGGTGCTGCTTTCCGATTTTTTCGCCGATGGTCACCACAATCCGCTTCCAGCCGACCATGGTGCCCAAGCCGAGCGAGAGCGCAATCATCAGAATGACCCAGAGCGGGGCGTAATCCGTAAACCGGCGCAAACCCACCTTCTCATTCAGGTTCGTGGTCAGGGTGCTGGTGTCCGCTGCGCTCAGTTCTACGTCTTCGCTTTCGATCAATTTCTTGACATTGTTGTTGATTAACAGCAAATCGCGCCGAATCTGCAAGCGTTCGGCGGCTTTGAATTTGCCATCTTCCAGCGGAATATCAATCATCCGCTGAAGGTCAACAAGCTCGACTTTTGTTTGAGTAACCCGGCCCCGATCGGCATCTGACAAACCGGTTGTGTCGATTTTGTTGACAATCTGCGAAATCTGCACCAGATTCCCCCGCATGGTTGTCGGGTCGATGTTGTTATTCAGGGCAAAATAAGCCGGTGTAATTCCGATCAGAATCAGCATGATCAGTCCCACGCCCTTCTGTCCGTCGTTCGATCCGTGAAAAAAGCTGACCCCCGTACAGGTTATGATCAGAATGGAGCGAATCCAGGTTGGCGGGGGAGCGTTTTTCTTGGGTTCTTTGAACAGATCCTTGTTGCCAACCAATCGACGCAGCAAAAACATCAGAATAATGGCCAGACTAAACCCGATCAGGGGCGAGAGCAGCAGCGCCCTCCCGATTTTTTCGGCTTCCTCCCAGTTGACACCTCCGCGTTCGCCAGCCGCGCCCATCGTTGAAAAAGCCAGCCCGACCCCCAAAATGGAACCGATCAGGGTGTGCGAACTCGAACTGGGTAAACCGAAATACCAGGTTCCTAAATTCCAGATGATGGCGCTGAACAAGAGGGCAAGCACCATCGCAATACTGTGGTAGACGTTCTGATCAACCAGCAGTTCGACGGGCAGCAGGTTGACAATGCCCATCGCAACGCCAATGCCACCGAGCAGTACCCCAACAAAATTGCAGATCCCCGACCAGACTACGGCCACATTGGGTTTCAGTGAGTTCGTATAAATAACCGTGGCTACGGCGTTGGCCGTATCGTGGAATCCATTCACAAATTCAAACGCGCAGGCAGCAAAGAGACAGAGAGCGAGGAGGATAAAAATATCCGTTTCTAATCCGAACATGCAGATACAAGTCAGTGATACTGAGCTTTACTGAAAAACTCAATCAAAATATGCCCCAAAAGTACGGGAAACTTTTGAGGGCAATGTTAACTCAATGTTAAGCAATTTTACGGTAAAGTTGTCAAAACCGCTTCATTACGGTCCAGCTGATCCGGACCGTATCCATAATTCAGGTTAATTTACGAATTTACAATTCCTTGCTGGTTGTCGGAATGCGCGTTGCGATCCGATAAAAGTAACGCGCCAATCGCTGAAAAACAATGAAGAAAACGTGTTCTGTGAAGCACCGGAAAACCGCTCTTTTTCTGCTGACTTTCCTGGTGCTGGGCCGTGTTGTCGCCCAGACCCATGCGGTTTTTCCGCTGCAACTCAGCGACAATAAACGCTATCTGGTGGATCAGAACCATCAACCGTTTCTGATCAAAGAGTTTTCGGCCTGGGGTTTAATCCAGGCGCTGTCGGAAAAAGACGAAGCCGCTTTCCTCGACAGTCTCAAGGTAAAAGGTTTCAATACCGTCCTGACGTCGGTTCTCAGCAACGCTCCTTCCCAGATGGGCGGCAATCCACCCTACTGGCAGGGCGTTTCTCCCCTGAAAGTAAAATGGGATTTTCCGACCCCCAACGAACCCTATTTTGAGCACGTAGACCGGTTTTTTAGACTGGCCGAACAAAAAGGATTTTTCGTGATGGCGTTGCCGGTTTACCTCGGCTACCAGACCGATCCTTCGCAGGGATGGTGGGATGAGCTGAAAAGCGAACACAACGATACGCTGAAAATGCGCCGATACGGCGAGTTTATCGGGAAGCGCTACAAAGATACGAAGAACATCATGTGGGTTGCGGGCGGTGATAACAACGCCGACGGCGACCTGCTCGCGTTCGAACGCAACCTGATCGCGGGCGTCAAAGCGTTCGATCTCAAGCATTTATGGTCCGGCCATTTTGATATGCAACTGGGCGTAAGCTGGTCGGCAGACCACCCGGTTTTTGGAAAAATGATGGACATTGACGGGGAATATGTCTGGACCGAATCCCTGCTGATGGAAAAAGGACCGCAGTACAAAGCCGAACTGGCCCAGTACAACAAAGGCCGGATGATCATCCAACTGGACCTGAGTTACGAACACGACTCGCCCCATTACGCGGATAATGAGAACTACCAATGGATGAGACGGAAGATGTACGAGGGCTTTCTGACCGGCTGTAAAGGAACGTCGTTCAGTTCGGGGGAAATCGGCAATGCCAGCTATTCATTTAAAAACTGGAAGCCCCTGATGAGTACTCCGGGCATGAAGCAGGTGTCGTATTGCTTTAAATTCTACGAATCCCGGTTTTGGGAAAAGCTCGTGCCCGACCAAACCGACGACATTATTCTATCGGGTCGGGGCACGTTTGGTGACCTGGATTATGTGTGTGCCGCCAAAACCACGGACAACAGCAGTTACATTCTTTATATTCCCAAAGGAAACCGGACCCTGTATCTGAACATGAAGAAAATGACGGGAAAACCGATGGCAATGCACTGGTTCAACCCGCGAACGGGGGAAGCCCTGCGAATCGGGGTGGCCCAGACCCGGGATAAATTTGGTGTGACACCGCCATCCGAAGACGACTGGGTGCTCCTGTTCGACGATGCCAACTTAAAACTGCCCGCACCCGGTTTCCCGATGAGGCCCCAAAAATAGGTTACTGCTTTCCGGCCAGTTGCCCGCAAGCCGCGTCGATGTCTTTCCCCCGGCTCCGGCGGATGTTCACGATGACGCCCCGGTTTTCCAGAAAACCGGCAAACTGATCGAGTTTATCGGCTTCGGTGTTCCGGAAATCGGCTTCCGCAATCGGGTTGTACTCGATGATGTTGACTTTGGCGGGCACTTTTTTGGTGAACTGCCACAACTCTTTGGCGTCCTGCAACGTGTCGTTGAAGTTGTTGAACACAATGTATTCAAACGTTACCCGCGTCCCGGTTTTTTGGTAGAAATAATTCAGGGCTTCGGCCAGCGCGGGCAGCGAGTTGCTTTCGTTGATCGGCATAATCTGGTTCCGCTTGTCGTCATTGGCCGCGTGCAGCGAAAGAGCCAGGTTGAATTTCACCTGATCATCGCCCAGTTTTTTGATCATTTTGGCAATTCCGGCGGTTGAAACCGTAATCCGTTTGGCCGCCATGCCCAAACCGTTCGGCGACGTAATCCGCTCGACCGATTCCAGCATGTTCGTGTAATTCAGCAGCGGCTCGCCCATGCCCATGTAGACAATGTTGGTCAAACCGGTGCCGTAGGCTTCTTTGGCCTGCTGATCGATGGCCACCACCTGATCGACCATTTCGCCTGCTTCCAGGTTGCGTTTGCGGTCCATATAGCCCGTCGCGCAGAATTTGCAGGTCAGCGAGCAACCCACCTGCGACGAAATACAGGCCGTCATCCGGTTGTCCTCGTCTTTCCGCAGGGCCGGAATCAGCACCCCTTCCACCAGGTTGCCGTCGTAGAGCCGAAAGGACGATTTGATGGTTCCGTCGGCGCTCTGCTGCTGCTTCGAAACCGCCAGCGTGCGTACTTCAAAATGCTCGGCCAGCAGGTTCCGGGTTTTCAACGAGAGGTTGGTCATTTCCTCAAACGTCCGCACCGAACGCTTCCAGAGCCATTCCTGAATTTGTTTCGACCGAAAACCCTGTTCGCCGTGGCCGGTGAGCCAGGTTTTCAGCTGATCTTCACTGAGTTTTCGTATGTCCTGCTTTGTCGTTATCATCCTTCTTTCTCTTCGCTTTCGGCTCGTTGGTGGTCCGGTTTGTCGTCGGACCAGCTCCGCGAAAATTCTTCTTTCTGTTTGCGAATCCAGTTCGTTCCCACCGGAATCCAGCCCGAGGTGACGTCCATCACGACGGGGGCAATGGGTTTGACGACCGGATAGAGAACCGTTTCCTGCGTGTGTTTCACGGGCATTCGTATTCCCATCCAGGTTAACAACCAGAGCATTACACTAATTCCGAAAACCCAGGTAAAAATTCCAACGGCGGCTCCCGCCAGGCTATCGAACGTGCCCAGCAGCGTATATTTCAGCGATTGGCGCAGGGAAAAACCGATGCGGTTGATCAAAAAAACCGTCGGAAAAAAAATAACGGAAAAGCCCAGCCACGGCAACAACCGCCGGGCCACCTCCATACTGATGTACGGCGCCAGCAAATCGATGCCAAAACCCAGAAATTTAAAGCCCACGATCATCGCCACGATGAAAGCCACAATGGCCACAATTTCCACCAGCAAGCCCTTGCGGTAGCCATTGTACGCACCGTAGGCCAGCGTGATGAGAATAATAATGTCGAGGATTTTCAAGGTTTCAACTGGATGGTTGAATGGCTGAAATGGTTTTGATGACTAAAAAGGGCTGGACGGTTCCTTAAAACCCTGTAACCCTTTTTAGCCACCCGAACCGTTCAATCCATCTAAGCCGTTAGCAAATTCTTTACCATGGCTGAAATAGTTTTCCCTTCGGCCTGGCCCGCCAGCTCTTTGGTGGCAACGCCCATCACTTTACCCAGATCGCCGGGGCCGGAAGCCCCCACGCGGGCGATGATGGCTTGCAGGCGGTTTTTCAGTTCGTCTTCCGATAGCTGCTGCGGCAGGTATTTTTCGATGACGGCAATTTCCTTTAATTCGGTCTGCAACAGGTCGTCGCGGCCCTGCGTGCGGTAAATATCCGCCGAATCTTTGCGTTGTTTCACGGCTTTGGTCAGCAGTTTCAGCTCGTCTTCGGGTTTCAGATCGCCCCCGGCCGCACCATCTTTGGTTTCTTCCAGCAGAATCAGCGATTTGATGGCCCGCAAAGCCCGCAGCCGATCCTGCTCCTTGGCCTTCATGGCCTCTTTAATATCCGTATCGATTTGTTGCTTCAGCGCCATTTTCCAGTTAAAAATTAAAAGTTAATGGTTAAGAGTACTTTTACTCCGGAACCAATGAAAGATTGGCAAAGTTACGAACAAAACCGACCATTAACCATTTAACAGTACAACCATTCATCCTTCAAAATGACGCGCCTGAGTGTTAATATCAATAAAATTGCCACGCTTCGGAATTCGCGGGGTGGTACGAATCCCGATGTGGTCAAAGTAGCGCTCGACTGCGAACGGTTTGGCGCGCAGGGCATCACGGTGCATCCGCGCCCCGACGAGCGGCACATTCGGTATCAGGACGTTCTGAATCTGAAAGAAGTGGTGACCACCGAGTTTAACATTGAAGGCAATCCCGACGAGCGATTTATCGAACTGGTCACGCGGGTTCGGCCCGAGCAGGTGACGCTCGTGCCCGATGCCGTTGATGCGATTACGTCCAACGCCGGCTGGGATACCCTGTCAAACCGGGCGTATCTGACCGATCTCGTCAAGCGGTTCAAGGACCTGGGCATTCGGGTGTCGATTTTCGTCGATGCCGATGAGGCCATGGTGCAGGGCGCCAAAGAAGTGGGTACGGACCGGATTGAACTCTACACCGAGCCTTATGCCGCCCACTACGCCGAAAACCGGGAAACCGCCATTGCTCCGTTTGTTCAGGCCGCCAAAACCGCCCTGGACCTGGGTCTGGGACTTAATGCCGGTCACGATCTGAGTCTGGAGAATCTGCGGTATTTTCAACAAAGCCTTCCCGGTTTGCTGGAAGTGTCGATTGGCCACGCGCTCATCAGTGATGCCCTTTATTTTGGCCTCGAAAATACCATTCAACTCTATCTGAAACAATTGGAATGAACAGCCAAACGAGAAAGAAAAGACGTCCCTCCTGGTGGTAACGTCCTGCTGCGCGTGTTTTCTGTTTCTTGCCAACTCCCATGATTCAATCCATCGAAACGCCCAACGCTCCGCTTCCGGCCGGGCACTACGCCCAGGCCACCGTCTGGAGCGACCTGATCTTTGTGTCCGGGCAGTTGCCAATCCACCCCGTTACGAAGGAGAAAATGACCGGTTCGATCAACGACCAGACCCGTCAGGTGCTGGAAAATCTCCGCGCCATTCTGGAAGCGGCCGGAAGCGACTTGAACCACGTCCTGAAAACCACGGTTTACATTGCCGATATTGCGCTCTGGGATCAGGTCAATGCCGTGTATGCCGGTTTTTTCGGGGCGCACAAGCCCGCCCGCGCCGTGGTTCCGACGAACGAATTGCACTACGATTTTTTGATCGAGATTGACGCGGTGGCGGTGCGAAGAAAGGACTGAATTCAAAACTAAAACCGGCAAGGCTCAACGGCGGAGTCGCCAGGGCCTTGCCGGTTTGGTAGCAGTTGATTAGAAACTCCTTACAGCGAATAACTTCCCCGGTACTGCCGTTTTACGAACTGATTGGCGTAATCGAAGTTGGTGATTTTCATATTGGCGCCATCCCAAAACAGTTTTTTACGGCCCGGAAAACCGTAGCCGCCACCGGTTTTTGATTCCCGATGCAGGTAACTGCGTGTCGCCAGATTACCCATCAACACCGTTTCGGTCAACGGCCCGGCTTCGTCGAACGACGAGCTGGTATAAGCGCCGAAACCCTGTTTGCAGGCTTTCACCCATTGTTGCTGATGCCCCTCGGTTTTTCCTTCGACCAGCGGTTTTTCGGCATCCGGCATTTTTTTGTCCCCGAATTTTTCTTCCGGAAACAACCGCGGATTGTTGCCAAACAACTCAGCCACCAGAATGCCCTTGCTGCCGATGAACATAATGCCGCCGTCGATGTTGGTAAATACTTTCTCGTAGGGAATCCCTTCCGGCACCTGGGGGCGAATGCCGCCGTCGTACCACGAAAGCCTGATTTCTTTCACCTTCCGGTCGTCCGACGGAAAGGTCAGGTGAATTGCCGACGAAGGGGGACAAACGTCGTCGTAGAAAGCTTCCTCAAAGAAATCCGAATACACCGAGCCCACGCTGCATTCCACCGAAGTCGGGTATTTCAGCTTCAGCGCCCGGAACGGCACGTCCATGAAGTGGCAGCCCATATCGCCCAGAGCGCCGGTTCCGAAGTCCCAGTAGCCCCGCCAGCGCGTCGGCATATAGGCTTCGTGGTACGGGCGGAGCGGGGCCGTGCCGAGCCACAAATCCCAGTCAACCTCCGACGGCACCGGCTGCGATTCGCCCTTGTCTTTCGGCGACCGTACGCCCTGCGGCCAAACCGGGCGGTTGGTCCAGCAATTGACGGTATGAACGTGACCGATCAGGCCCTTCTGAATCCAGGTTTCTACTTTGCGCGTATCGTCACCGCTGCTGCCCTGGTTGCCCATCTGGGTCACCACCTTGTATTTCCGGGCGGCTTCGGTCAGCATTCGGGCTTCGTAAATGTCGTGCGTCAGCGGTTTTTCACAGTAAACGTGCTTGCCCAGCTGCATGGCCGCCATCGCAATGGGCGCGTGCATGTGGTCGGGCGTCGAGATAATCACCGCATCAAAGTTTTTGGCTTCCTTGTCGAACATCTGGCGGTAATCCCTGAAATAGGGCGCTTTGGCAAACTGCGCCCGGAATTTCTTCGCCTGCCGGTCGTCCACGTCGCAGAGCGCGACCAGGTTATCGGAGCCGTTGTTGTGCGCCAGCCGAATGTTAACGTCGGCCTTACCTCCGCACCCGACCGCGGCTATGTTCAATTTATCGCTGGGGGCTACAAAACCGGGGCCGCCCAGCACATGACGCGGTACGATCGTAAAACCGGCGACTGCCAGGGCGCTGCCCTGAAGGAACTGCCGGCGGGAAAGGGAAGAGAATTTCATAAGGGTTCAGGGATTTAGAACACGAAAAATTGGGTGGACCATCTACCCTAATTTCTGTCCGATTTTCATGGCAAGGCCCATATCGCCCTGCACTTTCAGCTTACCAAACATAAAAGCCGTCATGGGATTCAGTTCACCGGTTCCCAACTTTTGCAAATCACTCAGCGAAACCCGGATGGTGCTGTCGGCTTCTGCATCTTCGTTGGAAACAACGGTTGGCGATTGCCGCCCGTCGATGTAAATAACGCCCTGATCCGTAGCGAGTTTAACGGTTGCATTCAGACCGCTGTCAGTGCCAACCCGGCGCCGGATCTCTTCGGTGAATTCCTGTAAAGTCATGTTCGTGTGGTTTGTTTCGGGGCAAAATAGGATAATAGCTAATAAAACTAGAGGGTTTTCGATAAAAAAAAGCAGAATATGAAAAAATTTTAGTAAGTTCAGACCCATTAATTAATTCCTGAACGAATCTGAACCTATCTACATGGGTAGTACTGCCCTTTGCGGCAATTGTTTACTGAACGGTAAGCTCATTTTCTGCATTTCCGTCAATTCTGTGTATATTTACCTCCACAATCTGTACACGTCGATGGGGTCCAACTACCGAAGCTTATTTGGTCAGTACGAAGTGTATTCGGGCAAATGGGTGGATTTCAGAAGCAAACAGGTATAAATCCGGGAGTGTACTGTTTGGAGGCTGTCGATTAATTTGTTTATTCTCTGTCTGACAATCGCATTAATCAGACATCTCTTAAAACGTGTATTGTAGAATGCAGGCTGAACAGGTACTTCTTCGACAACTGCGAAACGCTGATCCAACGGCCTTTCGGCGCGTCTACGACCGCTATGTTCAGCGGATCTACTACTTCACGGTTAGCTTTCTCAAATCGCCGGAAGCGGCTCAGCAGGTTGTGCGTGACGTGTTCACTTCGCTCTGGGAACGGCGCAGCAGCCTCGACGAAGATACGCCCCTGAACGGCTATTTATTCACCATGACGTACAGCCTGGTTCTGGCCGCTTTTCGCGAACGGCACAGCCAGTGCCAGCCCCAGGAAATCCTACAACGTTTGACCACGCAATCGGGCACCGATACCGAAGAAGAGGTCCTTTACCAGGAATTGGAACTCCTCTACCAGCAGGCCGTCGCCCAGCTTCCCCCGCGTCGTCGTGAAATTTATCTACTCAGTCGCCACGAAGGCTATACGTCCCAGCAGATTGCGGATCGCATGAATCTGTCGACCCGGACCATCGACGAGCATTTGGAAAAAGCCTACGAAACCTTAGGCACCTACTTTGAACGACACGCGTATTAAATTTTGAATGAGTGAATAGCATCAAAGATCACGCTTATCGTTGCGGCAGCTATTCATCGCTCCGGCGGCCCGGTCATGTACTCATTCATTCAATCACCCATTTATAAATGGAGGATTTGTTGGTTAAATACGTCCGCAATGAATGCAGCCCTGAAGAAGAACAATGGGTGATCGGCTGGTTGCAAAATCCGGACAATGAATCGCATTTGCGCGGGTTGATGCGCAAACAATGGAGCAATCCGGCGGTTTCCGGCCTTGAATCGCCCGACTGGCAACGGATGTGGGCAGGCATTGCCCGGCAGACCAAAAACGTACCGGCCGAACCCGAACCCCCGCTTTACCGTACGATCGGGCAGCAAGTTCTGCGAATTATTATCTGGATCAGTTGCATTGTCGCCCTCGGGTTGAGCATTCGGCTGCTGCGCCAGGCGCAGTTGCCCGCCGACGTTATCTACCAATCGGGATCGGAACAGTACATGCGGGTTGACCTGCCGGATCGCTCGGCCGTTATTCTGAACAAAAACTCCAGCGTCAAGGTGTCTTCCGACTGGTCGGGGCCAAACCGCAACATCTGGGTTGAGGGCGAAGCCCTGGTGGTTGTGAATCAGCAACCCATCGGTTTTCGGCTGCTGGTTCATACGGCCGATCACGTCGTGACCGAAGCCCGAAAAGCCCGCCTGTACGTCAGTGAGCAGAATAAAAAAGTACGGGTGGTGGTTGAGAAAGGGCAGATCAATTTCATCGTTCACCCGGCGGGATTACTGGGGGAAATGAAAAAATACGCGCTGCAACAGGGCGGTATGGCCGAATACAACGAAAAATCGACCCAATTGATCCGGCGCAACGTCGATCCTTCCCTGTACACAGCCTGGGCTCATCAGGAATGAGGGAGCGACTAAAACCGCCTGACGCTTTTCGCTCCCCCACTTCTTCGTTTTACATTCCCGTCAGGTTCTCGTTCACCGGAACGATGGTCAGCACCCGCTGCGTCGAACGTTCCTCAATGCCTGAGGTCTTCACCTGAAATGCTTTTTCGACCGTTTCGCTGCCGTTGGTGACCTGTAAGGTGTACGCGCCATCCGTCATGGCGCTCATATCAAACCGCTGGCGGTATTTGTCCATATTCCGGGGCATGGTTTCCGAAAAAACGATCCGGTTATTCTGATCGAGCAGCCGAACGACGATTTTACTTTTCGGATCGTTCTTCTGTACGTTCATCCACAACTTTAACGGGTTGGCTGATGGGTAGGTAGCTACCAGAAAGGGCTTCTCATTGGCCTGCACTTGTGCAAAGGCTGCGGTTCCGACAAAAAGTAGGGCGCCCAAAAGAAAGGCATTGGCCGTGCGGACGATCGTTTTCATGGTGTTCGTTAGATTTGTTGTTCACTGTTCTAATTCACCAAAAAGATGCGTCCGGTAATCGCAGGAGCGGAGTCCTGGGAGAAATGGCCGAAAAAAAGGATGAACGGTTCAGAGTTGCCTATTCCACGTAATTCAACTCCTTGCCGTAGGTTTCTTCCAGCGTAGCCAGTGACCAGAAACTGATGAGGAAACAAAGGAAGGCAACGAGGGCCGCAGCGCCGATGACGCCCACCGAGAGCTTGAGGGATTGAAAGAGCGGAATGGTCAGCAGGGTGGTAGCCCGGACGTTGTTGGCGATGGAAGTGGTAGCCGTCGCGCGCAGATTCGTGCCAAAGTGTTCGGCCGAAACCGTCAGAAACAAGGCAATATACCCGATGGAGAAGCCCAGCCCAACGCAAATCGCATAAAATAACGATACCGACGAAATACCGGCAAAGAGGTAAACCGCGACAAAAATCAGATTCAAGGTCATCAGGGCACCAATGGCGCGCCGACGCGACCGAAGCCACTGGCTCAGCGGGCCGCTCACCAGATCACCGACCGCCATCCCGATGTACGTGAACATCACCGCCCGGCCCGGCGTAACCGGTTCGGTCAGCCCCAGCGCCTTGCCGAATTCGTTGCTGAACGTGGCCAGAATGCCGATCACAAAATACGTCGGAACCGCCAGTCCCATGCACCGCAGGTAGTTCAGCAACCGCTTTCGGTTCGAGAACAGCGACCAAAAATTGCCCCGCTGAACGACCTGCTCCTTGATGGTCAGAAACATTCCCGATTCAAAAACCGACACGCGAAGGAGTAACAGCAATAAACCCAAACCGCCCCCGATGAAGTAGGTCGTCCGCCAGTCGAACAGCACGACGGTGAAATACGCCACCACCGCGCCAAACAAACCCACGCCCGCAATCAGCGAGGTGCCGTAGCCCCGGAGTTCTTTCGGCAGAATTTCGGAAACGAGCGTGATGCCCGCACCCAGTTCGCCCGCCAGCCCCAAACCGGCCACAAACCGCAGGAGCGCATACGTTATTGGGTCCTGCACAAACCCGCAGGCAACATTGGCAACGGAGTAGGTGATGATGGACCCGAACAGCACCGAAAGTCGTCCGCGTTTATCGCCCAGAACCCCCCACAAAATACCGCCCAGCAACAAACCGGCCTGTTGCCAGTTCAACACCGTTCCGCCAATGACCGACACCTGCTTTTCATCCAATCCCAAATCTTTCAGGCTGGGCACCCGCACAATGTTGAACAGCAGCAGATCGTAGACATCCACAAAATACCCCAATGCGGCTACAATAACCGGAAGCGAGAAAAGCGGTCGGAAGCCAGCAGAAGAGGAGGGCGTCATGCGAGCAGGTGGGCTTGAAGTTAGGCTTACTTGTTAGATGAATGATAAATGTAAAATGATGAATATCAAATGTAAACGTGTTTTAAGGGCTTCTGACTACTTCTACATTTGATATTCATCATTTTACATTCATCATTTCATTCCTTATTCCTCCAAATAATTTAAATCTTTGCCGTGCGTTTCGGGAATGGTCAGAATGGAGTAAAAACCGATCGCGAAACTGAGAACGCCGACCACGACCCCCGCATTGACCACATCAATCGACGGTTTAAGAGATGTATACAGGCTTGTCATCAGAATGACCATGCCGCGCACCATGTTTGGCACGGTGGTGGCCGCAGTCGCCCGCAGGTTGGTTCCGAACTGTTCCGCGCCGATGGTGACAAACATGGCCCAGTAGCCGATTCCGAATCCCATCGCCAGGAAATACATGTACAGGCCCGTTACGGTTTTGGGCATCACGAAGATATAAACCAGGCTGACCAGCAACGTGAACCCCATCAACAGCGCCACCGCCTGCTTGCGCGACCGCAGTCCCTGGCTGATGACACCACTCGCCAGATCGCCGAAGGCCAGCCCCACGTAGCACCACATGATGGTCAGACCCGGTTTGACGGGCTCCGTAATCCCGAATGCTTTGCCGAATTCATTGCTGAACGTGGCCAGAATACCGATCACAAACCAGGTTGGCAACCCGATTCCGATGCACTTCATGTAGCGTGAAAACCGGTTTTTGTTGGTAAAAAACGCGAAGAAATTTCCTTTTTCAACCTCGCGCTGTTCCGACACCTGCGTGAACATCCCGGATTCGATGACGCCAACCCGCAGCAGCAGCAGGCCGATGCCCATGGCCCCACCCACAAAAAACGCATTTTGCCAGTTGAACAACTCGACGGTGAAATACGCAAAAACCGCCCCGAACAGCCCAACCCCGGCCACCAGCGACGTCCCGATGGCCCGCAGTTGCTTCGGCAACACTTCCGAGACGAGCGTGATGCCCGCGCCCAGTTCGCCCGCCAGCCCGACGCCGGCCACAAACCGCATCAGGGCGTAATAATCGGTGGGGTTCATGAACGTAACCCGGTCGATAAAACCGCAGGCAATGTTGGCGATGGAGTAGGTCAGAATGGACCCGAACAGCACCGATAGCCGCCCGCGTTTATCGCCCAGAACGCCCCAGAGAATACCGCCAATGAGTAAACCGCCCATCTGCCAGTTGATGATGTTGGCTCCGACGCTGGAAATCTGCTCGTCGTTCAATCCCAACTCTTTCAGACTCGGAACGCGCACAATCCCAAACAGCAGCAGATCGTAGATGTCTACAAAATAGCCCAAAGCGGCTACAATAACGGGGAGACCGAATAAGGCTTTATACGAAACTTTCGGTGGAGGAGGAACAGTGGACTGCATTCGTTTGGTCAAAGGAAGTTAGGATAAAATAAAAGATGGCAAGATACCGATTTCGCCACGACTGCACAAAGGTAGCACCGATTGCGCTTCAGGCCGCTAAACGGATTGATAAATAGTCGGTTGGTGCGGGCGGTTTGCGAGCACCTGGGTGGCGGTGGCCAGCGTCCAAACCTTCAGAAACTGTCTTGAAAAAATAAAAACCTGCTGAACCGCGAACACCGCCAGCAGGCCCGGCCAGTCACGGCTCTCAATCCAGGAATCAATCCATAGGTAAATAGCAAAACCGCCCCCTCCCATACTCATCAGAAGCAGATATAAACCAAAAATTACTCGAAAATCAGCCAGCACCAGCCGCAGCGCCTGCCGCAGTGCCGCGAGCGTCCGGGTGGTATCCTCGCGAAACAGCAGGATTCTGGCGTAATCGCCGGCGCACAGCACCACCAGGGCCACCAGGGAAAAGAGCAGGGAAAATCCGAGCAGCATATAAATCATTTCCTGCTCATTCAGCACCTCACTCAGCCCGGACAGGACCAGGCCCCCAACCAGCCCAAAAAGCAAAGCCGCCAGCGCCAGAAAACCGCCGGTCCACAGAAACAAGCGAAAAAACCGCCCGAAATAATGCGCACCAACGGCCAGAAACCGCCCCACCCGGAAGGGTTGCCAACGACCCGACGCACCCGAAACCTGCCCTAAAATACCGCCCGAAACAAAGAGTCCGAGAACCAAATACAGAACGCCGAGCCAGAAACCGAGTGTCAGCAAAGGGTTGATCACCGACCCGTGGTACTGCCTGAAATCGGTATAAACCGTGTAATCAAAACCGTCCAGTACTTTCAGGTATTCCCGCGAAAAACCGGTTTCCTGGCGCAGAGCCGCATACGCCGGTAACAGCATCAGCAAGCCCAGCAAGAAACCGCTTCCGTACAGCCACAACACCAGCCGCCACGAACGCACCGTCACCCAAAATGAATTAACAATCACCATCCTGTCTCAAAAAAACATTCATCGTTCATCATCAATCATTCATCCTTCTCTCCGTCAAACCAGCCACATCAGCCACTGCATCCAGTTCTGCACCCAGAAGAGCAGCTTGGCCGCGTATTTGGCCGCCGGGAGGGCGGACGGCCGGGTCGTGTAACTATTGTTGTTCAGATTGGTATCGATGTAGATTTTCTGCTGGGGATCGACGTGAGCCCATTCCGCGCGGGTTGGGTGCGTCACGACAAACGTGTGGTTGCGGGCCTGGCCATCCCACCGCAGCAGCCGTTCGGCTCCGTCCGCAAAATGCACCAGCACCTCCACGGGCAGTTGCGCATCGCCCCGCCGAAAAACCGTCACTTCCGATTGGTACCCTTCTCCCTGCGGCCGGTTACGAACGGCATTTAATTCGTAATCACACACCCGGTTGCCGTACAGCAGCTGATCAAAAAACCAGTTCATGTCTGCGCCAAGGCGGTTTCCGAGCCGTTTTTTGACAATTTCGTTGACAATCGCAATAAAGTCTGCGCTGCCGGGGTGCCTGAACTTCCAGCGGTTAAAATACGTCCGCATGATTTCGTCCATCACCGGGCGACCCACCAGCCCGTCGAGCGTCCGCAGCCAGGTGGCGGGTTTGAAGTAAATCAGTTCGCCGTAATAGGCATCGGGAAGCTGCCAGACATTGCCAAACGCAGGTTCAATTGCCGGCTGATCGAGGTGAACATAATAATCGCGCGACGCTTCCAGGTTCCCCATCCGGTAACCGAACAGATCGATGATGGAGGCTTTCGGTCCGTAGGTTTCGTCCATAATCCGGCCTTCGTAATACTGGTTGATGCCCTCGTCCATCCAGGCTTCCTCAAACTCGTTCGTCGCCAGCAGTTGCATAAAATACTGGTGCCCAAACTCATGAATGGTTACCTGCTCGGGCAGCCGCCAACCGGCCGGCATGCCCCAGCTTGTTCCGGCCGTGATGAACGTCGGGTATTCCATGCCGGCCGCGCCCAGCGCCCAGACGGGCGGATCAACGATGGTCAGGGTGGTAAATGGATAGCGGCCGAGGTGTTTATCGAAATAGGCCAGGGCGGTTTTGGCCGCGTCGATGTGCCGCTGCGCCTGGCTGGCGTGTTCGGGCTGCATCAGGGCGCGAATGGCAACGTGCCGCCAGCGGTCGTCGAAAACCGCGAAATCCGGCGAAGCAGTCCAGGCAAAATCGACAACATCCTCCGCGTACCAGCGCTGGGTTTTCGTGCCGTTGGCGTTCTGTCGCTCATTTTTCAACTGGCCGGTCGCACCGATCCGGAATTGCCGGGGTGTCGTCAGCGTCACTTCATAGACGCCGTAATCCGCGTAAAACTCCGAATGCGCATGAAACTGGTGGCAATTCCACCGGCCTTCTTTCGCCGAGCGGGTCCCGGCGGGTTCATAAACGCCAATTTTGGGAAACCACTGCGCCACCAGAAAAAAATCCCGGCTGTAACCGGTCCGGGCAAAAATCCGGGGCAGTTTGGCCCGAAAAGCAATGTCAAGCGTGATGGTCTGACCGGGGCCAACCGGCTGGCGAAGCGGCACCCGGATCACGGTCCGGTCGGCGCGGTTGCCATCGTCGGGCTGAAAAAATCGGTAGTAGTCCGTCAGATCCTCCCCCCTGCCGGCGGCACCCGCCCGGGCTTTTATCGACAGAATATCGACGGACCCGTAGGATTCGGCCTCATCCCGGTCGATGAATTCGCCCCGCAACTGGCCGCCCGACTCGCGCATGAACGTCGACTGGTCGTCGCGAAAAGCGTTCAGGTAGAGGTGAAACTGCAATTCCCGAATCACGTCCGTGGATGGATTTTTCCAGACCAGCGTTTCGGTGCCCTCCAGCCGCCGGGTTTGGGTGTCAAGCTGAACCCGGATCTGGTAATTGGCAAGGCGCGGACTCAGCGGCCGGGCCGCTGAGTCCGACTGCGCAAAGCCGGTCCGGACCATCCCGAAAAGACAGAAAATGAGGGCAAGATCCTTCATGCATTCAGGGTTGGCCGACTTCCGACGCATCGGCCCGTTCAACTGATGGGGCGGTTTTATTCGTTTGCCCGCACCCGAATCGGCACCAGAGCTTCGGTCTGATCCCAGGCCAGCAGCATATCGGTGCCCCCCGCTTGCGGTGCAAAACTGATGTAAAACTGTTCGGCGACGGCATTGCGTTTGCGGGCCACCACCGGCACCCGCAACACGTCTTTGGCCTGGTCGTAATCCGTGCCCCACTGGCCGGTTTCGCGGTTGAAAATCACCACCCAGCTGCCTTCCGACGGCACGGTCCAGAGCGAATACTCGCCTTCGTCGAGCGGCTGACCCGCCACGGTCACGTTCTGTTCCAGCGTAATGAGGGTCGCTTCGTTGGCCCCCGTCCGCCAGACTTCGCCATAGGGCACCAAGCCGCCGAAAATTTTACGGCCTTTTTTATAAGGCTGACAATATTCTACTTTTACCTGAACGCCATTCTGGTTAATTTCGGCAGTAGCCTCCGGGCTGGACGACTTGGTGTACGAACGAATTCCCAAAAAAGCAACGACGACCAAAACCGCAATGATGCCGATAATCCACAGGACTTTTTTCATAAATCAATGATTTTGCATGGAAAGCAGGAAAGTTATAAAAATTTGTTTGGTTGCGGGTTTCTAACTTCGTATAACTTGCACCAAAACCCGCGAGCTGATTGAATCGTCATCAATTGCCCGGATGCCAGCGCCAGCCGTTCTGTCGTCCTGCAAGAAACAAACCATTACCGTTTGAAACCGAATAAATACTTGCTTTTTCTGCTCGCTACCGTGGTGGCTTATGGGTTGTTTGAATACTACCGCCCGAAGCCCATCAACTGGAACCCGACGTACAGCAACAAGGATAAGATCCCGTTCGGCACGAAAGTGGTGTTCGATCTGCTGCCCGACCTGCTGAACCGGCAACCCGTCACGAGCCTGCGAAAACCGACTTTTAACCACTTGTCGGACAGCACTTTGCCCGCCCGCAGCACGTATATTTTTGTGTGTCATTTCCTGCGCCTGAGCCGTTTCGACCGCGAGAAGCTGCTGGCGTACGTGCAGCGGGGCAATACGGTTTTTCTGTCGGCCTACGAATTTCCGGATTCGCTGGGTCGGCTGCTGGGCTTCCGGGCGGATCTGAAAACTCCCTCGCTGCGCGACACGACCCTGGGGATGAACTTCACCAATCCGGCGTTGAAAAACCGCCCCGATTACCATTTCCGGCACGACGACGGGCGGAATTTTCTCGTCACCACGAAAGCCGCCCACACCACGGTGCTGGGGCGCAACGCCCGGAACGAGCCGATTTTCCTGAAAATCAGGTACGGCAAGGGCGATTTCTACATCCACAACCTGCCGCTGGCTTTCACCAATTTTTACGTTCTGGACTCCGCCACCGCCGATTACGCCTACAAGGCGCTGTCGTATCTGCCCCCGCAACCGACTTTCTGGGACGAATACCAGAAACAGGGCCGTTTCGACGAAAGCGAACAGTCGCTCCTGCGCTACGTTCTGACCCAGCCGCCGTTGACGTGGGCTTACTACCTGACGATTGTGGGGCTGCTGCTGTACGTTTTTTTGGCCGGAAAGCGCACGCAACGCATCATTCCGGTGGTCGAGCCGCCCAAAAACACCTCGCTGGAATTTGTCAAAACCGTGGGACAGCTGTATTACCAGCGGGCTGATCACAGCAACCTGGCCCAGAAAAAGATTCAGTATTTTCGGGCGTATGTTCGGGAGCAGTTTGGCCTGGACACCTCCAGACCGGACGAAGAATTCAAGCAGACGCTGGCCCGCAAAAGTGGCGTTTCGGACTCGGATGTGCAGGCGCTGTTTCGCCAGATTGCCTTTTCCCAACAGCAGATGATGAGCGAGTACGACCTGCTGCGGCTGAATGAACTGATTGAAAAATTTTATGTCAATGCGAAAGCCTAACCGCCTTTTCACACCATGTCTCCCTACGAAAACCGCCTGGATTTAACCACCCTGAAAACCGCCGTTGAGGCCATCCGCACCGAAATGGGCAGGGTCATTATTGGCCAGACGTCAGCCATCGACCTGCTGCTGACGGCCTTGCTGGCCGACGGCCACGTGCTGATCGAGGGGGTTCCGGGCGTGGCCAAAACGCTGATGGCCAAACTGCTGGCGAAAACCATTTCGGTTGATTTCAGCCGCATTCAGTTCACGCCCGACCTGATGCCGTCCGATGTGCTCGGAACGTCCATTTTCAACCCGAAAACCACGGATTTTGAATACCGGCGCGGACCCATTTTCGCCAACATCGTCCTGATTGACGAGATCAACCGCGCCCCGGCCAAAACGCAGGCGGCTCTGTTCGAGGTCATGGAA
This sequence comes from Larkinella ripae, assembly GCF_054780775.1. Taxonomy (NCBI): domain Bacteria; kingdom Pseudomonadati; phylum Bacteroidota; class Cytophagia; order Cytophagales; family Spirosomataceae; genus Larkinella; species Larkinella ripae. The sequence continues at coordinate 403,078 of NZ_BAAGVR010000014.1, forward strand.
GAACGGCAGGTCACCAACGACGGCATCACCCACCCCCTGGCCGATCCGTTTCTGGTGCTGGCCACGCAAAATCCCGTCGAACAGGAAGGGACGTATCGTCTGCCCGAAGCCCAGCTCGACCGGTTTTTGTTTAAAATCGTGGTCGGTTACCCCACCATTCCGGAAGAAATCAACATTTTGAAAGGCCACCACGAACGGCGCAGCCTGGCCGACGCCGTCGAAGCGGTGCAATCGGCACTGACCGCCGAACAGTTGCAGGCGCTGCGGACCCAGGTCCACCAGGTGCACATCGAGGATAAGCTGTTTGAATACATTGCCCAGATTGTGCAGCACACGCGCACCAACCCATCGCTGTTTCTGGGCGCTTCTCCCCGGGCTTCGGTGGCCCTGCTGAACAGTGCCAAGGCGCTGGCGACGCTCCGGGGCCGCGATTTCGTCACGCCCGAAGACGTGCAGGAGCTGGCCGGGCCGGTTTTGCGCCACCGCATACTGCTCACGCCCGAACGCGAGATGGAAGGCGGCACGGCGGACGAAGTAATCGGGCAGGTGGTGCAGAAGATTGAGGTACCCCGATGAAAACCGTCCGCGCGCTCTACGTCTCGACCCGCGTCTGGCTGATGCTGATCGGCTTCGTGGTGCTGTTCATCACGGCCTACGTGTTTCCGGTGCTTTTCCCGCTGGCCCGGCTGGCGCTGGCGGTTTTTGTGGCCTTGTGTCTGCTGGATGCCGTTTTGCTGTTCCGAAACCGGAGCAAACGGGCGGCTTTTTTTGCCCGGCGCGAACTGCCCGAGCGGCTGTCGAACGGCGACGAAAATCCGGTGACAATCTACCTCGAAAACCGCTATCCGTTTCCGGCGCAGGTCGAAATCATCGACGAAATTCCGTTCCAGTTTCAGAAACGCGACGTGTTGTTTACGGCCACGCTGCAACCCAACGAAACCCAGGCGCTGCGCTACGAACTGCGGCCCACCAAACGCGGAGAATACAGCTTCGGCGCCGTGAACGTGTACGCCATGACGCCCCTGCGGCTGCTGAAACGGCGGTACCATTTTTCGCAGGACAAAACCGTAGCGGTTTTTCCGTCGTTCCTGCAAATGCGCCAGTACGAGCTGCTGGCGATTTCGAACCGGCTGTCCGAAATTGGCATCAAAAAAGTCCGGCGGCTGGGGCACAGCATGGAGTTCGAGCAGGTGCGGACTTACAGCCGGGGCGACGACGTGCGGACGATCAACTGGAAAGCCACCGCCCGCCGGAGCGACCTGATGGTGAACGCCTTCCGGGATGAACGCTCGCAGGCCATTTACTGCCTGATCGACAAGGGGCGCGTCATGAAATCGCCGTTTGCCGGCTTGAGTCTGCTGGATTATGCCATCAACGCGTCGCTCGTACTGAGCAACATTGCCCTGCTCAAACAGGACCGCGCCGGGCTGCTGACGTTCGCGGACCGGGTCGGGCAACTGGTGGCCGCCGAGCGTCGTCCGGGGCATATGCAGAAAATTCTGGAGGTGCTCTACCGGCAGAAAACCCGGTTTCTGGAGTCGGACTACGAAGCCCTGTACACCAGCATCCGGCAACACATTCGCCAGCGGAGTTTGCTGCTCCTTTTCACTAATTTTGAAACCGTAAACGCGCTGCTGCGGCAAATGCCGTACCTGCGCCGGCTGGCGAAGGATCACCTCCTGATCGTGGTCTTTTTTGAGAATACCGAGTTGAAAAGTTTGCTCACCGACCCGGCGAACACGACCGAGGAGATTTACCAGAAAACCATCGCCGAGAAGTTTTATTACGAAAAGAAACAGATTGTCAAAGAGTTACAAAAATACGGTATTCAGGCCATTCTCACCGACCCGCAGAACCTGACCGCCGACACCGTCAATAAATACCTCGAACTGAAAGCCCGGGGAATGATCTGAACCATGAAACGACTCCGCTGGGTAGTGCTCGGACTGCTGGTCCTGCTGGTTATTTTGCTCATCAACACGCTCCGGTTTTCGTCGAAGCAACTGACGGGCGTAGCGCCTGCGCCCGCCGTTTCGGCCGGTGATTCGGCCGTTGGTCGCCTGGTGAAAGCCCTGCAATTACGCACGGTTTCGTTTACCGATTACGCGCTGACCGACACCACGCAGTTCGAGAAATTTCTGAGCCTGCTGCAACTCTCGTTTCCCCGGATTCACCGCCAGCTCAAACGCGAGACGTTTAACCGCTACGGTTTGCTGTACGAATGGAAAGGCCGCAATCCGGCGCTGAAACCGGTTTTGCTAATGGGCCATTACGATGTGGTTCCGGTGATTCAGGGAACGCAAACGATGTGGAAACGGCCGCCGTTTGCCGGATTGATCGAAGACGGTTTTCTGTACGGGCGGGGGACACTGGACGACAAAAGCAGCGTTTTGGCCCAGCTCGAAGCCGTTGAATGGCTGTTGAGCACCGGTTTTCAGCCCGAGCGGACGATGATGCTGGCGTATGGTCAGGACGAAGAGGTGACCGGTTTTCGGGGCGCCCAGACGATGGCGGCCGAACTGGAACGGCGGAAAATCACGCTCGAATACGTGCTGGACGAAGGGGGAGTGCTCAAAACCGACGGAATTCCCGGCCTGAGCAAACCGGTTGCCCTCATCGGAATCGGCGAAAAAGGCTACGCCAGCATCGAAATAACGACCGTCAGCAAAGGCGGTCATTCGTCGATGCCGCCCAAACAAACCAGCATCGGTCTGGTGGCCGAAGCGGTCAGCAAGCTGGAAAAAAATCCGTTTCCGGCGCGGCTGGATGCCGGCCTGGACCAGATGTTTACCTACATCGGCCCCGAAATGCCGTTCGGCCAGCGGATTGTGTTTGCCAACCAGTGGCTGTTCGCGCCCCTGATTACCCGCATCATGTCGCAATCCAATTCCGGCAATGCCACCCTGCGAACGACGACCGCGCCCACGATTTTTCAGGCCGGGGTGAAAGACAACGTGCTGCCGATTGACGCCACCGCAACCATCAACTTCCGGATTTTGCCCGGCGAAACTGTGGAAACGGTCAAACAGCACGTTGAGGAAGTCATTGACGATGAGCGGATTCAGGTCAAGGTTCTGGAAAAATTCATCAGCCAGCCCTCGCCGGTTTCCGACCCGAACGCGCCCGGTTTTGAACGGATTCACCAGACGATCAAGGGCGTGTTTCCCGAAACCATCGTCACCCCGTACCTGACCTTGAGCGGCACCGATTCCCGGTTTTTCGCCCGCGTTTGTCCGCAGATTTTCCGGTTTTCGCCCACACCCATGGACGACGAAGACACGCAGCGCATCCACGGCACCAACGAGCGCATCCGCATCCGGGACTACCAGAACATGATTCGGTTTTACGCGACGCTGATTAAAAACAGTCAGCAATGAACGCCATTGCGGTTTCTGTTCGCATTTGCATCCGTTGGATTATAAGGAGCTAAAATTGTAATTTTATCCCCTGTTGATCCAACCCTAAACCCGCAATCGGTGTCCTGTAGGTATGGCAGAATTTCTATCGAACCGACGCGGGCAATTTCGTTTTCCCGGAATCCGCAGCGGGTTTGCGAGCGGCTTGCTGTGTTTCTGTTTCCTGCTGACCGGTGCGCCCAGCCTTTTCGGCCAGAGCGTTTCGCTGCATCTGGACAAAAGCGGTTTTTACCAGATCCGGCCAACCGCCCCGCCCCGGTTTTCGGCCAGCCGTAAGGCTCAAAGCGCCGTTGTCTCCATTGCGGACGATGCCCGACGCCCCACCAACGCCGTGACGCTGTCGGTTTCGTTCGGGGCCGATCTGAATCTGGACAGCATCAGTTCGTTGGTACTGATCATCAAAACGTCCCCCGAATTTCGGGCTCCCAGCGAAAGCATCTTCATTTCCTACAAAGCCATCAACAAGGCAACCCGAACGATGCAGGTACCGGTCGGGGGCCTGAAAGAAAAAACCGACTATTATTTCACCCTCTATCATTTCAGCGGCTGCGGTGGGGACGAAACGGCGCAGGTGCATTACAAAACCGGAACGGCGCCCCAAAAATCCAAAAAAGTGCTGCTGGTGCTGGATCAGGCCTACGAAAACGATGCGCAGGTTCAGCAGGCGTTAACGGTCTACAAAACCGACGCAATCCGCGCCGACCCTGCGCTTGTGTTTGAGCAGACCTACCTTTCGGCCAATCCCGCCGAGAAAGGGCAGCTTTACGAGAAAATCAAGGCCAGGTATTACGACGCCGAAGCGCCCCTGCAGTATTTGTTTTTTATCGGGCGCATTCCCAGCGCCACCACCCGCTCCGACGTTCTGGACCCCCAGACCAACCAGCCACTTCCGGGCATGCAGAACTGGTTTTCCAGTTTGGGGGTCTACACCAAAATTCTGACGCAGGATTTCCCGTTCGACACGCAGGAAAATACGTTCATTAACCGCCGATACGACTGCCAGCGGGTCGGCAGCGCGCCCATCCCGAATGACCGAACACCCGTTATTTTTCAGTCAAGCCTGTCCGATATTTCGTACGGCGCGGTGGTGCCCACCCGTCCGGAAGAAGGCAGGGCGTATATTTTGCGGTATTTTGAAAAGCTGCATCAGTTTAAAACCGGCAAAATCAAATTCGACCGGAAGGTGTTGCTGGCCGATACGTTCTACAACGACGGCACCTATCCGCACCAGATCGAGCAGTTGAGCGGCCGCTGGACCCAAAACGATACGATCAATGTGCCCCGGAAATACGGCGCCAACTACCACGGAACGGACCCGATCTGGCAGGCGGATTACCTCAGCAAATTAGGCAGCAATTCGTACGAAATCGCCTACTACAACGGGCACGGCGAACCGACCCGGCACTACTACGGGATTACGCCGACGGAAATCCATCAGCTCGGAAAGCTCAACACGCTGCTCTTTGATTTTACGGCCTGTTCGGTCGGAAACGTTGATTTTCAGGATTATCTGGCCGGTGTTTACCTCGACAAAGGCAACACGCTCTTTGTCAATTCGTATTCGACCCCGATTGGCAGCGTCGTCTACGACGATCAGTCTCCGCTTCTGGACCGATTCAGGGAAAACGGCGCCTTCCAGGCGTTGGTGAAAGGCGCTTACGTCAGCGATGCCTACCGCTCCGGCTATTCCTTCAACACGGTTCAGTATCCGTTGGGCGACCCGTTGCTGCTGCTCGACCCGCCCTGTACAAACCCGGAACCGCTGGTGATTGAGGCCGTGGGTCAGGTTGCGCTTTGTCCCGGCGATACGGTTACGCTGAACCTCTCACCCCATTTCAGCGATTACCGCTGGTTCCGCAACGATCAGGAAATCAGTGCCGCCGGGCAAAACCGGCTGGTGGTCACGCAGGGCGGTTTTTATACGGCAAAGGCCAAAATGTGCGGGCAGGAAGTCAGCAGCGACCGTTTAACCATTACGGAAAAACCGGGTCCCGAAACCCCGGTTGTTACCGTTGAGACGTTCCCGGACCGCTACCGGCTGCGGGTCACGCCCGCGGGGGCCTTCACACCGGTTTTTAACTGGTACATCAACGGCGAACGCTGGCGGGAAACGACGCAGGATACCGTCACGGCCTTTATTCTGGGCGACTATACCGTCAAAGTTGCCAAAGAGGGGTGCTCGGTTTTGTCCAGGCCGGTTTCGATCCGGATCGAGCAGCCGGTCTTATCCGTCACCGGACCCGCTGTGCTTTGTACGGGCGACAGTGTGATCCTGAAAGCGCCCGAAAATTTCAGTTCCTACACCTGGCTGGTGAAAGAGGGTCCGGCCGTGGTGACCACCAGCGCCACGCGGATTGTCAAGCAAAGTGCTTCGGTAGCCGTGCGGCCCAAACGCGGAAACCTGGAAGGCCCAACGTCCGATTATGTGACGATGGCGTTCAAACCCAAACCGCCCAAACCGACCGTGACGCTCGAAAGCGACGGTTTTCGGTCGAGCAGCCCGGTCAATAACCAGTGGTTTCGCGACGGCAAACTCCTGCCGGATTCGACCCGTCCGTTTCTGCGCAATCCGGGCGCCGGAACCTATCTAGTCCGCGTAACGGACCAGGGGTGCTACAACGAGTCGGACCCGATGATGCTCACGGCCGTCGAGCCCGTTTTGAGATTCTTAACTGTGTATCCCAACCCCGGAAAAGAAACTTTTTGGGTGGAATGGCCCGCCGGTTTCCGCTCGGGGCGACTCGACATTCTGGACAATCTGGGTCGCACCATGTTCAGCCAATTCTACGCCCGTCCGCCGTCGGGACCCGTGCCGATCAGCCTGAAAACCGCCCCTGGTTTGTACCTGCTGCGGTTTTCCACCGCCGGGCAGTCGCAAGTGGTGAAGCTGCTGGTGAGTAATTAGCTATCCGTAAACCGCCAGCAGGGCGTTGCAGCCCGGTTTACAGTCGCTGGAGTGGTTTGACGTATTGACAGGAATAGGTATCTTTGAAAAATTGAGAATGGCCATGCAACAGACTTTTGAAATCAATGCGGGCAAGATTACCGCCCAATTTATTGAACATATGCTTACCGCAGCCAAAACGAAGTTTGGCAACCGTAACGTGAAAATTATCATCGAAGACTCCGAACCTTTCCAGGCCGTTAGTCAAAAAGAAATTTTCAAAAGAATGGAAGAACACCGTAAAAAACTCAGCACCGTCCAAGTTGATCCTAACCTCGACTTATCTGCTTTGGCGAACGAAGTGAATGACACTCCGCTATGATTTACTTCGATACGGATGTTTTGATTCATTATCTCATTGAGCAAGATCCCTCAAAACACCAGCAGTCCATTCGGATTTATCAGGAAGCATCCGAAAACGACCAGTTTTCATCTCTTTCCTATGCCTTCAGGAAGTAGCGTTCGTGCTTGCAAAATTGAAGGTTGACCACGCCAGAATCAATCCCATGATTGGCGACCTCTTGCTACAAACGCGCGTTAATTACGGGGCTGAGCAGTTCCTACGAGGCAAAGAATTGGCCACAAAAATCGGCTTCCAACATCTGAATGATTGTCTGCATACCGCCATTGCGGAGACGTATTGCGAAGAGCTTTACACCTTCAACAAGGCCGATTTCAAACAGCTTCAAAAATACACAAGTCTCAAAATCACGATTCTGTAAAAGAGTTAAAAGCAAAGATTTATTCGTAAAGTCGCAAGTGGTGAAGCTGCTGGTGGCCTACTAAAAACCGCTATTTCCCCTGCGAGACGGCGGCCACCAACTTCCCGTTCAGCGCCGGGCGGTTGTCTTTGCTGTTGGTCAGGACCGCCAGGCTCTTCTGGAATTCGAGTTGCAGGTCGTCGCCCGAAAACCGGCAGACGACGTTCTCGTAATGCGCGGTTTCGATAAACCGCCACGTCATTGTAAAGGTGTTTTCGTCGCTCCAGGCTCCGCTGGCGGCAATTTTCGTTTTGGTTTCTTTCGGAACCGAGGTCGGCACCAGTTTAAGCGGCACCGTCGATAAATCCGTATCGCCCTCTTTCCAGCTGCCCAAACCGCAAACGACCCGGTGTTCACCCTTATCGTCCTGCAACGTACAGACGCCGGAACCGTTCTGGAACGCCAGCGAAACCCGGGTGATGTTCAGGCTGTTGTCGGCAATCTGATACGGTTTTCCGCTTACGCGGGCAGCGGTCGGCGAGGTCACCTGTCCGGTGGGCAGCGGCAACGCCAGCGACGCCAGTTTTTGCTTCAGGGGCGACGGTTTAGCGGCCACCGGGGTTTGCTGCATGGCCGGGAGAATGTGCTTCCAGACCTCATCCAGAATGCCCTGCATGTTGCTGGTTTCGCTGGTAATGGCAATAACCGCATCTTCTTTCGGCAGCACGATGCAATACTGTCCGTAGGCCCCATCGCCCCGGTACGCTCCGTTCCGACACCGCCAGAATTGGTATCCGTAGCCCTGCAGCCAGTCGTTTTCTTCCTTCGGGCGCGAGCCGCCTTTCGACTGAATCTGAAACTTGGTCGCGTCCGCGATCCAAGTTGCGGGCAGCAGTTGTTTGCCGTTCCACAGGCCTTTCTGCAGGTATAACTGCCCGAATTTCGCGATATCTTCCGTCCGCACGCGCAGGCCCCAGCCGCCGGTGGCAATGCCGTTCGGGTCGGTTTCCCAGTCGGCGCCTTCGATGCCCAGCGGATCGAAGAGCCGGGGTTTTAGGTAATCCACCAGCTTCTGGCCGGTTACTTTCTGAATAATGGCCGACAGCATGTACGTGGCCCCGCTGTTGTAGACGAAGAAGGTTCCGGGTTCGTGCTCGACCGGCAAGGCCAGAAACGCTTTCACCCAGTTTTTGTCCGGGTCAGAACGGAGCGAACCCGTTGAATCCTTGTCGTGGCCGGTGGCCATCGATAGCAAATCCTTCACGCGCATGGCCGCCAGATTGGGGCTGACCGTGGCCGGCACCTCGTTTGGAAAAAACGACACGACTTTGTCCTCCACCGTCAGCTTTTTTTCGGCAACCGCCAGACCGATGGCCGAGGAGGTAAAGCTTTTGCTGAGCGAATACAGCGTATGTTTGAGGGCGGGCGCGTAGGGTGCCCACCAGCCTTCGGCCACGACTTTACCGTGCCGAACCACCATCAGGCTGTGCAGGTTCAGTTTGCCCGCTTCCACGGCGTTGATAAAATCCAGCAAACCGGCCGACGAAACACCCTGGGTTTCCGGCAGGCTGCGGGGCAGTTGAAACGTCCGGAGCGGGTGGGCCTCCAGCGCCGTCGGCAGCGAAGAAAGCAGGCTGAAGCCAGCCAGGCCAAAACCCAGTTGGTGAAGAAAATTTCGGCGGTTTACGGTCATGATCGTAGGAATAGTATGATTTTATCGAGCGAGTCTGCCAAAATACGGAGAAAATAGCAATCTTTAGGTTCCGGTTCCCTATTTACTCACTAAACCCTTCGATGAAAAGAACATTTCTTCGGGCCATCTGCCTGACTGGTGCACTAGCGGGCTTCAACGCCGTTTGGGCAACTGACCCGGCACCCCTTTCCGACAAAAAACCAAAAACCGTCGATGCGACGGCCATTAAGCTTCCCGCCGGTTTTTCGGCCACCATTCTGGCCAGCGAACTGAGCGCAGCCCGGCACATGGCCGTGAGCAAAAACGGCGATCTCTACGTCAAATTAGCCAAACTGAAAGACGGCAAGGGCATTTACCGGCTTCGGGATACGAACCAAGACGGCAAAATCGACGAAACAACCGGTTTTGGCGACTACCCCGGTACCGGCATTTTTATCAAGGACAACTACCTGTATGCCTCGTCCAACAGCGACGTGTATCGGTATGAGTTGAACGACAAAGGCGAGGTGATCCAGCCCGAACAACCGGAAAAAATCGTCTCCGGCCTGCGGGTGAAAGAGCGCGATCAATCCAAGTCGATTGCGGTGGACAACCAGTCGATGATTTACGTCAACATCGCGTCGGACAACGATGCCTGCCGCGAAGCCGGAACGGGTAAAGGCCTGATGCCGTGCCCCTTGCTGGACTCAGCCGCCGGAATCTGGCAGTTTAAAACCAACCGGCTCAACCAGTCGTATACCGACGGTGTGCGGTTTGCGACGGGGTTGAAAAACGTCGTCGGTCTGGACTGGAACACGAAAACCAACTCGCTGTTCGTCATGCAGCACGGCCGGGGCAAGTTCCACGATTTCTATCCGCAATATTACACCGCCCAGCAAAGCAACGAATTACCGGCCGAAACGATGTACGAACTGAAGAAAGGCGGAGACGCGGGCTGGCCGTACATTTATTACGACCACATTCAGAAGAAGAAAATAGTGGCTCCCGAATACGGGGGCGACGGCAAAAAAACCGGGGGCGAAAAAACCATGAATCCGGTGGCGGCTTTCCCGGCCCATTTAGGACCGAACGGCCTGCTGTTTTACACTGGAACGATGTTTCCCGAGAAATACCGGAACGGGGCATTTATTGCCTTCCACAGCCAGTCGGCGGAGTTGAAGAAAGGGTATTTAGTCGCTTTCGTGCCGTTCAAAAACGGAAAACCGTCGGGTCCGTGGGAAGTGTTTGCCGATAATTTTGCCGGGATCGATCTGGCCAAGCCCACCGGTCCCGTGCAGCACCGCCCCTGTGGCCTGGCTCAGGGAACGGATGGCTCGCTCTACGTTTCCGACGATCTGGGCGGCAGCATTTTCCGGATTGCGTACAAGAAGAAATAGGTTTTCGGTATGCGGTTTTCGCCGGGCCGACGTTTCGGTGGGCTGACGCAAGCTGTAACAAGGACGCGTCAGCCCACCGTAAAGCAGTGGATCGTAATTACAACGGCGCCGGCCGCCCGGTCCCGATCAGCGCCCGGCGAAAACCGTATACTGAAAACCGAAAACCGTCTACCCCTCAAACCACCGCGCTTTTCAATTCAAACACCTCGGCCAGCAGACGGTAGGATTCCAGCCGTTCTTCCAACTCCGAGGCTACATTGACGAGCATCAGTTCATCGACTTCGTACCGGTCGGCGTAGTTCAGCAACTGGGTTTTTACCTCCTCCGCATTGCCCATGATCATCCGTTGCCGGTTGTGCTGAATCCGGGCTTCTTCGGCGGGTGAATAATCTACGCTTCTAATGTCGTCGTAACTGAACGCATCGACGCGCCCACGGGTTTCGTACTGCAAAAACCGGTAGTCGATCATGGCCTGTTGCCGGTGAACCGTGTCGGGGTCGTTGGAACAGAAAACAAAAACCGCCACGTTGGCCTGGGGTTCTTCCAGGTTTTCGGACGGCTGAAACCGGGCCCGGTACGTCGCCACGGCTTCCGGACCGCCGTGCGGATTGATGAAATGGGCGAACGAAAAACCCATGCCGAAATGAGCCGCCAGCACCCCGCTATGGCCCGTCGAACTCAACATCCACTGCTCCGGCACCGAAGGCGGAATCGGCATGGCCCGCACCTTGGCCTGAACCGTACCCGGCGCATAGCGGTCGTTCAGATAATTCTGTAAATCAAACAATTGCTGCACCATATCCTGCTCGCTGAACGTATTGTTCGGATTGAGCAGGCTGGCCGTGACGCGGTCGCCACCGGGCGCGCGGCCCATGCCGAGGTCAATGCGGCCGGGAAAGAGCGCTTCCAGCATCCGGAAGTTTTCGGCCACTTTCAGGGCGCTGTAGTGTGGCAACATTACCCCGCCCGACCCCACGCGGATCGATTGGGTTTGGCCGGCCAGGTGGGCAATCAAAATCTCCGGCGTTGTTCCGGCCAGGGACGTCACATTATGGTGTTCGGAGACCCAAAACCGGGTGTAGCCCAGTTCCTCCGTCAGTTTGGCCAGCGCCACGGTTTCCTGCAGGGCTTCGCGGGCATCGCTGCCTTTGCGAATTGGTGACTGATCTAAAACGCTTAACTTCATTATGGTTCGTGTTATCAACGGCAAGTTCTCTTGGTTCAGAACAACCATCCTGTGAAAAAAGGTGCCGGATGAGCCGCAAACATTTGTTTTCCGAAAACCGCCTTGCTTTTCTCAAACCGTTCTGTTAACTCGGTCTGGTATTCCGAACGACCTCTTTCCATGAAACTGATTTTCATTCCTTTCCTGCTTGGCCTGGCGGTAACGGCGGCAGGCCAAACCGCATCGGTGGCCCGCGTCGATACCGGCGTCATCGGCGGAGCCCGCTACCGGATTGACTTTCCGGCCAACTGGAATCAGGCCGGCGCGCCCAAACGATTGCTTCTGTACGCGCACGGGTACGAGGTAATCAGCAACAAACCGGGGAAACTGAGTGGCGGCTGGATGGCTCCCTTTCTGAAAAAAGGATACGTGGTGGCGCAATCGGCTTACCGGCGGCAGGGCTGGGCCGTGGCAGAGGGCGTAGACGACACGGAAGCGCTTCGTCAGTATTTTGTAAAAAAATACGGTCAGCCCGACAGCACGTTGATTACCGGCCATTCCATGGGTGGCATGATTACGCTGGCGACCATTGAAAAATACCCGCAGCATTACCAGGGCGCGCTGCCCTTCTGTCCCATTTCGGGCCATTTATACCAGTCGCTCCAGACTCATTTGTTCGCGCTGCTGGTGACATTCGACGGTCTTTTTCCGAATACGCTGAATCTGAACAAGCTGGCAACGGGTGCCGGGCCGCCCGTTGCACCGGACGTGATTGAGCAAAAACTACGGGCGGATTCGCTGACTGGTCAGCAGTTTGCCCGCCGGTTTGCGGTGAAATACAAAGACTTACCCGGTGTTCTGTGGTTTTTTCAGGAAATCTACCGCGACATCAGCCAGCAAGCGGGTGGCAATCCGTTCGACAATACCAATACGCTCTACGGCGGTTTTCCGGACGACGCCCTGGTCAACCGCAAGACGATCCGGCTGACGGCGCAGCCCAAGGCCCGCTCGTTTCTGGGTCCTTACACCACGTTTAGCGGTAAAATCAGCGACCCGGTTTTGCTCGTCCACACCACCTACGACGAATTGATTCCGCCCGAACACGGCACGGCCTACGACGCCATTGCCCGCCAGGCCGGTAACGATCAGTTGTTTGTCATGAAATTTACCGACGGCCAGGGGCACTGCCGTTTCACCCCCCAACAAACCGAAGCGGTTTTTGATCAACTGCGGCAGTGGGCCAAAACCGGGCAGCGGCCGGGGGCAGGTGAAGTAAAATGACGCGCTACGAACCGATGAAAGCCTGGATGCCCGCGGTCGCAACGGTTTTCAGCTCGCCCTTCTCGTCTTTGTAAATCAGGTAAGCATCCAGCTCCTTGTGCCGGGCCAGAAAACGCCGGGTTTCTTCCAGGCCCATCACCAGAAAGGCCGTGGCGAAGGCATCGGCGGTCATGGCGTCGGCGGCAAAAACCGTGGCACTCAACAGGGCAGCGGGCCGGGAAAAACCGGTTTTCGGGTTGATGATATGCCCAAACGTTTCGCCGTTTTGCCGGTAATAATTGCGGTAAGTGCCCGAGGTGGCCATCGCCCGGTTCGCCATCCGAACCGTCGTCTGAAAACCGCCGGGCCGAACCGGACTCTCGATTCCGACTTTCCACCATTCGCCTTCGCTTCGTTCGCCCCGGCAGCGAACTTCTCCGCCCACTTCCACCAGGCACCGATCAATTCCCCGGGATGCCAGAAAAGCCGTCAGCACATCGACGGTGTAGCCCTGCGCGAGAGCATTGAAATCCAGCCGGACGTTTTTTTTCAGCTTCCGCACCGATACCGAATCAAAGGATATGTACTGGAAACCAACGTATTGCAGCAATGAGTCAACATTCGGCAGCCACGGTTCGCGCGATTTTTTACCCAGCTCGTAGGCTTCTACCAGCGGTTTGACGGTGGGGTCGAAAGCGCCCCGGGTGGCCAGATGCACCTCGGCGGATTTTTTCAGAACCGGATAAAAATAAGGCCGTTCAAACCGGTGGGCATCCGTCCGGTTAAACCGGGAAATCTCCGAATCGACCCGGTAAGTGGACAAACAGCGATCAAACGAGGTCAGAATTGAATCGATCTGCGTTTTGAAGTTCCGCTGTTGCGCATCCCGGTATCTGATCCGGTAGGTTGTGCCCTGCGTTTCGCCTTCCAGACTAACCATCGGGAGTTCCGTGTGGTAATCCGGATCAGCGGCCTTTCCAAGCCGATTAAACCCGAATAACGCCAGCGCAACCAGGAAAATCGAAACGTTCATGCGTAGTGAAAACTTTTTGAACAAAAAAACTAATACATTAGTTGTAGAACTAAACCATTAGTCATACATTTGATTCAGTCAATTCAGCTATTTATCATTCTGTTTCTATGCAAGTTCGCGAATTAACCAATGCCGAGGAGGAAATCATGAAAGTGTTGTGGAAACTGGAGAAAGGATTTGTCAAGGATGTCCTGGCCGAACTCCCCGAACCCAAACCCGCCTACAATACCGTTTCGACGATTATCCGCATTCTCGAAAAGAAAGGGCTCGTGGGCTACCGCGCCTACGGCAAAACGCACGAATACTATCCGCTGATCACGGAGGAAGAATACAAACGCTTCGAAATGGAGCAGCTCATGTCCGGTTATTTTGACAACTCGCTGAAAAAGCTGGTATCGTTTTTCGTCAAAGACCGCAACCTGAGCCTGAAAGAAACCGACGAAATCATCGAACTCCTAAACCGTAAAAAAGAATCATGAACCCGGTGCTCGACTATTTCCTGAAAGCAAACCTTTTTCTGGTGCTGTTCTACGGCTGCTACTGGCTGTGGCTCCGGAAACATACTTTTTTTCGGCTCAACCGGTCGTACCTGCTGGCCTCGATTTTGCTCTCGCTGGTGTTGCCGTTTATTGAACTGCCCACCGAAACCGTCGAAACCATTCCGGTGCCGACCGTCGTCTTTAGCCTGCCCGTCGCCGTTCCCGCCCCGGTTGAAGCCACCGGCCCGGACTGGGAACTGATTGGTTACGGATTCTATGGACTGGTAGCGACGGTTTTGCTGCTCCGGCTGCTGATTCAGGTGACGGGAATCGGGCGGTTGATCCGGCGTTCGGAACAACACGAGGTGGACGATTATACGCTGGTGCTGCCGTCCGACGAGCGCGTGCCGACCTTTTCGTTCTTCCGGTATCTGGTGCTGTGCCGCCGGGATGCGCAAACGACCAACACCCCCATCGTGGCCCACGAACTGATTCACATCCGGCAGTGGCACAGTCTGGATGTGCTGTTGCTCGAAGTAGTCCAGCTTTTCTTCTGGATCAACCCGGTTTTGCTGTTGTATAAACAGTCGATTCAGCAGGTTCACGAATTTCTGGCCGACGCCCAGGCCGATGATAAACACCAGTACGCTACGTTTCTGGTCAATTATGCCTTTGGCGTTCAGCCGAATACGGTAACAAATGGTTTTTTCAAACCTTCGCTGCTGAAAGAACGCATCAAAATGCTGCACCGCCGGACCACCAGCCGCTGGGCGCTGGGGAAATACATGCTGGTGCTGCCGCTGTTGCTCAGTCTGCTGGCGATGACAACCGCCCGGGAGGAAATCACCAACCTGGTCATCCAGCCGGTTGCCGACGAAAAAGGAACGGTTTCGGGCAACGTGACCGATTCCGACGGAAAACCGCTGGCCAACGCCACCCTCATCATTCGCAACACAACCCGTGGCGCCCAAACCAATGCGGAGGGGCACTACGAATTGAAAGATGTACCGTCCGATGCCCAGATTGTGGCCAGCCACGTGGGTTTTGAAAGCCAGGAAAAGGCGGTTTCCGGCAAAAAGACGCTGGATTTCACCCTGGCCGTTAAAGTTTCTTCGCTCGACCGCGTGGTGGTGGTGGGGTACGCGACCTTGCCCCGCTCGGCAACGGCTCCGGCTCCGACAACGCCCCCGGCGGCAAAGAACGCGCCCAAAGACGGTTTTACGGTGGTGGAGGAAATGCCGGAATTTCCGGGCGGGCGGTCGGCGCTGGGTGCGTATCTAAGCCAGAATTTACGGTATCCGGCGGATGCTCAACGCAACAACACGGACGGAACGGTGCTGGTCCAGTTTACGATCGGAACAAACGGCTCGATCTACAACATCCGGGTGAAAAAAGGGGTTGGCGATGGCTGCGACGAAGAAGCGGTGCGGATTGTCGGAAAAATGCCCGCCTGGAAACCGGGTACGCAAAACGGTCAGCCGGTGGCGGTCCAGTATGTGTTGCCCATTCAGTTCATGCTCGAAGGCAAGCCGGATAAACGAACCGGTCAGCTCATGGATGACGCTGAGAAAACCCATCAGACCGTCAACATTACGGCCGGCGTCGATCCGGCCACGCAACCGCTGTTTCTGGTCGACGGGAAAAAAATAAAATCGACTACCCTGAATGCGGCCGTACAACCGCATGACATCGAGTCAATTAATGTCCTGAAGGAGGCTTCGGCGACCAGTATTTACGGCGACGAAGGGAAATACGGCGTCGTTCAGATCACGACCCGGCAGCAGGCCATGGGTGACAAAATCCAGCGGGCGGGCCGCGTGGATTACGACGGAAAACCGGCCGTGTACATGCTGGACGACAAAACCATTACGCGGGAAGAATTTCAGAAACTGGACCCCAAGGCGATCGAACGGGTCGAGGTCGATCACACCAAATCAGCGTATACCATCAAGGCCACAACCAAAAACTAAGGTCGCCATGAAACCTCCTAAACCCTTTCCCGCCCGGCTGCGGTTCTGCCAACGGCGGCTCGACAACCGGCTGATTGCCTACACCTTCGGCCCTAAACCCGCGGCTTTTGTCACGCCTTTCTTCCAGCCTTCAACCTTAAAACAACGCATTCTGATGTTACAGAAATCCGAAACCAGCCGCTGGGCAATGGCCAAATACGGTTTTGCCATCCTGATGATTTCCAGCCTTTTTCTCTTCGTGGCCGCCTGCGAAGATCAGTCGAAAAAAGATGTGGTTAGCCAGGGACCGATCACAGTTTCGGGGCAGATTCTGGGCAGTGAGGGAGTCGCTATTCCGAGCGCCAGCGTTGTCTTGAAAGGATCGGCCCGGGGAACCACCACCGATGCAAACGGAGAGTACCTACTCAGCGAAGTGCCTGCCAACGGAACGCTGGTCATTTCGTTTATCGGCCACGAGAGTATCGAAGTGCCGGTCAATGGCCGGGACGCACTTTACGTTCGGCTGGCGGAACCCAACGACGGTACAAAATCCATTTACTGGACGGGCCCGTCCAAAAGATTGAAACAGCCTAAAAGTCACCTTTCGCAACCGTTGTACCAGCCTGACAAAAAGGGCGATGTCTTCACCGTCGTGGAGCAAAATCCGGAATTTCCGGGTGGCATGCCGGCGCTCGGCCGGTTCATAACGGACAACATCCGCTACCCGGAAGCGGCCAAACGGGCGCTGGTCAGCGGGCGGGTTTTCGTTAACTTTGTCGTCAATGTAGACGGTAGTATTCAGGATGTACAAATCCTGAGAGGCATCGGTTTTGGGGCCGACGAAGAAGCCCTTCGGGTGGTCAAAGCCATGCCGCGCTGGAAACCGGGTATGCAGGGCGGAAAACCGGTGCGGGTGCGCTACAACCTGCCCATGAATTTTGACCTGGCGAGCAAGGCAACGCCCAAAACCACGGCTTCGGCCGCGGAAGACGATGGCGCAATGGACCCTAAATTTTACGCGGAAGTTCGCCGGGATTACAACCGGTTCCTGGTCAACGGCAAGAGCGTCAGTTTTGACGAGTACGTCAAGCTGGATCGGTACGCTTACGAAGGCGGTTTCGACCTAAAGAACAAAACCGTAACCATTTCGGTCAAAATGCCGGTGAATCCGTAAAGCAACGCACCGGTTTTCAGATGAGGTTAAAAATAAAGAACCCCGCTACGGATCGTAGCGGGGTTCTTCCGTTATTTCCGGCGGTTTTTGGGAAACATCGCCATGAATTTCTCGTAAAAATCTTCGTACACTTCGGGGCCTTTTCGTTTTTCCCAGCCGACGGCAAACTCGGTTTTGGCGCGTTTCCAGGTGATCGTTACGTCCGGTTTTTCGGGCTTTTCGAGCTTTGTGGTTTTAATTTTGCATTCCTGCTCCAGCCGGGCAAATGTTTTCTGGGTGCTGTCTTTCTTCTGCTGGCCCAGTTGCGTAAACGGCCCTTCCGACCCGGCCCGGTAATACAGCAAGCCATTGTCTAACAGGCGGTATTCGGGCCGGTCGTCTTCGCTGCCCAGCGCCACCACGATCTGACGGCCCGTAAACCGGTTGGGAAAGGTCGAACCGGTTGGCTCGGGTTGCTGGCCCTGCACGGTTTTCACCAAAACCAGGCTCATCAGGCAAAAAACAAAGAACACTCGAACAAGACGGGGACTCATTAAACCGATTTGAATTTGGGTTAACACTCTCTTTCTTAACTGATGAAATCCGAAAAAATTGCCCGTTTTTCGTCCTTCCGTTGCGAAGCGACGGTTTTAGGGCGCCGTCGGTTTTCCGTAGGTTTCTTCCCGCAGCCGCACCGATTTTCCGAACAAGCCTTTTTGCAGCGTCACAATCAACAAATTATCGTGATCGCCGGCGGCAATTTCCTTCTTGCCCGGTGTGGTGCCCAGGCCCTTCGCAATATCCAGAATGGTGTTGCTGTGGCCGACGACCAGCACGTTTCGGCCTTTCACCTGCCGCACCCGTTCCACCACCGCGCTGACCGGTTTGGCCGGGTAGGATTCGATGGGCAGGTTGAGGTGCTGCGCCAGGGGCCTGGCGGTTTGCTGCGTCCGGCGATACGGCGTGGTCAGAATCAGGCTGATGCGCTCGTCTTCCAGCCGCTCGGCCAGGTCCTGCGCCCGTTCAAAACCCAGGGCAGTCAGGCTGCTGGTGTCGGCTTCGCTCACTTTCTCCGCGTGCCGGACAATGAAAACCGTCGAGGTCGAACAGGCCGTCAGCCCCACCAAAAGTCCTAAAGCCAACCAAGATTTATAATTCATCTCACTCAGAACTTACCCTGAAGCTCCCGAAAATATATATTCTTAAGTTCTACTTCGTTACCCTCAATTCTTCCACCGCCAGCCAGCTCATCAGTCCCGCGCCGATTTCCAGGGCCGATTCGTCGATGTCGAAGGTGGGCGTGTGTACGCCGGAAATGATGCCGCGTTCTTCGTTGCGCGTTCCGAGCCGGTAGAAACACGAATCGACCACCTGCGAGTAAAACGCGAAATCTTCGCCCGCCATCCACAAATCCAGGTTGACGATGTTCTCCGCGCCCATGTATTCCGTGGCCGCCGAGCGCATCCGCCGGGTCAGTTCGGGGTGGTTTTTCAGGAACGGATACCCGCGCACGACCGTGAACTCGCAGCGCGCGCCCATCGCTTCGGCCATGCCTTCGGCCATTTTTTTCATCCGGTGCAGCCCGTCTTCCCGCCATTCTTCGTCCATGCAGCGAAAGGTCCCTTCAATGGTTACTTCGTTGGGAATGACGTTCGTCACGCCGTCGGCAATAAACCGCCCGAACGACAAGACCGACGGATTGGCCGGTTTGCGGTTTCGGCTGATGATCTGCTGCAGGGCTACGATGATGTGCGAAGCAATCAAAACCGGGTCGATGAGCTGGTCGGGCATGGCCCCGTGGCCCCCTTTTCCGATCACGGTCAGGTAGAGTTCGTCGGTGCTGGCCATGTACATGCCTTCGCGAAACCCGATTTTGCCGACCGGAACATTCGGTGCGACGTGCTGACCGATCATGCTGGCCGGGGCCGGATTTTCCAGCACCCCGTCTTTAATCATCAGCGAAGCCCCGCCCGGCGCTTTTTCTTCGGCGGGCTGAAAAACCAGTTTGACCGTTCCTTCGAACTGATCGCGAAGGTCCTGGAGAATGCGCGCCGTGCCCAGCAGCGAAGACGTGTGAACGTCGTGCCCGCAGGCATGCATCACGCCCTCGACCGTCGATTTGTACGGCACATTGTTCGCTTCGTGGATCGGCAGCGCATCCATGTCGGCCCGCAGACCGACCACCCGGTTTTCCGACGCAGCCCCGCCCTGCCCTTCAATCAGGGCTACCAAACCGGTGTTGGCAACGCCTTCCTGGGGCGTCAGCCCGATGGCTTTGAGTTGGTCGGCCACAAATTTTGCCGTATTGTATTCATTGAACGACAGTTCCGGATTGGCGTGCAGATGACGCCGGTTGGCAACGATATCGGCAGCGTACTGCCGGGCCAGGGTTTTAATTTGTTCTTTCATCGCTTAAACGTACCCACCGGCTAAAATCCGCGGGCACTACGTGGCTAAAAACTGATAATCACTGATCAGGGTCCGCAGGAACGTGGCGTCGTCCAGCTCGGAGCGAACCCCAATGACCTGTTTTACTTTTTGGGCGGCCAAACCGCTCACTTCGGGATTGTTCAGCCGCAGCGCTTCCCGAATAATGCTCAGATCGCGGTCCGAAAGCCGGGTAACTTCCGGAAAACGGACTTGATAATCAACGGGCAGCGCCCGGTAGGTCACGTACTCGAGCGTGACCGGCTGCGTCAGTTTCACCACCGTCGTTCCGGCGGCAATGTCGCCAATTCGCTGGCCTTTTCCGTTGATCGCTACGGTAATCAGCGGAACCAGACCCGCCAGAAACAGGGGCGATTCAATCAGCCGCAGTAACCACCGCAGCAGATACGCCCCTAAAGTGGGCGGGGAGCCATCCAGCATGACCACCCGGATTTTCAGCGCGATTTTTCCCAGACTTTGCCCGTTCAGAAACAGCTCGCACAGCAAATCGTAGAGCATAAACGGCAGAACCAGCAGAACCATGCTCCAGAACCGGTTTTCGAAAACGCCGGGCGCGAGTCTGCGCAGGGCAAAATAGAAAATCAGCCAGCCCAGAAAAACCAGGTAATCGAGCAGCAACGCCAGAATCCGGTCACCCACGTTGGCGGGCTCGTAGTCCAGCGTCACATTTTGGGATGTCTGAATCGAAACCGCCATAGCTGCTTACAAATGCTTAAAAATAGTTTCCGCAAAATAAACGTCCGAATTTCGGGCCGCCAACTTTTGCAGATTCGTTTCCGAATACGGTATTTTCGCGGTCAGCACCCGCTGCACCATCGCCCGAATGGCCGCCGGGGAGGTGGTGTCGGCCACCACGCCTAGTTGCTCGGTCTGCACCAGATGACCCAGATAACCGTATTCCGACGCCAGCACCGGTTTTCGGGAAACCGCGCCCCGTACCACCACCGACGCCATGCCGACGTGTTTCTGGTATAACGCCAAAACGCAGTCCGATAGCTCGAAGAACACCTGAATCTGTCGTCCTTTTATTTCCCTGAAAACCGGAATAACCTGCACATCCTTTCCGACCTCAGCGATCTTTCCCTCAACTTTTTGCTGAAAATCGGGCTGGATTGGGCCCGCCAGCACCAGGCAAACGGCCCTCTGCTGGTCGGTCGGCAGGTCTTTGAGGGCTTCCAGCAGCGGCTCGATCCCTTTCCGATCGTCCAGATACCCGAACAGCAGAAAGATCTGACGGTCTGGTTCGATCTGCAACTGAGCGCGCAACTGGCCGATTTCGGCGGGCGCAATGGCGTAGGATTCAACGGGATCGGCCAGCGGCCAGATGTTGACGCGCGGACTCAGCTTTCGCAGCCCTTCCACCGCCGAATGATCCAGGCAAAAAACATTGGCCAGGCTGCGCTGCCGCAATACGCCTTCCAGGGTAACTTTCTTCCGAAAACCGTTCAACCGGGCTTTAAAACCGGGATTCGGTTTGTAGTGAAAATCCGGCCGGAAGTATATACCGGACACCGAACAGGGCGCTGACCGGCCCAGCCAGGTTGCCAGTTGAAAAATATCGAAGTACATCAGCAGCGCGTGCTCGGGCCGGTGCGCGTGCAGGTAAGTCAGCAACAGGTTCCATTCTTTAAACGAGCGGGTCAGCATCGACGCGCCGTGCACGGCTTCGATTTCCGAGGGGGGAATCGGCACAAACCGGACGTTTTCGGCACCCGGTTTTTGGTGGGTCAGGTCGTCAAAACACGCCTGAAACGCGCCTTGCGTAACGACGGTGAGCTCGCCGGGGAGCTGGTTTTGCACCCAGTACTTAATCAAATGGGCCAGATAATCAGCGTGGTGGCCGTCGATGATCGTGTCAAAAAGCAGGATTTTCTTCGCTCTGTTCACTTATACTACCTGTTGATAAACCTGAAGTGTTTGGCGGGCCATTTTTTCCAGCGAGAAATCCCGGCCCCGCTCCTGCCCCTTCCGAATCAGCGCATGGCGCAACGACGCGTCCAGAATGACTTTCTCGATCTGCTGCTGCATTTCCGACTCCGACTGCGGATCAAAATACAAAGCGGCCTCCTGCGCCACCTCCGGAAAACAGGACGCCCGACTCAAAATTACCGGACAGCCGGCCGCAAACGCTTCCAGAATCGGAATGCCGAACCCTTCGTAAAGTGACGGATACACAAACGCCAGCGCGTGCTGATACAGCCGGTACAAAATCAAATCGTCGATCGGGCGCTGGCTGATCCGATCGCGCAGGCCCAGTTGCTGCATGGCCGCCATCTCCTCCGGGCTGAACGGACCGCCCCCGGCGCAAATCAGGTGGACGTGGCCGTGTTTCCGGAACGTAGGCGATAGAGCCTTTAGAAACGGAATAAAATTCTTGTAATCGTTGCGGGCGCCGACGTACAGCAAATACGCACCGGGTACCTGAATCTGAAAGGTTTCGGGCACGTTCAGCGTCTGAAAAGCCGTGGCATGGTGCACGACGGTGATTTTCTCCGGTTTGATCTGAAAAAGCCCGACCAGATCGTTTTTGGTATTTTCCGATACCGCAATGACCTGAGCAGCCCGGTCGAAGAGTTGCTGTTTCAAATCCTTCGAGGCATTGTCGATGTGCCCGAACCGGTCGCTAAACTTGTCTTTAATGGCGTCGTGGTAGGTCAGCACGACCGGTTTTTTCGTATGCTTCAGAAAGTAGGGGTGGAAAAACGTCGGATGAAAAACGTCGTACCGGTTTTGCCGCAACCGGGCGATGCTCCACGCCCGGTTAATTTGCGAAAAGAGCATGTTGGTGGGCATAAACCCCAGAAAGTAGGCAAACGACTGCACCCGAAAAGCGTCGCTTTCCAGCAAATAGGCATTGTTGGAAAACAAAATCGAAAGCTGCGTTTCGACGTCTTTTTTGCGCAACGTTACCATCAGGTCGTAGAAATACCGGGAAACCCCACCGTAGCGGACTCCCGTAAACGCCTGATGATCAAACAATATCTTCATCGTGGATTCCAATGCAAACGAAAGCTGCAAACTTACGGAGAAACCCTTGGACAACGGCTATTTGTTTTCGAAATCGACGGTCAGGTCGCGGGTTGGACCGGCGGTTTTGAAATGTGCCATTTGCTTTGCAACTTATCCAACCCAAGGGGCTTCGGCCTATAACCCGGTTTTTTCATGCGTGAGGCTGCTTTCATCAAAAAGAATACGGAGAAATGGAAAGAAATCGAGGGTGAGCCGGTTCATGCATCCGACCGCGCCGACCCCGACGTGCTGACCGACCATTTCATCGAACTGACCGACGATCTGTCGTACGCCCGGACGTTCTACCCGACTTCACCCGTCACCCGCTACCTGAACGGCCTGGCGGCCGCGATGCACCGGCGGCTGATGCACAACAAACGCGAGGAACGCAGCCGGTTTGTGCAGTTCTGGACAGTTGAATTGCCGCTGCTGTTCCGGCAATCGCACCGGCTCCTGCTCGTTTCGTTCGTGGTGTTTCTGGTGGCGGCTGCGCTGGGCGGGGTGTCGGCGGCTAACGACGAGACGTTTGTCCGGCTGATTCTGGGCGACGACTACGTGAACATGACGCTCGAAAACATCCGGAAAGGCGATCCGCTGGCGGTTTATAAAAGCAGCGGGCAAGCCGATATGTTCATGGCCATTACGGTCAACAACATCCGGGTTTCGTTTATTGCGTTCATTCTGGGCCTGTTTGCGTCGTTCGGAACGATTGCCGTGATGTTCCAGAATGGCGTGATGCTGGGCGCGTTTCAGTATTTTTTCTACGAACGCGGGTTGCTCTTGCCGTCGGTTTTAACGATCTGGATTCACGGAACGCTCGAAATTTCGGCCATCGTCATCGCGGGCTGCGCCGGGCTGACGCTCGGCAACAGCCTGTTGTTTCCGGGGACGTTGTCGCGGCTGGAGTCATTTAAACGCGGAGCGCGGCAGGGTCTGAAAATCGTGATCGGGCTGGTGCCGGTTTTCATCATGGCCGGTTTTCTGGAGAGTTTCGTCACGCGCCTGCCGTTGCATCCGGTGGCCAGCTCGGCGATTATCCTGACCTCGGCCGCGTTCATCATCTGGTATTTTGTGGTCTATCCGATTCAGTTGGAACGAAAGCTTCACTAACGGCATACTGTTTTCGGCGGCTCGGGACCCGGCAGCCGTTGAACCTAAACAACTCAAAAAAGCATGAACCTCTATCAACGGCGGGATTTTGGCGAGAAGATCAATGCCACGATCCAGTATTTTGTCAAACAGATCCGCAGTCTCGGGGCGGCTTTGCTGTACATTGCCGGGGCTCCGGCCCTGCTTGCCGGCATTGCGTCGGGGGTGGCGTCGGCGTCGATGCTGTCCACCCAGCCAATCGGGTCGTCCGGCAGGTACGATATGGGGGTTTGGCTGGCGCAGCAGGTATCGAGCCCGTATTACATCGCAGCGGTAGTCTTAGCGCTGTTCATCCCGCTGCTGGTCAATCTGACGGTTTACGCGCACCTGAAAGTGTATAACCGGACCCAAGGCGAGCCGGTGACGGTCGAAGCGGTGTGGGCCGAAGTGCAGGCGGCTTTCGGACGCGCCCTGATTACCTGGCTCGTTGTCGGAATCCTCGTGATTGTCGGCACCCTGTTCTTTCTCGTTCCGGGAATTTACCTCGGCGTTGTCTTTTCGCTCGCGCTCACCACGGTGGTTTTTGAAGACGGTTCGGCCAGCACGTTCATGAGCCGGTGTTTCGAGTTGATTCGGGATAAATGGTGGTCGACGTTCGGCCTGATCGTCGTCGTCAGCCTGATTGCCTACATCCTGAGCTTTGCGTTCAACGTTCCGGCGGCCGCCGTGAGCCTGATGGTTTCCATGAGAGTGATGCCGGATTTACCGGTTTATGTCTCTATTCTGACCAGCATTCTGAGCACGGTGGGCGGGGTGCTGGTTTCGGCGCTCATTGCCCTCGGCATTGCCTTTCAATATTTTAACCTGATCGAGTTGCGGGAAGGCCACAGCATTCTGTCGGCCATCGACAGCATTGGCACGCACCTGCCCCCGCCGATTCCCCGTTCCAGCGATGAAGGTGATTATTGACCGCCGTTTCAAAACCCGGTTTTTGGGCTGGTGGCTGCTTTTAGCGGTCAGCGGTTTTTCGGCCACGGCCCAGTTTCCGGCACCACCGGCAAAGGATACGGCCCGCGCCCAGCCCGCCCCCGACGACCGGAGTTCGGTGCAGGTCCGACGGCCCGCCCCCGACCGGATCAAGGCCTACCGCAGCAACCGCGACTATCAGTACGGCCAGGATCTTAAACCGGCCAACACCCTGTG
Organism: Larkinella ripae; assembly: GCF_054780775.1. Classification (NCBI taxonomy): domain Bacteria; kingdom Pseudomonadati; phylum Bacteroidota; class Cytophagia; order Cytophagales; family Spirosomataceae; genus Larkinella; species Larkinella ripae. The sequence goes on from NZ_BAAGVR010000014.1 coordinate 427,996, forward strand.
GTCGAAGTTCTGGAGCTGGTTCTGGCAAAAAGTCGGCCTTTTTTTTCGCAGCAATTCCTACCAGAATTTCTGGCAGTATGTTTTTCTGGCGGTGGCTGCGGGCGTGGCGATCTGGCTGCTGGTGAAAGCCGAGGTGTTGGGGTTCATTTTCAGCAAAAAAGCGCAGAGCGTTGCGTTACCCTACGAAACCCTGACCGAGAACATCCACGAAATCAACTTCGACCAACAGATCGACGCTGCGATTGAGCAACGGAATTACCGACTCGCCGTGCGGCTGCTCTATCTCCAAACCTTGAAACACCTCAGCAACCGCAGCCTGATTGACTGGAGACCCAACAAAACCAACCGCAGCTACGTCTACGAACTGGCGCAGTCGCCCCTGAAACCGGAGTTTGAAAGCCTGACCACGCAGTTTGAGTACATCTGGTACGGCGACTTTCCGATCACGGAAGAGCGGTTTAAACCCCTGCAGGAATCGTTTCTGCGCTTTATCCGGTAATTCCGGCAACTACAAACCGCCGGTTTTTCCGCCATCCACCGGCACGTTGATGCCGTTGATGGAAGCCGCTGCGGGCGTGCAGAGAAACGCCACGGCGGCCCCGACTTCTTCCGGCTCCACAAACCGCTTGCCCGGTATTTCGGCCTGCATCTGCGCTTCCACTTCTTCCCGCGATTTGCCCTGCTCGTTCGCCCGTTTGTCCAGCATCGCGTCCAGCCGGGCGGTTTTTGTGTAGCCCGGCAACACATTGTTGACCGTAATGCCAAACTGCGCCAGTTCCAGCGACAGGGTTTTGGCCCACTGCGCCACCGCCCCGCGAATGGTGTTGGAAACGCCCAGCCCCACAATGGGCTGTTTCACCGACGTGGAAATGATGTTGACCATCCGGCCGTAACCCAGGCGTTTCATGGCCGGAACAACGGCCTGCGCCAGAAGCTGGTTGTTGAGCAAATGGGCGGCAAACGCCTGGGTAAACTCGTCCAGCCGGGCGTCGATGAGGGGTCCACCCGCCGGCCCACCGGTATTGTTCACCAAGATGTGAACGTCCGGAAACTCGGCCAGGTAGGCGTCAATGACGGTTTTTACGGTATCCGGATTGGCAAAATCAGCCACCCGGTACTGATGCTTCTGGCCCTGCTGCGTGTCCAGGCTTGCTGCGGCTCTTTTTAGTTTTTCTTCATTCCGGGTCAGCAGCGTCACATTAGCGCCCAGCAGTGCCAGTTCAACCGCCGAAGCGTATCCGATGCCCTGCGTGCTGCCACAGACCAGGGCGGTTTTTCCGATCAACGAAAGATTCATAACAAAACGATTTAAATTGAAAGACCGGCTTTCCGACCGAATTTTTCTTAATTTTCAATCAATTGGTGCCCAAAATCGGTTATTCCCCCGACGTATCGTTGATGAGAAATCCCGGTTTCCGGTCATCAGGTCTGGAGTATGATCACGGACAAAAGTATCCGATCCTGTAAATTATTACGCTAAGAATGCGGTTTTAACGAACTTTGTTCACAAATTAATCGAATAACTACCATGTCAAAAGGGCTTATTATTGTCATCGTTCTGGTTCTGATTTTTGGATTCTTCGGATGCAGTACGTATAATGGAATTGTCGGCAAAGACGCCAATGTTGGCGAAAAGTGGGCGCAGGTTCAAACCCAGTACCAACGCCGGGCGGATCTGGTTCCGAACCTGGTCAACACCGTAAAAGGAGCGGCTAATTTTGAAAAAAGCACCCTGACGGCCGTTATGGAAGCGCGCTCAAAGGCCACCAGCGTTCAACTGAATGCGGACCAGCTGACACCCGAAAACGTGCAGAAATTCCAGGCGGCTCAGGATCAGCTGAGCGGCACGTTGTCGCGTCTGCTGGCGGTTTCCGAAAATTACCCACAGTTGAGAGCCACGCAGAACTTCTCGGAACTGCAGTCGCAACTGGAAGGCACGGAAAACCGCATCAGCGTTTCCCGGAACGACTTTAACGCGGCAGTCAAAGACTATAACGTTTCCGTCCGGACGTTCCCGGCCAACATTTTCGCGGGCATTTTCGGTTTCTCGCCCAAAGGTTTCTTCGAAGCCTCGCAGGCCGCCCAAAACGCCCCAACGGTCCAGTTCTAATGATGAGTTATGAGTGATGAACGATGAATTGGTTGACACACCATTAATTCATCGTTTATCACTCATAACTCATAATTCACAAACCATGTCCGCCATTACTCTTTTCACGGCTGAGGAACAGCAGCAGATTATCCAGGCAATTCGGTCGGCCGAGCTGGAAACCTCGGGCGAAATCCGGGTGCATGTCGAGCTGCTCTGCCCAACCCCCGAGGTGCTGGACCGGGCGGTGCAGGTTTTCCGGCAATTGAATATGGAAAAAACCGCCCAGCGAAACGGCGTGCTGTTCTACCTGGCGACCGACGACCACAAGTTTGCGGTGCTGGGTGACGAGGGCATCGACCGGGTGGTTCCGAAGGATTTCTGGGAAACCACCAAAAACATCATGCGCGACAAGTTTCGCCAGGGCCGGTTTACGGACGGTTTTCGTCTGGGAATCGAACGGGCCGGGCAGCAGTTGCGCCAGTATTTTCCCCGCTTGGAAAATGATTCCAACGAGCTTTCCGACGAAATTTCACACTAAATGAATGATTGCTTTGTTTCATATCGTTTTGTCCTGCCGATCCGGTTTCTCGCGATTCTGCTGCTGATCGTCGCGTCGTTCCGGACCTACGGACAGGACGATGTGATTCCGGCCCGGCCTAACCCACCGCGGCTGGTGAACGACTATGTGGGCATTTTGAAGGCCGACGAGCGGGCCCGACTGGAAGAAAAACTCCGGGTTTATAACGACTCGACCTCCACGCAAATCGTTGTTCTGATTGTTAAATCGACCGATCCGTATCCGATTGGCGACTTCAGTTTCCAAGTGGGTCGCAAATGGGGCGTGGGTCAGGAAGGGAAAAACAACGGGCTGGTGCTCACCTGGGTTCCTTCCACCCGAAAAGTGTTTATTGCCACCGGTTACGGTCTGGAAGGTGCTATTCCGGACGCCATCAGCAAGCGAATCGTCAGCCAGATTATTGTGCCGCGTTTCAAAAATGAACAATGGTTCGCCGGTTTGGACGAAGCGACCACCGAAATCATCCGGCGGGCGAGTGGCGAATACCAGGCCGAAGCCTCCGGCGATGGGGATGTGGGCGACGGCATCATCTTTTTCCTCATCATCTTCGTCGTGATTATCGTCATCATCTGGATCAGCCGCAACCGGGGCGGTGGCAGTAACCGAAACCGGGGTGGCGGTTTCTTCCCGGTTCCTTTCCCCACCTCAACCTTCTCCGGCTGGGGCAGCTCGTCCGGCAACTGGGGTGGTGGTGGTGGCGGAGGCAGCAGCTTCGGCGGTTTCGGTGGCGGCAGCTTCGGCGGAGGTGGCGCGGGCGGAGACTATTAGAAACGATGAATTGAGAATGATGAGTTAAGAGCACGCCCGCTTAACTCGTCATTCTTTTATCCTTCCCTCGATCAAAAACCGCTTTTCGTCCAGCCAGGCCAGTTGCTGAAAACCGTCGATGTGGTAGCGTTTGATCGCGCCTTGTTCGCTTTCCAGCCAGACGTTCCGCTCCGATTCGTAGAGCGAATTTTTGGTGCGCATGGTGGCTTTGACCCGTCGGGGCTGGCGGGTGGCCGAATCCAGTTCAATCCGGAGAACTTGTACCGGCAGGTTTTCGCCGGTTTTCAGAATGTACTCGTACGTCAGCGAATCCGGGCGGTTTTTCTGGTAACTGGACTGGTACGCCTGTTTGTTAATATCGGCCTGTACGAATAAATCCAGTTCGCGGCTCCAGTCGATGTCTCGGGTCGTTTGCGGCTCCCTCTCCTTCCCAAAACCGGTCTGTTTGGCCACGGTCGGCTGCTGTTTTTGCAACGCACTGATTTGCTGTTCCAGGTACGTTTTCAGGTCGTAGTACGTTCCGGCGGGGGCTTCTTTGGCGGGATTGCTACAGGCGGCCAGCCCCAGCAGCACGAAAAAGGCGTAACAATATTTCATCATGACAAAAAATACCCCCTGACTTTTCAATCAGGGGGAGTAAAGGAGTATGTTAGTTGGCGAACACCAACCCCCGCGGAAAAGTTTGTCGTGTAAAACAAGAGCGGGAAGACCGGGAAGAATCGGCTACTGCAATTCGGTAAAGAGGGTCTTTGTTCTCCTGTTTATTTATTCGCTTTATTCCGCAATCAAACTGTGACCGGTCATGACGGCCGGCTGTTCGATGCCCATCAGGTGCAGAATGGTCGGCGCGATATCGGCCAGCACCCCGTTGTTCAGCTTCGGATGAAAATCGTTATCAACCAGAATGCACGGAACCGGATTCGTCGTGTGGGCGGTATTGGGCGTGCCATCGTCGTTGATCATAAAATCGGCGTTCCCGTGGTCGGCAATGACGATGGTTGAATACCCGTGGGCCAGGGCCGTCGTGATCACTGCCTGCGCGCATTGATCCACGGTTTCGGCGGCTTTGACAACCGCCGAAAAAACGCCCGTATGCCCCACCATATCGGTGTTGGCAAAATTGAGGCAGACGAAATCAACCGCCCCGCGCTTCAGCTCCGGAATGATGGCATCGCGAATGTCGAACGCGCTCATTTCCGGTTTCAGGTCGTAGGTGGCGACTTTCGGGGACGGACACAGCAGGCGGCTTTCGCCCTCGAACACGTCTTCGCGACCGCCCGAAAAGAAAAACGTTACGTGCGGGTATTTCTCGGTTTCGGCAATCCGAATCTGTTTCCGGCCGGCTTTCGACACCACTTCGCCGAGCGTATTATTCAGGTTATCCTTGTCGTAAATCACCTTCACGCCCGCAAAGTCATTGTCGTAATTCGTCAGAGTGACGTAATACAGGTTCAGCTTCTTCATGTCCTGCTCCGGGTAATCGCGCTGGCTGAGGGCCAGGGTGATTTCGCGGCCCCGGTCGGTGCGGAAATTGAAGCAAATCACCACGTCGCCGTCCTGAATGGTTGCCAGCGGGCTGCCGTCGGGGTTGGTAACGATGATTGGTTTGATAAACTCGTCGGTTACGCCTTCCTCGTACGAGTTATGAATGGCCGACAGCTCACCGCCCGGCGGGCAGGTGTCGTGGCCGATGCCTTTCACCAGCGCATCATACGCCAGCCTGACGCGCTCCCAGCGGTTGTCGCGATCCATCGCGTAATACCGACCCGTAATCGTAGCGATGCGGCCTGTGGCGGTTTTCAGGTGGTTTTCCAGATCGGCGATAAAACCGTATCCACTTTTCGGATCCGTATCGCGTCCGTCGGTAAAGGCGTGAATAAACACATCCGTCAGCCCCTGCTCATGCGCAATGGAGCAAAGTCCTTTCAGGTGTTCGGTGTGCGCGTGCACTCCGCCATCGGAAACCAGCCCGATAAAATGCACCTTTTTCCCGTTGGTTTTCGCGTAGTGCAGCGCATCCAGCAAAACCGGCTCGGTGTCCAGGGTATGTTCTTCAACGGCTTTATTAATCTTGACCAAATCTTGATACACAATTCGCCCCGCGCCGAGGTTCATGTGTCCTACTTCGGAATTCCCCATCTGCCCCACCGGTAGACCAACGGCCAGCCCCGAGGCTTCCAGCTGGCTGTGGGCATATTTCGTGTACAACGAATCCACAAAGGGCGTATTGGCGGCATCAATCGCCGAAACATCGATCTTTCGGGCAATTCCCCAGCCGTCCAGAATCATCAATATGACTTTCTTATTCATGCTTCGAAATTAACAACATTAGCGGCAAAAGACGCTATTGAATCGTTAAAGAATGGTTAAATGGTTTTGACAGGAAGGCGAATTGAACCGGTCAAACAGGTTTTATCAGACCAATAATCCGTCCGAATTTGCCCTATCGGTTCACTCCGGGTTCCCACCAAAATCATTCAAACGTGCCCAAACCGGCAATGTATTCCTTGCTCCCGTCCGTTACCCAGGCATCAAGCTGCGCCGGGTCTTTGAGCTGTTGCCCGCGCATTCGCGGAACCGCAATATAGCCGCACGGAACGTCGGTCAGGGCCGACATATCGCTCCACAGCTTTTCGATCTGGGCCACCGGATAAATATCTTCCTGACCGTGTCCCCAGCGGTATTTTACGTCTTTGATGGTCACGTAGGTCGGGATGCGGTGGGCCACACTCCGGACGGCTTTGGCCAGCCGGGCTTCGTCGCCTTCCTGCAAATCCTGCCGCGTCAGGCCGAACAGCGCCAGCAAGGGATCAACCTGAATCCAGGTCGTGTTGGAGTTGTAGTAACTCAAATTCAGTTCATCCTCTTCGCGGGGTTGCGCCAGCCCTTCCAGCAACCGGAGATGGCCATTGACCCGGGTTAACCCTCCCCCGCGGTCTTCGATCCGGCGCGGCACCACTTCAAACGTCAGCATATTGCCCGATTCCAGGTGATGCCCCACCACCGCCGGGTCCACATTCATGCCCAGCGTATCGATGTTATGCAACACCAGCGTTTCGACCTGCGGATGCTCGGCCAGCAGTTGCGCCAGAACCCCATTACGGAGCAAATTCGAAACTTCGTACCAATGGCCCAGGGGCGAAAACCGCTGAGCCGCAATGTTATCGACGTAGTCCGACCCTTCCCCCTTCGACTTTGCCCAGCCAATCATCGTCTGCCGGACGGCATCACGCACTTTTTGCTTGTTTTCGTCCAGCGTTTCCTGCGGCATTTCTTCCCACATAAACCGCAGATCGCGCTCCATCGGTACATACCGTTGCCCAATCGAACGGCCCGGCGAGAGGTAGGTAGGTCCCGAATAGCCGAAGTTGCCGGTTTCTTCCAGCGTCCGCCGGATCGGTTCGTGCGTCAGGTAACTCGTTGCCACCAGATGCGGAATCGAACCGCCGTACGTTTCGGATACTTTCCGGGTTTTGGCCAGGTGAATTTCCAGGAAACTCCGGTGTTTGCCGTCAATTTCCACAAACGGATTCAGGGCTTTGATCACCCCGGCGCCTTTCGTCCAGCGGCTTCCGACACCGGCGGCCAAACTTAAAACCGCTACTTTTCCGGCCTGAATGGCGGCTTCGCCGGTTTTGACCACCGCGCTTAGTGCTTCGAGTTGCACCAGATCGCCGGGTTGCACATCGTCGATGCTGGTTTCGGCCGGTAAGCGGTTGCGCGACAAACCAATGCGTCCTTTCTGGAGGTCTTCCCGGATCTCTTCGTGCTGGATATAATCAAATCCGTTTTCCTTCTTGATGCGGTCGGCCTTCTCGTTTTCGACGCTCCGGTTGCTCTGCGAAGTCGGGTCCGACACCTTGAACAGATTGCTGATGATCGTTCGCAGCAGCGGATACGCCAGGTTATTTTTCTCGCAATAGGTCGTGAACACGTCCATTTCGGCCCGGCGGATGTACGAAATGGAAGCCGGGTCTTTCCGAACCAGTTCCGACACATGAATGCCGTAATACTGTTCCGGCATCAGCGCGTCGGTACCTTCGCGCAGGCTGGCCCAGGTGCCTTTGTAATTGATGCTCCAGTTATAAACCACCGGTTCCATCGCAAACGGTAGCGCGGCCGATAACTCGGTCTTCGTTTTCCGCAGGATGTCGAGCACCTTCATTTTGTAGTCTTCGTAGCCCGCCGGATTGACAAACATCCCCATGCCGCCCCCGGACATTCCGCCCAGCATCAAAAAACCGTAGTAATCATCGCCAAAGGCGGTTTTTGCCTTGGCAATGATCTGTTCGGTAAAATAAGTTGACGCCCAGGGAATGATGGTTTTGATCGGACCTTCCCAGTTGCGGGCCGTGTTGGCACCGAGCTTCTGAATATCACCTTCTTTGATGGCAGCCAGAATGTTATCGAAAATCTGGTTGGTCTGCTGCCGGGCGTTCCACTCTTTTTCGCCCCGGAGCAGGTACTTTTCGGTCACCATTTCCAGAATCGGGCCCACGTTGGACGCCATGCCGCCGTGCATCAACACCAGCGAATTCATGATTTTTTCGCCCATTTCCGGGTGAATAGCCTCGCCCTGCAAAACGCGGTGACGGGGCAACAAGGTACCCCGGCTGATGCCGGATTCGGGATCACCTTCCTGCGCAAAAGTTCCCTGGATGGCTTTGATGCCGGGCCAAACACCACCCGAATCCTGCCAGCCGCCCCCCGAACCGCCAATCCATTCGCCCAGAATGGCGCGTGACGCCACCAGCCGCCGTTCGCTTTCCTGCAAACCGCCTTCCAGCTTCTGCGTCTGGCCGGTGGCCCGCATGAGCAGGCTGATGATGGAACCCAGCAGGTTGGTCGAAACCGCAAACCGCGAGCCTTTCGGAATGTCGTTGACTTTCGTGACCAGTTCGATGCCCATGCCCGGCGCCACCATGCGCGACAAAATATCCGGCAACGACTGGTTGGTTCCTTCAAACGAGGGCGGAATTAACCCGGACGCAATCACCCCGGCTTTTACCAGACTCAGGTAATCGTTTCCGAAATTGAACAAATCCGACAATTCGGAAATGTCTTTCGTCGTATTCAGGTCGATGCTCGTCAGGCGCAAAACCGGCTCCGGAATGACCCGCACGTAGCAGTTCAAGGGCGGACGAATGTCGGCATCGCGGCCAAAAACGCCCAGATCGATCGAAATGTTGATGACCCGCGCCCCTTCGGGATAGTCCATTCCGAGAAAGAAAATATCCGACCAGCCGCTGTGGGTCAGATCCATCCGCACCGACGTCTGCTCGTGCAGAACTGGATAAAAAAGGGATCCGTCGGGGCGTTTCAGCAAAGCCGGATGAATGCGAATCGGGTGTTCTTCGCGGTGTCCGACCCGAAACATCCACTGATTCCCTTTGCTGGAGCGCACACTTTTCCGCACCTGATCGGCCAGAATCTGAAACGACAGGTGGTGATAACTTTCGGCCAGGGCACTGAACAAAGCCGCGTTTGGGCCCTGTTTCTCCAGGTCCTGCCAGATGGTGGCAATGGCCTGTTCGAACCGGCGAGCCAGTAAATCTTCAAAACCGGCATATGGAATTTTTCCGGTGGTGGGCGTTTCGGCGGTTTCCATCAGAAAAAACCGGAAGCCCGCATACAGGAAAAGAATGGCCCGAACTTTATCGTACAAATTGGGGGTCGTCTTCCGAAAATCGTCCAGCTCCCGCAGCAGTACCAGCAATTCTTTTTTCGATACCTGTTGGCTGATTTCGTAAAAAGAACGGTTGCGTCTGACCGAATCTGTCGAGATAATTGTTTCGATAAAAATATTCATATATCAGACAGTTCGGCTGTTGGCTTCGGCCAATAATTCTACGATGGTCGACAGGATTTCACTCTGGGCTTCACCGGCTAATCCCAGCGCAATCTGAGCCCGCAGCAACCCGTGTTTGCGGCTTAAATCGTACCGGTTTCCTTTCACTTCGAGCGCCAGGTAGTTTTCGGTTTCGGCCAGTTCCTGCAGCGCGGGCGTCAGTAAAACGTTGCTGCTGTTTTGCGCGATGTACTTTTCCAGAATGGTAAAAACGGCGGGCGTAAAAACGTGCATCCCGAAGAAGCAGAGGTAATAACCGGCCCGTAATCCGGGCGTCTGGAGTTCCAGTTCGGCCACGCTCAGGGACGGTTTTTCGATCATTTTTTCAATCTGGTAAACGCCCGAACGATTCGCCACCTGCTTGCCGGTCAGGGTGCCATACCGCCCAATCTGGTGTTCGATGGTGGGGTTTACCGCCGAAACCGAGCTGTTTTCCTGCGAAGCCAGTTCAATCAATTGGGCAACGCAGCTCGTCTGGCGAAGGTTGGAAACATACAGATAATCGCCCAAAAGCAGCAAAAAAGGCTCATTATCAACAAAGTCACGGGCGCAATAAACCGCGTGACCATACCCCAGCGGCTCCTGCTGTTCGGCAAACTGGATTCGGCTAATCAGGCTGTCAATTTTTTCGGCTTCTTTCCTGGCCCAGTCAACTCCTTTGAAGGAATGAAAAAGATTATCCCGCAGCGACGCAAACGCTTTTAAGTACCGATCACCATCGCCGGGCGCACACACCACGCACAGTTCTTCAATGCCACTGGCGAAAGCTTCTTCGGCAATAATCTGGATGACGGGCTTGTGCAAACCGTCGGTATCAATAACCGGCAGCATGGCTTTCTGAATCGTATCGGCAACCGGATACAGCCGTTCACCACGGGCGGCCGCCGTAATAACGGCTTTTTTAATTCGCATCATGTAATCAGAATAGTTGTAAATCGTAAACGTTGAAGTTTTCTACCTTATCTCTCTCCCTGGGCTAATCTACTTAAAATTATCAGACTAAATTAAACTCCCGAAGTCTTTTTCAGATATTCTAAAAACAGTGCTTTATTGATGGAGAAATACCTAAATAGTGGTGCTAAAGCCGAAACTACTCTCCCGTTTGGCGCGCTGACTGCGGTTGAACCTTATGTTGTTCGATGAGATAATTCAGAAAATTTTCACAGGAACGGTAGACGATCTGGTAAACCTGTTCAAAAACCGCAGCATCCTCGTAGTACGGATCAGGCACGCCCAATCCGCCCGGCCCCGAATCCGGCCTGGGGTCGAACTCGCGCAGTAAAACCGTGTTTTCTTCGCTGTAAAGGCCCGTGCTGCGGTGACTGAAATACTGAATGGCTTCGTAATTTGATTCGTCCATCGCCACCAGGTAGTCGAATTGGGACAGATCTTCACCCGATAGTTTCCGGGCGCGGTGGGTTAGTGTCAACCCGTGTTCGAGGGCATTTTCGCGGGTTCGCCGGTCGGGAAGATCCCCGATATGGTAGGACGAGGTGCCGGCCGAGTCGCACCGAAACGATGCTTCCAGTCCGCGCTCGTTGACCAACTGCCGAAACACGCCTTCGGCCACTGGCGATCGACAGATATTACCGAGGCAAATGAACAAAACGTTGATCATAAGGGAAAGAAAAGGAACGGTCCATGATGAATGATGACCGGGCCGTGCGAAAAGAATGAAACCAGGATTCGTCCTTATTTTTCGATCAGTTCGTTGTTTTCATCAACCAGCACGTACACATCTTCGCCGGGCTTTTTCATGAAATAGTTTTCGCGGGCGTATTTCTCCTGCAAGCGGGCACTCCCCAGCAGCGCCTTCTGTTGCTCTTCCACTTCCTTGATTTTCTCATCGTAATACACCAGATCCGTTTCCAGATCACGCAGTTTCATGCTGTTTTTGAACTGCGAAATGATGTCGTTGGTATCAAAAAAAGCCATCCAGACGAACAGGCCTACGCCGGTGGCTACGTAGAAGTTTTTGGCGATGCGGAGAATTTTGTGGACCATCGATGGTAAAGGCTTAAAACCAGAAAGCCCCCAACCGCAGCCGGTTGGGGGCACTGAACTTACATTTTGATACCGGGGAAGTAGGCCGTTTCGCCCAGTTCCTCCTCGATGCGGAGCAGCTGGTTGTATTTTGCCATCCGGTCGGAGCGTGACGCCGAACCGGTTTTGATCTGACCGGTATTCAGGGCCACGGCCAGGTCGGCAATCGTGGCGTCTTCGGTTTCGCCCGAACGGTGCGACATGATGTTTTTGTACGAATTGCGTTTCGCCAGGTTAACTGTATTAATGGTTTCCGTCAGCGAACCGATCTGGTTTACTTTCACCAGCACGGCATTGGCAATTCCCTGATCGATGCCTTGTTGCAGACGCGTTACGTTTGTCACGAACAGGTCGTCACCCACCAGTTGAGTTTTCTTGCCGATCAGGTCGGTTTGTTCTTTCCAACCGCTCCAGTCGTCTTCGGCCATGCCGTCTTCGATGGAAATAATCGGGTATTTATCCACCCATTCTTTCCAGTAATTGGCCATTTCGGACGAGCTGAGTTTGTCGCCGGTCGATTTTTTGAAGTGGTATACGCCCGCTTCCGCATCGTAAAATTCAGACGCAGCGGCATCCATGGCGATATAAATATCCTGACCCGCCCGGTAGCCGGCTTTGTCGATGGCCTGCAGAATGATCTGAATGGCTTCTTCGTTCGACGGAATGTTCGGCGCAAAACCGCCTTCGTCACCCACGTTGGTGGACATCCCCTTGCTTTTCAAGACTTTCTTCAGGGAGTGGAAAACTTCCGTTCCCCAACGCAGGGCTTCGGAAAAGGTTGGTGCGCCCACCGGCATCACCATGAATTCCTGGAAGTCAATCGAATTATCAGCGTGGCTCCCGCCGTTCAGGATGTTCATCATCGGAACCGGCAAGGTATTGGCGTTGACGCCACCAATGTACCGGTACAGCGGCAAACCGGCTTCCTGCGCAGCCGCCTTGGCCAGTGCGAGCGAAACCCCCAGAATGGCGTTGGCTCCCAGACGACCTTTATTGGCAGTACCATCCAGTTCAATCATAGCCTGGTCGATCATATTCTGATCAAAAACCGACAAACCGACCAATTCCGGAAAGATCAATTCATTGACGTTCTGAACCGCTCTCAACACGCCTTTACCAACGTAGCGTTTCGGATCATCGTCGCGCAATTCGACGGCTTCGTGTGAACCGGTCGATGCGCCCGACGGAACGGCCGCCCGGCCCAGAAAACCGTTTTCGGTCCGAACATCTACCTCCACAGTTGGGTTGCCTCTCGAATCCAGAATCTGTCTGGCATGAATAGACTGAATAATACTCATTGTGTCTGAAAAAAGTTGGTTAATTTTGTGTAAACTAGAGGAGTGAAAGGCCATTTGCTTTCCGGCAATTCCTGACCTTCCTCGCATTCATTCAAAAATTCGTTATAGCATGATTTTTGCCCTACAAAGTAAGCGATTTTTTCGGTTTGTAGGGAGTGCCCGACGAATTAAGCCGTTCGCTGTTACGCAATTAATACCAGCAGTGATTTGACCATCTGGCCCCCTGCGTAGGGGAGTCTTAGCGGAAAATAGGTTATGCTGATTGTTACGCCTTCTCAACGAAACGCTTTTTATCTCCTGATTGCGGTTTTTTTCAGCGTGTCGACCTTTCGTTGCCTGGGTCAAAAAACCAGTTTTCCCGTGGCCAGCAACGGGGTGATCAATCTATCAGCCTACGATTACCATTCGCCGGAAACCGTACCGCTGACGGGTGACTGGTTTTTCCAATGGAATCGCTTTGCCGACTCAACCAGCCTCGTCAACAGCCAGCACTACCTCACGGTGCCCGGAACCTGGCGCGCCTATACCGGAAGCCATACCTTGTTGCCTCAGGATCAGGGGCATTGCACTTACGGTTTACGCATCCAGCTTCCGGAAGTTGGTAAAATCTGGTCGTTGCGAATTCCGCCCATCCGGACCGCGTACAAACTGTACATCAACGGGCAGTTGCTGGCGCAAACCGGCGAACTGGCAACCGGCCTGGCCATGAAACCGGGAATCGATTCGAAGGTTATTTCCTTTCTGGTGCCGGGTAAAGAAGTGTTTCTGCTCCTTCAGGTCTCCAACTATTATTATGCCTACGGTGGCATCTGGAAAGATTTACAATTTGGTAATCCGGCGACGGTGACAAAGGGCCGGGAAACAAGCCTGTTGATTTCCTCCCTCATCATTGGCGCGCTCCTCATCATCGGGCTGTACCACTTTGTTCTTTTCGTCCTCCGCCGAAAAGATTCGGCGCCCCTGTTTTTCGGTATTCTCTGCCTGGCAGCGGCCTTTCGGGAACTCTTCAATGCTGAAAGTATTTTTTTCCTGGCAAACACTGGAGCAGACTGGATTCTGGCGGTTAAGGCTTTGTATGCCGCTTTCCCTATCAGTATTATCAGCATGATTCTGTATCTGCAAAGCCTGTTTCCCAGCCTGATATCGCCCCTGATCAAACGGATCATTATTGCCATCAATCTGGCTTTTCTGGCGCTAATTCTGCTGACTCCGGCCACAACGTATACGGCCATCGGTACGTTGATCAGCCCCCTGGCGATTCTTGAATGCGGTTATTTTCTATCCATTTCCATCCGCGCATCCCGGTTTAGAAAAGACGGCAGTTTTATCCTTTTCTGCGATATGATCCTGCTGACGCTTTGTGTCATCAACGACACGTTTAACCAACTCGGAATTATTCATACGTATTTTCTGCTTTCCAGTTCCATCGTCTTTTTCACGTTGTGCCAGTCGTTGCTGCTGGCCATCCGGTTCTCGACGGCTTTTGCCCGAACAGAAGCGCTTACCGCGCAATTGCAACAGACCAACCAGGCCCTTGAACAAATGGCCTTGAAACGGCAGGAAGCCGAACAAAGCAAGGCGCTGGAAGAAGTGAAAACCCGGTTTTTCTCAAACATCACGCACGAATTCCGGACGCCTTTAACCCTCATCATTACGCCCATCGAAAACCTGCTGCGGCTGTTCACCAAAGGAAATGGTTCGGTCCCGGACAATTCCGTTTTACACCAGTCGCTCACCACCATCCATCGAAACGCCCGGCAATTGCATCAGCTCATCAATCAGTTGCTTGATCTCTCCAGGCTGGAATCCGGAAGCCTGCCTGTCCGCGAAACGCAGGGCAACGTGTCAATCTTTATGGAGGAGTTGGTTGATTCGTTCCGCATTACGGCCAAATCCAAAGGCATTAAATTAGTATATCAACCGGAAACAATACCGCAGCAACTCCTGTTCGATGACGATAAATGGGGCAAGATCGGCTATAATCTGCTTGCCAATGCGCTGAAATATACGGATGCCGGTGGCACGGTTGTCATCAGCCTTTCGGCCAGCCGGGTTCCATCCAACGGCGCTGAAAGGCTGCGCTTGACGGTTTCGGATACCGGAATTGGCATTCCACCCGATAAGCTTCCGCACGTCTTTAACCGCTTTTATCAGGTCGATAACTCCCGGACACGCTCCTTTGAAGGAACCGGTATTGGCCTGGCACTGGTTAAGGAACTGACGGATTTATTGCAGGGGCAGGTAACGGCGGAAAGTCAGGTGGGGCAAGGCACGACCATTACCGTTGAGTGTCCGGTTCGGCGGCCCTGTGCCGGGCATTCCCTGCGCTCCGCTTCGCCGGTAACAGAGTCGCTCTGCCCCGAATCAATGACACCACCCCGGCAACTCGTAAATAACGACAAACTTCTTTCCCAGAACCATCAGCCGCTGGTGCTGGTGGTGGAAGATCATCAGGAATTGCGCCAGTTGATCGCGGACAGTCTTTCGGATACGCACCGGGTGCTTACGGCTGCGGACGGCCGGGAGGGTTGGGAAATCTGTCAGGCTGAACTTCCCGATCTTGTGCTCAGCGACGTGATGATGCCGGTGCTGGACGGGTATCAGCTTTGCGGACTCATCAAAGAAACCGCCCAGACCAATCACATTGCCGTTATTTTATTGACCGCCAAAACCATTACGGAAAGCCGACTCAAAGGGCTGGCTACCGGTGCGAATGATTATCTGACCAAACCGTTCGATCAGCAGGAACTACAACTTCGGGTTGCCAATCTGCTGCGCTACCAGGAAAGCCTGCGCCAATATCACAAACGCCAGCTTGACCATGCTGAGAATTTACAACTGCCCGTTTCCGAAAATCCATTCCTCAGCCAGCTTTATCAGACAATGGAAAAGCACCTGGACGATGCCAAACTGTCGGTTGAAGATCTGGCGGTTGGCCTGGCGATGAGCTCCCGTACGCTTAACCGTAAGCTGTCAAGCCTGCTGGGAATGACCGTAAGTGAATTTATTCGCACCTATCGGCTTCGAAAAGCGGCCACTTTGTTAAGAGCCGGACATCCCGTTGCCGAAACGGCCTACATGGTTGGGTTTGAGAGCCCTTCCTATTTCGGGCAATGTTTTAAAGAATTATTCACCTTATCGCCCTCTGATTACATTCGAAGCGTTGTGTCTGAAAATTGAGTGTTTTTGTCCGAAAACTGCGAGTGCGTCTGAGTCAAATTCCGGAATATTACACCACTATTTTTCTCTGTCTATCTATAAATTTATGAGCAAGCGATTTGCTTGCTCATGCTTATTAATCACACGTATGAAACCGTCATTCGATGAACCCGATTACTGGTGTCTATCCAGTAATTCGCCCCTTTCTATCCCATCTGAGAAGAATTATCAGCATTATTTAATCGGCTGGCATTACCAGAAGCTCGAATACCAGCACTTCTTGACCCGGTTGTCAACCCAAAGGACCGCCAAGATTCAGTGGTTTACCACGGACATTGCGGTAGCCTAAAGGTAACTCCAGATCGGATGGTTGCTCCGGCTTTTGATCCGGCCATACCCTTTGCAAAGTGGGTACATCCCCAGAACGATCAGCATCCACACAAAATAGACCAGGCCTAAGGGCAGGCCGTGGTTGGGCATTACTCCGCCCGTGCCATTCTGAAAGTTAATTTCCGTCCACAAAATTCCGTCTGACAGCAGCAACAGAATCGATACTGTATGAATCAGCAGAAAGTGAATAACGAAGTAAAAGAGCGGAACACGCCCGTAGACGATAAAAAACTGCATCCAGTTGCCTTTCCTGCCTTCCAAAGCACTCAATAACCAGATGGCTGGCCCCAGCGTAAGCAAGGTAAAAAGCAATGATGGCGGATATTTGGTAACATTAATAAAGGAAAAAACCGTGTATAAGGGTGTTTTCTGAACCTGCCACGGCACCGGATCACCATATCCATGCAACAGCCGAATCAGGACAAAAACGCCGATGGCCCCGATCCCGATGCGTTGAAGCCATTTCCGGCGCTGTTCCGGATTAAAATCGCTGCGAAAGAGTTCACCCAGGCAATACCCCAGAATCATAATCCCGATCCAGGCCAGCACCGGATACAGAATAAGCAGCCGCCAGCCGGGTGAAACCTGAACAACGTTCGGTTTGTGCAGCATCGACCACAGCACATCCTGTACGCTTCCCTGCGGGAAAGAGATCGGATCCAGGGCATTATGGCCAAACACGATGAGCAAACCCATCAGCAGCAGGATGCGTTGTGGCAAAAACAGCAAACCGCTCAGGACAATCATACCGACGCCGGTGGCCCAGATCACTTCCAATGCTGTGGTTGAAAAGCTTACATCAAACCACATGATTAGATTCACCACAAAAATTTCCAGCAATATAAGCCACAATCCGCGCGTCAGCAGGAAAAGACTCAGTTGCGGTTTTGTCTTTTTGCGACCCATCAAATACGCCGATGTTCCGGCCAGAAAAACAAAGGTTGGCGCACAGAAATGAGTGATCCAGCGCGTCAGAAAGATGCCGGGTGTTGCCGTGTTTAAATCGGTCGCGTTATAAAAAAAACCGTTCAGGTGAATAAACTCCCGCGTGTGATCCAAGGCCATAATGACCATGACGATGCCCCGCACCACATCAATACTCAGGATACGAGTTGCTACGCGATTCAGCGGAAGAGTGGCCGTTGCAGACATCAGGGTAAGGCTTCATTTCTGTACCAATTTAGCTTTAAAATGAAGACGTTACGCTACAGTGGACATAAAAAAACCGGCCAGTTGGCCGGTTTTTACGTTACTTGACTTCTACTTCGATTAGCTTGACAAAGTCATCGAACAAATACCGGGAATCGTGCGGACCCGGTGAAGCTTCAGGGTGATACTGCACCGAAAAGGCCGGACGATCCTTCCGCCGGATGCCTTCGATCGTTTTATCATTCAGGTTGACGTGCGTCAGTTCAATATCCCGGTTTTCCATCACTTCATCGGCTTTCACCGCAAACCCGTGGTTCTGCGAGGTTACTTCGCACCGACCGGTTATCAGGTTTTTCACCGGATGGTTCAGGCCCCGGTGTCCGTTGTGCATTTTATAAGTCGTAATGCCGCTGGCGAGCGATAGAATCTGGTGTCCCAGGCAAATGCCAAACAGCGGTTTTTCCGTATCGAGGGCCTGCTTCACGGTTTCAACCGCGTAGGGCATGGCTGCCGGATCCCCCGGCCCATTCGAGATAAAATAACCGTCGGCACCCCAGGCATTGATTTCTTCAAAGGGCGTTTTGGCCGGAAAAACCCGGCAGTGTGCACCCCGACCCGCCAGATTGTTCAGGATACTCTTTTTGATGCCTAAATCCAGGACGGCAACTTTAAAATCAGAGCGGTTGGGGTCGCCCACTTCATAAATCTTTTGGGTACTTACTTCCGACGAAAGTTCCAGACCTTCCATATCCGGAATTTCGTGAAGCCTATTGAGCAGAACCACCGGGTCCAGAATTTCGGAGGAAATGATGCAATTCATTACGCCTTTATCCCGAATGTGACGAACCACCTGCCGGGTATCAATTCCGCTAATCCCAACGATGTTGGCTTGCTCAAAGTATTCTTGCAAAGAGGTATCAGCGGTATTCCGCGAGTGAATCTGCGAAAAGAAGTTACAGACCATCCCCCTGATTTTGACGCTACCCGACTCTTCTTCCTCCCGGAACTGCACTCCATAGTTACCAATGTGCGAAGTCGTGTTAACTATTACCTGACCATAGTACGACGGGTCCGTGTAGATCTCCTGATAGCCGGTCATGCCCGTGTTGAAGCATATTTCACCACCTGCCGTTCCAATTTTCCCGAGGGCCGTTCCTTTGAACACGGAACCATCTTTCAAAACCAGTAAAGCATCTGGTTGCTGAACCTGTTTCATGAATTACTTTGGAGTTTCTGAGTTAAAAAAAAGGGTTAACCCGTGACGGCTAACCCTCTATTTTGTATGTGATTTTGTTTTTCACACTAGTAAAACCGACTCGACTACCTTTTAGTTCGTATGCTTTCAACTTATCAAATGACTGTCATAAATGGAAAATCCGATCGTAACCTTTCGTCATACCAGACAATAACCTGACGCGTTTTCCAGCCGCGATGGCTTACGCCTTGGTTTCGTCGTCGGCCGACTCCGCTTTAGCTTCCGGAGCATCATCTGCTTTTTCCGCCGTTGGTTCAGCCGCAGGAGCAGCTTCCGCCGTCGTTTCGTTTTCCGGCGTAGCTTCAACTGCCGGGGCGTTTGCTGCTTTGGTTTCTACAACTTCGGCGGATGGTGTTGTTTCATCAGCCTTACGTGTAGCTCCCCGACGGCCACGACGGGTCCGCGTTGCTTTCTGCTCTTCGGTTGCCGCGTTCAACAAGGTTTCGTTGAAGTCAACCAGTTCGATGATACAGGTTTCGGCGTTATCACCCAGGCGATTACCTAATTTGATAATCCGGGTATAGCCACCGGGCCGGTTCGAAATTTTGTCAGATACTACGTTGAAAAGTTCTTTCATCGTTTCCTTGTTCTGGAAGTAAGAGAAAAGAACCCGGCGGTTCTGATACGTGTCATCTTTGGCACGCGTCAGCAGCGGTTCAACGTATTTCCGCAATTCCTTCGCTTTCGCAACCGTTGTTTCGATGCGCTTGCTCAGAATCAGCGAGGAGGCCATGTTCGACAGCATTGCCGTCCGGTGTGAATGGGTCCTGCCGAGGTGATTATGTTTTTTACCGTGTCTCATGGTCTTGTATTAGTCCTCGTCTAATCTGTATTTGGTAATGTCCATGCCAAACGTCAGGTTCTTTTCGGCCACCAACTGTTCCAATTCAGTCAGCGACTTCTTCCCGAAGTTTCTAAATTTCATCATATCCGAAATCTCCAGCTTCACCAGGTCGCCGAGGGATTTCACATCTGCCGATTTCAAGCAGTTGTAAGCGCGCACCGACAGATCCAGATCCGCCAACGGCGTTTTCAGCAACTTCCGCATGTGCAGCATTTCTTCGTCAACGACGTTGTCTTCTTCTGCTTTCGCGGTTTCAAACGTCATCGTTTGATCGGAGAACAGCATAAAGTGCTGAATCAGAATAGTAGCTGCACCTTTCAGTGCTTCTTCCGGGTGAATGGAACCGTCGGTTTCGATGTCGAGCAACAACCGTTCGTAGTCGGTTTTTTGCTCAACTCGCGTATTTTCAACGCTGTAACGAACATTTTTGATCGGTGTGTAAATGGCATCGATCGGAATATGCCCGAAAGGCAGTTCGTTGGCACGGGGTTCATCAGCCGGAACATAGCCCCGACCTTTTTCAACGTGAATTTCCATTTCCAATTCACGCGTATCATCGATGTGACAGATTTCCAGTTCAGGATTTAGCACTTCAAACGATGCGGTAAATTTTGATATATCACCGGCTTTTAAAACCGATTGATTCTTAATCGTAACGGTAATTTTGTTGTCGACCATGTCCGAAACTTTCTTAAACCGAACCATTTTCAGGTTCAGGATAATTTCAGTCACGTCTTCAACGACGCCTTCAATGGACGAGAATTCATGCAGTACGCCGGGGAACCGTACGCTGGCGATGGCATAGCCTTCCAGCGATGACAGCAGAATTCTCCGCAACGCATTCCCGATGGTCACGCCATAGCCCTTTTCGAGTGGCTTGAACTCAAACAACCCGTGAAAGTCGTCAGCTCGCTCCATGACAACTTTATCGGGCATTTGGAACGCTAATATTGACATACGATTTTGTTGTTAACAGTTCAAAAAATAGAAGTTACGGTTTTCGGCAATCTACTGCTTCGTTATCTACTGAAAACCGCAACCAGTAAACCGAAAACCGCACTATTATTTAGAATATAATTCGACAACCAACTGCTCGTTGACGTTCTCAGGAATCTGATCACGCTCCGGGTAGTTTGTAAACACCCCTTGCAGTTGTTGCTGATCCCATTCCAACCAATTGTAACGCTTCGCATTGCGGGTTACCAAACTGGTTGTAACGGCTTCCAGTGACTTCGATTTCTCACGAACGCTGATCAGCTGACCGGGTTTCAGTGAGTACGAAGCTATATTGACCACTTCGCCATCAACGGCAATGTGTTTGTGGGAGACTAACTGACGGGCGGCCCGGCGGGTTGGAGCAATGCCCAACCGATAAACCGTATTATCCAGACGAGCTTCGCAAAGTTTCAATAGGTTCTCACCTGTGATGCCCTGCTTCACTACAGCCCGGTGGAACAATCCCCGGAACTGGCGTTCCAGAATACCATAGATATATTTTACTTTTTGTTTTTCCTGCAACTGAACAGCGTATTCGGACTGTTTCCGTTTGCGACCACGTCCATGTTGTCCGGGAGCGTAAGCTTTCTTTTGCAGTGCTTTGCTGGGGCCGAGAATCGGCTCGCCAAACTTGCGGGAGATTTTGGCCTTGGGGCCGGTATATCTTGCCATTTTAACGAAGAATGAATAAACAATGAACAAACACAACTAAATGTCGCCTGTCCCTATTCATCGGATGAAGCGGTTTCTTACAGTGAACCGCATAACTGAGATAAGTCGATTAAACGCGACGGCGTTTTGGAGGGCGGCAGCCGTTGTGGGGCAGCGGAGTAATGTCTTTGATCGACATCACTTCGATACCGGAGTTCTGAATCGTCCGGATTGCAGACTCACGACCAGATCCCGGGCCTTTCACAAATACTTCAGCTTTACGCATACCTAAATCATGCGCAACCGTCGCACAGTTCTGGGCGGCAGTTTGTGCAGCGTAGGGCGTGTTTTTCTTCGAGCCTTTAAAGCCCATTTTACCAGCCGATGCCCACGAGATTACCTGCCCGGTGCTGTTGGTAATGGAGATAATAATGTTGTTAAAGGAAGCCCGGATGTGTACCTGTCCGACAGGTTCAACCACTACTACCCGCTTCTTCGCTTTATCTTTGCGTTTTGCCTGAGCCATTTTCTATTAATCGTCCAAGGTTTGAAGTCTAAGGTTTAAAAACGTCTAATCGACTTTCTTTAAACGTTAAACCTCAAACCTTAAACTTTATTATTTAGTTGCTTTCTTCTTATTCGCTACCGTCTTACGCTTACCTTTCCGCGTACGGGAGTTGTTTTTGGTGTGCTGCCCACGAACCGGCAAACCTTTCCGGTGACGCAATCCCCGGTAGCAACCGATGTCCATCAAACGTTTGATGTTCAGTTGAACTTCCGATTTCAGCGCGCCCTCTACCTTGAATTCTCCGCTGATGATAGTCCGGATGGCATTCGACTCATCGTCGTTCCACTCGTTTACCTTTTTATCAACAGAAACTCCTGCTTTTGTAAGAATTCGTTGGGCTGAGCTACGGCCAATGCCAAAAATGTAGGTCAACGCAATTTCACCGCGTTTCCGGTCGGGAATATCAACCCCTGCAATACGTGCCATATTCAGTGATTAACCTTGTCTTTGTTTATACCTTGGATTCTTTTTGTTGATAACGTAAAGCTTGCCTTTCCGGCGAATCACTTTACATTCAGCGCTGCGCTTTTTAATAGACGCCTTGACTTTCATGAGTTCTACTCCGTTTACGGTTTTCAGTTTTTGGTTTTCAGTTTTCGGTCAATCCTTGCCAAGCTTCAGCTAACCGTAAATTCCAAACCGTGAACTTTCAACCCTTATTTATACCGATAAACAATTCTTGCTTTTGTCAGGTCATACGGAGACATCTCTAATTTAACCCGGTCGCCCGGCAAAATCTTGATGTAATTCATCCGCATTTTCCCGGAAATATGCGCAATCACCTCGTGCTTATTTTCGAGCTGTACCCGAAACATGGCATTGGAGAGTGCTTCTACAATGGTTCCGTCTTGTTCGATGGATGTCTGTTTTGCCATTCGTTACGCTATGGTCACTTCGCTGACCTCGATCATTAAGCTGGTATTTGCCGTTACTTCTTCGATATACTGAAACGTTGTCAGGATTTCGGCTTGTCCCTTCCGGATCGCTACGGAATGTTCGTAATGAGCCGAGGGTTTCCGGTCAACCGTGCGGATCGTCCAGCCATCTCTTTCCTGAACAATATTTTTCTTGCCAAGATTCACCATCGGTTCAATGGCCAGTACCATCCCCTCTTTCAGCTTGATACCCTGGCCACGTTTTCCATAATTAGGAACCTCAGGACTTTCGTGGAGGCTCTTACCGAGGCCATGACCCACCAATTCCCGAACCACCGAATAACCGTACTTTTCAACGTGACTTTGTACGGCATTTCCGATATCACCAATCCGATTTCCTTCAGTGGCTTTTTCAATGCCGCAATACAAAGATTGCTTGGTACGAATCAGCAAATCGCGAACTTCCGGACCGATTTCGCCAATTGGATAAGTGTACGCACTATCGCTGTGGTAACCGTTTAGCTTGACACCACAATCGATTGAAATGATATCGCCTTCTCTCAGTTCGTACTTACTCGGGAAACCGTGTACTACTGTCTCATTGACCGAAATACACAAAGCCGCCGGGAAATTATTGAATCCTTTGAACGATGGTATTCCTCCATTGTCACGAATATACTCCTCAGCCACGCGATCCAGTTCCTTCGTCGTTACGCCCGGCCGAATCCGTTTCGCAACTTCAGCATGCGCTTTACCGAGGACCTGCCCACTGATTTTCATCAGTTCAATTTCGGCGTCTGATTTCAGGTAAATCATTTCTATTAAGCAGTTACGCTCTCCGTACGGCCCGTTACCCGACCTGATTTCATCAGTCCTTCGTAACGACGCATCAGAAGATAACTTTCAACTTGCTGCAGAGTGTCCAGCACCACACCAACCATGATCAACAGCGATGTGCCACCAAAAAACTGCGAGAAGTTCCGGGTCATTCCAAGCAAAGAAGCAATAGCGGGTAAAATAGCCACAATTGCCAACATAAGAGCGCCCGGCAAGGTAATGCGGTCCAGAACCTGGCCAATGTATTCAGAGGTCATAAAACCGGGTTTCACACCAGGGATAAAACCTCCACTTCGCTTCATATCGTCTGCAATCTGATTTGGATTGACTGAAATCGCCGTATAGAAAAAAGTAAAGACGATGATCAAAAACGCAAACAACAGGTTGTATTGCCACGATGTGTAATCAGCGAAGGCCGTCTGCACGGTTCCAGCAAAATCACTTTTTTCAGCAAACAGGCCAGCGACGAGGGTCGGAACAAACATCAGCGCTTGCGCAAAAATAATCGGCATTACACCGGCAGCATTCAACTTCAAAGGCAAATACTGGCGCTGACCGCCAACCACTTTGTTGCCAACGACCTGCTTAGCGTATTGAATGGGAATCCGACGCACCGCCTGCGTCAATACCACGGCGCCCATTACTACAAAAAACAACGCTACGATCTCCAGCACGAACAATAGAGCTCCTCCAGATCCTCGAGATAAAGCCTCGCCGTATACAGCACCGGGGAAACGTGATACAATACCGATCATGATCAGCATTGAAATTCCGTTACCAATTCCTTTATCCGTAATCCGCTCGCCCAGCCACATACAGAAGATAGTACCGGCGGTTAGGACAACAACCGATACAATGTTGAACGTTGCTTTATTAATAATAATCGCTTCGTTCGGAATTGTGGTAGTCAGATACGTAATTGCTTGAGCAGCAGTAACAAAAATAGTTAGAATCCGGGTGATCTGATTTAACCGCTTACGACCGGATTCACCTTCCTTCTGCATTTTCTGGAAGTAGGGTAAAGCCAGCGTTAGTAATTGGATGGCGATTGATGCCGATATATACGGCATAATGCCCAATGCAAAAATGGACGCTTTACTAAAGGCTCCTCCCGAAAACGTTTCCAGCAATCCAAGTAACCCTTGTGGATTCAGGTTCAGCTTCGTCGGATCGATACCCGGCAATACAATTTGAGACCCCAATCTGAAAACCGTCACAAACAACAATGTGTTCAGAATGCGGGTCCTCAGTTCTTCGATCGAAAAAATATTCTGAAGGGTCGTGATGAATCGTTTCATTGGTTTATCAAGCTGCTCGTCCAAAAAAAGTCACCAAATTTACGAAAAAAAATGGCAAATTCCCATCGAAGAACGAGCGAGCCGATTAGAGCTTGATTGCTTTACCGCCTGCTT
Source organism: Larkinella ripae (assembly GCF_054780775.1). Lineage (NCBI taxonomy): Bacteria > Pseudomonadati > Bacteroidota > Cytophagia > Cytophagales > Spirosomataceae > Larkinella > Larkinella ripae. Next base: position 452,758 of record NZ_BAAGVR010000014.1, read on the forward strand.
TCTCAATGGCTTCAATCGCTTTTTGTGAAAAACCATGCGCTTTCACTTCTACGGCTGAAGTTAATTCACCCCGGCTCAGAATTTTAATTTTATCAGATTTGCCCGCCAGACCGTTCTGCAGCAGTACATCGATGTCAACCGCTGTAACGCCCGCTTTTTCGACCAGCTGCTGCAATGTATCGAGGTTAATCGGCTTATATTCAACCCGATTGATGTTTTTAAAACCAAATTTCGGTACCCGGCGCTGCAGCGGCATCTGCCCACCTTCGAAGTTTTTCTTAGCGCTGTAACCGGAACGAGACTGGGCACCTTTATGGCCACGGGTTGATGTTCCACCCATACCAGAACCCGTACCTCGACCTACTCGCTTGCGCTCCCGGACGGATCCTTGCGCAGGTTTAAGTGTATTCAGATTCATGATTAAATTTCTTCTACTTTAACTAAGTGTTGAACTTTACGGATAATTCCACCGACTGCGTCATTGTATTCCAATGAAACGCTCCGGTTAATTTTGCCCAGACCCAGCGATTGAATCGCCAGTTTCTGCGTTTTTGGCCGCTTGATAATGCTGCGTACCTGAGTGATTTTAACCCGTGCCATTTCTGTATGCCGTTGTTAAGGATGCTTATCCGTTAAAAACTTTGCTCAACTTCACACCGCGCTGAAACGCTACCTGGTGCGGAGCCCGCATTTTCAGCAGTGCGTCGATGGTTGCTTTTACCACGTTGTGTGGGTTTGAAGAACCTTTCGATTTTGCCAATACGTCGCGGATACCGGCACTTTCCAATACCGCACGCATAGCACCACCAGCGATTACTCCTGTACCAGCGGATGCCGGTTTCAGCAGAACAAAACCGCCACTGAATTTACCCTCCATCTCGTGAGGAACCGTGTGCTTTAGCAATGGAATCTGCACAAGGTTTTTCTTGGCATCTTCAATTCCTTTGGCAATGGCATCGGTTACTTCATTTGCTTTGCCCAGGCCATATCCAACTACTCCGTTGCTGTCACCAACGACAACGATTGCGGCAAAGCTAAAACGCCGACCACCTTTTACTACCTTGGCAACGCGGTTAATAGCAACAACGCGTTCTTTCAGTTCAGACTCGTTAACTTTAGCAGGTCTTGTATTTGCTACCATTGTTTTGCTTAGAATTGAAGGCCCCCTTCCCGGGCACCGTCGGCCAGGGCTTTTACCTTACCATGATACAAATAACCATTCCGATCGAAAACAACCTTGGTAATCCCATTGGTTGTTGCTTTTTCCGCCAAAGCCTGTCCAACTTGCTTAGCCAGCTCAACGTTAACGCCTTTTTTATCTTTACCAGCAATATCGATCGATGAGGCACTGACCAGCGTATTGCCTTTTTCATCATCGATAATCTGGGCGTAAATCCGGGTATTTGACCGAAATACGGATAGTCGCGGCTGTTCAGCCGTTCCGGAAACTTTGTTCCGAATGTGTTTTTTAATACGCAGTCTCCTGCTTTCTTTTGTGACAGCCATTTTCGCCTGTGCTTATTATATGGTTCACCAATTACTTCTTAGAAGCAGACTTACCAGCTTTCCGACGGATTTTCTCGCCAACAAACCGGATACCTTTTCCTTTATACGGTTCTACCTTCCGCAATGATCGGATTTTTGCCGCTACATCGCCGATCAGTTGTTTGTCGATGCCTTCCAGAATAACTTTCGGGTTCTGCCCTTTTTCTGTTACCGCCGTTACATTCAATTCAGTCGGGATAGCCACATAAATATCGTGTGAATAACCCAGCGTCAATTGCAAGACATTGTTCGAGGCTACAGCTTTGTAACCAACCCCGACGATTTCGAGTTCAATGCGGTAGCCCGTACTGACACCCGTTACCATGTTATTCACCAGAGCGCGGTACAAGCCGTGCAGGGCTTTGAAACGTTTCTGGTCGTTCGGACGAACCACTTTCAGCTCTCCATCAGCGATTTCGATCTGAATATCCGAATTAATGCTCTGCGATAGCGACCCTTTCGGACCTTTCACCGTAACGGTGTTACCGTTCTCGACCGAAACTGACACTTTCTCGGGCAGTGCAATGATTTTATTACCTACGCGTGACATAGTTTCTGATTAATATACGTAACACAACACCTCACCACCGACGTTCAGCGTCCGGGCTTCCTTGTCGGTCATCACACCTTTCGAGGTCGAGACGATCGCGACACCCAGGCCATTGAAAATACGCGGTATTTCCGTAGACCCTTTGTACTGACGCAGACCCGGGCGGCTAACGCGCTGCAAATCGACGATCGCAGGTTGTTTTGTAACCGGATTATACTTCAGTGCAATTTTAATACTTCCTTGCGGGCCCGTCTCATCGAACTTGTAGTTCTGGATAAAGCCTTTATCAAAGAGTACCTTGGTGATCTCCTTCTTTATGTTGGAAGCAGGAATTTCCACGACCCGGTGCTTGGCGCGGATCGCATTTCTGATGCGAGTCAGATAATCTGCTATGGGATCAGTATTCATTTCCTCCTGATTAGTAACTGCAAGCTTTTTTCAAATGAGCCTGCAAAATTAGGGAATTGTTTCGAAAATCGCTAAGATGGCGTGAAAGTTACCAGCTTGACTTGGTTACACCCGGAATTTTACCGGCCGAGGCCATTTCACGGAATGTTACGCGGGAGATACCAAATTTCCGCATGTATCCGCGAGGGCGGCCCGTTAGCTTACACCGATTATGCAGACGTACTGGGGAAGCATTCTTCGGCAGTTTGTCTAATCCGACGTAATCACCAGCTGCTTTCAGTGCCGCACGCTTGGTAGCGTACTTTGCAACTAAGGCAATCCGCTTACGCTCTCTTGCTTTGATGGATTCTTTTGCCATGTTTTTATTCGCGTTATGCGTTATTTTTTACTGATAGCGAAGGGCATACCCAGCGCTTTCAGCAATGCAAAGCTTTCTTCATCCGTGTTCGCTGTCGTAACGAACGTAATGTCCATTCCAGAGATCCGACTCACTTTATCAATCGTGATTTCCGGAAAAATGATTTGCTCCTGGACGCCGAACGTGTAGTTACCACGGCCGTCAAAGCCTTTGTCACTAATTCCTTTGAAGTCACGAACGCGCGGCAATGCAACGGCGGTCAAACGATCCAGAAATTCGTACATTTTTTCTCCGCGCAGGGTCACTTTCGCTCCGATCGGCATTCCTTCGCGCAGCTTAAAGTTAGAGACGGCTTTTTTCGCAATTGTGGGAATAGCTTTCTGGCCCGTAATCATGGTCAGTTCGTCCACACCGACATCAACTAATTTCTTGTCAGCGACGGCGGCACCAATCCCTTTGTTTACCACAATCTTAGCCAGTTTCGGTACCTGCATGATGCTTTTGTACTGAAACTTATCTTTCAATTGAGCCACAATCTCACTCGTATATTTTTCTTTCAGTCTCGGAGTTGCCACTTTCGTATTCGTTTATACGTTCCTGATTCCTATCAATTAGATAAAGTTGCCCGATTTTTTAGAAAACCGCTGCAATTTACCTTTGTCATTCAGTTTGCGGCCAGTCCGTGAAGGCTCGTTCGTTTTCGTATCAACGACCATTAAGTTGCTGATGTGAACGGTTCCTTCGCGTTTTTCCAAACTTCCCTGAGGGTTAGCGGCTGATGGTTTCACATGCTTGGTTATCATGTTTATCCCTTCAACCACGGCGCGTTGCTTATCGACCAAAACACGCAGTATCGTACCGGTTTGGCCTTTCGAGTTACCGGAAATAACTTTGACAGTATCTCCTTTTCTGATGTGTAACTTCGCAGGCTTGTCTGCTACATTCTTCATAGTTACAATACTTCTGGAGCTAACGAAACGATTTTCATAAACTGCTTTTCGCGCAACTCGCGGGCAACGGGCCCGAAAATCCGGGTACCGCGTGGCTCATCGTTGTTGTTCAGCAGTACGGCAGCATTGTCTTCAAACCGGATGTAAGAACCGTCTTTCCGGCGGATTTCTTTTTTCGTCCGAACGACTACTGCCTTGGAAACAGTTCCTTTCTTCATATTGCTCGAAGAAAGCGCCTGTTTTACCGTTACCACAATTTTATCGCCAACTGTAGCGAACCGCTTACCGGTTCCACCCAGCACCCGAATGCAAAGTACTTCTTTGGCACCGCTGTTATCGGCTACGCCCAAACGTGATTCTTGCTGGATCATGATTACTTCGCCTTTTCAATGATTTCGACTAATCGCCAACATTTGTTCTTGCTCAGCGGACGGGTTTCCATGATGCGGACGGTATCACCAATACCGCATTCATTTTTCTCGTCGTGGGCCATGAACTTCTTCGTCCGGTGCATGAATTTCCCGTAGATGGGGTGCTGCACTTTCCGATCGACAGCAACGGTGATGGATTTTTCCATCTTGTTACTTACTACCTTACCAATTCTTTCTTTTCTTAGATTTCTTTCTTGCTGCTCCATGAGTCGATACCGTTTTATTAGCTGGCGTTTTGTTTAACAGTCAGCTCGGTCAGTAATTGAGCAATCAATTTACGCGTGGTGCGAATTCGCATCGGGTTTTCGATGGGCGAAATGGCGTGCGCAAACTTTAACTTTTGCAAGCGATCTTTCTCAGCCGCTACCTGCTCATTCAATTGTTCAACCGTCAGCGACTTGATCTCGTTCTTTTTCATGACTGAATGTTGTTGGTCGTTGCCCGTTTACGGTTTTAAAACCTTATCTGACAACTGATTCCCGAGTTAGTCTTCTGTTTCCTGATAATCCCGACGAACAACGAATCTTGTTTTGATCGGTAACTTTTGAGCGGCCAGACGCAGGGCTTCATTGGCAACGTCCAGCGGCACACCCGTGGCTTCGAACAAAATGGTACCCGGTTTTACGGGAGCAACCCAATATTCCGGAGCTCCTTTTCCTTTACCCATCCGTACTTCGGCCGGTTTTTTCGTGATGACTTTGTCTGGGAAAATGCGAATCCAAACTTGTCCTTCCCGTTTCATGGCCCGCGTTACAGAGATACGAGCCGCTTCAATCTGGCGGGCGGTAATCCAACCGGGTTCCAGAGACTTGATGGCAAACGATCCGAAAGCGATTTGGTGACCCCGTCCGGCAATGCCTTTGACACGGCCTTTCTGCTGCTTACGAAACTTGGTTCTTTTTGGTTGTAACATCTTTAGTCGTATCTAAAGGACGTGCTGACGTCCGATGTTCTTACTATCTTTTGCGCGGGCCTCCGCCTTGACCTCCGCCACCGCGTTGTCCTCCGCCCTGGCCGCCACGCTGACCGCCACCGCCTTGTCCACCACGTTGATTTCCGCCACCACCACGGTTTTGATCGTTCCGGCCCCGACGACGATCGTTGCGATCGCCTTCGCCACCGCGTTCTCCGCGACGGTCGCCACGATCACCGCGACGCTCGTTCCGGTCGCCACCGCGATCCGCTTGAGCGGCCGTGATTTGAGCGGCCGGCGACAGATCCCGTTTGCCGTACAGTTCGCCTTTGAAAACCCAAACTTTGATTCCGATCTTTCCGTAAATCGTCTGAGCTTCCGAAATAGCGTAATCTATATCAGCACGCAGAGTATGCAATGGAACGCGTCCTTCTTTGTATTCTTCCGTACGGGCCATTTCAGCACCGCCCAAACGACCCGATACGCGAACCTTGATTCCCTGAGCACCTACCCGAATAGCCGAGCTGATAGCTTGTTTCATGGCACGACGGTAAGAAATCCGAGCCTGAAGCTGTTGGGCAATCGTTTCACCAATCAGTTTGGCGTCGATTTCCGGACGTTTGATTTCAAAAATGTTAATCTGAACGTCTTTACCCGTAATTTTTTTCAGCTCTTCCTTGATCTTATCGACCTCACCGCCCCCTTTACCGATGACAATACCCGGGCGAGCCGTATGAATAGTCAACGTGATGCGTTTCAGGGTACGCTCGATAACAACCCGGGCGATCGAACCTTTTGGAATACGAGCCTGGATATATTTTCTAATTCTTTCGTCTTCAACCAGCTTATCCGGAAACTCCTTGCCGCCATACCAGCTAGAATCCCATCCTTTGACGATACCAAGCCGAAAACCAACGGGGTTTACTTTTTGTCCCATTTTATTGTCTTGTTATTCTGCGTTTTCTGTTGATACTACGGGTGCAAGCGTCAGCGAGTTGGCGGCACTTTCAACCACGATGGTTACGTGGTTTGAGCGTTTGCGAATCCGGTGACCACGACCTTGTGGTGCAGGACGCAGCCGTTTCAGCATACGACCACCGTCGACGAAAATCGTCTTTACGTACAGGTCAGCATCTTCAGCCCGTTCATCTCCATTTTTTTGTTGCCAGTTAGCAACCGCCGAGAGCAGCAGCTTTTCCAGCAACGCAGCACCAGCCTGGGGTTGATACCGCAGAACACCCAATGCTTTGCTAACCTTCTGCCCCCGGATCATGTCGGCTACCAGCCGCATTTTGCGAGGAGACGAAGGCACATTTTTTAGCTTTGCTATTGCTTCCATTTTTTGTGGTTTCAGGTTTAAAGTTTAACGTTCAACGACACCTTAAACCTTAGACTTTAAACGTTAAACAATTCTACCGTTTGCCTTTGTCTTTCTTCGCAACGTGACCCCGGAAGTTCCGGGTGGGTGAAAATTCGCCTAACTTATGGCCAACCATGTTCTCGGTGACATAAACCGGGATGAACTTGTTGCCATTGTGAACAGCGAACGTATGGCCAACGAAATCCGGAGAGATCATTGAACGGCGGGACCAGGTTTTGATGACGGATTTGCGACCCGAATCATTCATGGTATCCACCTTTTTTTCCAGACGAAAATCTATGTAGGGACCCTTTTTAAGTGAGCGTGCCATCTACTTCTTATTTTTTCCGTTTACTAATGATCAGACGATCTGAATACTTGTTGACCGGGCGGGTTTTCTTGCCTTTCGCGTAGAGACCCGTACGGGAACGCGGATGTCCACCGGAAGCCCGGCCCTCGCCACCACCCATCGGGTGATCGACCGGGTTCATGGCAACCCCACGAACGCGGGGACGGCGACCCAACCAGCGCGTCCGGCCGGCTTTACCGATGCTGACGTTCATGTGATCCTGGTTGGATACCGACCCAACGGTGGCGATGCAAGTTCCCAGTACCATCCGTTGTTCGCCTGATGGCATCCGCAGGATTGCGTACTTGTCTTCGCGGGCTACCAGTTGAGCGTATGTTCCGGCACTCCGAACCATAGCGCCACCTTTACCCGGTTTCAGCTCGACGTTGTGAACAATTGTACCGATTGGCATGGCCGACAGCGGCAGGGCGTTTCCAACTTCCGGTGCCACTGCAGCACCTGAAATTACTTGCTGCCCAACGGTGATTCCCTGCGGAGCCAGGATATACCGTTTTTCACCATCAGCGTAGAACAACAAGGCAATCCGGGCTGAACGGTTCGGATCGTATTCGATCGTCTTGACCGTCGCCGGTACGTCTGTTTTATCGCGTTTGAAGTCGATAATCCGGTATTGTTTCTTGTGACCGCCACCGATGTAGCGCATTGAACGGTGTCCCTGATTGTTCCGGCCACCTGATCTCTTTATCGATACCAGCAGACTCCGTTCCGGTTTGTCCGTCGTGATCTCGGCAAAATCCGGGGCCACGCGAAAACGCTGACTCGGGGTTGTTGGTTTCAGTTTCTTAACTCCCATGATTCCTAACTACTTCGTTTGGTCGTTCGTGGTTGCGCTTATGCTTCAGCGTAAATATCGATGATCTCTCCGTCGGCAACCGTAACGATTGCCTTTTTCCAGGTTGACGTGCGACCCGCCGTTACAGCACCTTTTTTCGTGCTTTTCGATTTCATGTGCCCAATGCACCGCATCGTGTTCACCTCGGTTACGGTAACCCCATACAATTTCTCGACCGCCTTTTTGATCTCGATTTTGTTGGCATTCATCGACACCTCAAATCCGTATTGTCCCTTCTTATTCTGGGCCGTTACCTTTTCGGTAATGATCGGTCTTTTCAGTACGTTTTCCATATCAATTACTGGAGAAGAGATTCTAATTTCGACAAAGCTCCTTCCGCAATCAGCAGACGATCAGCGTGCATTAAATCGTAGGTGTTGACATTGTCAACCGTCGTTACTTTTGCTTTCTGCAAGTTCCGGCTCGACAGGACAACGTTCGTATCTACTTCGGGTAGAATCAACAATGTTTTCGTATTCAATGCCTGAAAACCGTTCAGGAAATCAATGTATGACTTCGTACGGGCTGCTTCCAGCGTAAAGTTTTCCAGGATCGATACACTGTTTCCCTGCGCTTTCGCAGCCAGTGCTGATTTACGAGCCAGTTGCTTTACTTTCTTGTTCAGTTTGAACGAGTAGTCACGCGGACGAGGACCAAAGATGGTTCCACCACCCACAAAAACCGGTGATTTGATCGAACCGGCGCGGGCGCCACCCGTACCTTTCTGCTTCTTGATTTTACGAGTCGAGTGAGCATTCTCGGCACGTTCTTTGGCCTTGTGCGTTCCCTGCCGTTGGTTCGCCAGGTATTGTTTCACGTCTAAGTAGATCGCGTGCTCGTTCGGCTCAATTCCGAAGATAGCATCAGACAAGCTAATCTTCTTGCCCGTATCCTCTCCTTTCGAGTTATAAACTGCTGCCTCCATGATTTACTTATCTAAAATGAGGAACGAATTTTTAGCGCCCGGAACCGAGCCGCTCACAACGATCAGATTTTGCTCTGACAGCACTTTCAGAACACGCAGGTTCTGAACTTTCACGCGGTTACCGCCCATCCGACCGGCCATCCGGATACCTTTGAACACCCGCGAAGGGAAAGAACAGGCACCGATAGAACCCGGGTGACGCTGGCGGTTGTGCTGACCGTGGGTTTGTCCACCGACACCACCAAAACCGTGACGTTTTACAACGCCCTGAAAACCGCGCCCTTTCACCGTTCCAACGACATCAACGAAGTCGCCTTCAACGAAAACATCCGCAGCTTGCAGGGTCTGGCCCAGGCTCAGCTCTTTTTCGAATGTTTTAAACTCGACTAATTTTCGTTTCGGTGTCGTACCGGCCTTTTTGAAGTGCCCAAGCAGTGGCTTGTTGGTACGTTTTTCTTTTTTTTCACCGTAACCCAGCTGGATGGCCTGATACCCATCCGACTCCTGTGTCTTAACTTGCGTAACAACACAGGGACCAGCTTCAATGACTGTACATGCCAGAGCCTGCCCGTCAGCATTGTACAGACTGGTCATCCCAATCTTTTTTCCAATTAAACCAGACATAATAAGTGGTTGTAAAGCAGGAATTTATAGTTTTGAACCCGAAAAAATCGGAGTGCAAAGGTAGGAATTACTTCCTTTCAATCCAAACCGTAGTTTATTTATTCTCAACTATTTCCGGATCAGCGCAAAACAAAAAAGGCCAGGCGTGTTCCACCTGACCTTCTGTCGGTTGATCCATGACAAGCACAGATTACCGGACTAAAATAGTCAGATGCGGTTTCCTTGTGGGACCTTCACCCGATTTATGTCGTTGCCTTTACTTCTAATTCGGATTGCAAAGGTAAGCGTTTCTTTTTTCTCCTGAAAATTTTAAAAGTAAAATTTTCAGGAGAATTTCAGTTATACTTTGATTTCAACATCCACCCCGCTCGGCAGTTCCAGTTTCATCAAAGCATCAACGGTTTTTGCGCTGGTTGAATAAATGTCAACCAACCGCTTATACGTGCACAATTGGAATTGCTCCCGTGATTTTTTGTTGACGTGCGGAGAACGCAGTACCGTGAATTTTTCTTTCTCGGTCGGCAGGGGAATCGGGCCGCTTACAATAGCACCCGTTGATTTTACCGCCTTGACAATTTTCTCAGCTGATTTGTCGACCAGCATGTGGTCGAAGGACTTCAGTTTAATCCGAATTTTTTGATTCATGACTCGTTGTGGTTCTAATTGAATGAGCCGATTGAAAACCGGCCGTCCGCGGTTGAAAGAACCATTTACTCCAACAGCGGGGTTCTATTTAATGAATAATGAACCGTTAAAAATGAACACTTCAGGTCTCTTACCCTTGATTTCTTTTTAACGGTTCATTGTTCTTATTAAATTAAGCTCTAACAGTTCCTTTGGCTTTCGCTACGATGCCTTCCGCCAGGTTGGTCGGGACTTGCTCGTAGTGTGAGAATGTCAGGTTGGCCGTTGCCCGACCGGATGACATCGTCCGCAGATCCGTTACATAACCGAACAGTTCCGATAGCGGAACATCCGCCTTGATCACCTGCGAACCAGCCCGGGTATCCATACCCTTCATGATTCCACGACGGCGGTTCAGGTCACCCGTGATCGGACCGGTGTATTCTTCCGGCGTCAGTACTTCAACCGCCATGATCGGCTCGAGCAGTTTCGGACCGGCTTGTTTGGCCGCTTCACGGAAGCCCAGACGAGCGGCCAATTCGAACGACAGTGAATCGGAGTCAACGTCGTGGAAAGAACCGTGGAACAACCGCACTTTCATCGAGTCGAGCGGATAACCCGCCAGCGGCCCCGTTGACATGGCCTCGCGGAAACCTTTTTCAACCGACGGGATAAATTCGCGCGGAATAACCCCACCGACAATACCGTTGACGAACTCCAGACCGGTTTTGCCTTCTTCGCCCGGCATGATCTCGAACACGATGTCGGCGAATTTACCACGACCACCCGTTTGCTTTTTGTACAACTCGCGGTGTTCGAAGTTTTTCGTCAGCGTTTCTTTGTAAGCTACCTGCGGAGCACCCTGGTTTACTTCCACCTTAAACTCCCGACGCATCCGGTCGATGATGATTTCAAGGTGAAGCTCACCCATACCACGGATGATTGTCTGACCGGTTTCTTCATCCGTTTCCACTTTCAGGGTCGGATCTTCTTCGATCAGTTTACCGATGGCTTTTGAGAAGTTGTCCTGGTCGGCGGTTTTCTTCGGCTCGATGGCGTAACCAATAACCGGATCCGGGAAAACCATGGATTCCAGAATGATCGGGTTTTTCTCATCGCAAAGGGTATCACCCGTTTTGATGTCTTTAAAACCGACGACCGCACCAATATCGCCAGCCCGCAGTTTGTCGATCTGGTTTTGCTTGTTGGCGTGCATTTGGAAAATCCGCGAAATCCGCTCCTTGTTCCCCGAACGGGTGTTCAGAACGTACGAACCCGAATCCAGCGCACCCGAGTAAACCCGCACAAAACACAGACGACCAACATAGGGGTCCGTGGCAATTTTAAAGCCCAGCGCCGTGAACGGGTCGCTTTCCGTCGGGTGACGAACGACTTCCTGATCGGTGTTCGGGTTTGTTCCTTTGATTTCCGGTTTGTCGAGCGGAGAAGGCAGCAGCGACATCACGTAGTCAAGCATCGTCTGCACCCCTTTATTCTTGAACGAAGAACCGCACAACATCGGAACGATTTTCATCTCGATGGTTGCTTTGCGCAGAGCCGTCAGAATTTCGTCTTCGGTGATCGAGTTTTCGTCTTCGAAGTATTTCTCCATCAGCGACTCGTCATAATCCGCAACAGCTTCGAGCAGTTTACCCCGCCATTCGCGCGCTTCTTCCAGCATATCGTCCGGAATGGGCACTTCCTGGAAGGTCATGCCTTTGTCGTGCTCGTTCCACTGGATACCGCGGAAGTTGACCAGATCGACCACGCCTTTGAAATTATCTTCGGCCCCGATCGGCAATTGCAGCGGCACCGCATTGCTGCCGAGCATTTCTTTCACCTGATTGACAACGTTCAGGAAGTCAGCACCGGCGCGGTCCATTTTGTTTACGAAACCCAGACGGGCGACGTTGTAGTTGTTGGCCAGCCGCCAGTTGGTTTCCGACTGCGGCTCAACTCCGTCTACTGCACTGAACAAAAACACCAGACCATCAAGAACGCGCAGTGAACGGTTTACCTCCACCGTAAAGTCAACGTGACCCGGAGTGTCGATGATGTTCACATGGTAGTTCTCGTCCCGGTATTTCCAGTTAACGGTGGTAGCCGCGGATGTAATGGTGATCCCCCGTTCCTGTTCCTGCTCCATCCAGTCCATGGTAGCAGCCCCTTCGTGTACTTCGCCGATTTTGTGGCTCACCCCGGAGTAATAAAGAATCCGCTCGGTGGTAGTCGTTTTACCGGCGTCGATGTGGGCAGCGATACCAATGTTTCGCAGGTATCGAAGATCAGTTGCCATAATGAAGTATTATTTCAGTAGTTAATATACAATTGCCGTGCGCGAAAAAAGCCGAATACAAATCCAAAAAGGCACTTTTCGCGAATCAGAGCGCAAAGATAGGCAATCCGGGCGGCAAAAACAAACCTATTGCAAAGTCTGTTGCAAAAGTTAATAGGCAGGAAATGAAAGCAATACCGGTTTTAAAAAGGATAGCCGACGGCCACGTTTAAAATCAGGTTATCCCGGCGCCAGCTGCGGCTGGTGGGGTCAATTTCGTCGAAAACCCACTGCTGGCCTTCCGGCAACCACGGTTTTCGCAGGGGAAAGGCTAAATCAAAGCGCAACACAAAATAAGACACATCAAGCCGCAAACCGAGGCCCGTACCCACCGCCAGCTGCTTATAGAAATCTTTCCTGAACTGGGTATTGGCCCCGTAGAAAGTCTCGTCGGAATACATCCAGACATTACCAGCGTCCAGAAACAAAGCACCCTGGAAATACTTGTTGAATTTGGGCCGAAGCTCGGTGCTGAATTCCAGCTTAATGTCACCCCCGCCATCCTGAAGCGCCACGGTTCCAACGAGGTTGCGGGTGTAAACGCCGGGGCCAATGGCCCGGGGACGGAAGGCCCGTATGCTGTTGGCCCCCCCCACAAAATACTGTTTCACAAACGGTAGCTGATCGGAGTTGCCGTAGGGAACACCCAGTCCACCGAAAAACCGGCTCGCCCAGACCATACTCGGTGAAAGCTTGATAAAATGCCGGCTGTCAACATCCATTCGGAAAAACTGGGAATACCGCACACCGAAGATCACCTCTTCCCCTGCCTCATTTTTCTTATTGCTCAACAGTGAACCTAAATTACCGGCGGGTTCGACATTCACGCTTAGACGGTAGGTGTACGCAGAAGCGGTTCGGGGTGACGAACTTAAGTTATAGGTATATAAACTACTCAAAATCAATTGATCGGATCGAATGATTGTGGCGTATTGCTGCCGGGTGGTAGGGTCATCCTCCAGCGCAAAAAACTTATCGGTAAAATTAGAGGGCAGTACGTAGTTGATACTGATCGGCTGAAAAATATGCTCCGTTTGCGGGTTGCTCCGCCAGGCGTAGCCAAACGTTGTCAGAAACGAGTTCAAATGGTAATATTCACTCCGAACAATCAGGTCGTATCCGAGTGAAACGGTGGTCTGCGGCAAGTTCTGCCCGCGTTCGTAATGTTTGATTGGAATAGGCGAAACCAGCCGGGGAAATGTCAGACTCGTTTGAATTCCGTAGCGATAGTTCGTGATCCCGCTGCCGCGTGCACCAATCTGAAATTCGACCCCGGCATTGGCGTTGACGGTAAACAACTCCGAACGGCCCAGGACATTCCGGTTTCGCCAGCTTAAAGTCAGCTGCGAACCGACCAGGTTGTTGGAACGGCTCGTTCCGGCAATCTCCAATCGGGCGGATTTCTTCGGATACGGCGTCAGGTAATAATGCACATCCATCACCGTCGAATCGCCCTGCTGCGTGGGTTCAAACCGGTTGCGGACAAACTTGAACGAACCCACGTTAATAAACCGGGACAAGGTCTGCTCCTGCGCCCGGCTGTTGTAACGTCGTCCGGGCCGCAAAGCAATGATGTCCCGAAAAAGCTTGGGATTGTAAGTCCCTTCGGGATCGACAATTTTATAGGCCCCAAACTGAACCGCCCGGCTGGCCAGCGTATCCACCTGAGTAGAATTGGACGAAAGGCTGTAATTCGGATACACGTAAATATCCCGGACCGAGTAGGGCAGCAAGGCCGCGCGAGGTGTTTCGGGCTTGATGGCCAGATACAGGCGGGTTCGGTGATTGCCCTGAGCACTGTCGGCCAGTACCGCAATGAAATCCGGCTGAAAGTAAAAAAAGCCCTGCCGCTGTAAATACTGATTGATTCGCTCCCGTTCCAGCTTGATGATCTCCAGCCGGTATGGATTCTCTTTCTTCAGCAATGTCCGCTTCTGAATTTCAATCATCGGTTGCCGCAGCGTGGTCGAATCCATCAGGAAGGCGACCGAATCAATGAGATAGCGGGGTTGTACCTGCACCTGATAGACGGCCGTGGTCTGGTAACTCTTCGAACTGTCGGGATTGTCGCGCAAGCTACCGGAAACCGTCGAACGGAAATAGCCCTCATTTTCCAGAAAAGCCATCCAGATGGCCGCGTTGGACGTAAGGGCCTTGGCGCTCGCAAAAACCGGCTCTTCACCAAATTTCCGCCGGAACCACGCCCGAAATCCTTTTTCTTTTTTCGGCTCACCCATCAGGTAATACAAACCCACTTTGTACGGATAGCCGAACAGTTTCTTATTGGGTTTTGGACGGGCCAATCCAGTCAGTTGCTCCTCAATCTGTTCTTTTTCACCTTTAGAAACCGTTGAATCAACCGCTACATTGATTTCAGCACCCATGTATAATTTCTCACCGGGCGGAATGTGTCGGGCCACATGACAGCCGGTCAACGCGAAAAAAGCCAGTAAATAGATTAAACCGTTTTTCATTGATTTTGCTTTTCTGCCGATTTACGAAACACTTCACTCAGCAGGTTGTAATCAACCGTGATGACAAACCCAACGCCGGTTTCAATCACGTACCCTTCCAAAACCGCCTGGTAGTCACTTTTGCGATAACCGCGCAGCATGTACCGGCCATCGCGGGTCAGGTTGTAGTTCAACGACAGGTTGTCAAACACCTCGTTGGGATTGCGGTTGATGCCGGTATTGTTTTCCAGGACAAAATTGCGACCCACCGATACCGTCAGCCGTCCCTGTAAAAAACTGCGGGAAACGCCCACATTCAGGTCCGTGCGGGAGCCCACCGAGTTATTAGCACCGGCCGACTGAGTCGATGAAAGCAGATCAAAATTGACATCAAAGCCTTTCAGCAGGCTGGACGCGAATTTCTCCAACTGATCCGACAGAATCTTACTCACGCTGCTGCGGGCAATTTCCTCGGTGTTGATTCCGCCCCCGCCCGTCGAACTAGCGGTGTTTTCAGCAATGAAACTGCCCAGCACCATCAGGCCAAACACCTGCTTGTTCAACTGCGAAGGGTCCTGCCGCAGCTGCGTCAACTTGGAATTAACGGCATCAATAATGGTTCGGGACGCCAGGAAATCCTCTTCCGGCATCGCAATGTCAAAGCTGATGTCCGGCGCCGACAACTGGCCTTTCATTTTCAGCAAAACATTGAACGGAATTTTCTGTTTGGCCGCCGTCCGGAGCTGTTCGCTGGTTTCGTTTGCAATCAGGTTCGCGGGGGTCGCCGTGGTCTGGTAGAGAGCCGTAATGTCCAGTTGCGCCCGAAGCGGATCGCCGGTCCAGGTAATGTAGCTGCCTTTCTGAATCGAAAATTTGCGTTTCAGCACTTCGTACGTCAGCGAATATTCCCCTTCGGTTACATCATACCGACCCAGCAGCGAGATGGCTCCGCTCTGGCTGATGCCGACGTTTAGCCGGGCGTTGCC
Organism: Larkinella ripae; assembly: GCF_054780775.1. Taxonomy (NCBI): domain Bacteria; kingdom Pseudomonadati; phylum Bacteroidota; class Cytophagia; order Cytophagales; family Spirosomataceae; genus Larkinella; species Larkinella ripae. The sequence goes on from NZ_BAAGVR010000014.1 coordinate 468,422, forward strand.
TTTGATGCGCAGGTTATCGCCGTTCAGTTCGTCGATCACCACCGTAATTTCGGATTTTTCGTTGGCTTCCAGACTCAGGTCGATCTGGGCATTGTTCAGATTTTGAAACTCCAGTTTGCGGGATGCCGTATCCGGTTTGGCCAGCACCAGGTATTTCCGCAACGCCAGCGAATCTTTGTGATCGATAAACGTGACGATCTCCCGGGCCTCGTTGACCGAAGAGCTTTGGTCGGGCAGCACCAGCGTGATCTTACTGTCGTCTTCCAGCCGGATTGACCCGTTGATGGTGGGGCTGGTTCCGCTGCCGCGAATGTTCAGATTTGCCGTAATGGCGGCATTTCCGTAGGTCAGATCATTGTCTTTTCGGGTGGCATTCAGCACCTGAAACTGATCGGCCTTCACATTCAGGTTGTAGGCTACGTCGGGCAATTCCCGGATGGTAATGGTTCCGTTGGTGGTCAAGCTGCGGTTCAAGGCGTCGCGAACGCTGAAATCCTGGAACGTAACGGTTTTTTCGTTGAACCGGATGGTTTCCTCATCAATTCGGTACGAAGCATTCAGATAGGCTACGTTGAACGCCAGCGAATCGAACGACATGGAACCGTTCAGCCGGGGCTGATCGACGGAACCCGTCACATCAACCTGGCCCAGCAACCGGCCGCTGGTTTCGCGCAACTGTCCAAAACTGAACGCTTCGATGGTCTGGGCACTGAGTTCGTCCAGATTGATTTTAAAATCCAGCGCATTGGCCGGATCAGACGCTTTGTAGAAACCCGTTACCCGCGCCCCGTTTCCCGATCCCACCAGCGCAATGTCCGTCGAAATTCGTTGCTCCGTTGTGTTTTCAAATTTCGCCGTCAGATTACCGATGGGTTTCGCCATCACATTCAGGCTATCGACGTTCACGTTGCCGGTAAAGGAAAGGTTGGTCAGCACATTCCGCAGTACCACGTCCCCGTTCAGCAAACCGCCGACCATCGTGGTGTCCTGATTGGCCAGTTTCATCATGTTGGCCAGGTCGATGTTTTCCACTTTTACCTCCAGGGGCGCATTCGTCTGCGGCACGATGCTGTTGACCAGAATCTTCTGTTCGCCGGTCTGGAGTAAAAACCGGTCGGCCAGGATTCCTTCGCTGCTGTACTGAATGTACCCGGTGGTGTCGCCCGTCCAGCGCTGGTAGTTGGTCAGTAAACCGTCGGGATTGAACCGGAACTGATAGGCCCGGTCGGCAATGGCCAGGTTCCCGGACAGACCGTACCACGCCCGGCCCGTCGAATCGTCGGATTCGATCTCGAACCAAAGGCGGTTTTTGATCGCTTCCGCGTTTAACTTGGTCACGTTCAGCTTGATGCCGCTGGCGTTGGCCGCGTTGATCTGCCCCGTAATGCCCAGCCGTTCATTAACGCCCGCCATACGCATGGTAATGCCCTGAATCTGGTTCGTATCGTATTCGATCAAGCCGGTTTTCAGCAGAGCGGCAAAGGTGGTATCCCGAACGTTATCGACATAGGCCCGGAACGTAACCGGGTCCATGCGGGTCAGGGCGGGCACGAAAGCCATCAGCAGCGGGTGGTGATTGACCGTCATATCGACGTTAAAGCTATACGGCGGATTGACCGGCTTGTAGGCCAGATCGGGCAGTTGGATGTATTTGCTGAATTCACTCACGGCAATGTCGTACAGGCGCGTGTAATCAAACTGACCATCCAGTTTCATGCTCGCAAACGGCAACTGGGCCTCGACGATCTTCCGGACCCCATCGACATCGGTTTTTACGTAGAACGAATCCAGCGGATAGGTGCTGCCATTGTAGCGCACCACGGTTTCGCGGGCGACCAGAATGCCCACCGGTTTGGCCGGATCAGTGGACGCAAAATCAAACCGGAGCCTGCCTTCCACACTGAGCGGTTCTTTATAGAGTTTCAGTTGCGTTACGTCCAGTTTCTGAATCGCCAGCCCGCCCCGTACGCTGGGGAAATCCTGGAGCAGCCCCACCTGCGTGTTCAGCGCCAGTTTGGCGTTCGGATCATCCAGCGTGCTTTCCATGGTGAGCGTACCCCGCTCCAGGCGGCCTTCGGCGTCAAAATTCTGGTAATTATAACCCATCAGTTCGGCCTGCCGGACGTTCAGCCGAAAAGCGGTCTGCATGGTTTTGACGTCAATGCCCCGGCCGTCGACGGTCGCGTTGGCCGTAATACTGCCAATCGTTCCCTGCTGCCCCAGCCAGCGCCCGGCCTCCAGCCGCGCCAGCGATAAATCGCCTTTATAAGCCTGATTTTTCCCGGCGACAAAACCGCGGACGTTCCCGTCGAAGTCGACATCGCCCCAATCGGTCTGCAAGGCAGCATTGAGGTTCAGGTTATCCAGTTCGCCCAGAAACCGCCCGGTCAGCCGGAGTTTGGGCGGAATGTTGAACGAATCGGGCAGCGTTCCTTTGGGCACCAACTGCCGGATATCGCTCAGGCGCGTCGAGCCTTCGGTCAGGTTAATGTCCATCGCCAGCCGGTCTACATCCGTCACGTTGCGCAGGCGCCCGCTGGCCCGCAGCCGGGTTCCGGCCAGCATATCCAGTTCAAAGGTTGGAATGCTCAGATTCGCCAGGGTGCCCCGCATCAGCGTATTGATCCGAATTACGGCCTGCCGATTGGTAAAAAAAGGCGAGGTGCTGGCCAGAAACGGCGCCAGATACAGCATATCGGCAACCGCCAGCCGGCTTTGCTTCAGATTGACGCGAACGCCCACGCGCCCGGCTTCGCGTGGTCGGCTGAGTTGCCCAATGGAATCGTAGCGCAGAATCAGTTGATCGCGGAGCAGCGTCTGGGGCGTCTGTACGTAAAGCCGGTTTACCGAGGTCAGCGTATCGCTGTACACCACGTCGGCATCGAGTCGTTGCAGCGTAAAACCGCTCTGATCGCGGAACTGCCCCCCGCGAAACTTACCGGAGATCAACTGCGGACTGTAGAGCAGCGTCTGAGCGTTCAGCGAAAAATTCTGCAGATCGAGGTGGCCGTAGTCGAGGCCGGTTTTCTGCCGGGGCTGATTCTGGTCTTCAAACCGGATGCGGTTTTTCGCCAGTGCCACCCGCCCGATGCTGGCCCGCCAGCCGCCGGAATCGTCGGTTGTAGCCGCTGTGGCCGAAACCGGCGCACTCGTCTTTTTCGTCGCTTTGGTCAGAATGGCGGCAATGTCCGCGTTTTCGAGTTCGATGGATTTGATACCGACGCGCTGGCCGTCCAGATACAGGTAATCGGCTTCCATCGCCAACCGCCCAATCGCGCCCCGCGTCTGAAAATCAGCTTCTTCCACATTGACATCCCAACGCGCCCGGTTTACCTGCCAGGTGCCTAATTTCAAATCCAGCGTATCGCCCGAGGATGCGGAAGGCGTTACCGGCGTGTCGATGCCTTTGTAAAGCCGGGTGGTTGCCACCAACCCATCCACATTCACCGTCCGCAGGTGATACTGCGACTGGGCAACGTCAGTTTCGTCAAAATTAGCCCGCAGGCTGTCAAGATACGCGCCGACATCGGCCCCGACCACATCGTCCTTGTAGCGAATCCTGACATCCTTTAGCGTCACCGCAGCCAGGCTTATGTCCAGCGGAGCCGCCGTGGTATCGACCGGCTGCGGTGGTCCGCCCGTGTCGAAGGCATCAATGATGTATTGAAAATTGAAGGTGGTATCGGGCAGGGTGCGGGTCAGGTTGACCCGGACTTTTTCGAGTTCGATCTGATTGAGTGCCACCCGGTTTTTGAGCAGTCCCATCATATCGAGATCAACCCGGAGTTTCTGGCCCGCCAGCAGCGTGTCGCCTTTGGGGGTGATGAACAAGACATCTTCCAGCCCGATGTAATCCGGAATGTCGTAGGTGATCCGGCCGATCCGGAAGGGGCTTTTGATTTTTCCGGCCAGGTAGCTGTTCACCTGACGGGTCACAAAATCCTGTCCCCAGGTCGTTGTCGCCACGACCCATAAAAAACCGAGTACCAGAAAAACCAGCCCCAGTAGGGCCAGAAAAAAAACCGTCAGAAATTTTTTCACGTTCCTTTTATCAGTCTCCGGATCGGGGTCGTCGCTTCGTTCCGGTATCGTTTTTACTTATACCAATACGAAGTTTACGCGCCGAATGTTGAATACCGGATCAGTTTTGGCTTAAAAAAGTAGTATCCGGCCCTAAATTCGCCGGTATTTTGATCTACCCAATAAACCGTACAGGAGGTGATTATGTTATCGTAAGTTCATTCCAGAACCGATGTTACTTCGAGAATACCCCTTTGGCGATGAGGTAGGGAATGAGCAGCCAGAGCAGGCCTTTGATGAGAAAGAAAAGAAAGCCCAGCCAACCAACGCGCTTGAGCCATGTTTTAAACCGGTTGTTCATGGGGGGCAGTTCTGTTCTACAATACGGTTGCGGACGGATTCGTTTCGGAATGCGATGATGGATCAAAGGTAGCCAACGGACCGGTGAATGAAAACCGTCTCCCCGATTTTGCCGATCTGGTAACAAAACGCCCTATTTTTAAATTCTTTTAATTATACAATTAATGAACAAAATACCATCCTGACAGTAAAATAACCGTACATTTGGCTTCTGTAACGAGTACATGACGATCGGATCGATTGGAACGTTTTACAGCCGCTGATTACAAAACCCTGACCCCGCAGGAACTCTGGCAACGCTTCAAAGGCGGTGATGAGCTGGCTTTCGGCGAACTGGCGAAGCTCCATTACCGGGGCCTTTATAACTACGGGCTGCGGCTAACGGCGGATTCGGAGCTGGTTTGGGACACGATTCAGGATCTCCTGCTGGAATTGTGGGATCACCGGGCCACCATCGGTGATGCGGTTTTTGTCAAAACGTACCTGTTGAAAGCGCTGCGGTATAAACTGCTGAAAATCCGTCCGCAACAACCGGCGGTTCCCCTGGACGAGTCGTCCCCTTCCCAGCTCCCGTTTGCCGATTCCATTGAGCAGCAAATCATTGCTGCCGAAAGCGAAACCGAACAAACCCGGCTGCTCCACCAGCTCATGGCGTCGCTCTCCAATCGCCAGCAGGAAGTCTTGTACCTGCGGTTTTACCAGAATCTAGAGAACCACGAAATTGCCCAGATCATGGGTCTGGAGCGCCAGAGCGTGGCCAATCTGCTCCACCGAACCTTCAAAGAACTCCGCAGCCAATGGTCGTCCACGCTGCTGATCCTGGTGCTGGCCCTGATCCGGCTGGATGCCTAGCCGACGTTCCGCAAAAAATACTTTCTTTTTTTTGAGTATTGCCCCGGCGAATGGTACACTATGGAACTAGAAGCCATAGAATGCAATTTGTTCGATGATTAATTATAGAACGTACGAAGCCGAAGACTTCCTGTTCGATGAATCGTTTCGCCAGTGGACGACGGAGAACGTTCCAGACGCCACCCGTTTCTGGGCACAATGGCTGACCGAGAACCCGGACCGCGCCGAAGTGGTCCGGCAGGCGCAGGAATTGGTTCGGACCCTGACGGATCATTACGCGGACGATGCCACCGAAAGCCGATTGGCGCAGGAGGTATCGCGACTGGTGAGTACGGCGGCCGAACGCCGGGAGACCGATTCGGAAACGCCGGTTGTTCCGCTTGGGCAGCGGGGCTGGTGGCGCTGGACCGTGGCGGCATCCGTTCTGCTGCTGGGTATCAGCACCTGGTTCTATCAAAACCGTCAACCAACGGTCGTTCCGGGCTCGTACGAGTACCTGACGAAAACAACGGCCACCCTGCCGTTGACCGAAAAAGTAAATACCGGCAACAAGGCCATGAATATTCTGCTGGGCGACGGCAGCGTGGTGACCCTGAATCCGAACAGTCGGCTCAGCTATCCACACCCGTTCACAACCCATACCCGCACGGTGTACCTCAGCGGGGAAGCGTTCTTCGACGTGGTGAAGAACCCGGCGAAACCGTTTCTGATTTATGCCAACCGCACGGTCACGAAAGTGCTGGGCACCAGCTTTCTGGTTCGGGCCTACTGCAAGGAAAAAGACGTGACGGTGATGGTAAAAACCGGTCGGGTGTCGGTGTATTCCCAGAACGATTACGAGAAAGCGCAGCAAACCGGTCTACGGCGCATCGAAGGAGTGGTGCTGACGCCCAATCAACAGATGACGTACAATTTGCAGGAACACCGGCTGGTGAAAGCGGTCGTGGAAAAACCGGCGGCTCTGATCGTTAACCGGCCCAGTCGCGAGCAGGAGTTTGAAGACGCTCCGGTGGCCAAGGTTTTTTCGAGTCTGGAACGAACCTACGGCGTGAAGCTGCTCTTCGACGAAGAAGCGATGGCGGCCTGTCTGGTCAATGTCACCTTCAATGAAGAGAATCTGATGGAACGGCTGGAGGTCATCTGCCAGACCATCGGGGCGTCGTATGAAGTCTTGGACGGACAAATCGTAATCACCAGCAAAGGATGCCAATAACGCGCTGAATTATCTCTAAACCCAAACACATCATTTCCTAAACCATCTCAATGCCTAACTTCCACTTGCCTATGCGTTAATCACTCCTGCTCACAAAAAAGGCCAATGATGGTACCAGCATCATTGACCCGTAAAGCCCCTTTACTAGTCAACCTTATCCGGGATGAAGAAGGGAATTTTTTGTCCATTTGAAACCCCAAACAGCCAAAAAACAAGCAAAAGTATGAAAAAACTTCGACAACCGCTTAGCCTGTTGCGTAGCTTTATGAAATTGACTTTCTACCAGTTACTGCTGGCCGCGATCTTCACCGGACTGGCGCTGGCCCGCCCGGTCGAAGCGCAGCGAACCATGGATCAGCGCGTCTCGATTCAGGTCAACAACCTGCCGGTGAGAACCGTCCTGAACCAGTTGGGTAAACAGGCCGACGTTCGTTTTGCCTACCGCTCGGCGCTGGTTCAGCTGAACCAGCGGGTGACTTTCACCGCAACGAATCAATCGTTGAGCGAGGTTCTGAGCAAATTATTGAAACCGCTGGATCTGACGTACTACCTCAAAGGCCGCCAGGTTATCCTGAACCTGGAACCGGCGCCCCTGCCGTCGCCCGAAGAACTTCTGCGCCACCAGAGCGATGCGGCAGCCGTCGATCAGACGATCACCGGAACGGTTTCCGACGAAGCCGGCGTCCGGCTGCCGGGGGTGAGTGTGGTGGTAAAAGGCACGACGCGCGGTACCACCACCGACGGCAATGGTCAGTACAGGCTGAACCTGCTCACCGGCGACGCCATTCTGGTGTTTAGTTTTGTGGGCTACACTCCGCAGGAAGTGGCCGTTGACAACCGGACGGAAATCAACATCAGTTTACTGACCGACACCAAAAACCTCAGCGAAGTGGTGGTGGTTGGTTACGGGACGCAGAAACGTTCGGATCTGACCGGCTCGGTTTCTTCCGTAAAAGCCGGAGAAATTAAAAACCTTCCCGTTCGCAGCGTCAACGAAGCCTTGCAGGGCCGGGCCGCCGGGGTGCAGGTCACCCGTCCGGACGGAACCCCGGGCGGCAGCTCCGACATTGTGATCCGCGGCATTGGCTCCATCGGCGGAATGGCCCCGCTGTACATTGTAGACGGTATCCGGATGGGCGCGGGCAACAACTTCAACCTGCAGGATGTCGAATCCATCGAGGTGCTGAAAGATGCGAGCGCAGCGGCCATCTACGGAGCGCAGGCTGCCGGGGGCGTGGTGCTGGTGACCACGAAGCGCGGCACCCAACTGGACAAAATGAGCATCAACTTTAATGCCTATTACGGCGTTCGGCAACCCCGGAACCTGTATCAGATGCTCAATACGGCCGATTACATCAAAGCCAAACAGGCTTTCGGTGTCAACACGAGCGGGTATGGCGACCCGGCGACCTTGCCCAATACGGATTGGGTCGACGAAATTTTCCGCAACGGCAAAGAGCAGAGCTACTCGCTTTCGCTGGCGGGCGCATCGGCCAAAGCCAACTATTACCTCTCGGCTAACTACCAGCGCGAAGACGGTACCATTATCGACAACGCCTTCGAACGCTACGGCATCCGGTCGAATGCGGATTTCAAAATCAACAAGCGGTTTAAGATCGGGGAAACCCTGTTTGCCTGGAAAACCAGTACCAATCCGGTGCAAAGCGCAACGTATCCGTTCCGTTCCGCCCCACTGGTGGCGGTTTTGGACCCTACGAATTCGTTTGGCGGCTGGGCCAAAACCGGGTCGTTTTTCACGGGCCCTAACCTGGTGGGTTGGGAAAACATTCACCACCGGCTGAATGACCAGTACGCGCTGGAAGGGAATATTTATGCCGATTGGGAAATCATCAAGGGGTTGAACCTGCGCTCGACCTTCGGCGCGTCGATCTACAGCGGCCGGAATTACACGTTCCGGGAAGCCCACGACTTTGGCGTCGTTAAAAACACCATCGCCTATTTGAGTCGCGAACAAACCAACCAGCGCAACCTCACGGCCAACTTCGTTTTGACCTACGACAAAGCAATCGGTCAGCACGAGTTCAAAGCAATGGCGGGGTACGAAGCCTACCAACAGGACCTGAGCAACCTAACCGCCGAAGGACAGGGCTTCCAGATTGTTACCTACAACCTGGGTCTGAGTACCGATCCGAGTACCTACCGGGCCAGCGGGGGCGAATACCCCCAAACCCGGCTTTTGTCGCAGTTTGGCCGGATCAACTACACCTACGCCGGGAAATACCTGCTGACGGCCAACGTCCGCCGGGATGGTTCCGACCGGTTTGGGCCTGCCAACCGCTGGGGGGTGTTCCCCTCGTTTTCGGTCGGCTGGCGCGTCACGGATGAAGCTTTCATGCGCGACATTCCGGTTCTCTCCACTCTTAAACTACGGGCGAGTTACGGAAAACTCGGGAGCACCAGCAACATTCCGCAGTTCACCTACCAGGCTTCGTACGGCGGCTCGGGCGGTACCAACATTCACGGTTTGCCGGACGGCAGCCGCGCCAAAGGCTACGCGCTGACGGCCCAGCTCCCCAACGAAAACATCAAATGGGAAGAAGTGAAGCAAACCGATATTGGCGCGGACATCGGCCTGTTCAACAACCAGTTGAACGTGGTGATCGACTGGTACAGCCGCCAGACCGAGGACATGATTTATCAGGTGCCGGTACCGCGCTCGGCGGGGTTTGCGGCTTCGACGGTGTACACCAACATTGGACAGATGAGCAACAAGGGGCTTGAAATTGCCGTCGATTACCGGGGTAAAAAAGGCGGTTTTACGTACAGCATTGCCGCCAATGCCGCCTTTAACCGAAACCTGGTCAAGCAACTCAGCGGCACGAACAACAACCCGATCAACGACGGTGTGGGCGGTGACTACCTGGAAAGTACCATTGCCCGGACGCAGGCCGGTTATCCGATGAGCCAGTATTTCGGGTACATTACGGAGGGTATTTTCCAGACCGATGCTGAAGTGGCAACTCTGAACCAGCAGGCGCAGGAAAAAGCCGCAGCCGCCGGACGGCCAACCACGGGCGTTTTTTATCAGGCAGCCGGAACCGGCGCGGGTGACCTGCGTTTCCGGGATGTGAACGGCGACGGGCGCATTACGATTGACGATAAAACCTACGTTGGCACGCCCTGGCCAAAAATGACCTACGGCCTGACGCTGAATCTGGGCTGGAAAGGCTTTGATGTGTCGGCCCTGTTTCAGGGAGTGCAGGGGCTGGATATTTACAACGCCAACCGTTACTACACGCAGTTTTTCGTGGGCGATTACAACACCACCGGCGACATTTTCCAGACGTCGTTTTTCAACGGCGGTGGCCTGACCGACCGGCCCCGCGTGGGCTACAAGGATGCGTCCGGCAACTACATCCGCGACCCCAACTCCAACTATACCCGGATTTCGGATTACTACGTGGAAAACGGGGCGTATCTGAAACTGCGCAATCTGCAGGTGGGCTACACCATTCCGACGGCGGTGATCAACAAGATCAAAATGAGCAGCGTTCGTGTCTACGTGCAGGGGCAGAATCTGATGACGCTGACGAAATACTCCGGTCTGGACCCGGAAGTGCTCGGGCGTAACGGAACCACCGGCCGGGGGATCGACGCGATCTATTCGTACCCGCGCACCACGCTCCTCTCGCTGGGCATCGACGCCAGTTTCTAATTCACCCGACCTTATAAGTTGAAAACGATATTTAGATGAAGCCATTTCTGAAAATAACCCTCTTTATCACGCTGATCAGTTTAGCGGGCTGTAAAGAAGATTTTATCGACGTGACCAATCCCGGGGCGTTGTCGACGAACAATTACCCCAATTCATTGACGGATCTGGAGCAATTGCTGACCGGGGTGTACGGCACGCAGCACACACCGGGCCTGTTTGGGCACAATATTTACGGCAAAGCGTATTACATGTGGGATCACACCGCCGATCTGAGCTGGCAGGGGACCACCACCTGGATTCAGTTGGCGCAGAACAATTCACAGCCCAACGACGGTTTTTTATCGGAAACCTGGCGGGATGCCTGGAAAGGCATTCAACGGGCCAACACGCTGCTGGTCAATATTGAAAAGTATCAGCCTAAAGCGACTACGGAAACCGACAAGGCCGCCGTTAACCTGATGAAAGGACAGGCCTTCTTTCTGCGCGCCTGGTTCTACCAGTACCTGATCACCATCTGGGGCGAATCGTTCATCATCAACGGTCAGGGGGGCGAAAAAATGGGCGTTCCAATCATCACGGAAGCATCGACCAGCCTTGATCAGACGCAGGTGGAACGGGCGACGGTCAAGCAGGTCTGGGATTTTATCATCAGCGACCTGAAAGCGGCCGAAACGCTGCTGGCCGGAAAAAACTGGACGGGCGCCAACGACAAACACAAGATCAGCGGCTGGGCGGTGAAAGCGGCTCTGGGCAAAGCGTACGTCTACACGCAGGACTGGAACAACGCGAAAACGTCGCTGACCGAGGTGATCAACAACAGCGGCAAATCGCTCGTTTCGTTCGATGTGTATAAGACCATGTTTAACGGCAAGAACGAATTCAACTCCGAATCGCTGCTGGAAATGAACATGAACGTGGATTTGACCGCCCGCGGCAACACCGAAACCTCGATGGGAAGCAGCATCGGCATGGTGCTGGCCCCCACCTACGTGGGCGATAATAACCTGCCGGCGGCTTCGGCCTGGTCGAACGTGTTTCCGCACGCCAAAAACATCGCCCGGTTCGGTTTCAACGAAGGCCATTATTTCAAAGCCGGTACGACGCAACCGCTGGCCACCAACGTCGATCCGGCCTACGTCACCCGCTCGGTGCAGGCGCGTCAGGCCAAAACCGTTGATCCGCGTCTGTGGGTTGCCTGCTGGCAGCCGTACGTGGACAGCATGATCGTCAACACCCGCAAACGCCCGCTGTCGCACTTTCTGGACATCAGCGAGATGGACATGGAAGCCTGGAGTTTCCGGAAGTACCTGACCATCGACGCCACGGAAACCGAAGTCAACATGGCCAACGGCAACAACTTCCTGCTGCTGCGACTGGCCGATGTGTACCTGCTTTACGCCGAAACGCTCACCAAAACCGGCGACAATGCCACGGCGCTGGAGTACATCAACAAAGTGAAACGACGGGCCTACGGGTATCCGGTCAATGCGGTTTCGCCGGTTGATTACAAAAGCCTGACCGATGCCACGAAAGCGCCCGACCCGGTTTTGAAAAACGACCCGCTCAAGTACGAACGCTGGGCGGAGTTGTTCGGCGAGGGCCACTGGTGGATCGACGTCCGACGCTGGCAGATCGGGCCGCAGGAAGCCGCCTATTACCAGCGGGTTCGGGGCGGCACCATCCAGTGGGAAGCCACCGACTACGCCCAGCCCATCCCCATCGACGAGATCAACTCGAACGTGAAGATGAAGCAGAATCCGGGGTATTGATCCGCTAAGAACAATAGGAATGGAAAACCTGTCCCGGAAGGGGAAACGATCAAATGGTACCGCACTATTTCCCGTTTACCCCTCCGGGGCAGGTTTCACCAGAGGTGATTAACTCCGTTCTGGAGCTTGTAAGCAACGTTCTGTAATGAAAAAAATCGTCGTTTTTGTCGGCTTTCTCCTGCTTTTCGCCAGCGCCCGGTTTCTGCCCCCGTTTCCGGAAGCGGAAATCACCAACGGCCTGATTCGGGCGAAATTGTACCTGCCCGACTCGGTCAACGGATACTACCAGGGCGTGCGGTTCGACTGGTCGGGGGTTATTGCCAGCCTCGATTACAAGGGTCATTCGTATTTCGGTCAGTGGTTTGAAAAATACGATCCGAAGCTGCACGACGCCATCAGCGGCCCGGTCGAAGAATTCACCCCCATCGGCTACGAAACCGCCAAACCGGGTGACGATTTCCTGAAAATTGGCATCGGTGCGCTGCGCAAAGCCAAAGACGCGCCGTACCGTTTTGCGACGCCATACGCCATCGTCAACCCCGGCAAATGGCGCGTAAAAACCGGGCGCGACGCCGTGGCCTTCACCCACGACCTGACCGACGCGGCTGGCTATTCCTATCACTACCAGAAATCCGTGAAGCTCCTGAAGGGAAAACCGGTGTTGCTTCTCGAACACAGCCTGAAAAATACCGGCCCGAAAGCCATTGAAACGACGGTTTATGATCACAACTTTTTTGTGATGGACCAGCAGCCGACCGGCCCGGACGTTTCGGTGACGTTTCCGTTCCAGTTGCAGGTCAAACCCACGCGCGGCATCGGCACGCTGGCCGACGTTCGGGAGAACCGGTTTGTCTACCTCAAAGAATTGCCCAAAGGCGAAAGCACCCACTGCTACCTGAGCGGTTTTGGCACCTCCGCCAGCGACTACGATTTCCGGATCGAAAACCGCCAGAGCGGCTCGGGGGTCCGCGTGGTGGGCGATCAACCGATTGTGCAACTGGCGTTCTGGTCGATTCCCACGACGGTTTGCCCCGAACCATACATTCAGGTGAAAGCCGAACCGGGCCAGACAGCCCGGTGGACGATTTCGTACGAATTTTACACCCTCCCGAAAACCGCATCCGTCCGATAAGCATTGCCATTCAGCGTACGATTATGAACTATGCATCACTACTAATCGGATTGTGGCTCCTGATTTTGGGCATTTCCGCCCCTGCTCCGCAAACCGATCAAACCGGCATTGATCCGCCGGGCGGGCGCGACTGGCCGGCCTACGGTGGCAACCCGGCCGGCACCCGGTATTCACCCCTCAATCAGATCAACCTCCAGAACGTCAAAAACCTGAAAGTGGCCTGGTCCTATAATGCCGCCGGGGCCGATGGAACCGCCGGACGACCGCTCGAGATTCAATGCCAGCCCATTGTCATCAACGGCCTGCTCTACGGCACCACGCCGATGTTGAAGGTGTTTGCGCTCGATGCCGGAACCGGGCAACAACGCTGGCTGTTCGATCCATTCAAAACCAAATCCCCGCGCTTCAACCAGAGCCGGGGCGTCATGTACTGGGCAAGCGGAACCGACCAACGCATTCTGTATTCGGCGGGCTCGACCCTCTACGCGCTCAATGCGCTGACGGGCGAACCGGTAGCCGGTTTTGGCCGGAACGGCGAGGTGGATCTGAAACAGGGTCTGGACGATGAATCGAAACGGGATCTGAGCAAAGTTTCGGTGACATCGACCACGCCGGGCGTCATTTACAAGGATATTCTGGTGTTGGGCTCGGCGGTTTCGGAGCAGGGCGATGCGGCTCCGGGCCACGTCCGCGGTTTCGATATTCGCACCGGCAAGGTGCTCTGGGTTTTCCACACCATTCCGCAACCAGGCGAACCGGGCTACGAAACCTGGCCCAAAGAAGCCTACAGACGCATCGGTGGCGCCAACAACTGGGCGGGCATGGTACTCGACGAAAAACGAAAAACCGTCTATTTCGGAACCGGCTCGCCTTCCGTTGATTTTTACGGCGGCATCCGGGCCGGCCAAAATCTGTATTCGGACTGCATTCTGGCACTGGATGTGGAAACCGGCAAAATGAAGTGGTTTTACCAGACGATTCACCACGATCTCTGGGACCGCGACCTGCCGTGTCCGCCCAATCTGGTGACGGTGAAACACAACGGAAAAACCGTCGATGCGGTGGCGCAGACGACGAAAGACGGTCTGGTGTACGTCCTGAACCGCGATACCGGCGAGTCCCTGTTCCCGGTGGAGGAGCGCAACGTGCCGACCTCGCCCGCCCTGCCCGGCGAGGTGCCGTGGCCGACGCAGAAATTCCCGCTCAAACCCGCGCCTTTTGCCCGGCAGGTGTTTACCGAAGCGGACATTACCGACCGAACGCCCCAGGCGCATCAATTTGTGAAGGAACGGTTTTTGAAAACCCGCTCCGGCGACAAATTTATGCCGCCGAGCCTCGAAGGCACCTTATTTTTCGGCATCGGCGGGGGAGCGGAATGGGGTGGCAACGCCAGCGATCCGCAGGGCATTTTGTACCAGAACTCGAACGAAATGGTCTGGGATTTGAAGATGTCGGATCTGGCGGCCCGAAACGCCGAAATAGCCTCGAAAGGCAAAACGCTTTATCAGGCCAATTGCATCGCCTGCCACGGTCCCGACCGCAAGGGCAGCGGCCAGGAATACCCCAGTCTGGTCGATATTGGCAAACGGCTTTCCGCGCAGGACATTAATGGGGTTCTGCGGTCCGGGCGGGGCCGGATGCCGTCGTTCCAGCATCTTTCCGATCAGGATCGGTTCACGCTCGTGCGGTATCTGCTCAACGCCGACACCAAAGCCCCGGAACCCAAACCCGCCGAAACGCAGGATCAGCACAACGCGCCGACGCTGACCCAAACCGATCAAAAAACCGAATTTCCGTACATTCCGCCTTACATTAACAACGGCTACACCCGGTTTTTCGACCCCGACGGGTATCCGGCCGTAAAACCGCCCTGGGGCACGCTGAACGCCATCGACCTGAACACCGGCGAATACCTGTGGCGGGTTCCGCTGGGTGAATTTCCGGAACTGACCCAAAAAGGCGTTCCAATTACCGGCACCGAAAACTACGGCGGTCCCATCGTCACGGCGGGCGGCCTGATCTTTATTGCCGGTACGAAGGACGAACGCATCCGCGCCTTCGACAAAAAAACCGGGAGAGTGGTCTGGGAATACCAGCTTCCGGCGGGCGGTTTTGCCACCCCCATTACGTATAGGGTGGGTGAAAAACAATACGTTGTGATTGCCGCCGGCGGGGTCAAAAATGGCCACAAACCGGGTGGGTCGTACATTGCATTTGCGTTACCCTAACGAATAAGACAGTAACGAAAAGCGAATAAATGCTTTCTCCTGATATCGTTTGCATCTAAACCTTTACCTGATTACCCATGAAAGAACACGAAAATCCTGCCGAGTTCAACAGCCGCCGGGAGACACTGAAAAAAATAGGGTTTGGTTCCGGAGTCGGTTTGCTGGGTCTGTTCGGTGGCATGTCCACCGCCGAAGCCCGCGAGCGCCGGGGAACCCCCTCCTACGCCAAAGCCGCTGCCCCCGTCAAAATCAAGTCCGTCAAAGCGATTGCCACCGCTCCGCAGGGCTCCAACCTCATCGTCGTCAAGGTCGAAACCACCGAACCCGGTTTATACGGGCTGGGTTGCGCGACCTTTACGCAACGGGCCGCCGTGGTCATCGTGGCCATCAACACCTACCTCAATGAGTTTTGCGTCGGTAAGGATGTGGACAACATCGAAGACATGTGGCAGGCGGCTTACGTCAGTTCCTACTGGCGCAACGGCCCGGTTTTGAACAATGCGCTGTCCGGACTTGATCAGGCGTTGTGGGACATTAAAGGCAAACGCGCCAACATGCCGGTGTATCAGCTACTCGGCGGGAAAGCCCGTTTTGCGATTCCCTGTTACACCCACGCGGGCGGCAACACGCCCGAAGCGGCTGCCGAAAGCGTGAAGAAATTCATGGAGCAGGGCTATAAGTACATCCGGATTCAGCAGGGTGGGTACGGCGCCGTGGGCGCCAATGCCGCGAACAGCCAGCCCGACTTCAAAGCCGCCAGTTTTGGGGGCACCACCGACAATTACATGAACGAACGGCTGTACCTCAAGTCGGTTCCGAAAATGTTTGAAGTGGTGCGCAAGGAATGTGGCGACGAGATCGAACTGCTGCACGATATTCACGAGCGGGTGCAGCCCATCGACGCCATCAACATGATCAAGCAGGTGGAAGAATACCGCCCGTTCTTTATCGAAGATCCTTTCTCGCCCGAAAACATGAAGTGGTTCGCGCAGCTTCGGCAGGCCACTTCCGTGCCGATTGCGATGGGCGAGTTGTTCAACAACATCAATGAATTCAAGGAGCCGATGGTGAACCAGTGGTTCGATTTCATCCGGATTCACGTTTCGCAGATTGGCGGCATTACGCCCGCCATGAAAGTGGCGCGGCTGGGCGAGTGGTTCAACATCCGCACGGCCTGGCACGGTCCGGGGGATGTTTCGCCGGTGGGCCACTCAGCCCACGCCCACATTGATCTGGCGGTCTGGAACTTCGGTATTCAGGAAGCCGTGCAGTTTTCCGACAAGATGAATGAGGTTTTCAGCGGTTGTCCGACGATGAACAAAGGCTATATGTCGGTCAACGAAGCGCCGGGACTGGGCGTGGACATCAACGAAAAGGAAGCCGCCAAATACCCGATCACGACCAAATCAAACTGGCAGGTCCGGAAAGCCGACGGAACCATTATCCGTCCTTAAAAAAGTATTCCTGTTCCAAAATGGCCCTTCTAAAGCCTCACCGGAGATTTAGAAGGGCTCACCGGTTTTGCTCATGAAGAAGCGGTTGTGGCTGTTCAAAGGGATTGCGTTGCTGTTGCCGCTGCTGGTGCTTGTACTGATTGAAGGCCTGCTCCGGCTGGTCGGTTACGGCCATGATTACGGACTGTTCGTGGAAGATCCGCAGCGCACGGGCTACTGGATCATGAATCCGCACGCATCGGAACGGTATTTTACGGAAACTGATAACGCCACCGTCGGCAATTTTGAACCGTTTCGGCAACGCAAAACCGAGGGCACTTTCCGGATTTTTGTGCTGGGTGAATCAACGACGATTGGCTACCCCTACTTCCACAACGGCTCGTTCCACCGCTGGCTGCACTACCGGCTGATGCACACTTTTCCAGACCGCCACTTTGAGGTGATTAACCTGTCGCTGACGGCGGTGAACTCCTACACGGTTTTTGGATTTGCGCAGCAACTGCCGGACTATGAACCGGATGCGGTTTTGATTTACACCGGTCACAACGAATACTACGGCGCCATGGGCGTCGGCTCGACGAGTTCGCTGGGCGGGCATCCGGCGCTGGTGCGGCTGGTGCTGAAACTCCGCGAATTTCGGGTGATGCAGGCGTTGACCCGGGCGCTGGCCGGGATTCGCAAAACCGTATCGGGCGAGACGGTGAATCTGCGCGAAAACCTGATGAAACGCATGGCCGCCGACCAGCAGATTCCACTCGGATCGGACCAGTACCAGCGAGGGATCGAGCAGTTTCGCACGAATCTGGACGGGATTTGCCAGGTGTTTTCTGAAAAGAAAATCCCAGTTTTTATCAGTACGCTGGTCAGCAACGAGAAAGGCTTAAAACCGCTTGTCAGTGCGCCGGGCGCCGGGTCGGCCGATCAGCAATTTCAGGTAGCGAAACAGGCGTATGAACAAGGCAACTTCCGGGAAGCCAAACTGAAGTTCACGCAAGCGAAGGAACTGGATTTGCTGCGGTTTCGGGCCCCGGAAGCCCTCAACCAGGTGATTCGGGAACTGGAAAACCGGTATCCGGAGGTTACGACCGTGGACACGAAGGCGGTTTTTGAAACCCATTCCCCCCACGGTATTCTGGGCAACGAAACCCTGCTGGAACACGTTCATCCAAATCTGTACGGTTACGCGCTGCTTTCCGATGCATTTTATGAAGCCTTGAAAAAGAAACGACTCCTGGTTCCCGCCGAAAACGATGAAATCTCACTGGCGCAACTGCGGCAGCAAATGCCTCTTACACCGGTCGATTCGCTGAAAGGCGTGTTTGAAGTGCTGATTTTAAAGGAAGGCTGGCCGTTCAACGAACCGATGCCGCCGGAAGAAAAGCGCCCGAAAACCGTTGAGGAACAACTGGCCGGGGCGCTGGTTGTGAAGCAGATTTCCTGGTCCGACGCGATGCAGCAACTCCTGGCCCATTACCAGAAAGCGAACAATCAGCGGGGCGCGTTGCAGGTCACCGAAGCGCTGATGCTGGAGCATCCGGACGACCCGGTTTTCTACGGACAAGCCGGTAAAATCTACCAGAGCCTGAACCAGCCTGAGCGCGCGGTCTGGTGTTTAAAACAAGCCTTTCAACGGCAGGAATCGTTTACGACCGCTCAGAATCTGTTCATTACACTCCTGAAACTCGACCGCCCGGACGAAGCCTTGCCGTATCTCCGCTACGCAGCGGCCCACAACGAAACAACGTTCAGCCTGACTGAGTTACAAGCGTTTGTGGAGCAGTTGGTTGCCACCAAAAAACAGTACCTGGCCGATACAACCAATGTCAACCTGAGCAATCAGCTGGCCGCCGGTTATCTGAGGTTTGCGAATGCGGACGGTGCGGCCAAATACGTTGCCCAATCGCTCCGGATCGATCCGCGCAATGCCACAGCCCTGCACTTGCGGGCTCAGCTTCAGACGCTTAAAACCGCCCCCCACTGATGGATTTTTTAAAGGACTTCTGGCTTTTTATGCGAACCCGCAAGCGGTATTGGCTGTATCCGCTGCTGCTTTTGCTCCTGTTCCTCAGCGCGTTAACGGTTTTAACAACCGGTTCGGCCCTTGCGCCCTTTATTTATTCGCTTTTCTAGCGCACCAACTCAAAACCGGCTTTTTAATCTCAACGCCCGCAAAGCCAGCGCACCGCGCCCAGCGCCAGCCCATAAAGCAAAGCAAACATTTTATCCCCCTACTGATTATCAACGCCCTGATGAAGTGAAACCTTAACACGCTGTTTTTCAGCTCCCTGAACCCACTCAAATTCGTATTTCGTCGACGGCAGATCAAATGTGAGCTGGTGCGTTCCTTCGGAATACGGTTTGTTGTCGATCAGTTTCTGCACCTCCCGCCCCGCTTCGTCGCGAACCGTCAGGGAGACGGCCTGGGTGCCTTTCACGGCAAAATCCAGCACGTAAGCGCCCCGGTCGGGGTGTTTCCAGAGGTCGATGTAGCCGGTCCGGAAATCCGGAGCGTAGGAATAAAAACCGGTCGGATAAACCGGCTTTGCAATGCCCATTTTGGTCAGGCCGGTCCAGAGTTCCGGCGTTTTTTCCCCCAGTTTCCACAGCAAGCCCGAGCGGTAATTCTCCATCATGACCACAATCGGCCCCTGGTCAATCGCCAGATACTGATTGGAGTACCAGTTCAAACCTTTGTTATACGCATCGTAAAAACCGTAAGGTCCGAAAAACCGGTTGCCTTCCCGCAGATACAGATTTCGCAGCACCTGCATTGAATAATAGGGCGTGTAGGGAAAGGCCGACAAAGCCGCCGTGGGGCTGATGGTGCCGTTGTCGTTCGTTGGCGAATGGGCGTCGTAGAAATTGTAATCGTCGCTGGCGGTTAAGCCCCAGTTGCCCGGCCCGTAGCCAAACATGGCCTGCCGTGGTTGCAGGCAATGCGCCCGGTTGATGAGCGTGTGGTTCAGGTTCTGCTGCCAGTAGTTGGTCTGCTCGTCCTGCATCAGGCGCGGATCCAGGCTCAGGTACGAATAATGGGTGAAGAATAGCGGCCCGCCCATCGGAAAACCGAGCGGTAGTTTGTACCCGAAATACGTCTGGTTATTGATATAATGATCGCTTTGTTTGTAGGTGTTCTGATACACCTCCGGTTTAATCGCGTGCGTCGGCGAACCCAGCGCCAGCACGTAGGTGATGAACGTTTCGTCGTGTCCGCGAATGGCGTGGTTCATTTTCCAGCCGTGGTTTGGTGACCAGTGCCAGAACAATTTCCCGTCGCGCACGTACCAGTCCCATTCGACCTCCCGCCAGATTTTATCGATGCGTTGGCGAAGCGCTTTCTCCGGGGCCCCGGAGCCATCGAAATACGCCCGGGCGCTCAGTAAACCGTTAACCAGAAAAGCTGTCTCGACCAGATCTCCGCCGTTGTCGTGCTCCGAAAAAGGCACTACTTTACCCGTATTGCCATCCAGCCAGTGCGGCCAGGCGCCGTGAAACCGGTCGGATTTTTCCAGAAAACCGACTATTTTTTGCAGCTGCTGCACGGCTTCGGCGCGGGTTACCCAACGGCGGTCGGCGGCAACAACGATGGCCATGATGCCAAATCCGGTTCCGCCCGTCGTTACGATGTTGGGCGTGGCGGTTCGCTCGGGAGCCAGCCCGGAAACCGGGTGCGCAAAATCCCAGAAATACCGAAACGTCGCCTTCTGAACGGTTTCGAGGTATTCGCTGTATTCATTGGCGATTGGCGGATTCGGTTGCGCCGTACAGGGAACCGTCACGCTCAGTACAGCAAAAACGAGCAGGCTGGAGAGGAATTTCATACGCAGATCGAGTCAAAAAAAGTCGGTTTAGCTCATAAATTAGGGCTCTGAAAACCCAGTTTTTTCATCCCGGTTTTTACTTCCGGAGCGCTCATGAACAACTTCCAGAGCAACTGCGATCGGTGGTTTTCCACCATCACGATAATCGGTCCCTGATCGATGGCCAGAAACGAATCCGCAAACCAGTGATTGGTCAGGTTGAAGGCATCGACAAAACCGTATTCTTTCCAGATTTGATCGCCCAGCTTGTAATAGAAAAACCGCAGCGCCCGCATCGATTCGTCCGGCGTGTAGGGCAACGACGACAGAGCCGCCGTGGGGCTGATGGTGCCGTTATCATTGTTCGGTTCGTGCGCCGAATAGCCATTCTGCTCATCGCTGGCCGTTAAGCCCCAGCAAGTCTCGCCGTAGCCGCTAAAGTCTTTCGGATTGGTTTTGCAGTAGGTATAATTGATGAGCGAATGGGCGGTATTCTGCTCCCAGTAGTTGGCGTACGCATCGCTCAGTCCGCGCGGATCAATGCCCAGAAAAGAGTAATGCGCAAAAAACAAGGGGCCGCCGTTTGCCGGGCCCAGGGGCAGTTTAAAACCGTAATAGCTGTTGCCATTTTTCATCTGCCCGTTCCGGGCCCAGGCATTATCGTACACGGTTTTTGAGATGGGCGATTGGTTCGACGAAGCCGCCAGCACGTAAGTAACCAGGGCTTCATTCCAGCCCCGAATCGGCATGTTCATGTCCCAATTGTAGGTGGGCGACCAGTGCCAGTAGAGGTTCGTCTCGGCCCCATTTTTGGTAAACCAGTTCCATTCGACCGCGTTCCAGAGCTCATTGACGGTTTTTCGCAGCGCAACTTCGTCGGCCTGCGCCCCGTTGAAATACTGCCGGGCCGTCAGCAGTCCCTGCATCAGATACGAAGTTTCGACCAGATCGGCTCCGTTGTCTTTCTGACTGAACGCAATGGTTTCGCCGGTAGCGCCGTTGAGCCAGTGCGGAAAAGCGCCGTGGTGCGTTTTGGTTTTATTTTTCAGAAAATCGGTCATTTTCAGCAGCCGCGCCAACCCTTCCTGACGGGGAATAAATTTGCGTTCGATAGCCACCAGAATGGCCATGATGCCAAACCCCGAACCGCCCGACGTTACCACATCGCCGGATGAATTTCGCTCCCGGGCCAGACCCGAAACCGGATGCCCAAAATCCCAGAAATACCGGAATGTCTGTTTCTGTACCAGATCCAGCAAAAGCGAATCGCTGATGCGGGGGAATTTATCCGTTGTATCGATTGATGTGGTCAAATCGGCCGTAATGGCGGCACTCAATGCGGTTTTTTGTTTTGAAAGCAACGAAGCAGGCACCGTGAGCCGATACGTCGCCAAAGCCGCCAGATTGGTTTGGGGGGTAATCGTTATAGCGGCATCGTTATCGGTAAAGTCATACGCAAGTGCCACAGCACGATTGCCATTTGTTTCCGCCAGCGTAATGGCCTGGGTGGCCGATGTCCGATCCACCGGCACCGAAAACCGGATTTTCAACGTCGGTTTTTTGCTAATCTCCCGGTAAATAAGCGTCTGTGATGGTTGATCATCGACCAGTAAGGATTGAAAGAAAAATGACTCCGCCGGTGGCTCCGGTTTGGGTTGTTGTTCTTCCGGTTTGGCACGACAGCCACCAACCATCAGAAGCAAGATCAGCAAGAGTAAGTTAGTAGCGTTCATGATGTGGATTTAGTTAAGCGGCCGGGATTTCATGTATCGGTGTTCCCCCTGGCACTATTTATTGGTGGTTCTCGTCCATTGATTCAATACCCATCAACCCAATCAGTTTATCCTAATTTTTCGATAAAATGTTCAATTATTTCCAGCTCAAAGATAAACGAACCCTAACCATATTGCGTTTAGTATAGGATACATCACTACTACATCATTTTAACTAAAACGATAGTTATTCATTTGTTTGTGACTTGCGAAGTACGCTTTAAGTCCTAATAATGAATTTGTTGTACACTGGGTGACTTTTACGCATGATTTTTTATACCCATCATGATCAGTGCTTATCAGATTGGGAAGTACCTATCTACTGTCCTTTTTTCCTTTCTTTTTTTGGCGGCAACCGCAAGTCCTGACAGCCGGGATTTGTTTTTTGCTCCATACATCCGAAGCTTTGCCAAACAGGATTATCAGGCCTACAATCAAAATTGGTCGTTATGTCAGGATAAAGCAACCGGTTTTCTGTACGCCGGTAATTCCAAGGGTTTGCTGGAGTTTGATGGTGCGCGGTGGCAGACGTATCGGCTGCCCAAACGGCAACTTGTCCGGGCCGTAGCCCTTGACCAGAAAGGTCGCATTTTTACCGGTGGTCTGGGCGAAATTGGCTACTGGCAACCCGATTCGGTTGGAAAGCTTCATTATCATTCGCTTACGAACCTGGTACCCGGTAAACGCTTCCCCAAAGAAGAAGTCTGGAACATTGTCGCCGGTGCAGATTTCGTATTTTTTCAATCGTTTTCAACCGGTTTTCTGTACCAGAACGGGCGAATCCGGGAGCTGCATCTACCGGGCAATATTCTCTTTCTGTACGCCGTTCATAATCGCTATTATCTTCAAGCGATTGGAAAAGGCCTTTTTGAACTCATCAACGGGAAGTTTGTGAGCCTACCCAACACGGACGCTTTAGCGCCAACCGTTGTTCACACGATTCTTCCCTATGGCGAGAAGGGACTGCTGATTGGCACGCGCGATCAGGGGCTGTTCACGTATGAAACGGGCCGTCTTTCTCGCCTGACGCACGCAGCCAGCCAATTCCTCCAGCGATACCAGTGTAATAAAGGGCTCGCTTTACCGGAAAACCGTTATGCGTTTGGGACCATTCTGAACGGCATTGTCATAACGGATCCGACCGGAGCGATTCTTTACACGCTTAATCAGCGCGCTGGGCTTCAGAACAATACCATCCTTTCGTTGACCCTGGATGCTCAGGGTGATATGTGGGCAGGTCTGGACGATGGCATTGATGCTGTTGCCTTTAGCTATCCGTTGAAATACTTTATGGACCCAAACGGGCAGTTAGGGACTCCTTACGATGCGGTTTTATTCAACAGAAAACTTTATCTGGGGACCAACCACGGCGTTTACTGGTGTGATTTTCCGGCCTCCGGCCTGCCGGTTTATCACTTGATTGAGGGTTCTCAGGGTCAGGTCTGGGACCTAACGGTGCTTGATGGTCAGTTGCTGTGCAGTCATAACGCGGGTACTTTCCGGATAACGCCGGATGGTGGCTGGCAATCGCTTTTTACACAGGTGGGCGGCTGGAATTTAGAAGCGTTGGCTTCGCGACCCGGTTTTGCCCTTCAGGGAACGTATACCGGTTTGTGCGTTTATCAGCGTACTGCGGCTGGTCAGTGGAAGTTCAGTCATCGCATTGAAGGTTTCAACGAACCCATTCGGGAAATTTGGGAAGATCAAAACGGACAAATCTGGCTTCGACACGCTCACAATGGTGTTTACGCGATCACCTTATCAACCGATTTACGAAAGCTCGGCCAACTTAAATGGGCGTCGGTCTATTCCCAGGAAGAGGATTTGAAGCGTCGGTATCAGGTTCCGGGTGCGGTTCGTCGGGTCTTTTCTGGCTGGAATGATGAGCAACTTTTTCTTCGGCAGGACGGCAGCTTGCTCGTTGTAAAACCGGGCGGTTTGAAAGCCGAATTTGCCATCAGCAATTCGGTCTGGATGGACGATTACGAAAATATTGTTCCGCTGGATTCTGCTTACTACCTGCTCTGTTTTGAAAAAGGGTACGCCCTTTTACCCCGGCATGAGCTTCTGGCTGTTAGTAAGCGGCAATCGACGAGCAAACCGCTGATCCGGCAATTGACGGTTGGTGCTGGAACGGATGCTCACACTCATTCATTTCGTTCGGCGTCGGCGGTAACCGCTTTTTTACCCGTCCTGACGGCGAAACAGAATCACCTTCTTTTCCAATTTGGCCTGCCGGGGGCTATTCAGGAACCTCTATTTAGCTACCGTCTGGTTGGTCTGGACGAGCACTGGTCGGATTTCAGTAAAACTGCGGAGAAAGAATACACCAGCCTGATGCCGGGAAGCTACCAGTTTCAAGTCCGATCTACGACCGATGGCTCGGTTGCTTCGCTTCATTTTGAGATCCTGCCACCCTGGTACCAGCGAACCGGGGCCTACCTGGCTTATTTGCTGGCGACTTGCGGGCTAGTTGGGCTCAGTTTTTACGTTCACCGGCGGCAGGTTCGGGCTCATCAGGTGAAAGTAAGGCAGCAAATGGAAGAAAAACTGGTGCGTGAGCAGGAGCGGCACCGCCAGCAACTTATTCAGGTTCAAAAAGAGAAACTTGAGCAGGATGTCATCGGAAAATCGGAAGAGTTAGCCAACACCACCATGAACCTGATCCATAAAAATGATCTGTTGCTTAAGCTGAAAGACGAAGTGGAAAAGCTAAAAGACGAAGTTCGGCAACGGCAACCCATTGATCAGGCTACCGGCCATATCAACCAGCTGGTGAAGCTAATCGATTCCAATATTTCGAGCCGGCAGGACTGGAAGGTTTTTGAGAAGAACTTTAATAAGGTTCATGAACAGTTTTTCAAACGGCTGCTCAGTCAATACGACGGTTTAACGCCCGATGATTTACGATTGGCGGCCTATCTGCGCATGAACCTGTCGAGCAAGGAAGTGGCCAAACTCCTCAACATTACGGTACGCGGTGTGGAACTGAAACGATACCGGCTGCGGAAGCGGTTAAGTCTGGAACCCGAAACCAACCTGACGGAGTTCATGATGGCCTTTTAACAAAAAAACCGCCCGAATGGGCGGTTTTTTCAATGCATTTGCATCGTACGGCTTAGAACCGGAAGTGCGAGAATGCCTTGTTGGCTTCGGCCATGCGGTGGGTGTCATCCTTCTTCTTAACGGCAGCGCCTTCACCTTTTGCTGCGGCTATGATTTCCGCTGCCAAACGATCCACCATGGTTTTTTCACCACGCGAACGGGCATACTTGATCAGCCATTTCATGCCTACTGATACTTTACGATCAGGACGCACTTCCGTTGGAACCTGGAATGTTGCACCACCTACCCGGCGGCTTTTTACCTCTACTGAAGGCATTACGTTGTTCAACGCCTTTTTCCAAACTTCCAGGCCGTTGTCGCTGGTTTTTTTCTCAACCAGTGCCAGGGCGTCATAGAAGATGGAGTACGAGAGGCTCTTTTTGCCTTCGTACATGAGGTTATTTACAAATTTCGTTACCAGCGTCTCCTTAAACTTAGGATCGGGTAAAACGTATCTTTTCTTTGGTTTTGCCTTTCTCATGATCTTCAGATGATAAATCTTACTCTAAGCGCTGTGCATCATTAGCAACGCTCAGTTCCTATTCAGGAGCAATTATTTTTTCTTTTTAGCGGGTGCTCCTTTGGTTGGTGCCGCTACCTGACCCGGTTTCGGACGTTTTGCGCCGTATTTCGAACGAGCCTGTTTCCGACCGTTTACACCGGCGGTATCGAGGGCTCCCCGAACGATGTGATAACGTACACCCGGAAGGTCTTTCACCCGACCACCACGAACGAGTACGATCGAGTGTTCCTGCAGGTTGTGGCCTTCGCCCGGAATGTAGGCGTTGACTTCTTTGCCGTGCGACAGACGCACACGGGCTACTTTACGCAAAGCCGAGTTGGGCTTTTTGGGGGTGGTGGTGTACACACGCGTACACACGCCACGGCGTTGTGGGCAAGAGTCCAGTGCCGGTGACTTTGATTTGAAAGTCAACTTTTCGCGGCCCTTGCGTACTAATTGTTGTATCGTAGGCATTGTATCAGAATGGGTATTACTACAGTCCTCTGGAAAATTAGAGGTGCAAAATTAGCTAAATCAGATGGAAAACCAAAATGCTGATGGAATTAATTTCTACTATCGCGCTGTCCTTAACGGTTTTAGGCTTCACCAATCGGCCCGCCGAACTGTGTTGGAAAGCGGAAGGCTTCATCGGCCCCGTTAATATCGCCGTACGCGTCCTCGAACTTACGGATGTTATCTTTCAGTGCCGAGAGCAAACGTTTCGCGTGCTCCGGTGTCAGAATGATGCGGGATTTCACTTTAGCCTTCGGAACGCCGGGCATCAGGCGGATAAAGTCAATAATGAATTCGCTGTTGGAATGGGCGATCATCGCCAGATTGGCGTAAATCCCTTCGGCAATATCTTCCGTTAATTCGACGTTGATCTGGCCGTCCTGCTCCGGTGACTGGTTTTCCATCTTTTTATAGGTAAGGATCAAAAAAAATAACTCGCAACGAGAAACCGTAGTTCCGTTCTGCCTTGACTATTGCAAGACAAAAACAGGGTCAAACCTTGCGGTCTGACCCTGCCTTGTATTCATCACGGGTGTTTAAACCGTTTCACGTCTTTTGGTCCGCGTGAATTTCTCGCGCGTTTCCACAAACGATTCGTATTCCTCTTTCGAGCTGACGATGATGTTGTTGTAGCGACGCGTACCCGTACCAGCCGGGATAAGGTGGCCCACCAACACATTTTCTTTCAGTCCTTCGAGGTAATCGGCTTTACCACGGATCGAAGCTTCACTCAGAACTTTGGTTGTTTCCTGGAACGAAGCCGCCGACAGGAAGCTTTCGGTACCCAGAGAAGCCTGCGTGATTCCCTGTAACGTCGGTTGTGAAACCGCCGGCATGGCATCCCGCACATCAACCAATTTCATATCCCGGCGTTTCAGGCTCGAGTTTTCATCGCGCAGACGACGGACAGAAATGATCTGACCTGCTTTCAGGGTTTCTGAATCGCCCGGATCCATCACGACTTTCATGTTCATGATTTTGTCGTTTTCATTCCGGAACGACCATTTATCCACCGATTGCATATCCAGGAAGATCGTATCCCCGGCGTCCATGATTTCAACTTTCTGCATCATCTGGCGAACAATCGCTTCGATATGCTTATCGTTGATTTTCACCCCCTGCAGACGGTATACTTCCTGAATTTCGTTCACCAGGTATTCCTGCACAGCCGTTGGGCCTTTGATAGACAGAATATCGGATGGCGTAATGGCCCCATCGGACAGCGGATCACCCGCCCGCACGAAGTCATTATCCTGCACCAGAATGTGTTTCGACAGAGGTACCAGGTATTTTTTCTTCGTGCCGTCTTTCGATTCGATAAAGATCTCGCGGTTACCCCGTTTGATCGTGCCGTACGTAACCACACCATCGATTTCGCTCACAACCGCCGGGTTCGACGGGTTACGGGCTTCGAACAGTTCGGTCACACGCGGCAGACCACCCGTAATATCGCGGGTTTTACCAACGTTACGCGGAATCTTGGCAACCGGCTGACCGGCTTTAATATCCTGACCGTTTTTCACGACCAGACGCGCGCTCACCGGCAAGTTGTATCCTTTTTCGGTTGTGTCTTCCAGCAAAGTGCTGGTTCCTTTCACAACGATTGCCGGGTTTTTGGTTTTATCGCGGCTTTCGATGATCACCATTTCCTGGAAGCCCGTTTGTTCGTCAAACTCTTCGCGGTAGGTAATCGCTTCTTCGATTGCTTCAAATTCTACTTTACCCGTCAGTTCCGACAAGATAACGGCGTTGTACGGATCCCAGGCGCAAAGCTCATCCCCTTTCTTCACCAGGGTATTTTCTTTCACCCGCAGGAAAGCACCGTAAGGCACGTTATTGCTAATCAACACCAGATTCGGGTTGGCCGGATCAACGATCTTGACTTCACCCGAACGACCCATCACAACCGTGATGGGATTGCCTTCGTTATCGACCGATTCAACCGTCCGCATTTCTTCGAACTGCACCTGACCGTCGAATTTCGCCCGGATCGAGGCATCAACCGCAATGTTGGAAGCCGTACCCCCTACGTGGAAAGTACGCAGCGTCAACTGAGTTCCCGGCTCACCGATGGACTGTGAAGCAATTACACCCACCGCTTCACCGATGTCGACCATCCGACCCGTTGCCAGGTTCCGCCCGTAGCATTTCGCACAAACCCCTTTTTTGGCTTCGCACGTCAGTACGGAACGAATCTCGACAGTTTCGATACTGGTTTCGTCAATCGCAGCCGCGATCTCTTCGTTGATTTCGCTACCACCGGCAACAATCAGCTCTTTCGTCAACGGGTTGTAAATATCGTGCACCGTTACCCGGCCCAGAATCCGCTCTGACAGCGGTTCTACGATATCTTCGTTGTCTTTCAGTGCCGAGATTTGCAGACCGCGAAGCGTTCCACAATCGTCTTCAGTAATGATTACATCCTGCGCAACGTCGTGCAGACGACGGGTCAGGTAACCGGCATCGGCCGTTTTCAAAGCCGTATCCGCCAGACCTTTCCGTGCACCGTGCGTCGAGATAAAGTACTCCAGTACGTCCAGACCTTCTTTGAAGTTTGACAGAATCGGGTTTTCGATGATCTCACCAACCGAACCCTGCAGGTTCTTCTGCGGTTTGGCCATCAAACCCCGCATTCCACCCAACTGACGGATCTGCTCGCGCGATCCACGTGCACCGGAGTGCATCATCATGAAGATCGAGTTAAAGCCTTGCTGATCGGCTTCCAACTGCTTCATCAGGGTTTCGGTAATCCGGCTGTTTACGCGCGTCCAGATATCAATCACCTGGTTGTAACGCTCGTTTTCCGTGATCAGACCCATCAGGTAGTTGTTCCAGACTCCTTCCACTTCCTGCTTGGCTTCGCCAATCAGTTGCTCTTTGGCATCCGGCACTTTTACATCACTCAAGCCGATTGACAAACCGCCTTTGAAAGCCATCTGGAAACCGAGTTCCTTGATATCGTCCAGGAACTGAGCGGTTTTTGAGCCACCCGAGATCTTGAAGATATACGAGATGATCTGCTGAAGTTTTTTCTTCGTCAGCAGCTCATTGATGTAACCAACTTCTTCCGGTACCGACTGGTTGAACAGAACGCGACCAGCCACGGTTTCGATGATTTTCGTCTCCAGCTCACCTTTCTCGTTCCGAACTTTCGTCCGGACTTTGATATTGGCGTGCTTCGAAACTTTCTTCTCATTAATGGCAATGATCACTTCATCCGCTCCGTAGAACGTCATGCCTTCGCCCACAATCGGATATTCCGGTGTGCTCCGGCGACCTTTCGTTACGTAGTACAGCCCCAATACCATGTCCTGCGACGGTACCGTAATCGGTGCTCCGTTGGCCGGGTTCAAAATATTGTGCGACGCCAGCATCAACATCGACGCTTCCAGAATGGCTTCCTGTCCCAGCGGAACGTGAACGGCCATCTGGTCACCGTCAAAGTCAGCGTTGAAAGCCGTACAAACGAGTGGGTGCAACTGAATTGCTTTTCCTTCGATCAGTTTTGGCTGGAATGCCTGAATACCCAAGCGGTGCAGCGTTGGAGCACGGTTTAATAAAACCGGGTGTCCTTTCAGTACGTTTTCCAGAATGTCCCAGATAATCGGGTCTTTCCGGTCAACGATTTTCTTCGCTGATTTCACGGTTTTGACAATACCGCGTTCGATCAGTTTTCGAATAATGAACGGTTTGAATAATTCAGCCGCCATGTCTTTCGGCAAACCGCATTCGTGCAGTTTCAATTCCGGACCCACAACGATAACCGAACGACCGGAGTAGTCAACCCGTTTACCGAGCAGGTTCTGACGGAACCGTCCCTGTTTCCCTTTCAACATATCCGAAAGTGATTTCAAGGCCCGGTTTCCTTCCGAACGAACGGCGTTTACTTTCCGTGAGTTGTCAAACAACGAATCGACGGCTTCCTGCAACATCCGTTTTTCATTCCGCAGAATCACCTCTGGCGCCTTGATTTCGATCAAACGCTTCAGACGGTTATTCCGGATGATCACCCGGCGGTACAGGTCGTTCAAGTCGGAGGTGGCAAAACGACCACCATCCAAGGGGACAAGCGGGCGCAGTTCCGGCGGAATCACCGGCACCATCCGAATTACCATCCATTCCGGCCGGTTTTCGACGCGGGTGTTGGCATCCCGGAATGCTTCAACCACTTTCAGACGCTTCAGCGCTTCGGCTTTCCGTTGCTGCGATGTATCGGTTGCTGCAGCATGGCGCAGGTTGTACGATAATTCGTCCAGCTTCACCCGCGACAGCAACAGTTCGAGCGCTTCCGCACCCATTTTGGCAATGAATTTCTGCGGATCGGAATCCGGCAGGAGTTGGTTACCGCTGGGCAGTTTATCAACAATATCTAGGTATTCGTCTTCCGTCAGAAAGTCCAGATCCTGAATACCGTCTTCGCCTTTGATACCCGGTTGAACAACCACATACCGTTCGTAATAGATAATCTGGTCGAGCTTTTTCGTGGAAAGGCCGAGCAGGTATCCAATTTTATTGGGAAGGCTCCGGAAATACCAGATGTGTGCTACTGGAACAACCAGTTCAATGTGACCCATCCGTTCCCGACGCACTTTCTTCTCCGTCACTTCTACCCCACAGCGATCGCAGATAATGCCTTTGTAGCGAATACGTTTGTATTTACCGCAATGGCACTCCCAATCTTTGACTGGACCGAAGATCCGCTCACAGAACAAACCGCCCATTTCAGGCTTGTACGTCCGGTAATTGATCGTCTCCGGTTGCGTCACTTCACCATACGAACTCTCCAGAATGGACTCGGGCGAGGCCAGGCTGATCAGCACTCTGGAAAAGTCGCTGTTGAGCTTCTTATTCTTTTTGAATGACATTGGATGGAGTTTTATTGGGTGAAAATATTCTTATAGCCGATTTTCACCCGCTGACAAGCTTGCCAACGGGTGAAATATCGAGCTGTTTCAGTCCATCGTAACCTCAAGGGCCAGACCGCGCAATTCGTGTACCAACACGTTGAACGATTCCGGAATGTTGGGTTTCGGCAGATTTTCGCCTTTTACGATGGCTTCGTAGGCTTTTGCCCGGCCCACCACGTCATCGGATTTCACGGTCAGGATCTCCTGGAGAATGTGCGATGCCCCGAAAGCTTCGAGCGCCCAAACTTCCATTTCACCAAACCGCTGACCACCAAACTGCGCCTTACCACCCAGCGGTTGCTGGGTAATGAGGGAGTACGGTCCGATTGAACGGGCGTGCATTTTATCGTCAACCAAGTGACCAAGTTTCAGCATGTAGATGACTCCGACAGTAACCGGCTGGTCGAATCGTTCGCCCGATAAACCATCGTGCAGATACGTCCGGCCAAACGATGGCAAACCGGCTTCGTTCAGTTCCGAAACCACCTGATCTTCGGTAGCGCCGTCGAAAATCGGTGTCGCGTACTTACGACCCAGTTTCAGACCGGCCCAACCCAGTACGGTTTCGTAAATCTGACCGAGGTTCATCCGGGAAGGTACGCCAAGCGGATTCAAGACAATGTCCACCGGTGTTCCGTCCGCCAGGAACGGCATATCCTCGTCCCGAACGATCCGGGCAACGACCCCTTTGTTTCCGTGACGACCGGCCATCTTGTCACCTACTTTCAGCTTGCGCTTCTTGGCCACATAGACTTTCGCCAGTTTCACGATACCCGCCGGTAGTTCATCACCCACTTCGAGCGTAAACCGTTCGCGTTTGAAACGACCGGTGATTTCGTTCCGACGGTTGTTGTAGTTCTTGACCATCTGCGTCAGCAACTTGTTGGTATGCGATTCGTCTGTCCATCCTTCGATCAACAGGTCGCCCAACAGGTTCACTTCTTCCGCTACGGAATAACTACTTTCGTCACGATACGGGTTTTTATCCGGGAACAGGTTATCCGTGATGTTTTTCCGGGTAAACTTAACGCCCTTGCTCGTGATGTTATCACCGAATTTGTGGTTGATGCCCTGTGACGTTTTGCCTTCCAGCAACGTCGACATCTTGTTGATCATCTTCTCGCGAACACCGACCAACTCCCGGCTGTAGCGCTTCATCAACGCCTTGATTTCATCCTTGTGCTTCGAACGTTCGTCTTTGTTCGGACGCGAGAACAATTTGGTATCGATTACCACCCCCTTCAGCGACGGCGGTGCTTTTTTAGAAGCATCCTTCACATCACCGGCTTTGTCACCAAAAATGGCGCGGAGCAGTTTTTCTTCCGGCGTCGGATCGCTTTCTCCTTTCGGCGTAATCTTACCAATCAGGATATCGCCCTCCTTCACTTCCGTACCGACCCGGACAATACCGTTCTCGTCGAGGTTCTTCACGGTTTCTTCCGAAACGTTCGGAATTTCCGCCGTCAGTTCCTCTTCTCCGCGTTTGGTATCGCGGACTTCGAGTTCGAACTCTTCGATGTGAATGGACGTAAAGATATCTTCGCGCACCACCCGCTCCGAGATCACAATCGCATCCTCGAAGTTATATCCCTGCCAGGGCATGAAAGCCACTTTCATGTTTCGCCCCAGCGCCAGCTCCCCACCTTCCGTGGCATAGCCTTCGCAAAGCGGTTCGCCTTTCTTCACCTTCTGACCTTTCAGCACCATCGGCTTCAGGTTAATACAGGTATCCTGGTTCGTCCGGCGGAATTTGATCAGATCATACGTCTTCAGATCGTCGTCGAAGCTTACCAGTCGCTGGTCATCGGCCAGATCGTAGCGAACCACGATTTTGGTTGAATCAACGAAATCGATTATCCCGTTTTCTTCGGCAATGACCAAAGCCCGCGAGTCAATTGCAATCCGTCCTTCCAGACCGGTTCCAACAATCGGTGCCTGCGGCCGCAATAACGGAACCGCCTGCCGTTGCATGTTCGAGCCCATCAAAGCCCGGTTGGCATCATCGTGCTCCAGGAACGGAATCATCGAAGCGGCCACCGAAACAATCTGGTTCGGCGCAATATCCATATAGGTTACGCTGGTCGGCTCCGACATAGGGAAGTCACCTTCAAAACGAGACTTAATCCGGTCGCCCGTCAGCGTGCCCTGCGTGTTAACAGTCGTATTTGCCTGAGCAATGTAATGCGTATCCTCCTCTTCAGCCGTCAGGTACTTCACGGGTTGATCAGGAACTACCTGCCCGCTTTCGATAATCCGGTACGGTGTTTCAATGAAGCCCATGCTGTTCACTTTGGCGTAAACACAAAGCGACGAGATCAACCCGATGTTCGGACCTTCCGGCGTTTCGATCGTACACAAACGACCGTAGTGCGTATAGTGAACGTCACGTACCTCAAAACCGGCCCGCTCGCGCGACAAACCACCGGGCCCGAGTGCCGACATCCGACGCTTATGCGTCACTTCGGCCAGCGGGTTCGTCTGATCCATGAACTGCGACAAC
Source organism: Larkinella ripae (assembly GCF_054780775.1). Lineage (NCBI taxonomy): Bacteria > Pseudomonadati > Bacteroidota > Cytophagia > Cytophagales > Spirosomataceae > Larkinella > Larkinella ripae. Next base: position 502,225 of record NZ_BAAGVR010000014.1, read on the forward strand.
TGGTTGGTGCCGAAGAACGAGTTAATTACTGAAGAAAGCGTCCGGGCGTTGATCAAATCAACCGGTTTGAAATCTTCGTTATCACGAACGTTCATCCGTTCCTTGATCGTCCGCGCCATCCGTGCCAGACCGACACCGAATTGCGCGTACAACTGCTCGCCCACCGTCCGGACCCGCCGGTTGCTCAGGTGGTCAATGTCATCGACAACGGCTTTTGAGTTAATCAAACCAATCAGATACTTCACAATGGAAACAATATCTTCCGTCGTGAGTACTTTCGTATCGGCCGCTACATCTAGACCCAGTTTTTTGTTGATCCGGTACCGGCCAACATCACCCAGGTCATACCGTTTATCCGAGAAGAACAGGCTCTGGATAATTTCCCGAGCGGTTTGTTCGTCCGGCGCTTCCGTATTCCGGAGCTGGCGGTAGATTTGCTCAACGGCTTCTTTTTCCGAGTTCGAGCTATCTTTTTGCAGCGTATTATAAATGATGTTATAATCCGCTACGTTCATATCTTCTTTGTGCAGGATGATCGACTTCTGACCAGAATCCGTAATCGTATCGATGTGATCAGCGGTGACAACTGAATCCCGCTCCATCAATACTTCGTTCCGGTTGATCGAAACAACCTCGCCGGTATCCTCGTCGACAAAATCTTCCGTCCACGTCCGCAGCACCCGAGCCGCCAGCCGACGGCCGACTACTTTCTTAAGGTTGGCCGGGGTTGCCGGTATTTCTTCGGATAATCCGAACAGGTCCAGAATCTCTTTATCCGAGCCAAAACCAATGGCACGCAGCAGCGTCGTCACCGGAAATTTCTTTTTCCGGTCGATGTACGCATACATCACGTTATTGACATCCGTCGAGAACTCAATCCACGATCCTTTGAACGGAATAATCCGTGCTGAATACAATTTTGTTCCGTTGGTGTGCTTGCTCATGGAGAAAAACACGCCCGGTGAACGGTGCAATTGTGAAACAATCACCCGCTCCGCTCCGTTAATGACGAACGAACCTTTCGCTGTCATATACGGAATGTTCCCCAGAAATACCTCTTGCTCAATGGTCTCGAAGTCTTCGTTATCGGCATCGTTGCACGAAAGCCGTAATTTAGCTTTCAGCGGTACGGAGTACGTCAGACCCCGGTCGATGCATTCGTCAACCGAGTATTTTGGGGGATCCACCGAATAGTCAATAAACTCCAGCACGAAGTTTTCGCGGGAGTCCGAGATCGGAAAATTTTCTTGAAAAACTTTAAACAAACCTTCTTTCGAACGATTATCAGAAGGGGTGTCTAACTGAAAAAAATCTTGGAAAGATTGTATCTGAACATCCAAAAAATCCGGATATTCGATCACTGGTTTGATTTTCGCAAAACTTATACGCGTGGTTGTTTTCGTAGCCAAGACCTCGTTGCGTTTAGTTATAGTGATCGACAATAATTCGTCCGCATTATTTATATACCAGAAGTATACAATAGGGCATAATCGGACAACGTAATATACGGGGAAATAGTTTAGTTCCGCCCGTTTGTACAGCGCAAAACTCCCCAAACAGGAAAAGACCTGACAGATGCCAGGCCTATTCCCGGGGGAGAGAGTAAATCCCTAAGCAGGGTTATTTTACTTCAACTTCTGCTCCGGCTTCTTCCAATTGCTTGCGCAGCGCTTCAGCTTCGTCTTTAGCAACACCTTCTTTTACCGGTTTGGGAGCTGTATCAACCAATTCTTTGGCTTCTTTCAGGCCCAGACCCGTCAGGTCTTTCACCAATTTCACAACGGCCAGTTTGCTGGCACCAGCGGCTTTCAGGATCACGTCGAAGGACGTTTTCTCAGGTGCAGCAGCGGCTTCTTCGCCACCGCCACCACCACCAGCTACCATTACCGGTGCTGCTGCTGCTGGTTCGATGCCGTATTCGTCTTTCAGAATAGCAGCTAATTCGTTAACTTCTTTTACCGTCAGGTTGACAAGCTGCTCCGCGAACGCTTTCAAATCTGCCATTTTCGTATTCTTGATTAGATTGTTACAAAATTGATTTTAAAAATGCTACTGCAAGTCGGGATACGGTTTTTATGCCGCTTCGCGCTCCGACAGTGTCTTGAGGATACCGGCCAACTTGTTTCCGCCACTTTGCAAACCAGAGATAACATTCTTGGCAGGTGATTGCAACAACGCAATGACGTCGCCAATAAGTTCTTGTTTGCTTTTCAGCGTCAACAGGGTTTCCAGTTGATCAGCTCCGATGAACAGGCTGTAGTCAACCGAAGCACCTTTCAGCTTCAGCTTATCATTACCGGCTTCTTTGCGATACTGTTTGATCAGCTTGGCCGGAACTTTGCCCGATTCTGCGTGGAACATCACGCCGGAGAACCCTTTCAATACGGTATCATCGAATGAGGCATAATCCGTGTCCAGCGTTTCGAGTGCTTTCCGGATCAAGGTGTTTTTCACCACTACATATTCGATGCCCTGGTCGAAACACATCCGACGCAGTTTGTTTACTTCGGCAACCGACATACCACTGGCATCGGTGATATAGAAGTAGGGAACTGACTTGAACTTTTCGCTCAATTCCTCAATAATCGCTCCTTTTTCTTCCCGTGTCATCTTACAGTCCGGTTACCGTCGTTTTATCAATTACTACACTCGGACTCATCGTGCTTGACAAATGAATCGTCCTTACATACGTACCTTTTGAAGACGAAGGCTTCAGACGCAGTAGGGTCGCAATGATCTCCTGCGCGTTTTCGGCCAGCTTATCCGGTGCGAACGATACTTTACCAATGCTGGTGTGAATGATACCAAATTTATCAACTTTGAAGTCGATTTTACCGGCTTTCACTTCCCGAACCGCTTTGCCCACTTCCGGCGTTACCGTCCCTGATTTTGGGTTTGGCATCAAACCGCGCGGCCCCAGCACCCGGCCCAGCTTACCAACTTTAGCCATGACGTTCGGCATTGTGATGATCACATCAATATCCGTCCAGCCTTGCTCGATTTTGGTAATGTATTCGTCCAGTCCAACATAATCAGCACCTGCTTCTTTTGCTTCGGCTTCTTTATCCGGCGTGCACAATACCAGCACCCGAACGGTTTTACCCGTACCGTGTGGCAAAGTAGCAACACCCCGTACCATTTGATCAGCTTTCCGCGGATCGACGCCCAAACGAACATCGATATCGACAGACGCATCAAACTTCGTATAAGAGATTGTCTTTAAAATCTCGGCTGCCTGCGCCAATGAGTACTCTTTCGCAACTTCGTATTTGCCCTGAGCCTCTTTTTGTTTTTTAGTCAGTTTTCCCATGCTCTTCTCTGAATTCGATTGCTGAAATTAATTTTCCCAGGGAGCTTTCCCCGATACCGTGATCCCCATACTCCGGGCGGTACCGGCAATCATCTTCATTGCAGACTCGACGGTGAAAGCATTCAGATCCGGCATTTTCGTTTCAGCAATTTGCTTCACTTGATCCCAGGATACTGAGCCAACTTTGTTTCGGTTCGGTTGAGCCGAAGCGGTTTTCACTTTGGCGGCCTCCATCAACAGGATGGGTGCAGGCGGTGTTTTGATGACAAATTCAAACGATTTGTCTTTGTAGTACGTGATCAGTACGGGGAGAACCGTGCCCATTTTATCCTGAGTCCGTCCATTGAACTGCTTGCAGAATTCCATGATATTCAAACCCTTGGAACCCAGCGCCGGTCCAATTGGAGGAGAGGGATTGGCTTGTCCACCCTTCACCTGCAATTTCACGTAGCCAGCTACTTCTTTTGCCATTGCTTCTGGTTTGTTACGCTAAGCCCTGCGAATGACTATCCGTCCAGTGGGAAGCATACGACGGCATTGTCTCGGGCATAGCCAGTTTAATTTTCCTTTTCTACTTGTGCGTAACTCAGCTCTACAGGGGTATTTCTACCGAAAATTTTGACGACAACATTCAGCTTTTTCCGTTCGTCGAACACTTCTTCGACAGTTCCGATAAAACCGCTGAACGGGCCATCAACCACTTTAACTGATTCTCCTTTGATGAATGAAACCGTAGGTGTCACCACTTCCTGAGTCACTTCATCAACTTTACCCAGAATCCGGTTCACTTCGGCCTGACGCAACGGGACCGGTATTTTGGTCGGCCCGCTCGAATTACCCAGAAAGCCCAAAACACCGGGCATACTGGTAATTAAGTGCATCACTTCGCCGTTGGAGAGATCAGCAGAAATTAAAATATAACCCGGAAAGAACGTCTTCTCACGAACCCGCTTCTTTCCGTTCCGCATTTCGTATACTTTTTCAGAAGGAATCAGAATCTGTGGAACAAGGTCACCCAAGTTCTGTCTGGTAATTTCGTTTTCCAGATAAGACTTGACTTTCTTCTCCTGACCAGAAATGGCCCGGACGACATACCATTTAATTCCGCTTTCCATCGTGATTTCGTTACGATTTGTAATTGTTACTGCATGACTTGAATCTCACACAGAGACAATCTTGACCCGGCATCAGAACGACTGATAAAACAAATTCAGCGCGTTCTCAAACAAAAAATCGATGCCACCTACCAGTAGTGCAAAAATTAGCGAAGCTATCAAAACCAGCGTCGAGCTGGCTTGCAAGTCGCTAAACTTCGGCCATGTAACATTATGCTGAACCTCCTCCCAGGAGTCTTTCAGAAATGAGGTAACCTTGTCCATCTGTGATGTGATTGGCACGGGTGGAGAGATTCGAACTCCCATCAACGGTTTTGGAGACCGCTATTCTACCCTTGAACTACACCCGTGTTTAGTTAGAAGAAAGAGAAAATCGGACTAGTGATGCAGACGCAAGTAAAGGATTTGAAACTCAACCTTTTACCTTATCTCCTTTCTCTTCGTTTCCTTTTCCGCCGAAACGGACTGCAAAGTTACTAAATATTCATAAAAAACAAGTGCATTCCCCGAAAGAAATGCACTTGCTAATGGTATTCCCGAATTAGTCGAGGATTTCCGTTACCTGACCAGCACCAACCGTCCGGCCACCTTCGCGGATTGCGAAACGCAGACCTTTTTCCATGGCGATCTTGTTGATCAGTTGTACCTCAATCGTGATGTTATCACCTGGCATAACCATCTCAACGTTGGCCGGTAGGGAGATTTCACCCGTTACGTCCGTGGTCCGGAAGTAGAACTGAGGGCGGTATTTATTAAAGAACGGCGTGTGACGGCCACCTTCTTCTTTCGACAGAACGTAAACTTCCGCTTTGAATTTAGCGTGCGGTTTTACCGAACCGGGCTTACAGATAACCATACCGCGACGGATATCGGTTTTCTCAATACCACGGAGCAACAGACCTACGTTGTCACCGGCTTCGCCACGGTCCAGAATTTTCCGGAACATTTCAACACCCGTTACAACTGATTTCAGGTTTTCAGCACCCATACCCAGGATTTCAACCTGCTCACCTGAGTTGATGATACCCCGCTCAATACGACCCGTAGCAACCGTACCCCGACCCGTGATCGAGAATACGTCTTCCACCGGCATCAGGAACGGCAATTCCGTCTGACGAGGAGGCAGCGGGATGTAGCTATCAACGTTGGCCATCAGGTCTTCGATCGTAGCTACCCATTTAGCGTCGCCATTCAGACCACCCAGAGCAGAACCCTGAATAACCGGGATGTTGTCGCCATCGTATTCGTAGAAGCTCAGCAGTTCGCGGATTTCCATTTCAACGAGTTCCAGAAGTTCCGGATCGTCGACCATATCCACTTTGTTCATGAAAACAACCAGCTGAGGTACACCTACCTGACGAGCCAGCAGGATGTGCTCACGCGTCTGGGGCATTGGGCCGTCAGTAGCAGCCACAACCAGGATTGCACCGTCCATCTGAGCGGCACCCGTAACCATGTTCTTCACATAGTCAGCGTGGCCCGGGCAGTCAACGTGTGCGTAGTGACGGTTTACCGTCTGATATTCTACGTGCGAGGTATTGATCGTAATACCACGCTCTCTTTCTTCCGGTGCGTTGTCAATTGACGAGAAGTCACGTTTTTCAGCCAGACCTTTTTCTGACAAAACTTTCGTGATGGCAGCGGTCAGGGTCGTTTTACCGTGGTCAACGTGACCAATCGTACCAATATTGACGTGCGGCTTGGAACGGTCAAAATTTTCTTTAGCCATTGTTGGAAAAGCTTAAATTGAACTGGTTATTATTATTGATTAAAATTTAGCCGTTTCAGAGCCGTTGAGGGGATTTGAACCCCTGACCTCTTCCTTACCAAGGAAGTGCTCTACCCCTGAGCTACAACGGCTTTTTGTACTGACTACTGCAAAAATGAACAATGTAAAATGAAAATGATTGACTCGTCATATCCATCATACACTATTCATTTTCTGGAGCGGGAGACCGGGCTCGAACCGGCCACCTGAAGCTTGGAAGGCTACCGCTCTACCAAATGAGCTACTCCCGCTTATTCTCGTTTAACGTCTTCGGTTGAGGTTTGAAACTTTTCCTCTGTGCCTTAAACGGTCAACTTCAAACATCTACTGGTGGGGAGTGGAGGATTCGAACCTCCGAAGGCGTACGCCAGCAGATTTACAGTCTGATCCATTTGGCCACTCTGGAAACTCCCCTTTCAGCCTAAAAAAGTACTTTTTACTAATCCGCGATCGGCTTTTCTGCCAACGGAGTTGCAAAATTACATCCTTTTTTCGCTAAGTCAACTATTCATTTAAAATTAATTTGGAACGCTCTGCTCTGCCAAAAATAAAAACCGCCATCTCATGGACTCAGATGGCGGTTTTGAGGAAGAATAATGGCTTATAAACCAATTCCAAAACTTAACGTTCGAACATCGGGGCCCTTTCCTTCCTGAAACATGGAATTCAGATCATATTTCACAAAGAAATTAGTACGGGCAATACCGATGTGGGCAATTAGGCCGTAGCGGAAATCATTCAGGTGAAAATTGGAGTGCTGACGCTCTTTGTTCCCATCCTGCTCTTTTATTTTCGTATAGCTATCAACCCGGTAACCGGCATATCCACCGAAACCAAGGTGCCCCATTTTCCGACCGCTGCTGTTATAAAAACTGAGCCGTGGCACAACCGGTAAATTAACCGAACAAACCGTCAATTTGCTTTTTCTTAAATCCCGTCCGGCATCCGCAAACACAACCCCATTTGGCCCCTTTTGCGCAATGATATCGCTTTCGAACATGTAATTATTCCACGATACTTCCAAACCGTAAAAAAGTTTGAAGGAAACGTGCTGGCTCCGGGCAATGGTGGGTGCCTGACTGATGGCGAGGCTGATATACCGGGAGCCTAAGGGTCGCAGCTGGTACGATTCCGAGGGGTAGTTGGCCGTGGGATTTTTCTCAATCAGCGTATTTAAGCCAATTCCTCCCCCTTCCGCACCAATCTCCCAATTGTCTTTTTTCCGGCGCCGGTTGCGGTTTCGGGAGTTCCAGTCAGAATCGCTATCATTGCCGGAACGATTGTAATCTCTCCCCTCCGACTCTTTGATCGTAACCCGCACTTCGCCGTCCCGTTGCGTTACCACCAAAACCGTATCCTGTAAATACCGCTGAACTTTATTTTCGTCGATGACAATGAAGGTTTCACCCGCCCGGGCCGAATCGAGTTTCAGGCCCATGTCCCGGATTATTTTATTGATATCGTAATTGGACAGTTGCCGAATTCCTGCTTTGTCGTTGGAGTGAATCACCAGGCGGGTTTTGTTTCCGAATAAAATGACTAGCGAATCGGCTTTTGGACGTTCGGGAGCAGCCCAGGCCAGGCTTGCGAACAGCATCAGTACGGTGGTCAGTATGGATTTCATGGTTCTATTTGTTGTTTGAGTTTTTTCGGAATGTGTTGTACCGCAGGTTCTCGTAAGAATCGCTAATTTTTTCTTTGCCTTCCTGCACTTTTTCGGACGCCCGCGCCATCAGTGTGCCCGGCTGAACGCCTATTTCTTCCCATTCGACCCGCTCGCCCGCTTTCAGTTTGTTGATCTGCCGCAGGACGCGCCCGAGTCGAAACCGCTTTTTCCGGGGCTGCTCTTCATCGGCTTCAAACCGTTCGGATGATCCTGATTCAGCCGATGCAACCGCTTCGGAAGACTTAATTTCGGCGGCTGCGATTTGCACGACCAACGTTCTTTCCGATTGTTTCGGAGCAACTTCCTCCATCCGTGCATCCGGTTTTACGGACTTTTCTTTTGGGGATGCTTCGGCCAAAACCGGCGTTTCTGACGGTGTAACCGGTGGGCTTGCCCTATTTTCCGCCGGTTTTGTCGATCCGGATGGACGGTGCTTGACTAACCGGTTTTCCTCCCGACTAACTACGGTTTTCTGGTCGGCTACAAGGGGCTCTGCAAGCGGTTTTGCCTCATCCGTCTCTGGAGGTACGGTTTTGGCAGGAGTTGATGGCACCAGCTTTTTCGGTGTTTGCTGCGCGACCTGATTCGTACCCGAAGCGGTTTCGTGGAGTCCCTCTCCTGACCAGAGCCACCACGACCCCAACAGAACGACTGCAACACTGGCTGCGGCCGAATACCACCGGAGAAACGGTGTTTTACGCGCTTCCTTGGCGTTCATTCGGCGCTGGAGTTCGTCCCACGAAGCCCGTTCCGGTTTTACGCCATGATTGCTTAACTGGCTGGTAAACAGATCATCAATAGGATGCTTGCTCATAACTTACCGATTTTTTTTTTACGTCCAGCTGCGCCAGTAACCGTTGCAACAAAGCGCGGGCGCGGTGCAGTTGAGATTTGGATGTACTTTCCGTTATTCCTAATAAGTCGGCGATTTCGGCGTGATTGTAGCCTTCGATGGCGTACAGGTTAAATACCGTTTTATAACCGGCGGGTAATTGTTCGAGCAGGTTCAGCAGATCTTCGGCGACTAAATCCTGATCGGCAAAAACCGGGTCGGCTTCCGGCAGCGCATCGTCCAGCGCAATCTCGGCCCGCCATTGTTTGTTCCGGCGCAGGTACATCAGCGACTCATTCACCATGATGCGCCGGATCCATCCTTCAAAACTGCCCTCGTTTTTATACTGGTCGATTTTTTCGAAAACCCGCATAAAACCGTCCATCAAAATTTCCTCCGCTTCGTAACGATTCGACACGTACCGAACACAGATGCTCAGCATTTTCGGTGAATACCGCTCAAATAATGCCTTCTGCGCCCGGCCGTCCGCCCGCTGCAGTGCAGTTATCAGTTGCGTTTCCGTTGAATAGCCGAGTAAGCGTCGAATCATGCAGGTTAAGAACCGTTTTCACTATCAAGATGCAAACTGCGTTGATTTAGGTTGCACGTCTCCTCAAAATTTATCAAAAAAGAAGCCCGACCAGTCAGGATCGGGCTAAAATACCTTAAAACTCAGTACGTTTATCGGGTTCGTAATAAATACCGGAAACATAATGCAGCCAGAGAATGCGCGAAATCCGGAAGTTGATCGGGGTAATCAGAACGAGCAGCGGACAAATAATCAGGACGTACGTCCAGCCGTCCGGATCACCCATGCCGTAGAAGATCAGAAAACCGGCCACCAGTGCCACCGCCCCCGACAAGGCATAGCTGACAAACATGGCCCCCCAGAAATAACCGGGTTCGATTTCGTAACGAAGCCCGCAATGCGGACAGTGTTCGTACATTTCATCAAACCGGCGAATAGCATAAACCGGGTATTTAAAAATCTTCCCTTGTCTACATCTGGGACATAGCCCGGCGGACACGGCCTGCGATTTCGAGACGTTTACCATGTTCTTTTCTACTGGTTTGTATCCATAAATATATAACAACCGCCACCAGTAGATAGGGTGTCGCCAGCAGGTAAAGAATTCCGGTATTTAATCCAACGGCCACCTGATTACGGCCGTTACTCATGGTACTTTCGACCGTTCCGCGACACATGGCGCACTGGGCGACGGTATCGGCTATGCTTACTATGAACAGCAATCCGATCAACAGGATACTTTTCCAGCTTTTCATCTCAAACAAAAATTAATGTTGGTAATAGGGCGCAATCAGGAAATAAACGATAACGCCCGTAATGCTAACGTACAACCAGATTGGATACGCCCATCTGACCACCGCCTTGTGCCGGGCAATCTGGCCGCTTAAGGCAAAGTAAACCGCCCGGAGCACAAACCAGACCACCACCAACGACAAACTAATGTGGCTGATCAGCAAGAAATAATAAACCGGCCGGATCGCACCCTGTCCACCGAAAGGCGTCGAGTCATTCGACAGATGATACAGAACGTAGCTCACCAGAAAGAAAAACCCCAGCGTAAAGGCGCTCAGCATCGCTGCGCGGTGGGCATTGATATTTTTCTGTTTGATGAAATAGAAGCCGATCAGTAACAACAAAGCGGTCGCCGAATTGATGATGGCATTAAGGTGCGGCAGGTAGGTCGTCCAGCTTCCTAAATCAATCTTCTGACGAATTCCGAGAAGCAGTGCCACCACCACCGGAATCACAATCGCTAATACATTGATCAGCCGATTGTATTTCTTACTTTGTTCAATCTGCAAGGTTACCATACGCGGGGACCTGTTATTTTGAATTGATGTCTAACAAAACCCGGGTTTCCAAAACCAGACGATCCACGTCGGTTTTATCCGTTCCATTGTAAAACCCCCGGATGTGTCCTTCCTCATCTATCAATACCAACCCTTCGTATAACGTGAAAGTTTCATGCTTTCGTCCTACCAAAGGACGTTGCTTGATCCGGTAATATTGTTCGGCAATAAAGGTCGTTTCCAGCGTATCTGGCTTAGCGATCAACCATTTATCCGGGCGTACTTCGTACGATGCCATGACCTGCCTGGTCACCGAATCCTGGTCAACGTACGATACCAGCATAACGTCCGGTTTTTGAATAAACACATCCTGAATCCGGTTTAGCTGTCCGGCTACTTTGGCACAGGTCGTATCGCAACTGAGCCCAAAAAAGGAAGCGATATACAATTTGCCTTTTAGAGCAGTGGTGGAAAACAGCTTTTGATCCGGTAGTTTTCCCGCAATGTGAGGCAGGGTGTAAAAAACCGTGTCCTGCGTCTCTCCCCCCAACAAATGCTGCTGGGCGGGACGGGTTTCAATTTTCCCGGTTTTGGCATCAATGACCGGAAAAAATGTTTGCAGTGTAAACCGGTTATCACCGAACACTTTGAGGAATAAAAATATAAAAGCCGGAACCACCAATAGGAGCAGGAGGATTCCGGCTTTTAAAAAGCGCGCCATATTACTTCGCTAAAAAGATGAAGCCTCCCTCCATCAGTAAAGCCAGCAACAACCAGACAACGAATATACAGGGCAGAATGATCGCCCAAATCAAGGACTTAACTTCGTGTTTCAAGTGCATGAATTCGCCCACGATGTAGAAGGCTTTCACGATCGTCATCAGTACGAAGATCGACGTTTTCAAAAAACCGGCATGCACCGTGAAAGCAATAAGGAATTCAATAGCCGTCAGAACGGAAAGAATAATGAAGGTTTTCCAGATGGCTTTGGTTTGCGGCTCCGCAATGACGCCGTGTTCCGTATCGTGGTGATGTGAATGATGATCAGCCATAATCGTATCTCAAAAAGTTTATACCAGATAGAAGAACGTAAAGACAAATACCCAGACCAGATCGACAAAGTGCCAGTATAAACCAACTTTCTCCACCATTTCGTAATGACCACGACGATCGTACAAACCAAAAGCAGTTCGGTAGAAAATCAGGATGTTCAAGACCACTCCGCTGAGTACGTGCGTTCCGTGAAAACCGGTAATGAAGAAGAACAGATCCGCAAAAGCCGCCGGGCCGTACTGATTTTCGGTCAGGTTCGCACCAAAAATAGTCCGTTCCACCCATTTGCCGTCTACAATTTCCCGAATGACAGATCCTTCATCCGTTCCGTGGATAAAGTGCGTCCATTCCCAGGCCTGGCTACCCAGGAACGTTAGACCGCCCAGGATTGTCCAAAGCATGTACTTTTCAACCGCAGCCCGGTCCATCCGGTGTCCCGCTTCAACCGCCAATACCATGGTTACTGATGAGAAGATCAGGATAAACGTCATGATACCGACAAATACCAGTGGCAGTTCAACACCGTGCAGAAAGGGAACGGCTTCGTATACTTTTTCCGGAATCGGCCAGTACAGATTGGAGAAGTGATATTCGCCGTGAACAGCCGGATCATACGCCTGGAAACTGAAACGGATCAATCCGTACGTTACCAATAAGGCAGAAAAGGTGAAAGTATCCGAAATAAGGAAGAACCACATCATGAGCTTACCGTAGCTCACTTTCATCGGTTCTACCCCACCCATCCAGGTTTTCTTATCGAATACTGGCGCGTCGGTTGTTGCAGTAGCTGCCATGCTTTACAGAAATTGAATCAATTAAAATACAGTAAAAAGCCAAATAGATAGACCCACAAGATATCTAAAAAATGCCAGTAGGTCGCACAAATTTCAATCTGAGTCAGGTTCTTAGCGTGAATTTTTAACCGGAAAGCCGCTCTCAAGGCAAACAGAATGACAAGGAGACCGCTGACCAGGTGAAAGGCGTGAAGACCGGTGAAAACGTACATAAACGAGCCGGATGGGTTCCCGACAAAGAATACGTTTTGAGCAACCAAGTCTTTCCAGCCCAAAAACTGCATAACCAAAAAGGCCAACCCGAACGCAAAAGTAACAGAAATTGCAGTTCTCAGTACCCCAAAATCATCTTTTTTTGCCGCTCGGTAGGCCCAATGCATCGATGCACTGCTGATGACTAAAACCACGGTGCTGTACCAGAAAATAGGCGGCATATCAAATTCCAGCCAGTTTCCTTCCGCCCGGCGGACCAGGTACGCGCTCGTCATTGCCGCAAACAACATCACTATACTCACCACGAAGAGCCATAGAATGAACTTTTTGGGGTTCATCGACAAGGTTTCTTCCGGCTCCTCCACCATCGGCATCATTTTAACTGTTTCGCTCATAGTTTGTTACAATTTGTCCAATAAGAAAGCGATCTGAACAATAGGCAGGTACAGAAAGGATCCAAACATAATCTGTAAAGCCGCTTTATCCGTCTGCTTTCTCATTAAATAGAACGTCTGAGCGAGAAATAGAATTCCACAAACCGTGGCTACCAGAGCCGAATTGATGCCCGTCATGCCCAGTTCATACGGCAACCAGCCTACCGGCAACAAAAACAACGTATACAGGAAAATCTGCAAAGCCGTTTTTTCATCCTTCCCGCCGGTTGAAGGCAGTAATTTAAAACCGGCTTTCGTGTAATCTTTATCGGCTACCCAGGCAATCGCCCAGAAATGCGGAAATTGCCAGAAGAACTGGATGGCGAATAAAATACCAGGTTCCAGACCGTAGTGGTTAGTTGCCGCAACCCAGCCAATCATCGGCGGGAATGCGCCGGGCAATGCACCAACAAAAACCGCAATCGGGCCAACCCGCTTCAGGGGTGTGTAAACAAATCCGTATAGCAGCAGGGAAAGAACCGACAAGGCGCAGGCCCGCAGGTTGAAAAAAACGATGAACAGATAACAGGCTACGATAAATAAAATAAACGCAAAAATCGCAGCCTCCTGAACATTTAGGCGGCCGGTCGGTAAAGGCCGACCCGCCGTCCGTTTCATCAGTTTATCGTGCTCCTTTTCAATAATCTGGTTTATAATGTTGGCTGAACCAGTCATCGCCAGGGAGGCCACAAATAACAGGCCCAGTTTTAGCCAGTCGATTCGGCTGACGGCCAGACTGAAACCAAACATGCCCGACAGAGCAACAAAAGCCGACAAACGAAATTTTAGTAAATCGAAGTACGCTTTACTTTTTAAGGCAAACGTATTGATTCCAATGGTTTTTGTTTGTTGCATTCTACGTATTTGAATAATGCGGCAGATGAACTGCCTGATGTCTTAATAACCGCTCAGCATTGAGCACCAGCAGCGCGGTGAATTGCAAGCCTAAAATAATAATAGCCAGGGTTAAATGAATCGGTTGGGCTAACGCCGGAAATCCAAAATAGGCCAACACGATACCCGTTATAATTTCAGCGACCACCAGACCCATCAAGGCCTTTGTCAATTGATAAAGCACGCCCCGGTTTTTGGTGTATTTCCGTAGCAGGTAAATAACCGCCAGGTGAGAAGCCAGAATTAGCAGTGAAAACGAGCGATGGAAATAAAACCGGTAGTCCAAACTATCAATCCACCGATGCCTCTCGCCGTACCCAATCCGCTGAATTACCTCATCCACCGCTTCACGAACCTGCGTTCCAACCAACACCTGAATCAGTGAAAATGTGCCGGTCCAGAGTAAAACCTGGTTGATAGTAGACCTGTTTTTCGTCACCATCTCCACCGAAAGATGACCGGTATAGGAAACCATCATGACGTACAACAGAGCAAACACGACCAGAATCGCCAGAAGCATGTGCAAGGTCACCAGATAAGGTGCTAATTCGGTTGCTACAACGCGGGAACCCAGCCAGCCATTCAACCCCAGCAAAATAAAAGATAGCAGGCTTCCGTAGAAAACACGTTTGTCTTTCTGTAAATACGGAATGGCGACGATCAGCAATCCAAAAACCAACAGACCGGAGAAGGCACCCAAAAGCCGGTTGACATACTCGATCCAGGTTTTGACCGCGTTGAACTCAATCTCGCCTTTTAACTTGGCTCCATAAACCTGCTGATAATTAAGAGGAAGTTGGGAAGCTTCTGTAGGAGGCACCCAACGCCCAAAACACCTCGGCCAGTCAGGACAACCCATTCCGGAACCGGTACTTCTGACAATCCCACCCGCTAAAACGACGAGGTAAATTGTGATGACTGTCAGCAGTGCCAGGCGCCGGAACAGGTGTTCACGCTTGTTAGTGAGGCTGTTTGAACTGATCATTGTAGTTCTGTGCCTCAATCTCTTTCTCCAGCGCAATCAGGGCATTCTCATGCGGCAGATTCGACTCCGGAGTTTGAGAATAAGGAACATTCTGCGGGATAAAATCATCGTTTGCTCCCGGTTTGCTGTAATCATAGGCCCAGCGATAAACGGCTGGAATTTCGCCCGGCCAGTTGCCGTGTCCCGGATGCAATGGAGTCGTCCATTCCAAGGTGTTCGAGCGCCAGGGATTCAACGGTGCTTTTTTACCGCGGAAAATGCTGTAGAAGAAATTCCAGATGAAAATAAGCTGCGCCGTAAAGGTGAAGATGGCAGCTATGCTGACGAACATATTCAAATCCCCAAACGTGCGGAACGCTTCGTACGTAGTGAATGAATAATAACGACGCGGAAAACCGGCAATACCAATGTAGTGCATCGGGAAAAATACCAGGTAGATACCGATGAAGGTGAACCAGAAGTGGATGTACCCCAGGTTCTTGTTCATCATCCTGCCGAAAAATTTCGGGAACCAGTGGTATACCCCGGCCAGGAAGCCAAAAGCTGAAGCGGCACCCATCACAAGGTGAAAGTGCGCTACCACAAAATAGGTATCGTGTAACTGAATGTCCAGTGCACTGTTACCGAGGATGATCCCCGTTAAACCGCCGGAAATAAAGAAGGACACCAGACCAATTGAGAACAACATAGCCGGTGTAAATACAATGTTACCGCGCCACAGGGTAGTGATGTAGTTGAACGCTTTCACGGCCGACGGAACAGCAATGATCAGCGTCAGGAACATAAAGATGGAGCCCAGGAATGGGTTCATCCCCGTAACGAACATATGGTGCGCCCACACGATAAAAGCCAGGAAGGCAATCCCGATCATGGAAGCAATCATGGCCCGGTACCCGAAAATCGGTTTGCGGGAGTTTGTAGCGATGATTTCGGACGTAATACCCAAAGCCGGCAAAAGAACGATGTATACCTCGGGGTGACCCAGGAACCAGAATAAGTGCTGGAACAGAATCGGGCTACCGCCTACGTTCGGCAGTGCTTCCCCACCAATGTAGATTTCAGACAGGTAGAAGCTGGTTCCCATGCTCCGGTCGAAAATCAGCAACAACGCAGCTGACAATAAAACCGGGAATGAGATCAAACCCAGAATAGCCGTCAGCAGGAATGCCCAGATCGTCAGCGGCATCTTGCTGAATGACATCCCACGCGTCCGCAGGTTAATAACGGTGGTAATATAGTTGATACCACCCAGTAATTGCGAGACAATGAAGATGGCCATACTCATTAACCAGAGTGTCATCCCTAAACCGGAACCTGACATGGCTTGCGGTAACGCACTCAGGGGCGGATAAATTACCCAGCCACCCGAGGCCGGGCCGGTTTCGATGAAGAGCGATGTGAACATCAACACACTGGACAAAAAGAAGAACCAGTACGAAAGCATGTTCAAAAAACCGGATGCCATATCGCGGGCACCTACCTGCAACGGGATCAGGAAGTTACTAAACGTACCGCTCAACCCGGCCGTCAATACGAAAAACACCATGATGGTTCCGTGCATGGTCACCAGAGCCAGATAGAATTCAGTATCCAGTTTGCCGGACTCGTCAATCCACTCGCCCAGCAAGGGCCGGAGCCACTCCAGTTTCATGTTCGGGAAACCTAACTGCAGACGGAACAGTACGGAAAGCGAGGCTCCGATGATCGCCCAGAAAATACCCGAAAACATGTATTGTTTCGCAATGACCTTATGGTCTTCCGAAAACACATATTTCCTTATAAAACTCAGCTCTTCGTGGTGATCATGCTCTTCAACATGAGCCGCGGATGCTGCGTTTGTTTCAAGGGTTGCCATAGTATGATAATATTTTAATGTCTCTTAATGAATTATCGCAATGATGCGCTGGGGGCTGCGCCAGCACCTTCTTCAGCGGGAGCCGCCGTACTGTCAGCCGGTGTTTCTGCGGAATCCGCCGGAACGTACTTTGCCGCTTTTGCCTTCAGTTTTTCCGGAACCCGCGCCAGATAATCCGGATTATTGGTCAACCACGGTTTCTGCTTGGCGACCCAGGCTTTGTACGAATCTTCGTCGTCAACAACCAGCGTCGTCCGCATCGAAAAATGACCCTGACCACAAACTTCCGTACAGGCAATTTCGTACTTGAAACTCTGATTACCGGTTTCATTCCGCATTTGCTCCGTTGTCTTGTCGGCAATGAACCAAAACCGGGTTGGCATTCCCGGAACCGCATCCATTTTCACCCGCATGTGCGGAATGAAAACGCTGTGCAGGACATCCTTCGCCCGAATTTTCAGTAAAACCGGCCGGTTGACAGGGATGTGCATTTCGGATGAAACCGTAAAATCGTCAAACGAGGCTTCATCTTCCAGATCGATGCCCAAACTGTTGTTTGCGTCAATCAGTTTATAATTGTAATTGCCTAATTTGTTGTTATCAACACCGGCATACCGCATTTCCCAGTTAAACTGCTTTCCTACAATTTCAATCGTTTCGGCATTGGCAGGCGCTTCACCTGTAATGTCACGCCAAGCCCGCCAGCCCGTAAATACCAATACGGCCATCACAACGGCCGGAATCACCGTCCAGATTAATTCCAGCTTGTGGTTTTCCGGGTAATACGTGGCTTTGTGGCCTTTACGATACTGGTATTTAAAAGCAAAATAAAACAGGAGAGCGTTGGTAACGACAAAAGCAATAGTAATTACTGTCATCGTTAACCAGAACAGGCTATCTGTATGCCGTCCATGCGGAGAGGAAGCTTCGGGCAGAAAAAACTGTGAAGCGTGAATAAACGACCAAGCCGCAGCGATTGCACCACCAATAAAGAACACCAGAAATAAAGCCGCATTAACCCGGTTGCCCGTGCCGCCACGTTCAATCTCCAGGGTCGTATCTCCGTCACTATTGACACCTTTTAATACAGAGGTCAATCGCGTCAGTACTAGAATAGCCAGTACCAGAAATACCAACGACAACAGTCCTACAACGTAAACCATAACAATCTCAGAATGAATATGAATACAATAATGTACTGGTTCTTAAATATCGTGATGCAACGATTCTTCCAACATCGGGTGATTTTTCGGAATCAGGTTTGCCTTCGTTAATTGCGTTGAAACAGACCAGATAAAACCGCAGGCAAAAATCAGAATCATTCCAAACTCAATGGGTCCCCATCCCCCGTGTGCGCCTACCGTACCCGGCATAATATTGTTGTAAAAATCAAAATAGTGACCGACAAGAATTCCCCAGCAGGCAATTTTCAAAATAACCGGCGTCCGCTTGGCATCCCGGGTCATCAACACCAGAAACGGGAATACAAAGCACATGAACAGGTTAATCCAGAAAGGTGCCAGATAAATCCCTCCGTGACCACTAAAACGCTCCCGGTAGTAAATGGTTTCTTCCGGTAAGTTTGCGTAGTAGATCAACATGAATTGAGCAAACCATACGTACGCCCAGAAAATACTGAACGCAAACATGAATTTACCTAAATCCTGTAAGTGACTGTTGTTAACAGCTTTCAGCAGTCCTTTTTCCTTTAAGCTAACAACAACCAGTGTGATAATTGCCAGACCGGTTACGTGCCAGCTTGCCAGCGTGTACCAACCAAACATCGTACTGAACCAGTGGGTATCAATTGACATAATCAAATCCCAGGCCGAGGTCGATGAGGTTACCGCAAAGACAACCAGGAAAGCCGTCGAATACTTAATGCTTTTTTCGTAGTATTCCGTTCCACCTTCCAGGTCTTCCTGTAAAGAAAATTTACGCACAATTCGCCATAAACCATACCAGGCCACAAAGTAAATTACTACCCGGATCAGGAAAAACGGCGTGTTCAAAAATCCTTTCTTACCGGCAATAATCGGATCATATTCCGGGCCACCAACCTCATACAGTCCTTCGTGAGTCCAGTGAAACAAGTCGTGTCCGGCCACAAAGAACGTAATGAGCATAATAACGCCCGTGATTGGTAGAAAAGCAGGCAAGGCCTCCGGAATGCGCTTGAATACTGTAGACCAGCCAGCCTGAGCCAGGTAATTATAGGCGATGAAAAACATGCCAATCACCGACGCACCCGTAAAGTAGATACTGTTCAGCCAAACGTTGGCCCACAGACGGGTTGTCCATTTATAATGGTGTCCTCCTTCCGCAGCCGCAGCACCGTGAGCCGCTTCATGCCCGTGGGCAGCCGCGCCATGAGCCGCTTCCGCGTGTTCATGCCCGCCAATGCCTTTCGCGGCCAAAAAAGCACCAATGCCAACCAACACAACGCCGGCAACAATTCCGATCGTCAGGTTTCGTTTGCTTTCGGCTGTAAATTCAAATTGTTCGTCAATCGACGGGATTGAATGTGTATGAGCCATTCTTTTTTGAACTATAATGATTCTTTCAATAGACTATTAACCGCCCGTTTGCAGCTTACGAACATAATGCACGATTTTCCAGCGGTCTTCGGGCGTTATTTGCGAGCCGTGAGGCCACATCCGGTTTCGGCCATGCGTAATGACGTGAAAAATGTGACCTTCCTGCATGCCAGACATGGAGGCATAATTCGGAACCCCCTTGTACTGAGCCGCAACCAGCCCATCACCTTTCCCGGTTTCGCCGTGGCAATGCTGGCAAAAACGAGCGTAATATTCTTTCCCTTCGGCCAGCGTTTTCTCAGTGAGCGGAATCGGGTTTACCAGGGTCCGTTCAGCAATTTCAATGCTATCCGCCGGGATGTTGTAAATCATCAGGTCCCGGCCCGTGCTGTCGCCAAACTTCGTGTTATAATTCCGACGGGATACGGTTCCTGTTACTGGCAACCATAAAGCCGTCCCGAGTTTATTGTAAGGAGTTTTGAATCCTTCCTCTTGCTTGTATGGCTCATAACCAACGGGTTCGTACATATTCGGGGCGTAAGTCGTTCCCGGATTGTCGTGACCCCGCTTGCAGGCGGTTATCGTTAGCATGGCGGCTGCCATCACCAGAAGAGAGCGGTTCAATCGCGTAAACTTCATGTGTCGTCAGTCGGATTAAAATTGTTTTACATTTACTTCGGCAGCACCAGACGCCCGCAAAACCGTTGCGATCTCTGCTTCCGATTGTTTGTTTTTGCTCAGGTCAATGGCCATCACAAATTTGTTGTCCGTACTGCGAAGATCGAACATCAGCGGTTTTACGGTGGGCCCCAGACCATTGGATACCAGAAATGTACCCACCATTCCGAGCGCCGTAAACAGAACCGTCAACTCAAACATAACCGGGACGTAAGCCGGGTAAGCGTAGTTATCTTTACCACCAATAATCATCGGCCAGTCGTAGCCCATGGTGTAATACGTCAGCGCCACCATCGTCAGAAAACCGGTCAGACCGAAAAGAAAAGCAGCGATACCGATCCGGGTCCGTGGGTGACCCAGGGCTACATCGAGTCCGTGAATGGGAAATGGGGTGTATACTTCGTGAATCCGCACACCCGCGCTTTTCACTTCGGTAACCGCTTTTAGGACAACTTCATCGTCGTCGTAAACGCCTACCAGAAATTTTGCGCTATCGTTATGATGAGACATGCTATAATAAAATTTTAAACCGGTTCTGCCGACGAATCAGCGTACTGACTACTCGACGTTTTTGTTGAATGTTGGGCTGGTCACGCTTTCTCCTTTTGCCACTCCGGAAACCGATGCCGGCAATCTTTCCGAAGCCGACCGGATGATGGCTTTCACTTCGAACATGTTGATCACCGGCAGGAATTTGGCAAACAACAGGAACAGGGTGAAAAATAAACCGAAGGAGAAAATATAGTCACCAATGTCAAACATCGTTGGCGAGAACATAGCCCAGCTTGATGGCAGGTAGTCACGGTGCAGGGACGTTACAATAATTACAAACCGCTCAAACCACATTCCGATGTTTACAACTACCGACAGAACAAACGTCCAGGTGACGCTCCGGCGAATTTTCCGCGACCAGAACAGCTGCGGAGAAATAACGTTACAGGTCATCATCGCCCAGTAAGCCCACCAGTACGGACCCAACATCCGGTTCAGGAATGCATACCGCTCGTATTCAACGCCGGAGTACCAGGCAATAAAGAATTCCGTAATGTAGGCAACCCCCACGATCGAACCCGTTAATGTGATGATTTTATTCATCGACTCAATGTGCTCGAACGTAATGTAGTCTTCCAGTTTGAAAACCACCCGGGTAATCAGCATCAGGTTTTGTACCATTGCAAAACCGGAAAAGATGGCACCCGCAACGAAGTAGGGCGGAAAGATGGTCGTGTGCCATCCCGGAATTACCGAAGTAGCAAAGTCCATACTTACAATGGTGTGGACCGAGAGTACGAGCGGGGTGGAAATACCGGCCAGAATCAAGCTGATGTATTCGTAGCGCGCCCAGGTTTTGGCCCCACCGTTCCAGCCCAGTGAAAAAGCGCCGTAAATGTAACGCGACACTTTGCTGGTGGCCCGGTCACGAATGGTTGCCAGATCCGGAACCAGACCCATGTACCAGAAAACGAGTGAAACCGTGAAATACGTACTGATGGCAAATACGTCCCATACCAGGGGTGAGTTGAAGTTTACCCACAATGAACCAAAAGCGTTCGGCAGCGGCAGCGCCCAGTAGGCAAGCCACGGACGACCCATGTGCATCAGGATAAAACTGGCGGCACAAAGAACGGCGAAGATCGTCATGGCTTCTGCGGCCCGGTTGATCGACGTCCGGTATTTCATCCGGAACAGCAACAGAATGGCCGAGATCAGCGTACCGGCGTGACCAATACCGACCCACCATACGAAGTTGGTAATGTCCCAGGCCCAGCCGACGGTTTTATTCAAACCCCAGACGCCCAGACCTTCCCACCAGGTCCAGAAGACGCAGCAGGTTCCGTAAATCAATACGACAAATGAAATGACAAAAGCGATGGTCCACGCGCGGGTCGGTTTCCCTTCTACCTGCTTGCAGATATCTTCCGTCACGTCGGCATATGTCTTACCCCCGGTTACCAGTGGGGTTCTTACGGGTGATGTAACGTGCATGGTTGTTAATTTAAATGCGAATAGTTATTGAACCAGAAATACACAATCGGCGATGAAATTATTCTGCGTGGTGCTCAGCAGCGGCCGCTACCGGCTTGGCAACTTCATCCTTGTTCCGGATTTTGGTCAGGTAGGAAATCTGCGGTCTAACGTTGATTTCTTCCAGTACCTGAAAAGCCCGGCCTTCCGTTTCTTCTTTCAACAGTTTTGAGATCGTGCTTTCCGGGTCGTTCATATCCCCAAAGACGATACCACCGGTGGGGCAGGCTTGCGCACAGGCCACCTGAATTTCATCCGGTTTCGGTCTTCTGCGTTCTTTTTTGGCCGTCAATTTGCCGTCCTGAATCCGTTGTACGCAGAATGAGCATTTTTCAATAACACCCCGTGAACGCACGGTAACATCCGGATTGATAACCATCTTTCCGAGATCGTTGTTGTAGTGATAATCGAAGTTGTCGTTATCGAAGTATTTAAACCAGTTAAACCGGCGAACTTTATACGGACAGTTGTTAGCGCAGTAACGCGTTCCAACGCAGCGATTGTACGTCATCTGGTTCAGACCTTCCGTACTGTGCGTCGTTGCCAAAACCGGGCATACGGTTTCGCAGGGAGCGTTGGAGCAATGCTGGCAGAGCATCGGCTGGAAAACAACTTCCGGATTGGTGGAAGCAATTTCAAGTCCTTTGCGATCTTCCGCTTCTGCATCACTGCTGTAATAACGGTCAATCCGAATCCAGTGCATCTCGCGCCGATTGATTACTTCCTGCCGACCGACAACCGGAATGTTGTTTTCCGCCTGACAGCCGATCACGCAGGCTGCACAACCCGTGCAGGAGTTCAGGTCAATGACCATCCCCCAGGAGTGGTTCGGCTTTTCGTAACCTTTCCAAAGCGAAATATCCGTGGTCGGAACCGCTCCTTCCGACGTGGCAACTTTCGGGAAATAACGCCCCGCTTTTACGTCTTTCTTGTACGCAGATAGAACCGTTTCCTGAATAACCGCCCGGCGACCCATAACGGTGTCGTGCGTCTGCGTCTGCGCAATGGTGCGCGACCCGCTTGCTTTACTGATTTTAACATCCGGCGCCATAAACAGCAGCGCATTGGCGGAAACCGACGCCAGCGGATATGCATTTTTACCAACGCCGTCGGCTGATTTGCCCGCTTTTTCGCGGCCGTATCCAATGGCGATGGAAACCGTTCCGTCGGCCTGACCCGGCTGAACCAGCACGGGCAACTCAATGGCCGGTTTACCGGCAACTTCAATGGTCACCAAATCATGCTGCTCAACGCCTAACTCGCTGGCGGTTTTTTGAGACAGACAAGCGTAATTGTCCCAGCAGGCTTTTGAAACCGGGTCGGGCAATTCCTGTAACCAGGGGTTGTTTGCCATTGCACCCGTACCAATACCCACTTTTTCGTACAGCGACAATTCGAGGGTCGTCGAAGTAGCTTTATACCGCTGGGCAACACCGGCAGCTGCAGTTGCAACGGTTCCGGCATTGAACGTACCCGCAGCGCCGGCAGGTGCATTCTTAAGTTCCAGAACGCCGTCGTGCAACGACTGAACCCAGAATTGGTCGAAAGAAACCCCGCTTCCGGCTTGTGGATAAACCGTCGTCCGCCAGTAGTTTTTGACGAATGTTTCGTAGTTGGAATTTAAGCCCGCCCATTTCAGCAGGGAAACCTGCGGTTGGCGCGTTTTGAAGATTGTATTGATCGTCGGCTGCGTCAGGCTGTAGAAACCAGCTTTGGGCGAAGCATCATCCCAGGACTCCAGGTAGTGCGAAGCCGGACAAACGTATTTGCAAAGAGAAGCCGTTTCGTCGGCGCGGTCGGCAAAAGAGACCGATAAACCAACCCGTGGTAGGGCGTCTTTCAGTTCGGCGCCCCGCGGGTGATCATAAACCGGGTTGGCTGCGTAGAAAATAACACCCTGGACCTGCCCTGCCTTTACTTCATTGATAAAAGCACTCATGGCCGCGTCATTCCCCTGGCGGTAATTGACCGGGCGGCTCAGATCGATCGTCGTGCCGTAGCTTCCCAGCAAATTATTCAGGGCATTGACCAGAACCTGAACGTTCGGATCATTGGAACCCGATACGACCAAGGCCGCGCCCCGGGCCGCAGCCAAGTCAGCAGCCGCTTTGTCGAGGTATTCAACCGTGATGGCAGCCGTGCTTACCGGTGTCCCACCCAATTTGGCAGCAACCTTGTTGTAAAGTGCCGCAACGACCAGGCCTTCCTGCGACGGTTTGATCGGCGTCCGGTAATCGGCATTGGAACCTGTCATCGACAATCCGGTTTCAAACTGGTAATGCCGTGACATTTCCTTTTTGTTACCTGCGTTGGCACCAACTTTGCGGGTCGTAATGTATTGATCAGTGTATTCCAAGGGAGCAATCCAGGTCCCCAGAAAATCAGCACCAATGCTGACAATCGTTTTCGCTTTGCTGAAATCGTAGGAAGGAATAACCGCCTGACCGAACGAAGTCTGATTGGCCTGTACCAAACCGGATGCGGAATTGGCATCGTACTGAACGTGGGTAGCGGTCGGATATTTCGCAATGAAGGCGGCAATAACGGCTTTCGTCGATGGGCTCAAGAGTGTGGACGAAACAATCCGGATGGTTCCACCCCGTTGGAGTTGCGCCTGAATTTCCTGATCAATAGCACCCCATTCACTATCCGCTTCGCCTTTTTTCGGCCCTTTCAGTTTATCATTATCATACAGCGATAAAACCGAAGCCTGAACACGCGCTGACGTTCCGCCTTTGGTAATGCTCGACGACGTATTTCCTTCAATTTTAATGGGACGACCTTCACGGGTTTTTACCAGAACCGGGATGTACTCCCCACCTTCGCTGTACGTTGATGCGTAGAAGTCTGCAATGCCCGGAAAAGTGGTTTCCGGTTTATTAATATAGGGTATTGCCTTATGAACTGGCGTTTCACAGGCGGCCAGTGTTACGGCCGCCATGCCAAAACCTAATACTTTTAAGAAATCCCGACGATCACTACCGATCCCGTCGACAATACTTCCTGATTCAGTAGATTTATTCGTATCGGCGTCTGAGAACTCTTTGTACGCATTTTTTACAAATGATTCGTCGTTCCGTAGTTCTTCCAGTCCCCTCCAATACCGTTTATTTGTACTTTCCATACAGTCCTTATGATTCGTTCAACTGTTAAATGGGATTCAATGTGATTAATAATGGCATTTTGAACACTCGAGGCCACCAATATTAGCCACACGCAACGGTTCTTTGCTTCCCTTTTTATGGAGGGCAACTAATTTATCGTAGTAGGCATTATCTTTTGTAGCAACTTCCGTCTTCCGGTGACAGTCAATACACCAACCCATCGTCAGTGAAGACCGTTGTTCCATTATTTCCATTTTTTCAACTTGTCCGTGGCAGGTCTGGCACTGAACCTGACCGACGTTCGTGTGTTGAGCATGGTTGAAATACGCCAGATCCGGTAAGTTATGGACCCGTACCCATTCAATTGGCGTGTCGGATTCAATCGCTTTGTAAATCTTCTGAATTTCCGGTGATTCCCGCTTGATCTCACCGTGGCAGTTCATACAAATGTTGGCCGACGGAATGGTCGCGAGCTTTCCTTTGTAAACGCTGGTGTGGCAGTAGTTGCAATTGATCTGATACTGACCTGCGTGTAATTTGTGTGAAAAAGCGATGGGTTGCTTCGGGGCATATCCCTGGGAAATCCCAACGCTATACATGCCGTCGAACGTCTGTTTAACAACGACGAAAACAAACAACCAGAGAATGATTGAACGGAGTGCGCTATTACCGGCTGCGGCCGCAAGTCCTGTTTTCAGGCGCTCAGAGAAGGATTTTGTCTGACCGGTTTCGTCTGCCGTCGTTGGACCAACTGCTTTTGACAGAACGGTCACCAGCACCAGCAACACAACCAAGACCAGCACCATCACAACCAGCAAGGCAACCAAAACCGCCGTGAACAAACCGGATGGGCTTTCGCTGGCTTGTGCTGCGGCCGGAGCAGCGGCACCGGCCGGGCCTGCTGCGGCAGCGGGTGCTGGGGCATTGGCCGCTTCAACGTGCGCCAGAATGTTTTTGATGTCTTCGTCCGACAAATCCGGGAAGCTCTGCATCACCAGCGGCTGGAACTTCGCGTACAGCGCAGTCGCGTACGCATCACCGCTG
This sequence comes from Larkinella ripae, assembly GCF_054780775.1. Classification (NCBI taxonomy): domain Bacteria; kingdom Pseudomonadati; phylum Bacteroidota; class Cytophagia; order Cytophagales; family Spirosomataceae; genus Larkinella; species Larkinella ripae. The sequence goes on from NZ_BAAGVR010000014.1 coordinate 528,350, forward strand.
GAAATAACCGCCTGTGGGTTTTTGATCCACTTGATCAGCCAGGCTTCGTCGCGACGGCTTTTAATTCCCTTTAATCCGGGACCGATCACTTTTTCATCCGTTACCGCGTGACATTGCTGGCATAAAGTGGAGAAAAGTTCTTTTCCTTTTGCCGCGTCACCGCTGGCTGCCGCGGCTTCCTGAGCCATCGACTGATAGCTTCCGAACAGCAATGTCAGTACAATTACGAAAGTACTTATTACACGTCGAGAGCACATTTTGAGCAATGAGAAACCGATAAAATCAGTATGCATACCTACTAATTATTTTCCATTAACGCACAAAAGTAGTACAGGAACGGTTTTAATCAAACACTTGTGGTTTGATATTTCAACCCACAATTTTATTTATACTTTGTCTAAGTAACCGATTTTTAGGTAACCATTTCGGGGTTTATATGGCCTCGGAAGGCCATAAATAAATCTAAAAAAAATACCATCCGGTCCGCTGGTGGGCTTGTTCCGGATGGTATTTTATGAGTACTGAATCTTATTATAAAGAGAGGTCCCGAGCGGGTTCGAACCGCTGTAAAAGGTTTTGCAGACCTCTGCCTAGCCACTCGGCCACAGGACCCTTTTTGTTTCGGAGTTGAGAAATCTAACCATGGGGAATTTTACCTAAAACGCTCCCACCCGTTAAATTCCTCAACTCCTCTACGTCTTATTTGATGCCGCAAACATACTACAAAATTTCCTTCAGACGCTGCGACACCCTAAAAAATTCAACGACTTATTCGCCTTTCGCCGAGCGACCTTCCATTTGCTCTTTCAATGCAGCCAGGGCATCGAGATCACCCAGGGTAGCACGCTCAGGCTCTTTGCTGGTGGTCGGCGTTTTAGCCGCTGCCGGGCGTTTCTCAGGTTTCCGATCTTCGCCTTTTTCCTGCCACGTTTTCGAGTGTGACAGCATGATGCGTTTTTCTTCTTTCGAGAATTCCAGCACTTTGAATTCGAGCGTCTCACCTACATCGGCCCACGAATTGTCTTCTTTCTGCAGGCTTTTCAGGGCCGCAAAACCTTCAATACCGTAGGGCAATTCGAGCGTCGCCAGTTTGTCGTTTTTCGACAGGATCGTTGACCGGTGAACCGAGCCTGGAACAAATACGCTTTCAAACGTATCCCACGGGTTCTCTTCCAGTTGCTTGTGACCCAGCGCCAGACGACGGTTTTCAACATCCAGTTCCAGAACAATCACTTCCAGTTCTTCACCTACTTTAATGAAGTCGGATGGATGCTTGATCTTCTTCGTCCATGACAAGTCGGATACGTGTACCAGACCGTCGATGCCTTCTTCCAGTTCGAGGAACAAACCGAAGTTGGTCAGGTTGCGGACAACCCCTTTGTGTTTCGTGCCGATGGCATATTTCTCAACCAGTTCCGGACGTGACCAGGGGTCGGCCGTCAGTTGCTTGATACCCAGCGACATTTTACGATCGTTACGATCCAGCGTCAGCACAACGGCTTCTACTTCGTCGCTTACTTTCAGGAAGTCCTGCGGGTTGCGCAAATGCTGCGACCACGACATTTCCGATACGTGGATCAATCCTTCCACGCCCGGCATGATTTCCAGGAACGCACCGTAATCCGCTACATTGACAATGCGGCCTTTCACGCGTGAACCAACCTGAATGTTTTCTTCCAGCGAATCCCACGGGTGTGCCTGCAATTGCTTCATACCCAATGAAATCCGTTTTTTGTCTTCGTCGAAATCCAGAACCACGACGTTGACTTTCTGATCGAGGTGCAGCAACTCGGACGGGTGGCTGATGCGGCCCCACGAAATATCCGTGATGTGCAGCAGACCATCGACGCCACCGAGATCGATAAACACCCCAAAGTTGGTCATGTTTTTGATCACCCCTTCCAGCACCTGACCTTTTTGCAGGTTGTTCAGGATTTGCTGACGTTGTGCTTCCAGATCCTTCTCGATCAGGACTTTGTGTGAAACAACTACGTTATCGTTGGCGTAATTGATTTTCACCACTTTCACTTCCATCTTCTTGCCAACGAACACATCGAAATCGCGAATTGGCTTCACGTCGATCTGCGAACCGGGTAAGAAAGCTTCAATGCTATAAATATCGACAATCAGACCACCTTTGGTCCGGCGTTTCACGAAGCCTTCAATAACCAGATCTTCGTCCAGCGCACGCTGAATTTTCTGCCAGGCCGTAATGACTTTAGCTTTCTTGCGCGACAACACCAGTTGACCATTCGGGTCTTCCTGATTCTCTACGTAAACTTCAACTTCGTCACCAATTTTCAAATCAGGCAGATCGCGGAATTCCGACGCCGGCACCAGACCATCTGATTTGAAACCAATGTTCAAAATAATTTCCCGGTCGGTAATGCCGACTACGGTTCCGATTACTACTTCTTTCTCGTTTACTTGCGCCAGGGTGTTATCGTACAGCTCCGCCAGACGGTCACGTTCTGCCGCTGAATAGCCGCTGCCAAATCCCCGGTTGTCTGCCTTATCCCAATCAAAATCCGGCAGTGTTTGCGTTTTGCTCATAAAAGTTTGGTTGTGGTCCATTCATACATCAGTCCCCGGACCTTCCTGACTGACTTTTAGTGACAATTGGAGACACCGCTCCAAAAAAGGAGGTGCAAAAATAGCAAATTTTCCGGAAACATAGTTGAATACGCAAAAAAAGTCTTTTGCGCAGGCAGGCTGCCCGTCAGGAGCGTAGCGATCAATACATTTTTTCGCGCTTGGTGGCCAGGAAAGGCATCCAGGTTTCTTCAACCGACCCGGAAAAATCGCGCAGAAAAACCAGAAAAGTAGGTTTGAACGGTTTCTGGTATAATTTCATCCCGGCTTCTTCCGGCGTTAAATCCCCTTTCTGGGAGTTGCAGCGTTTGCAGGCCGTAATCAGGTTGTCCCAGTTGGTTTTGCCCCCCCGGGATTTGGGCATGACGTGATCGAGCGTTAGATCCTCGTGTTTGCCGCAATACTGGCAGCGGTTTCCGTCGCGTTTGAAGATATTCTGCCGGTTGAGCATCACACCTTTGTAGGGCAGGTGGATGTAGCGATGCAGACGGATGACGGTTGGCGACGGGTATTCATCGTCCACGGTGCGCAGAACATAACCCTGAGATTTGGCAACCAGTTCTGCTTTGTTCAGGTAGACTAACAAGAACGCTTTTGGTACAGAACAGATGCCTAGAGCACTATAATCTTGATTTAGTACCAGGACTTTCCTACCCATAAAGAATGCATCAGACTCCTTTCTTTCCTGAGCAAGTTAATGATATTTCAGAATAAATGACAGGTGTTCCGGGAATAATTCAGTTTTTTTTGAAACACGCTGACCATCAATCTGTCCCGTCAATAAATTGCTTAATAGTTCTCCCGACTCATCTCCCGCGACACATCCCGGTCTTTGATGGAATCGCGTTTGTCATATAATTTTTTTCCTTTGGCCAGCGCAATCTCCAGCTTGGCAAAACCGCGGTCATTAATAAAAAACCGGGTCGGAATAATGGTCAGGCCCTGGTCCGTCAATTTATTCACGAGCCGTTTCAACTCCCGCTTTTGCAAGAGCAGCTTCCGGTCGCGCAGGGGTTCGTGGTTGTTATACGTTCCTTCCGTATACTGTGAAATATGCATTTGCCGGACATACAACTCCTCGTTCAGGAACAGGCAGTAGGCGTCACCCAGGTTTACCTTCCCCTGCCGCACTGATTTGATTTCTGTGCCCGTTAGCATAATTCCGGCCACAAATGTTTCCAGAAAAAAGTATTCAAAAGAGGCCCGCCGGTTGCGGATCTCGATTTGCTTCGCCAGTGTTTTATCAGACATATCTAGTTGCTGTCGTTTTTGTAAAACCAGTTCTATTCATACTTTTCGGAATACCAATAACTTGCTGACCTCCTGAATGGCTTGACAAACTGGCTCGATTTTTAGCCAAAATTACCGATTTGTAAACAAAAATACCCCGAAGTAATCTCCGGGGTATTAAGTGATGACAATTTTACGCGTAAATCCCTGGTGAAGCCAGTGTTTACTATCTCCGAAAAGACAGCCGCACAGCCGAATCACAGCCTCAAGACCCTTCCGTGCACACCGGCGTTCTCCAGGATATTTTTATCAACCTATACAAATATGCCTACACGGTTTTTCATCCTGTGGGCAGGCTTCCATCGCCGTGCCAGATACCATTTAATCACCGGAACGATTGTAAATACATACAACCATAGACTCTGTTTACAATTTCTGTGCCGTTTTCAAATTTGTAGTTTAAAAAACTGTGAAGTCTTCCGGTTTGTAGGCAACGGCAAACAAAAAGGCTCCACCTTATTGCTAAAGTGAAGCCGTTACCAAGCGTGCACCACGTGTTTACTTCTTGGTCTGCTTTTGCTGATATTCTTTATTTAAACCGCTGATAATGGGCTTGGTAGCATCAAGTGAGCTGTCGGCAAAAAGGATGCCTCCTCCTTTTGAGTACCCCATCACAAAATCATACTGGTTCTGTTTGTTTATTTTTCTCAGGTAATCGTGAATCTGGTTGTAAAGTTCTTCATTCTTTTTCTGCTCCTCTTCCGCCAGTTGCTGCACCACCCGATCGCGGTATGCCATCAGATCCTGTTGTTTTTTTTGCAAAGCCGCTTCCGTAGCCCGGCCCTGTTCCATGGTCATCGTCTGGGCGCGCTGCTGAAAGAAAGCGACTTCGTTTTGCAGCGAGCGTCCTTTGGTGTTCAATTCATTGTCAAGCTGAAACCGTTTGCTTTCCAGCACTTTCCGCGTATCCTTAAAATATTCGTAATTCGTCAGCAACGAGTCAACATTTACATAAACCGTCTTGCGGACGGGCGCTGATTTTGTTTCACTGGCAACAACCGGTTCAGCAGCACTTTTTTCCGAGAAATGGAGGTAATACAAAACCGCTACTGCAACTGCCAGCACGGCATTCAAAACAAGAGATGCGTTTTTCACAAGAAACAGTTAATTAATGGATTAATGATTTTACAAAGGTACGATTTACAAGTTACCTAGCAATTCAGTTTGCGCAAGTGCCGCGATCCCTTACGGTTTTTGCGCAAAAACCGCCCGCAGTTGCTGACCGGTCAGACCGGCGAATCCGCCCACCAGACCGCCAATCAGGGGTGTAACCAGCAGCAGCAAAACCGGTGTTTTCGATTTAAAGAGCAGGTCGGCCATGCGCCCCGTCAAAATCCCGTCCGTTTGCAGATGGATTACCAGCGCGTAGACCAACCAGACGACCGCAATGCCTGAAAAACCGTTACCAAACGCCCGCCAGCCCGTGCGACTGCGCCAGAAACAAACCCCGAAAGCAACGACGCCAATGATCCACCAGGGTAAAAACAACTGCGCCAGGGCGCTCAGTAAAGCGATCAACAAAAAAGGCAGCATGGTTCTAGGGCGTCAGTTTAAGGGTAGATTTGATCCGCGGGTGGGTTTCGGGCACCGATTGCAGATACAGCAATTCGTACAAGTCCCCTTTCCGCCAGGCTTCGAGCATATTCAGGTAATACGGACTGCCGGGATTGCCCGACTGGCCGCCCGGATAAACCCCGTAGGCGCTCACCTGCGGCCCTGTTTGCACCACCATCCGCCATGACGGCCCGGCCCGGCGCCCGGCGGCATTGACGATGCCCCGGCCACCGCCAATCTGCACGTTGAGCGCACTGAACGCATCCAGGCCCGGAATCAGGTGCCGAATGCCCGTGCCTTTCTGATCGGCCCACGCCCAGGTTTTGCCCAACGGGCCGTGCTGTTTCGTCAAGGAATCGACGGTAGCCTGAAAACTGCCGGTGACTACGTCCGTGATCGTCTCCGTACGGTTTTTTGTCCGGACATCATCAAACCAGCGGGCATTGGGTTCTTCGGTCAGGAGTTGCAGGGTTCGGTCCGGATTTGGGTACCGAAGGGGGCGGTTTTCCTCCTCCGGAAGATCATCGTCCCAAATTCCGCGTTCCAGGTGACTGATCCATTCCACAAAAATGGTTCCGGCGGTGGATGCAGCGTCCTGCTGATAATTCCACTGGCGGATGGCTTTCAACGCTTGTTTCTGCGGTTCGCTCAGCTTGTTTTCCTGAATTCTCGGCAGTAAAACCGGCAGAAATGTGGATGCCTGGTGGTTATACACGTCGTTCTGCAACCGGCGCAGGCTGTCTACCGTTACGTTTTGCATGGCCGCCAGCCGCTGGTTGATCCGAATGCCCCGGTTTGAGGGCTCAAATTGCCAGTTGAGGTAATACGGATACGTCGGATCGGTGGAAAACTGATTGGCTGAACTCACAAAGCCCCGGGGTGGATTTTTTACGCGCGGATTCTGAGCCGCCGGAATCCAGCCCTGCCAGTCGTGCGCCGGGTTGCTGCCATCCAGCAAAAACTTACCCTGATCGCGCCATTTCAGCGGAAACCGGCCATTGGGGGAAATGGCGATGTCTTTTTCGGCATTGGCAAAAACGAAATTCTGCGCGGGTGCCGAATAATGCACCAGGGCCGTTACATAATCCGTGTAGGTTTTCGCCCGGTTCAGCAGGTAAAACGTTTTGATGCCGTTGTCTTTTTCGTGCGCGATCCAGCGCACGGCGTAACCCGCCGGGAAATTAAGCCGAAACGGTTTTTCGTCCGGCTGGTAAACAACCGGTCCGTGGTGCGTATACAAAACCGTATCGGCCACATCCGGTTTTCCTTTTACGCGGATTACCTCAACCCGCCGGCGAACCGGTTTCCACTGGCCGTCGTGCCAGTATTCGTTGCGGCGGTTATCCCGAAACCGTATTTTGTAAAAATCCAGCACATCCGCCCCGACATTGGTCACGCCCCAGGCAACGTCTTTATTGAAACCAATCACAATACCGGGCGCACCGGGCAGCGACACCCCATAAACATTCATCGTGGGCGTAACCAGTTGAACCTGGTACCAGATGGAGGGCAAACTCAGATTCAGGTGCGGGTCGTTAGCCAGCAGCGGATACCCCGTCGCCGATTTTTGCGGGCCAACCGCCCAGTTGTTGCTCCCGATACCCGGATCGTGGGGCTGCCAGCGCAGCGCAACACTACGATCCGGGCCGGTTTGTTGGGGAACAGGCGGTATTTTGACGGGCGTGAAATCCCAGCGCGTGCCCGTCGGAATAATCGGATCTTCTTTAAATGGATAATCGGGAAACAGATTGGCGGTCAGCGCGGGGCCTAGTTTCTGCAGAACGTTCGTCATCAGCAGATCATCGGCCCCGGCGGCCAGGGTCTGCGTCATTTGCTTGAGGAGAAAAGCCACTTTGATGGGCGTCCACGGTTCGGGCGCGTACCCCAGCAACTTGTATTCAATCGGATAATCCGCTGGTTTCAGCCCATCGATGTAGGAGTTGATACCCGCCGAATACGCTTCCAGAACGGATTTGGAAACCGGGTCGCTGGTCATTCCTTCCAGGGATTTCTCGGCCCCGTATGCCATGCCCAGTCGCCGGTTGTAGCGGTCCAGTTCAAGCGCGCGCTCACCGACTACCTCCGAAACCCGTCCGGCAGCCGCGTGGGTCTGAAATTCCATTTGCCAGAGCCGGTCGCGGGCGGTTACGTATCCCTGCGCAAAATAAGCGTCGTAATCATTCTCCGCGAAAATGTGCGGAACGTGCAGTTCGTCGTACAGAATCCGGACTTCTTTCCGCGCACCTTTTACCGTTACCCGTTGTTCCGACGATGGGTCGGTCGACTCGGCATTTTGCCAAAATCCCACAAAGGGACTCAGCAAACGGCCAAAAGCGGGAACGGTGCCCCACTGCTGGTTTAGGGCAACCGTTAAACCAACGAAAACAAGCAGGCTAAGAACAGCTTTTACGACTTTCATGACGGAGCCAGACGGCAATGAGCGGTTTACATCGATTTTCGGACGCAGGTCTTTGACAAAGAAAAGTTACGCCGGTTTTTACCCCATTCAGGCGGCTTAACCTTGGCTTCTTCCGGTTTGGTCCGATCAGGAGTGCGGGCAACAATATCCGCCGAATTAGGTTATGAAGCAAAGTTCTTGTAAATACAACATTTTTAGTAAGTTTGAATCAGATTTACCGCTTCGCGTATGACCTTGTTGAACACGACCCTGAAATGGCTGCTGCAACGGCGTGTGCCACGCATCGAAGCAATGATGGCGCGGCCCGGCGACGTGCAGCAGGCGGTTTTTCGGCAGCTCATCAGCAAAGGCCGCCATACGCAGTGGGGCCGGGATCATCACTACGATTCCATCCGTACCGTCCGTGATTTTCAGGAGCGCGTGCCGGTTTCTTCCTACGAAGATCTGTTTCCGTACATCGAACGCACGATGAAGGGCGAGCAGAAGCTTCTGTGGCCGTCCCGGATTCACTGGTTTTCCAAATCATCCGGCACCACCAACGCCCGCAGCAAATTCATTCCGGTTTCGCAGGAATCGCTCGACGAAAGTCATTTCAGGGGCGGAAAGGACATGATGGCGCTCTACATCGCCAACCGCCCCGACAGCAAAGCCTTTGAAGGAAAAGGTTTGTCGATTGGCGGCAGCCTGCACGAAAATCCGTACGGGCAGCACGGCTACGCGGGGGATGTGTCGGCGGTTGTCATGAAAAATCTGCCATCGTGGGCGCAGTACATCCGGACTCCCCCCATTGAGGTGGCGCTGATGGACAAATGGGAAGAGAAGATCGACCGGATGGCCGAGATCACCGCCCGCGAAAACGTAACGAGCATCCTGGGCGTTCCGACCTGGGCGCTGGTGTTGCTGGAGCGGGTGCTGGCCATCACCGGTAAACGGAATATTCTGGAAGTCTGGCCCAACTTTGAAGTATTTATCCACGGCGCGGTTGCTTTTCAGCCGTATCGGGAGTTGTTTGCCAACGAAGTGTTTCCTTCGTCCGCGATCAAATACCAGGAAATTTACAATGCATCGGAAGGTTTTTTTGCCATTCAGGATGATCTGAAGCGGGTCGGCGAAATGCTGGTGATGCTGGATTACGGTATTTTTTACGAGTTTGTGCCCGTTGAGGAAGCAGATAAACCTTTCCCGAAAGCCCTGACAATCGAGGAAGCGGAGCTGAATAAAAACTACGCGCTGGTGATCACCACAAACGGCGGGCTTTGGCGCTACCGGGTGGGCGACACCGTCCGGTTTACCTCCCGGTTTCCGTTCCGGCTGAAAGTCAGCGGCCGAACCAAGCATTTTATCAACGCTTTTGGTGAGGAAGTCATTATTGAGAACGCCGAAGCGGCCATTACACGGGCCTGCACCACCACCGGTGCCACCGTCAGCGACTACACGGCCGGACCGGTTTACATGAGCAGCGGCACCAACGGGCGGCATGAATGGGTCATCGAATTTTCCAGCGAACCCCGCAATTTTGAAGCCTTCTGCACAGTTCTCGACCAGACGCTCCGGCAGGTCAATTCCGATTATGACGCCAAACGCTACAACGACATGGTGTTGCAACCGCCAATCGTTCACGCCGTTCCGCGGGGGACTTTCTATGACTGGATGAAAAACCGGGGGAAACTCGGCGGACAGCATAAAGTGCCGCGTTTGAGCAACAGCCGGGAATACCTGGATGATATTCTGGGCCGGTTAACGACCCTCTCCTGATCGCCGGTTGCGCTGAACGAAGCCCCGCTGCCCGTTGTTGTTCTGACGAAGTCTGTCTAATTTTGAATGAATGAAATCCTTCAACATCCCGGAGTATTACCGCAGTCAGCTTATTAGCCCGCTGAAAGAACTTCGCCGGAAACGTGATAAATTGAAGCGTGACTTTACGCCCACCCTGCTCGATTTCGGGCCGGTTCGCTTTTTCATTGCCCGGCATTTCGGCTTTTGTTACGGCGTCGAAAACGCCATTGAAATTGCCTATAAAGCCATTGCCGAAAACACCGGAAAACGGATTTTTCTGCTGAGCGAGATGATTCATAATCCGGATGTAAACCGGGATTTGCAGGAACGCGGGGTCCGGTTTATCATGGAAACTTCCGGAAAACAGATCGTGCCGTGGGAAGAATTACGGGTGGACGATGTGGTGGTGATTCCGGCTTTTGGCACAACCCTCGAAATTCAGCAGAAACTCACCGACATTGGCCTGAACATCGAACAATACGACACGACCTGCCCCTTCGTGGAAAAAGTCTGGAACAAAGCCAGCCAGATCGGGCAGAAGGATTATACGGTGGTGGTTCACGGAAAACCGTCGCACGAAGAAACGCGGGCGACATTTTCGCACAGCAAGGAATCCGCCCCGACGGTGGTCGTGAAAGACATGGCGCAGGCCCAGCGGCTGGCGACTTACCTCACCGGCGAATCGCCTAAAGAGCAATTTTACACCGAATTCAAGGGCCAGTATTCCAGCGGTTTTGATCCGGAGCGGGATTTGCAGCGCATCGGGGTCGTGAACCAGACAACGATGCTGGCGTCGGACACGCAGCACATCGCCGATTTCCTGAAAACCGTCATGATTCGCCACCACCGCCTGATGCCGGAGGAGGTGGAAAACCGCTTTGCCAACACCCGCGACACGCTTTGTTACGCGACCAACGACAACCAGGATTCAACCTACGCGCTGCTGAACTACCCGGCCGATTTCGCGCTGGTCGCTGGTGGCTACAACAGTTCCAACACCCTCCACCTGGTCGAATTGTGCGAAGAAAAGCTGCCCACGTATTTTATTGAAACCGAGCAGAAAATTCTGTCGCGCGGGTTGATCAGGCACTTCAATCGGCCAACCAAACAGGAAGTGGTTACGGAACATTTTCTGCCGGATTCGGAGCCGGTAACCGTGCTGCTGACCTGCGGAGCTTCCTGCCCCGACGCGGTGGTTGAGGGAATTCTGCTAAAAATCGTTTCCTTCTTTCCGACTGCCCGGCCCACCGAGGAGGTGATGGCCGAGGTAAGCCGGCAATACGGCAGCTAAACCGCGGTCATTCGATACAAATCTTGACCGATGGCAGTAAAAAGTTTGAAAACCGTCCTTTGCTTGCAGAGAAAATAAGGGCTGCGCGCGGTTTCAAACCCGGTTTTCACCCGGAAAAGGCTGCCGCAAAAAACCGGCTATTAACAATTAACAGCATGTACACGATTGGGATCAACACGTTTTTATTTACGTCGCCTTTCACGAACGAAAGTGTGAAGTGGTTTTCAAAATTTGCTGAATGGGGTTTCGATACCGTCGAAATCGGCCTGGAAGATCCCGCAAACGTTGATCCCCAACGGGTCAAACAGGCGCTGGCTGATGCCGGACTTGGCTGCAAGACGGTTTGTGCCGCGATGGGCCCCGAGCGGGATTTTCGCGGGGATGACGAACAGCAGCAAAATGCCATGACGTATCTGAAAGGATTGCTGGATGTTATGGAAATCATCGGGGCCGAAATGCTGGTTGGTCCGCTGTATTCGAGTGTCGGGCGCGCCGAAGCCACGCCGAAAAACGTGTATGCCGAACAGCAGAAAAGCGTCGTTAAAAATTTGAAAGAATTGGCCGCTTACGCCCAAAGCAAAGGCCTAAAAATCGCGCTCGAACCGCTGAACCGCTTCGAAACCGACTTTATCAACACAGCCGATCAGGCTATTGAACTGGCGGATCTGGTGGATAACGAGGCCGTGCGCTTACACCTCGACACGTTCCACATGAACATTGAGGAAAAATTTCAGGCCGAAGCGATCCGCAAAGCCGGTTCGCGGCTGGAACTGCTGCACAGTTGCGGCTGCGACCGGGGCATTCCGGGCAACGACCACATCGACTGGGATTCGATTCGTCAGGCGCTGAAAGACATTGATTTTAAAGGCCAGCTGGTCATCGAATCTTTTACGCCCGAAGTAAAAGCCATTGCCAAAGCGGCTGCCATCTGGCGCGACATTGAAGCCTCCGGCGAAGACATTGCCGTGAAAGGGCTGGCGTTTCTGAAGACGGTTTAAAGAAATGATGCGTTATGGCCGATGAATGTAAAAGTCTACATCCATTCATCATTCATAGCGCATCGTTCATCATTAATTTTCACGGCTCCGGCACCCGAACATTGACCTGAGTCGGCACGCTTTCGTTGTGCAGCCGGTCGAACGCCGTCACCGCGTACACATACCGCGTATCGGCTTCGGCAGTTCGGTCAATAAACCGCGTGGTATGCTCCCCCACACAAATCGCCACAATGTGGGTCGGATCTTCCATATTCACTTTATCTTTTCGGTCAAACCGGTATACGACGTAATAACGGGCTTTGTCGCCATCGGGCGCCGGACCGGGTTCCTGCCAGAACAGTTCCACCCCTTCGGGTGTCGGATTGGCTTTCAAATCTTTCGGCGAAAGCGGAGGCTCCGGGTCTTTCCAGGGCATCGGCGGAACCAGCGCCGGATACCGGTAAAAGCTGGTCAGTAACGTATCGCGGACCCCATTCAGGTTGTCGGTCAACGACTTGGAACTAAAAAAAATACTGCCGTGAACCTGGCTGAACTGGCGGTTGTAATTCAGCTGCGTCGTCATTTCGTTCGGGTCGTTCCAGGCGCGGTCGCGGGGCGTCGAGCGGTTGATCCGAAACGCACCCTGACCGATGTAGAGATGCCGGTTAAAACCGTTTTTGATCCACCAATCGACCAGCAGGCGGTACGGAACTTTCTGGAAATCCGTACTGAAATACACCTGTGGAGCAATGTAATCAATCCAGCCTTCGCGCACCCACTTGCGGGTGTCGGCGTACAGATCAAAATAGGAGGTTAAACCGCCGGTAGTTTCCGAGCCTTCGGGGTCCTGACTGCGGTTTTTCCAGACGCCAAACGGACTGACGCCAAACTTCACATACGGTTTTAGGGCCTGAATCGAATCCCGAAGCTGGTGGATCAGCCGATTGATATTCTCCCGGCGCCAGTTGTCGCGGTTCATGCCGTTGAAATACGTTTTGTACGTTACTTCGTCCCGAATCACCTGCCCGGCAATCCCGTACGGGTAGAAATAATCGTCGAAATGAATCCCGTCCACATCGTAATTGCGGACAATATTGGTCACAATGCCGGTTACGTAATTCCGGACTTCCGGCAACCCCAGATTAAATAACTTGCGTCCACCGTATTCCAGCATCCAGTCCGGTTTTCGGTTGCTGATGTGATCGGGTGTCACGCGCGAGAGCTTGCTGAAGGTAGCCCGATCCAGGTTGAACCAGGCGTGAAATTCCATGCCGCGGTCGTGCGTTTCGCGGATCATAAATTCCAGCGGGTCATAAAATGGCACCGGCGCGCGGCCCTGTTCGCCCGTCAGCCAGAAGGACCACGGTTCCGTGCTCTTGGCGTAAAACGCGTCGGCAGCCGCCCGGATCTGTACCACAACCGCATTGATGCCCGCCCGCTGGTGCTGATCCAGCAACGCAATGAATTCGGCCCGCTGGTTATCGGCGGGCATACCCCGGACGCTCGGCCAATCGATGTTATCGACGGTAGCAATCCAAACGGCACGAAACTCGCGCTTGGGCGGATGTTGCGCAATCACATCACACGTTTTCCCAAGCAAAGCGATGAAAAGGGCGAAGAAAGCCCGGTAATAAAAGCGCATGCGCAAACCGATGTCAATAAAGATGATGCCCAAAGATACGGAAGAACCCCATGCCCTTTCAAACTTTGTTGACGTCCGAATTATTGCCTGCTGTGCGCAGCTGCTTCCACCGAATCGGCGGGCGGTTTTTTGTATTTTAAGAAGAAAATCATTTTTTTATCGGACACTGGTTTTTAAAACCGCAATTTCGATCACCGAATATTATTTGGAAAAAGTTTAAGAACGGTGGATTTCCGTGTTGAACAGTATTTGGTATAACTATTGTCTATAGTAATTTTGACGCTAAAAGTAGGGCACAGAACCAATCATTATTTTACATTTTAGTAAAAAATCCATATTTATTTATAAAAATAAAAGGATTGTGATTAGTTTTGCGCGATCTCATATTGGTTGGATAAAGTTTTAAGGTCACTACAATTATGTCAGGAATCAAGCTCGATCAGATTGATCGGAAAGTATTAGAAATTCTACAGACTAACGCTAAAATCACCAATGCTCAACTGTCGAAGGAAATCGGTTTATCACCTGCCCCAACGCTTGAGCGCGTCAAAAAATTAGAAACTTCGGGAATCATTCAGAGCTACCACGCTCAACTCAATCGGGATCGGGTTGGGCTGGGTGTCACTACCTTCGTGCAGGTTTCGCTCGTTGGGCATAAAAAGCAGGTAACGGAGTCGTTCGTGAATGCCGTAAAGGAAATTCCGGAGATTATCGAGTGCCACCACATCACCGGCTCGGGCGACTTTTTGCTGAAGGTCATTGCCAAGGACATTGCCTCCTACCAGGTTTTGATGCTGGAAAAAATCAACGAAATCGAGGAAGTCGCCAATACCCAGACGATGGTCATCCTTTCGACGTTTAAGGAAAGTAAAGTCCTCCCAATTCCTTAAAAACCGCAATATCGAATAACAAATATTGAATATCGAAATTTAGTAGCTCGCGGAGCCACTTCATGATTCGATATTCAATATTCGTTATTCGATATTCAACTTTATCCTTTCCTGGCTTTTCGCCGATCTTCTCTCCGTAGTTTTTTCAGGCTATCCAAACCGTCTTTGGCTTCTTTGTGCTGGCTGGATTTGCGGTCGGCTTTGTCGATTACCTCTTTGTAATACGCCTGCGCCTGATCGTAGTTTTTCTCGGTGGCGGCAATTTTCCCCAGACTCAAAACCGACGCCCAATAATAAGCCGCATCGTAAGAATTGGTCTGCTTCGCAAAATCGATGGTTTTCTGGTAGTACTGCTTTGCTTTCGCCAGATCCCGGAAATAATGGTGGTTATTATAAGCCAGAATGTAGGCCGCCGTCCGTCCGCCAACGCCCTCGTACCCATCCATGCCGCGTTCGATTTTGGTTAAGATGTTGGTGGCCGCCGTCGTTGCTTCATTGCTATAACCACGCACAAAAGCCGTCCGGGCGTAATACCGCTCAAAATACGGATTGTCCGGGTATTGCTGCCACATGTACTTTGCCAGATCATACGCTTTATCGTACTGGTTTTCCATGCTGTAAATCTGGAGCAGAAAATACCGGGCTTCAGTTCGCGTATAAAAAGCGTTGTTGGCCGTAGCTTCCAGCTGCTTGATTCCCTGCGCTTTGTTGCCTTTCGGAAAAAACATCAGGATCGGTTTCAAAGCCGGATAATTCTTCGGAATCCACTGGGCATAGTAGTTGAACAGGCCGTCGCCAAAAAGCAGTTCGGGAGTCAGATCGCCGTTGCCCTTGCATTTGTCAAAGTATTTCAGCGCATTTTTCCCGGCCCAGGTTGCTTTGGCCCACTTCTTCCGTTCCGAAAATAACCGGCCTTTAAAACCGTAGCCAGCCGCCAGAAAAAAAGCCGGTTCCACTTTGTTGTCTTTGCTGTCGTAAAGCTTTTCGGCCTTCGCAATGGTCGTGTCCAGATACGCCAGACACTTGTCATCGAAGTCGGTATTTTCGGTATTCGGAACGATTTTCCACCACTCGGCCAGCGCCATCAGAAAGTACGGCATCGGGTGGTCCGGATACCGCAGTTGCAGCCAGCGAAACTCCTTGTCGGCTTCGTAAAATTTGTAATTATACAAGTTATTGATAGCCTCCGCCGACTCGATCTGGACACCGGGGTGCTTCAGCAACATATCGTATTTTTTGTCAAATTCAGCCAGAGAATAGACCTGCGCGCGGACGCTGAAGGTCAACAAAAGGCCGAATAGAACAAGCATGTTTTTTTTCATTTTTACAGGACACAAGTATCGTCTTGTATCAACGAAGTTTTTGAAATTCCAGTTTACGCAACCAAAAGTTTTTACGATCCCACCGGATGCTGTACCTTTGATCTTTGCGTCAACCGGCCCCTTATGCTGACTATCAAAGACAAAACGTTCGTTCCGTTCATCGATCAAAACAAGCTTAAAAACCGGATTGTTCAGTTGGCCGATCAGATCAATCAGGACTATCGCGGGAAAGAACCCCTGCTGGTGGTGGTGCTGAATGGCGCCTTCATTTTTGCGGCCGAGCTCATGACCCACCTGACGATTTCGTGCCGGGTGACCTTCGTTCGGGTGAGTTCGTACCAGCAAACCGCTTCAACGGGTGTGGTCCGGGAATTGCTGGGATTGAGCGAATCGCTGGCGGGTCAGGATGTAATCCTGATTGAAGATATCATCGATACCGGTCTGACGATTCAGGAAGTTTCGAAGCTATTGACGCAGCAGGAACCCGCGTCCCTCGAAATTGCGACGATGCTGTTCAAACCGGAAGCGCTGAAGGTCGACGTGGCGGTTAAATACGTCGGTTTTGAAATTGAAAACCAGTTTGTGGTTGGCTACGGGCTGGATTACGACGGGCTGGGCCGCAACACGCAGGAAATCTTCGTGCTGGCTTAACGGTCGACCTCGCCCATCACAATATCAATCGAGCCGATAATCGCGACCAGATCGGCAATCATCGCGCCTTTGGAAATTTCGCCGATGACCGACAGGTTGTGGTACGAACACGAGCGCGCCCGGCAGCGAAAGGGCACATCCGACCGGCCATCGGCCCGGAAAAAGAAACCCAGTTCGCCCTTCGGAATTTCCCCCCGGATGTAAAACTCCTGCGCTTTCGGGCGTATTTTCTTGGGAACAATGGCCTGCGGATCAAAATCCCGGGTTCGCTTCAGATCGCCCGTGAGCTGAACCAGGCATTGTTCGGCAATTTTGACGGATTCCCAGCACTCCAGCACCCGCACGTAATTCCGGTCCCAGCAATCGCCGAGCGTTCCCATTGTGCCCTCTCCAATCGGGATGTCAAAATCCAGTTCGGGGTAAATGGAATACGCATCGACCCGGCGCAAATCATACCGCAGGCCCGAGGCCCGCAAAACCGGTCCGGAACAGCCGTAATTGATCGCAACCGGCAGCGGCAACACCCCCACCTGGGCCGTCCGTTTCACGAAAATCTTGTTTTCGGTGACCAACTGCTGCATCTCGATCAACTTCGGTTTCAGGTACGTCAGAAATTCCTGGCAACGTTCTTCAAAACCGACCGGCAGATCATAATACAAACCGCCAATCCAGATGTAATTATAAAGCATTCGCGCCCCGCTGACCCATTCCAGCATCCGTTGCAGGTGTTCGCGGTCGCGCATCATCCACAAAAACGGCGTGTACGCACCAATATCCAGGGCGTACGTACCGATGGCCACGAAATGCGACGCCAGCCGGTTCAATTCCGCCACTAACACCCGGATGTATTCAATCCGGCGACCATCCGGGCGATTCAAAAGCTCCTGATCAAGGCCGAGCATCCGTTCCACACCCATGCAAAAAACGTGTTCGCTGTTCATGGCAGCTACGTAATCCAGCCGATCCACAAACGGCAGCGTCTGGTTGAACGGCATCGATTCGGCGTGTTTCTCAAAACAGCGGTGCAGATACCCCAGATGCGGCACCACATCGACGATGATTTCGCCATTGGTGACAATTTCGAGCCGCAAAACGCCGTGCGTCGAGGGGTGTTGCGGTCCCATGTTGACAATCATCTCGCCGGAATCGAGCGAATCGAGGGTATGCTTGTTGGGCTCAGAAGCCTGAAAAAGGCCGGGCTGGTAGTCGTATTGAACGGTTTGTGTGGTCATTGTGCATCAAAGGTCGTCAGCGCGTGGGCAAAAGTCAAAACCGGCAGGCGGTTTTCGGTAGCGAGTGCGTTCAAGTAAGCACCGCGCCAGCAAGCATGCGTTAGCCACCGAAAACCGTAAACTGAAAACGGTAGACCTTTCGACAATTATTTCCCGATCAACCGTTGTGGTTCTTAAGACTTTATCTTACCTTTGCGTTCCTGTTTGAGAAAATATTTACAGCAATGGCTAAGAAAGGTAATAGAATTCAGGTGATTTTGGAGTGCACGGAGCAGAAGGACACGAACGTACCGGGTACCTCGCGCTACATCACCACCAAAAACCGTAAGAATACGCCGAGCCGGATCGAAATGAAAAAGTACAATCCGAACTTGAAGCGCGTAACTGTTCACAAAGAAATTAAATAATTGTAACTACGGGCCTGTTCCCGACGATCCAAAATGGCAAAGAAAGTTGTTGCAACCCTGAAAAAGGAAGGTGGCGGTAAGAACTTCGCAAAGATTATCAAAGCCGTAAAATCACCGAAAACCGGTGCTTACACCTTTAGAGAAGAAATGGTCCCGCTGGAAGAAGTACAAGCTGCCCTGAAAGGCTAGTCTTCCGGTTCTGTACAATTCAAAGTCCCTTCGGTCCTCGGTGGGACTTTTTTGTTTTTATCTTTGTTCGGGACAAAAGACGTGGTGCATCCAATTGCGGTCTTCCTCTACCATCATCCGTTAACATTTACAAAATGGGGCTGTTTGATTTTTTCTCGAAGGAAAAAAAAGAATCACTCGATAAAGGACTGGAAAAGTCCAAGGAAAGTTTTTTTTCGAAACTGAACCGCGCGGTGGTCGGCAAATCGACCGTCGACGAAGAAGTGCTGGACGAACTGGAGGAAGTGCTGGTGACATCCGACGTGGGCGTTGAAACCACGGTGAAAATCATCCGGCGCATTGAAGACCGCGTGGCCCGGGATAAGTACGTCAATACCAGCGAGTTGGATACCATTCTTCGGGAGGAAATTGCGTCTTTGCTGGCCGAAAACAAATCCGTGGATGTGGATGACGATTTTTCGTTGCCCGCTACCAAAAAACCGTATGTGATCATGGTGGTCGGTGTCAACGGCGTCGGCAAAACCACAACGATTGGCAAACTGGCGGCCCAGTTCCACAAGCGCGGCTACAAAGTGGTGCTGGGGGCCGGCGATACGTTTCGGGCGGCTGCCGTTACCCAGCTGAAACTCTGGGGCCAGCGCGTCGGTGTTCCGGTCATCGAACACGGCATGAACACCGATCCGTCGGCGGTGGCGTTTGACGCCGTTAAGAAAGCCGTAGACATGAATGCCGATGTGGTGATTATCGACACGGCGGGTCGTCTGCACACGAAAGTAAACCTGATGAACGAATTGTCGAAAATCAAACGGGTGGTGCAGAAATTCCTGCCCGAAGCCCCGCATGAGGTGCTGCTCGTGCTCGACGGGTCGACGGGACAGAACGCCTTCATCCAGGCTACGGAATTTACGAAGGCGACGGACGTGACGGCCCTGGCCATCACCAAACTCGACGGAACCGCCAAAGGGGGCGTGGTGATCGGCATTTCGGATCAGTTCAAGATTCCGGTAAAGTACATTGGCGTCGGCGAAAAAATCGACGATTTACAAACCTTCAGCAAGATGGAGTTTGTCGATTCGTTTTTTAAGAAAGTGTAAGATGGTAGATGCTTTTCTTCTCCTCCAATTATGCTTGTAAAACCGTTGTCCATAATTTTAAAACCGCCCCTGCTTCTGCTGGCCTTTGTCCTTTTTGCGGCCTGCAAACCCAGCCAAAACCGGAAAGCGTTTCAGGGCATTTGCGGTACGGTTTTGTTTAAATCCGGAAATCATATGCCCGGGCCCGGTCGGCCGCAGCCGAAAGGGCAGCCCGTGGTGCGCGAGGTGCTGATTTATGAATTGACCAAAACCGGGCAGACGGAAACGGCGGAAGACGGTTTTTATTCCACCATCAAAACGCGGCTCGTCAGAAAAGTCCAATCCGATCAAGACGGCAAGTTCTGCGTTAATCTGCCGCCGGGCCGGTATTCGGTTTTTGTCCGGGAGGAAAAAGGGTTATATGCCAACCTGCTCGACGGCGACAGCAACATTTTTCCGGTGACGGTCGAGAAAAACCGCCGGTCCACCATCACCTTTGACATTTCGTATCAGGCGGTATTTTAGCCGTTATGGAAGCGCTTTTGATTACCATGATGGTGCTGACGCCGTTCGGCTGGTTTATTTACCGGCTGATTCGCTATACGGCAAAATCGTTGGGCGACGAGTCGCCGTTGTCCGTTCAGGTATCCTATCAAATCACTGAACAAGAGTATTTTACCCGCTTCGATTTCCTGTTTCTGATTTTTTTCGTACTCAGTAACCTGTTTATAATTTACCTGGCGATCTTCTTTGCAATCCAGACTGCCTCGACCCCCTGGCACCGGCTCTCCGCATTGGTTATGCTGGCGGTTTCGCTGTATATCCTTTGGTGGTCTATACGCCTTTTCCGGCTGGAATGGCAATATTGGCTCATCACAAAAGAAAAAACCGTAACCTTGAATCCAGCCGATAAAAGTGTGGAGATAGCGACCAGCGGGGACACGGTTTATTTTACGGTCGCCGAGGTAGAAAAAATTGAAAACCATACGCCTGACTTTTCATCGGGGAAATTAGTGACCGGATACCGGTATTTCATCTTTCACTTGAAAGACGGGCGCCGGATTTATTTAAATCATAACAAAAGCTACCTGGATTTCGCCATCGCCGACTATTTCAAAAGCGTGCAGATTCTCCGCATTCCGCATAAATTTCCGTGGATTGTAGCGCCATAACTTTCTCCTGAATTGTACTTTTCCGAACTTTGCAAAAATTTCCGGTGTTCCGCTAAGACGGTTAGCGGTCTGGCGGTATCATTTAATCTGGTTTGCCCGAAAAACCGTTGTCCGGCGCGGAGGTGATCCTGTTCATCAGGTGGTTCCGTTTTAATCTTGGTCTATTTTGAAAACAAAAGGATTACGTTCGAATAAAATCAATATTGTTACGCTGGGGTGTTCCAAAAACCTGGTGGACTCGGAAGTGCTTTTTACCCAGTTGAAAGGCAACGGCTACAACGTTTCCCACGAATCGAAAAAAGACGATGCCAACATTGTGGTGATCAATACCTGCGGTTTTATCGACAATGCCAAGGAAGAATCGATCAATACGATTCTGCGGTATGTGGATGCCAAAGACGCCGGCGTTGTCGATAAAGTGTACGTAACCGGCTGTCTGTCACACCGCTATAAAGACGAACTGGAAGTAGAGATTCCGACCGTCGATGCTTGGTTTGGTACCAACGAGCTCCCGCGTTTGCTCAAGACGCTGAAAGCCGATTACAAGCACGAACTCGTTGGCGAACGGTTGTTGACCACGCCCGCCCACTTTGCCTACCTGAAAATTGCCGAAGGCTGCGACCGTCCCTGCTCGTTCTGCGCCATTCCGCTGATGCGCGGGCATCACGTTTCGCGCCCGGTGGAAGAACTGGTAAAAGAAGCACAATCGCTGGCCCGGCGCGGCACCCGAGAATTGATTCTGATTGCGCAGGATTTAACGTATTACGGCCTGGATCTGGCTAAAAAACGCACCCTGGCCGACCTCATCAACCGCCTGGCCGACGTCGAAGGCATCGACTGGATTCGGCTGCAATACGCCTATCCGTCCGGTTTTCCCCTCGACGTGCTGGAGGTCATGCGGGACCGCTCGAACGTCTGCAAGTATCTGGACATGCCGCTGCAAACCGGCTCGACCGAACTGCTCAAGATCATGCGCCGGGGCATTACCCGTGAAAAAACCGAAGCCCTGATCGAAACCATCCGGGAACGGGTGCCCGGCATTGCGCTCCGGACCACGCTCATCGTCGGGCATCCCGGCGAAACCGAAGCGATGTTTGACGAAACCTACGAGTTTGTCGAACGGATGCGCTTCGACCGGCTGGGGGCGTTTACGTATTCCCACGAAGACAAAACGCATTCGTACTCGATGCCCGACGATGTTCCGGCCGACATCAAGCAGGAGCGGGTCGATGCGATTATGGATTTGCAGCAGGGCATCTCGTCGGAACTCAACCAGGCCAAGCTTGGCAATACCTATAAAGTGTTGTTCGACCGGAAAGAAGGCGGTTTTTTCATCGGCCGCACCGAGTTCGATTCGCCGGAAGTGGACAATGAAGTGCTGGTTCCCGCGATTGGGACGCCGACCGTCCAGTACGTTCGCCAGGGTGACTTCGCAAACGTGCGCATCACGGACGCTCACGAATTCGATCTGTACGGCGAAATCGTTTTGTAACAAAATTGCTAACTCCCTAACACCCAAGCCGGTTTTTAAGTATATTTGAAGCCGAACCCACCCGACGGTATGGCTCCTCTTTACCGGCTTGTCGCTTTTTTAGGACTTTTCTTCCCGCTGTTGGCACGGGCAGATCAACCGGTCATACCCACTCCGTCCGGCAGCGAACCGCTGGTGCTCGACCAGGGCATCTGGTTCATTCAGGACACCAGCCACCGGCTGACCATTCAGGAAGTGCTGCGGCCAGCGGTCGCCACGGCCTTTCAGCCCAACCCATCCCCGGTTCCCAATTTTGGCTATACCAGCGGCAATCAGCACGCCCATCCGGTCTGGCTGCGCTTCAACCTTCAGAATACGTCGGCGCAGATTCAGGCGCTGTTTTGCGAAGTCGATTTCTGGGCCTTCGATGAGTTGCAACTGTACATCACCGACGGCCAGCAAATCCTGTATACGTCGCCCGTATACGGCTGGAAAACGCCCATTACCCAAAAAACGGTTTACCACCGGAATTACTGGTTTCCGTTTACGTTACCCGCCGGCAAAGCAGTAAGCTGTTACGTCCGGGCGTTCAAAAGCCGGGGTGTTCAGGTCGTTCCGATCACGATTCGCCCGCAGGGCACCCTCGACAGTTTCATTCTAAAAGATTACGCGTTCTGGGGCGGCATTTTCGCCATTTTCGTCTTTGTAATCGTCATCAGCTTTTTCTTTTACCTGACCACGTTCGACCGGATTTACGGAAAGTACATTCTGTGCGTACTGGGTCTGGCGGGCTACTTTTTTATCAACGACGGTTTTTTGTACCAGTTTTTCTTCGACAACCAGTTCCGGATGCCCAACCGGAACGTCTATTTTCTTTTTCCGCTCCTGCTGTTCTTTTTCCAGTTGCTGTTTGTCCGTTCGTTTCTGTCGCTGGAAAAAACCCCGAGCCGGCTTTGGCACCGGGTGGCAACGGTGGCGCTGGTTGGCGGTATTTTCTGCCTGACGTCACTGCTGGCCGAATGGGTGCTCTACGTACCGCCCGCCGTTGAGCAGGTTCTGATGCGGCTTTTTATTGTTTTCTACTGGCTGCCCATGCCGCTGATCTGGGCCTTTATCGTCATCAATCTGGTGCGACGGTATCGGGTGCAGGAAGCCTGGCTGTATCTGGTGGCCGTCAGTCCGTTCTACACGCTCAACTTTCTGATCATCCTGGCCAATCTCAAGGTGTTGCCCACCTACACGTTTCTGGAAAGTTACGAAAATTACGCGCTGGCCGCGTTGTTTGAAGTTACGGTGCTGACATTCGGGCTGGCGTATCGCTACAAGCTCATCCGCGATCACAACGAACAACTCAGCGACGAACGAACCCAGCAGCAACGCCTGGCTTTTGAAGCGCACGTGCAGGGACTACAGCTCAAAAACGAGTCACTGCAGGAAAAAGAACGCATTGCCCGCGACCTCCACGACAACGTGGGCGCTCAGTTGTCGTTCATTGTCAACAGCTTGCAGCAAGTCGGGCGGCAGGCTGCCAAAGAACCGGTGCCCAATACGTACCAGCTTTCGGCGCAACTCCGGTCCGTGGTCGATTACACCCGCGAAGCGATTAAAATGCTGCGCGATACGATCTGGGCCATCCACCAGGAAAGCTTCACGCTGGACGAATTTGAAGAACGCGTCAGCCAGTATGTCGGGCGGTATTTTCAGCAATTGGAACCGCTTCAGGTCACGATTCAGACGGAAGGGCAACTGGCCCAGCCGCTGACGTCCGTTCAGGCTTTGAATATGTTCCGGATTATGCAGGAAGCCCTGCACAACGTTGTCAAACACGCCCAGGCGACGGCAGTAACGGTTTTGTTAAGCGCCCGGGCCGACGGTTCGTTTCAACTGAGCGTCAGTGACAACGGCAACGGTTTGTCCTGGAATCAGGACGATTCACTCGATCACCACTACGGTTTACAAAACATGCGGAAACGGGCCGAAGAACTCGGCGGTCAGTTCCGGATTTACTCCGATCACGGCACCGTCGTCGAGGTGGCGGTGTAGTACCCACGAACTAATCAATCCAGACGGTTTTGATGTTCAGAAATTCTTTCAGGCCGACTTCCGCCAGTTCCCGGCCAAAACCGGATGTTTTGACGCCCCCGAACGGCACCCGTGGATCGGAGCGCATCAGCGAATTAACAAACACCGACCCCGCCTGAATCTGCCGCGCCAGCCGCTCAGCCCGATCCAGGTCCCGCGTCCAGAGCGCCGAACCCAGGCCGTAGTTTGATTGATTGGCGAGTTTGACGGCATCCCGTTCATCCTTGGCTTCCACAATAACGGCCAGCGGACCAAAGGTTTCTTCGTCAAAAGCCGTCATACCCGGTTTTACCTTGTCGAGCAAAATCGGCGGAACATTGCAGCCCTCCCGCCGGATCGCCGGATTGTTTCCGCGGTGTAGAATCCGCGCGCCCTGCTCAACGGTTTCGGCGCATTGTTTCTCGATGGCTTCGGCCAGATCAACCCGGGCTACTGGCCCCATCGTGGTGGCTTCGTCCGTCGGATCGCCCTGCTGAATGGCTTCGATCTGCCGTAGAACCCGTTCCGTAAATTCTTTTTTGACCGATTTCTCGACAATAAACCGTTTGGCGGCAATGCAGCTCTGTCCGGCGTTCTGCATCCGCGACAGAACCGCCACCTCAGCGGCTTTTTCCAGATCGGCATCGGCCAGCACAATCAGCGCGTCGCTCCCACCCAGTTCCAAAACCGCCTTTTTGATCTGACTTCCGGCAATCGACGCCACCGACGCCCCGGCTTTTTCGCTGCCCGTCAGCGTAACGGCTTTCACGCGCGAATCCTTCAAGACTGTTTCAACGGTTTTTGATTCGATCAGCAACGATTGAAACACCCCCGGCGGAAAACCGCAGGCCCGAAAGATTTCTTCAATTGCCAGCGAACAACCGCTCACATTGGCCGCGTGTTTCAGCAGTCCGACATTGCCCGCCAGCAACGACGGAACCGCAAACCGGAAGACCTGCCAGAACGGAAAGTTCCAGGGCATCACGGCCAGCACGGCCCCCAGCGGCTGGTACGCAATGAAACTCTTTTTGGCCTCCGTCTCAACCCTCAGATCGGCCAGAAAGCGGGGAGCGTGTTCAACGTAGTAGTCGCAACCAACAGCGCATTTTTCGACCTCGGCGATGGCTTCTTTGCGCGTTTTGCCCATTTCGGCCGTCATCAATTCACCATACCGCTGCTTTTCGCTGCGCAGATAAGCGGCTACTTTCCGAAAATAACCCACCCGTTCTTCCAGTGACAAATCGGACCAATCCGCAAAAGCCTGGTCGGCCTGCCTCAGCTTGCGGTCAAGCGCAGAAGCGCTCAGCGCCGGATAGGAATTGATTTTCTGTTGGGTGTATGGATTGACGGACGAAAACTTCATGGCAATGCGGTTTTTCTAGGTAACTAAAAAAAAACCCAACCGATTCGATTGGGGTGTTTTTTAGTGTGAGAAGTTTGGCGCGCAGGGAAAACCGGCCAACGGAATCAGACCGCTGTCTTTCTCAATTTCGCGCACCAGCAGCACCATCGTATCCACCATCTGCTCAACCTGTTCCCGGCCGGCAATGGCACTGAATTTTTCCTTGACCTCTTCCATGCAGTTAAAAACCGCCACCAAAAGCTCTTTTCCGCGCTCGTTGATAAAAATCCGGCTGGACCGGGAATCCCGCTCGTTTTTGACCGTATAAATATAACCATCGTCTTCCAGCAACTTCACCACTTTACTCATTGCCTGCTTGGTGATGCCGGCGCGTTTGGCCAGTTCGTTGTTCGTAATGCCGTCCTCTTCGATGTTGGCCAGAAAAGCAATATAACTCGCCTTGAAATCCAGAAAGCCTGTTTCCGCTAGTCGCAGCTCGATATGGCGACCCATATACCGTTTTATTTTTGACATAAGCCGGCCCAGAGACCGCTCACGCTCCTGGTAGAAAACCTGAAAATCGAACGGTTTTTCGACCGTTGCCAATTCATTGTTCGTCATACTGCTTTATAATTTTCTGACTAAATAAGTTACTATTTTTTCGCAAAGTAATGACAATCTGCGATTTAAAAGAAACTTCTACCCTGTTCTCGCCCAAAAATTAAAATTCCGTTAAAGCCGTCAAAAACTAGTCAATTAGGTTGACTATTCAAATAGAGGCCCTTACTTTTGTGCAAAAATAGTCAACTTGGTTTACTAAAACAAGATTTATACGACCGTCAAAAAATGGCAACAGAACAACCCACACCCGTAAAAAAATACCTGCCCCGCCTGATTGTGCTGGTTGTCGTGGTAGCAGCCGCTTTCTACGGGTTTCAGTCGTACCGCTACAATCAGCAATACGAAACTACAGACAACTCGCAGATTGAGGGCAGTACGGCCCCGGTTCTGGCGCGTGTAGCCGGTTATGTGCAGCAGGTTTCCATCGAGGATTACGCAACCGTCAAACGCGGGGAAGCGCTTATCACGATCGATCCGCAGGAATACGAAGTGGCCCTGCAGCAGGCCGAAGCCGATTACCAGCAAACGCTGGCCGACATTCAAACCGCCAAGGCGGATTTGCAAAATGCGCAGGCCAGCTCCCGGAATGTGCAGCAAAATCTGAAAGTAGCGCAGTCAAATGCCGCCATTCAGTCGTCCCGCGTTTCAAAAGCCACCAACGACCTGAAGCGCGACGAAAATCTGTACAAAGGCCAGTCGCTGACCCAGAAACAACTGGAGGATTCACGCAACAACGCCGAAGTCCAAAACCGGCAGTATGAAGCCAACGTCCAGCAGATTGCGCTGGCGAAAACGTCCGAAAGCGTGGCCCAGGCGGCTATTGCGAAGGCACAGGCCAATATTCTGAAAGTGCAGGCCCTGCTGAAAGTAAAGCAGGCGGCTATCGACAACGCTAAACTCCGGCTGAGCTACGCCAAAATAACCGCCCCCATTACCGGCAAAATTGGCAGAAAAAGTATCGTAGTCGGCCAGTACGTGCAGCCCGGGCAGAGCCTGTTTACGATTGTAAACGACTCTACGTTCTGGGTGGTGGCCAACTTCAAGGAAACGCAACTGGAGCACATGCGTGTGGGGCAGCCAGTGGATGTCAAAATCGACGCCTATCCGGATCTGGACGTGAAAGGCAAGGTGGTATCGCTCTCGGAAGCGACCGGGGCCAAGTTTGCCCTGCTGCCCGCCGATAACGCATCCGGCAACTTTGTGAAAGTCACGCAGCGCGTTCCGGTGAAAATAGAAATCGAAAATCCGGCGAAATACAAAGACCTCCTGCGGGCCGGTTTAAGCACGGATGTCGCCGTAAAAGTTCAGTAAAAATGGCAACACCAACGGGATTCAGGCGGTGGATTGTCGTGATCACCACGGTTTCGGCAGCTATTCTGGAGTTGATCGACACCTCGATTGTGAACGTGGGGTTGACCCAGATGGCGGGAAATCTGGGCGTAACGATTGAAGACATATCGTGGGTGGTCACGGCCTACGCCATCGCCAACGTGATCATCATTCCGATGACCGGTTTTTTGCAGAATTACTTCGGGCGAAAAACCTACTACATCGGCTCCATCATCCTCTTTACGATTGCGTCGTATTTCTGCGGAATTGCCGACGATCTGTGGACACTCGTAGCCTTCCGGTTTTTGCAGGGCATTGGCGGAGGGGCTTTGCTATCGACCTCGCAGGGCATTATGTACGATGCGTTTCCGCCCAATCAGCGGGCCATCGCTTCGGCCCTTTTCGGAATGGGCATCGTGATGGGCCCCACGCTGGGGCCGACGCTGGGCGGTTACATCATCGACAATTACCACTGGAGCTGGATGTTTTTCATCAACGTTCCCATTGGCATTCTGGCGGTTTTTCTGTGCACGACCTTTGTCGAGAAACTGCCTTCCGAGTTCAACATCGACCGCAGCCGGATCAAAATTGACCAGATCGGGATTCTGCTGCTGGCGGTTGGCGTTGGCAGTTTGCAATACGTACTGGAACGGGGGGAAGCCGACGACTGGTTCGATGACCACACGATTCTGTACCTGACGATTGCGGCCGCGATTTCGATTCCGCTTTTTTTGTGGTGGGAACTGAAAACCGATAGCCCGGTAATGGATTTGCGGGTGGTAGGCAGAAACCGCAACCTCGCCATTGGCTCCATTCTGGTGTTCATCATCGGGTACGGTTTGTTTACGTCGATTCTGCTGTTTCCGCTCTTTGCGCAGCGAATTGTGGGCTATACGGCCACAAAAACCGGGAATATCCTGATTCCGGGCGGGGCCGTGGCCCTGATCATGTTTCCGGTCGTCGGGCGGTCGCTGGCGAATGGCGTCTCCCCCCGGATTTTCGCGATACTTGGTTACCTGTCGTTCATCGCGTTCTGTTTCATGATGTCGAACCTAAACGCCGATGCCAGCGAACGCGATTTTACGTGGGCGCTGCTGGTCCGCGGGGCGGGTCTGGCCATGATCAATGCTCCGTTGATTAACCAGTCGATTTCGACGCTAAAACCGCAGGAACTCCCCACCGGTATTGCGTTTACGAACATGGTTCGGCAACTGGGCGGGGCCTTCGGAGTGGCGATTACAAACACCTACATTGCCCAGCGCAGTGCCGTTCACCGCAGCGACCTGGTATCGAACCTGCAAGCCGGTGATCCGCTCACTACCGACCGGCTGAATGCGCTCACGCAGGGCCTCATAGCTCGCGGCATGAATGCGCTGGACGCCGTGACGGGGGCTTACCGAAACCTCGACGCCATTATTTCCAAACAGGCGCTCATGATTTCGTACCTCGATACGTTTCGGCTCGCCGGGCTCTTTTTCGTGGTGACCTTGCCGCTGTTGTTTCTGATGCAAAGCAAAAAAATGGACCCGACAGCCGCCAAAGCCGCAGCCGATGCCGCCCACTAAAAACCGGCCGGTCCGTATCCACAATTATTTAAAAACTGAAATGAGACGATTAAGCTTAGTCCTACTTACGGCGCTAACCACCTTCACCGCGGGGGCTCAGGCCATTCCGGGCGACTTGCGGGATTTGATCAACCAGGCCAACACCAACTTTCCGCGCCTGAAAGAGCAGGAACAGCAGGTGCGGGCGGGCGAAGTGCGGGTGGACATTGCCCGGACGGCCTACCAGCCCAACATTGCCGGCAACGGAAGTTATCAGTACGTGACGCCCGTGGCAAAGGCAACCCTGCCCGTCAACGGCAATGAGACAACCATTCAGTTTCAGCCCAACCACAACATCAACGCCAACATCGGTATCGGACAAACGCTCTACGATTTCGGGCGGACCGACGCCAGCATCCGGCAGGCCGCCGACAACGTTCAGCTTCTGAAACGAAACCTGGAGCTGACCCGCCAGAACCTCGGCTATCAGGTGGCTGCGGCCTATTACGGAATCGGTTTTCTGCAAAAGAGCCTCACGGTGCAGGATTCGGTTATTCAGGTGGCGCAGCGAAACATTCAGATTTTTGCCAATCGCCTGCAAAACGGCGAAGCCCTGCAGTATGATTTGCTGACGCAACAGGTCCGTCTGAAAGCCGCCCAAAATCGAAAAATTGACCTGCAAAACAATCTGGATCGTCAACGGGCGTTATTGACGTATCTGACCGGCAATCCAAATCCGGCCATCAGCCCGGCTGCCGCCCAATTTGAAGCACAGGTGCAGCCATTTACCACCGAAGGCAGCCTGCAAACGGCTCAATCCAGTAACAAAGAAATACAGTTGGCGCAGGACCGGGTCCGGGCGGCCCAAACCGATTTGCTGGCCTACAGCCGCAGCGGACGGCCCAACCTGAGTTTTAGCGGTTCGGCGGGCTATCGCAACGGGTATTTACCGGAAATTGGTACGCTGAAGTTTAACATTGCCGCCGGAGTCAACCTGACGGTTCCGATTTATTCCGGCAAACGATACACGCTGCAAAATCAGGCGGCCCGGCTGAATCTCGACGCCAGCCGCCATGCCGTGGATAATGCAAACGCGCAGTTGCGCCAGAACCTGGACCAGTTGAGTGCCGACATCCGGAGCAACCAGCAACGCTTACAGAACCTGGAAACGCAGGTTTTACAAGCCCGGAAAGCCCTGGAAATTGCGCAGATTCGGTTGCAGTCCGGGGTCATTACCCCGGTGGAGTTGCAGAGCGCCGAAACCGGTGTCGAAGAAGCCGAACTGGCCCGACTCAACTATCAGTACCAGTTGGTGTTGAATCAATTGGAATATAAACGACTCGTAGGCGAAAATTTGTTATAAAATGGTCGCGAAAAGTTTATTGTCTGGCAAACTAAAAAAGTAAACAGACGGTTTTCTAGGCGTGGCCTAATCCGATAGCCGCTTCCTCACACCGCAGATCTTCGTCTGCACCATTTAGATAACCTGAAAACAGCACACGACCATGAAAGATCGCGTAACCAACATCCTCAAAAATTTTGGCATTCAAGAGTCGGCCATTCATCCTTCCGTTCACTTTACGCGCGACCTGGGTCTGGACAGTCTGGATACGGTTGATCTGATTATGCAGCTGGAGCAGGAATTTGGGATCCGGATTCCCGATGAAGATTATTCAAAACTAACGACGTTTCAGGGCGTTGTCGATTATCTGCAAACCGAACAACACGTTGCCATGCAGGCCTAGATCACTGGAAAATACCGGTATAAAAAACCGCCTTGAATTCCTGAACGGAATTCAAGGCGGTTTTTTGTTGGAAAACGTACGGATCCCTAGGCATCGGACGATTTACTAAATCCGTGTCTTTTTTGAAAAAAGCTTATCTTCGAAAAATTTATCGTTGCTTCATCGCTGAGAAAAGTCTGTCCTTCTGCCCTTCTTATCCTTAGTTTCTTATTTATCAATTCGTTATAATGGCAGCTTTGCAGGCTGGAAACGTCGTTCGTATTTTTATACTGTGCCTTTTGTATCTGGCAGTCTTTTCGGCCAATGCCCAGATGCTGGAAGTCAGAAAGCTGCAGAAACAGTTGGCGGAAGCCAGAGACAGCACCACCTACCTCGACAAGTTGAATCTCATCGGCTTCATGATGCACATGAAAAGTGCCGACAGTTGCCTCCTGTACGGTATTCAGGCCAAAGCGATCGCCGACCGGCTGGATTATCCCAAAGGAAAGGCCGACGCCATCTGCAACATTGCCACGGCGTTGTTTCTGAAGGGGGCCTACCGCCAGGCGCTCGACTTGTATACGAAAGCCCTGCGGGAATACGAAAGCATTCCGGATACGATCGGGACCGTTCAGATGCTGATGAATTCGGCGGTGGTGTATGAGGTGCTGGGCGACAAGACCAACTCCGTCAGGTTTTCCCGAATGGCCCTGAGCCAGTCCAGGGCGCTTTCGTCGGATTCGATCAAGAGCATGCTGTACGCCAATTATGAACTCCTCCGCCCCAAATCGGGGCCGGACTCGGCGGATTATTACTTGAATAAAGCCCAGGAAATAGCCATCCGGTTCAACTACGACCGGGCGTTGCTTTTTGTGCAGCAACTCAAAAGCGACCAACTGATCGAAACCGGCGAAACCGCAAAAGCGCGGGCGCTTATTGAGCAGTCGCTGGCCATCACCCGGCGCAACCAGTGGGAGTACCACGAAATCGTTGGGCTGGATTATTACGCCAAATACTTCCTGAAACGGAACGAAATCGACAGCGCCATTGCCTGCTACGATTCGAGTTATGCCCTGGCAACCCGGAACGGTTTTGTCACGTTCAAAATCGAAATTTTAAAGGCTTTGGCCGACTGCTACCGGCGTAAAAATGACCCGGCCGGTTTGGCCCGAACGAACGCGCAACTGGTGCTGGCGCTGGAGGAAGAAAAAAACAACAACAAAGATTTTATCGGGGATTACATTACGTACTACAATACGCAGCAGGAAATCAACCAACTGGAAACGCAAGCCCGCAACAACCGTCTAGTCATCGGGCTGCTGGTCGGTTTTTCACTCCTGGCGCTCGGAACCATCGTGATGATTTTCATCGGCTACAAAAAAATGCGCAGACAGGCCCGCTTGCAGACCGAACTCAACAAAACGATTGTGGAGCAGAACACCTTGCTGACGCAATCGGATGAGTTTAAGGCCCGGCTGGTTTCGATGCTGGCGCACGATTTCCGATCTCCGCTCACGACCACGCTCAGCCTGGTGGGGTTGCTGAAAGACAATCACGTTTTTAAACCCGAAGAACTGGTGCTGTTCTACGATTCGCTGCAACAGGAGGTTGAAACCATCCTGAAAACCTTCGATAACATCTTACAATGGGTGAAAAAGCAATATGCCGGCTACACCGCCACGCTGGAAAACGTTGCGCTCCACCCGTTGCTTGATGAAGTTACGGCGCTCCACCACGGTTTGGTGGAAGACAAAAAAATCGCGATTCTCAACCGGGTCGATCAGGCCTTTGTTCTGCATACGGACCGGGAAATCATTCAGTTTATCAACCGGAATCTGCTTCACAACGCCCTTAAATTCTCGCCGGCAGGCGGTTCTATATGGATTGATGCACTGACGGATGCCGCTGAAGTCGTTGTTTCCGTCAGAGACGAAGGACGTGGAATGACCCGGGAGCAACTGGCCCACCTGTTCGCGTTCAGCAAAACCAGCTCGTCGCCGGTTGATCAAAGCGCGGGCGTTGCTCTAACGATTTGCAAGGATTTTATCACCCGGCTCGGTGGGCGGATTTGGGCCGAAAGCAATCCCGGACAGGGAACCACGTTCTTTTACGCTTTACCCCAGCGGGTTTCTCCCGACGGGCCTTCAGTGGCAATCAGGCGGTAGCACAAAGTCGCTCTCAGCAGGACGTAAAGCCGGTTTTGCGGCCAGTAACCCGTCAGAAAGAAGCACCAATGCCGATGGCCGGGGCCGGTTTTTGGTTAAAATCAATCGGGCCGGGTTCTATTCCAAATTCGGTTTTCAGATCCAGTCCTGCCTTCCGGAGCGGAGATTTTTCGGGCAGCCGATACGTCCGGAACGTCTTGAGCTGTGAAGGTGACGTCAGCTTCGTCTGACCCGGATTGAGAAATTTCGGGTCGCTGTTTATGCCGACGAGCTGGCCTTTCCGGACTTCCTTCCCGGTTTTTTGCGCCCAGCTTTTGAAATCCTTCGCACCATTCGCATGAAAACCGCTCGTCAGGCTCCACCAGTTATTCCCCGCGAACCCATCGCCCGCATCGTTGCCGGTTATGATCGGGTCGCGGGCCACCAGCACATTATTATAAAAGTTGAAATCCCGGTGGGCACTTTCGGATGAATACCGAATCGCTGCAACTTTCTCGTTGTAAATCACATTGTTGTAAACGTAACACTGCCTGATAGGGTCCGACTCACCCGCGGCATTCCAGACGTAAATGCCCGCTTTGGCGGCCGAAACCGTACCGTCATTTTCGCTGATGTTGTAGCGAATGGTGTTGTTGAACCAGGGGCTGGCTCCCGCATACTGAAACAGTCCAAAACCGCTGCCCTGATTTTCGTACGACAGGCAGTATTGAATCACTGAATTCGTTACGCCCCCGTCCAGGTCAAAACCGCCCCCATCTTCCCCGCCCACGGACGTTTTGTTGCGGTAAGACAAACAATGCTGAATAACCACGCTGTCGGCTTCGTAGGCCCAGATGCCGACGGGACCGTTGCCTTTCCGGGGCATATCCCAGCCATTGTTGGTAGCTGCGCAATACTCAATGAGCACCCTGGAACACAGGCCAACCAGAATCCCGTTGCCGCTGTGATTGGTCAGAACGGTGGGATCACCGGGGTTGTTTTCGGCCCGGCACTGGCCGATATAAATATGCTGGCAGTCGGTCTTTGACCGGTTTCCCGTCACAAAAATTCCGGCAAAACCGTTGTTGTGGGCGTTGACGTGCGTGATTCGCACGTTAGAAGAAGACTCTACCCGAAGCCCGGAGTGCTGAAAACCGCTGATATTCAGGTTGTCCAGCGAAATATGCCGGCTGGTGGAAACGACCACACCGTCCGCCGTATTCCCGTCTTTTCGCCCCTTCCCGCGCAAATCCAGGTTTTGCAGGTTAAGAAAACCAGCGTTCCGGACCAGAACCGCAGCTCCCTTTCCGGCGTCGATTATTGCCTTTCCCGAACCGGATGTGGTGATGACAACCGGCTGTTGCTGCGTACCCGAACCCGTGAGTTGCAAGGGCCCTTCAAAGGTTTGTCCCGCTTTCAGGTACACCCGGTCGCCGGTTTTCAAACGAACCGAATTTAGCTTTTCAATCGTTTTCCAGGGTCGGCGCTGGTTGCCGGGATTGCTGTCGTTGCCGCGCTGGCTGTCCAGATAATACACCCGGTTTTGCGCGAACAAAGCACAAATCGGACTGCTCACGAGCAACCAAAAGCACCAGATCCGTAACAGCGGTCCTGAAAAGCAAGGGGGCATTTTTTAGATTAAATTGAACTTCTACACTTCCATGCTGACCAACGCACTGCCCCGCAAAACCGGAATGACATCGTATAAATCGTGCTGCAAGCAATAGATAATGTCTTTGTGGATGCTCAGCCGGTGAAGCCGCCGGACGTGTGAGGAGGGCGCCAGAAAAGCAGGCAAGTCGTTTTTGCCCTGCGCATACAACCGCCAGGCCATCAATCCACTGTCTTCCGGAACCATGTATTCGTCTTTGAGCCGCTCGATCAGGGCACCCGCAAAGAGCGTATCTTCGAGGTTGACACGTCCTTTCCAGCCCGCGCACAAAATCATGACATCGTAGCGTTCGCCCTGCAAAAACCGCACGATGGCTTCCAGATTCAGGAACGAACCCACCAGCACTTTCACGGCGTTGCGCGAGCGCGTGATAGCGTACGTACCGTTGGTGGTGGTCATGGCGATGTTGGCGCCGATCAGGCCCTCATCCATGTAGCTGAACGGCGAATTGTCGAGGTCAAACCCTTCGACTTTCTGGGCGTTTCGTTCGGCCGCGGCCAAATACCCCCGGCCCTGTAGTTGGCTGCACTCCTCAACCGTGGCCACCGGAATGATGCTGTTGACACCGTGCGCAAAAGCCGTCACCATGCACGAGGTAGCCCGGAACACGTCGGCAACCACCACGATGGAATTTTCAAGCGAATCAGTATGAAGATGGAGTAAGTCGGGAGTCAGGCAGACGTCGATGGTTTTCAAGGTAGCGATTTTTAAGGTTTACGGTTTTCGGTAGCTGCCGCCTGTTTTTGAACGTGGCAGCCAGCGTAAACTGAAAACCGTAAACGGACTTTATTTTTTCACGAATGGCAATTTCACGACCTGCGCTTTGAGCAGACGGTCGCGGACTTTGACAAAAATCTCGGAACCCGGTTTGCTGTATACGGTCGGTACGTAGCCCATGCCGATGCCTTTGCCGAGTGTCGGCGACTGTGTGCCGGACGTTACCTCGCCAATGCGGTTTCCATCGGCGTCGCAGAGTTCGTAGTGACTCCGCGGAATCCCCCGGTCGAGCATTTCAAACCCGACCAGTTTGCGCGGCAGGCCCGCGTTTTTCTGATTCTGAAGGTTCTCAGAATTGATAAACGGTTTGGTAAATTTCGTCACCCAGCCCAAACCGGCTTCGAGGGGCGAGACCGTATCATCAACATCGTTGCCGTACAGACAAAACCCCATTTCGAGTCGCAGCGTATCGCGGGCACCCAGGCCAATCGGTTTAATGCCAAATGGTTCGCCGGCTTGCATAATGGCCTTCCAGACGGCTTCGGCCTGCTCGTTGGCCACGTAAATTTCAAAACCGCCCGCGCCGGTATAGCCCGTTGCCGACACAATGACGTTCGGAAAACCGGCAAAATCTGTTTTCTCGAAAGTATAGTACGACATTGAATCCAGCTTGGCGTTGGTCAGCGGTTGCAGCGCCTGAGCCGCCAGCGGCCCCTGCACGGCAAACAGGCAGGTGTCATCGGAGATATTGACCATATCTACCCCATCGCCAAAGTCGTTCTGGCTCACAATCCAGTCCCAGTCTTTTTCGATGTTCGACGCGTTAACGACCAGCATGAATTCAATGGGGCTGATCTGATAAATCAGTAAATCATCAACTACCCCGCCCTGTTTATTGGGTAAATAACTATATTGTACCTTGCCATCGTAGAGTAATGAGGCATCGTTGGCCGACACTTTCTGAATCAGATCCAGGGCTTTCTCCCCTTTCAGGATGAACTCGCCCATGTGCGACACGTCGAACATACCAACGGCATTGCGAACGGTCTGGTGTTCTTCAATATCGGATGAATACCGCACCGGCATCAGAAATCCGGCAAACGGCACCATTTTTGCCCCAAGTTGTTCGTGGGTTTTTTCGAGCGGTACGTGCTTTAATTCCATAAAACGGACGAATTGAGAATGCGATTCGGATTCCGGTTTCACGCAGCAAGGGCGCGCCGTATTTTTTTAACCCGAATTGCAAAACTACCGAATTGTTGACGGTTTTCCATGTATACTAAATTCTGCCGCCTTTTTGTGTTTTTAATAATTTTTTTCGCTAGTTTTGTAAATGTGCTTGCACAAGCAATTTTAAAAGGACATGTGCTTGTGGAAGGAAGTGATCAGCCCGTTGCCTACGCGCTCATCAGTGAGCCGCAGCACCGGTTCGGGACTTACGCCGATGCCCAGGGGAAGTTTCTGGCCCGGGTTCCGGAAGGCATTGATAGTTTGTTGATCAGTTGTGTTGGTTTTGAGCCTTTGGTGCTGCCGTTAGCCGGTTTGTCCGATACCACGGAATACCGGTTGCGTGCCAGATCCAATGTGCTGGCTGAAATTGTGGTGAAAGGGCAAAAACCACGTTTGGCAACGGTTGGGGCGCTCCGGAAGCGGTCGCCCATTGTCTGGGGAAACTGTTCGGGTCGAAACATCGAATTTGCGTTATACGTCCGAAACACAAACGGCATTCGCGGGTACCTGCAACGGGTTTCGTACCTGATTGCCCGTGGGGGCGTTCCGACGGCGCCGTTCCGGGTTAGGGTGTATGCTAATGTGGATGGCGAACCGGGCGAAGACAAGTTGCCCGAGAGCATCGTAACAGCCGCCCGGCGGGGAAATACCTGGTGCGAAGTTGATTTGTCGCGGTACCAGATTGCGTTTCCGAAAGAAGGATTATTTATTGCAATGGAATGGCTGCCAACCGACGAAGCCCGCTACAAATTTGCGACTTCGTTTAAAATGCCGGACGGACAGAAGAACGGACGGGAGTGTTTCGGGCAATACCTGGCTTTCAACCGGGAGTTACGCACGGCGACCTACTGGGAAAGGATTAACGGCGGTACCTGGCGACGCAACGCCCCCCTTTCCCGCGTCGGCCTGAATGAACACCCGGTGATTCAGGCCAAGATTGCGCTGGAGTAAAGGGGATAATCAGACGTATATGGACCAAAGTTATTAACTGATGAAACTGCTCCAGACCCGATTGGCAAATGCTCTGGATTTGTTCACAGCAGGCGACTCACCGAAACCGACTTAGAATGAACGACGCAAAGGGACCAAGCGGTCTTTGATTTCTTACCTAGTTTGAAATAGTCGACGAACATTGAGCCAGGATGAGTCCAAAAAACCTCATCAAGGCTAGTAATTTTACGCCCCTAGACAGTAGTTTGAAAGAAAAATTCATTGCCCGTTTTTAATTCCCCTAGCGCCTAAAATCGGGCGATGAATTCATCAGCTCCACGAAAATTAAAAGATCCACACTTTGTAATAGTCTATTTTTTCAAAGTTCTATCCAATTGGTGAAAATATAAGACATCATTATCCAATTTTAATGGACTATTCCGGCTGGAAGCTTCCAAAATTGTTTGGTACAATAAGTCAAAAAGAATACATTTACCCTTATACACAATAGCTATTGTGCTTATACTCAACTAATTCTACTCAATTAATTTGTATGGTAATCCTCCGTAAAACGTCAGTACTGACACTGCTTTTTTTAACCGCATTTTTTCTATTTAACTGCAAAAACACCGAAACCGGTTCTGATCCAACTCCAATCACTCCTCCAGTTTCCGGCACAGTTTCAAGTAAGGCAATCGATTCTTATTTGGTAAGTTTCACTGAGATTAAATCTCTATCCAAAGCGCAGGTTGCCGCGCAAACCAGTGGTCAGCTTTCCGTTCAGCTTCAAAAAGACGGGGCAAAATACGACATCAAGGTGTACAAGGTCGTTTATAACACCACTCTAGCTGATGGAACAACAACGAAAGCTTCGGGTGCTGTTATCGTTCCAACGTCAACCACCCCTCTTTCGATGGTTAGTCAGCAGCACGGCACAATTGGCAGCGAAACGGAAGCACCATCGTATTTTAGTGCCAAGAGTGATGCTGCTACTATCGGTGTCTTCTTTGCCTCGGCTGGTTATATAATCGTTTGCCCTGATTATATTGGCTATGGCGAGTCAAAGACGATTCCGCACACGTACGAAATTCGGAACGGTTTGGCCACCGCTTCGCTGGATATGATCCGGGCTACCAAAGAATTTCTGAAGAAGAAATCGATCAAGTGGAATAATAAATTATTCCTCACCGGTTATTCTGAAGGTGGCTACGCTACAATGTCACTACAGAAAAAAATTGAAGAAGAATACCCTACGGAATTTAATCTGGTGGCCTCGTCCTGTGGTGCAGGCGCTTATAACAAAACGGCTTTCATGAAATACATCATTAATGAAAAAACCGCCGGTAATCCAGGGTACAACAAAATCTATTTATGGGCTTTATTGACCTATAACGACACCTACAAGCTAAACAGACCGATGAATTATTACCTGAAAGAGCCTTATGCGACGCAGGTTGTTCAAAAGGGCCGAGGTGTGGAAATTAAAGTCAGTATGAGCGATGTATTTACGGATAACTTCAAAAGGGGCGTAAATCAGGGGACGGATACCCAATTTATGAACGCGGTTAAAGACAATGATGTCTTTGACTGGAAGCCTAAAACGCCAACCTACCTGTATCATGGAACAGCCGACGACCTGGTTTACTTTTTCAATTCGCAGAACGCTTTTGATGCTATGCGGAAAAGGGGTGCTGCTGGTGTTGAATTAAAACCGCTTAAAAACAAAGGACACGCTTCAGCAGCCTCAGACTACCTGCTTGGCACGTTTGCCTATTTTACTAGCATTAAATAACAGGTTTTTGAAAGGTAGCCTTCAGGCTATCGAAGGGTACATTGGCTTCGGCTAATGTACCCTTTTTCGTTAAATAATCTGGATTTCCTAGATGATTCAAATGCATTGAAATGATTGTTGATAATCCGTATCTTTAAAAAGATATATGATAAACCGCTCAGACAATTCAACTAAACAGATGCGATAGTTTAGTGAATAAGAAACTAGAAGAGATTATTTAATTATAACTAACTGATAAACAGCTACAAAATATTATCTTAGCAGCCTGCTGTACCAGTTATATCAATGTGCCTGTTTGGTATAAGAACTCAATTACTGATTAAAAAGATAAAGCCTATGAAAAATATAATTACGTGTCTATGCCTGGCAGCGATTGGTCTCACTGGATCCTGCACGAGAACCAATGATGTAGTTCCAGCTGAATCTGTACAGCAGGAGGATTTATTAAACGAGACCTACGGCACTGATAGCAGACAAAAATACAATATCTACCTGCCTGCCGGACGAAGTGAAACAACGACGCCTGTCTTGTTCTTTGTCTATGGTGGGGCCTGGATAGAAGGAAATAAAGATTCATATACCTATATCATTCCTACGCTCAGGCAGCTCTTTCCCGCAACTGCATTTGTTATTCTCGATTACAGGCTATACAGTCAATCCACAGGCTCCAAGAAATTCCCAGCTCAGGAACAGGATGTAAAAACTTGCATTGAGAAGGTGCTGAACGCCAGTAATACTTACAAAATATCCAGGGACTTTGTTGTTTGGGGCCAAAGTGCCGGGGCTCATTTAGCGATGTTGTATGCCTATAAATACGGCCCTTCATCATTTAAGCCCCGGGCGGTAATCAATCAGATGGGTCCCGCCGACATGCTTTCGTTTTATAAGCAAGCTACCGACCCCCTCTTAAAAAAGCTACTGACTCAGCTAATGGGCAACCCCAGTTCAGCTGATACTACCTTGTACAACAGTTCAAGTCCATTAAAGTATATTGATTCCAGCAGCCCCCCAACGTTGATCGTCCACGGAACTGCTGATAAGCTTGTCCCTTATCAACAGGCGCAACAACTCAACGACAGATTGCAGCAATTTGGCGTATCTCATGTTTACAAACTGCATCCTGGAGTTGGCCATGAATTAACGGGTGTTGGTACGGACTCAGCTCAGGAAGTTATTGCTTATTTAAAGCCTTACCTTAAATAAACTAGCGGCACACTAAATCGAATCCATTTTTAACTTACACTTTTTGACTGGCTTCCAGCGGATTATGATTATAATGCACTGGTCTATTCCACAAAGGCGGATACGTTCGGCCATTTAGGAAGTGCCCGATGAAAGTGCCACGAACGAGCAGCAGGTAGGACCCGAACGTAATCAACAGGGTGCTGCCTAAGGTGACCCCGAATTTAACGGCTACCGGTGCCGCCCATGGCAGCAGCCACTGGGGAATCCAGATCGTCAACGGAAGATGCACCAAGTACATCCAGAAAGAGGCCTGGGCGAGAACGGTGATAAAGGTTGAAGATGTATTATAGCGAAGCCCCAGCCCAATCAAACCAGCAATGAAACTCCATATACAACCAGCGGACATCAACATAACCGAGGCAAAGTAGATCTTTGGTGACGGAAAACTCTCTGGGTGAAACAGGATCACTAGATAAGCCACGGCGAAAATACTGCCCAGCGTTACATTGAGCCGGGGGCGGTGCGTAAACCGATTGAGCAGGTGGGGACGATACTGAAGGAGCCAACCGTAGCCAAAGAA
The DNA here is from genome assembly GCF_054780775.1 of Larkinella ripae. Classification (NCBI taxonomy): domain Bacteria; kingdom Pseudomonadati; phylum Bacteroidota; class Cytophagia; order Cytophagales; family Spirosomataceae; genus Larkinella; species Larkinella ripae. The sequence continues at coordinate 569,169 of NZ_BAAGVR010000014.1, forward strand.
AAGGCCAAAGAAAAGAATGGGCCGGGCCATAGGTTTGAACGAAGTCGGGGTTATAGTCCACGGATCACTCATGAGCAGCAGCGTCGGAAAAGTAATCATAAGGGGCACAATCAGATAAAACCGACTTTGCATTACTCGTTCAAATTGTTGCATCGCCCAGTTTTTGAATCGCTCGCCAGCGATCCGATCTATTGCATAATGCAGTAGCCAGATAACGGCACACAACCAGAGCAGATAGTACATAAACCACAAGTGAATTGGTCCTACCCAATCCAAGTGACCGTTCAATAAGGCCCTAAAGGCGACCCAGCCCTGGGCAAACGAGGTGGTAGCAGCAACACGGAGCCCAATGTAGGTCAGCGGAAATATCAGGCACCAGAACACGATAAACGGCAATAAAATTCGTTTGATACGGTTTTTGATCATTCCCTGCCAACCGTATTTGATGGTGAGGGCCGCCGTGAAGAAGCCCGACAGCAAAAAGAAAACCGGCATACAAAAGATACTGACAACCAAAAACAGCCAATCGAAAATTGGATGGTTAGCCTGGGGGTCGTGGAAGTTGGCCCATACTTTACTGGGAATACTTGCGTAATTAATACCCGCATGAGCAACTAGGACCAGCATCATCATACCGACCCGTACCGCATCTAATCCATTGTACCGATTCTGCATAGGAATATAGTTTTAAACAGATTTTCTAAGTAAAATTCTTTTATGATAAAGTTTTAATAAAATTAATAGTCAAGCAGTTCTCCTACCGATAAGTTTGCTAGGCCACCCGTCCCGATTGATCTGCAGTGCAAATTACTGAAGCCCTACCGTACGATTCGCTTCATCCAGTTACCCCAAAGCAGACCCACGCGGGCAGACAGTATAGCATAGATTAAGGCTACGCCAAAACGAAGCAGGAAATTCGTGGTAAAAAAAGTTGTCTTATTCATGAATACAATTCGGCGTTCCTGTCCCCAATCAGGCGATATACTATACGGCAAAGAGTATGATAGAAAGAACCCATTTTGAGCATAGGGTGAAACAACCAAAAATTCACCAAATGGCCATTGAACGAGCAGCAGCGTAAGCATAAACGCAAGCCCATAAACTGTGGCCTGAAACCACTCCTGCCATTTATATTTCCCAGACGCAAGCGCACTGAAGCGGTGCGTAAGCCAATCAAGAACTAGTGCCGGTATGACCAGCATCAAGGGAAACACAAACGGTTGAAAGTGCGTAATAGGATTCAGGACGGGACCAAGCATAGGAGTAGCCGGAAAGTTCTGAATAATCCAGCTCGGCAGCAACATACCTAACATATAAATGCCTGCAATACTTACCATCGGCCAGCGTAACATTGAGGCCCGCCCTACGGCTAGTAGATAAATCGGCAAGATTATAGCGCATGTCGTGTAAAAAATGGAATTATGAGATTGACGCATGCTAATTAATTCCGAGATTATCGTATGAAGCATCACTAACAGTATTCCGGCGGCAAAAGCAAACAACCACTTTAGACACATAGCCTGACGATAGCTATTACTGTCCTTAATCGATATTAAATTACGATACTGATTTTGCAAAGCCAGAACGCTCACCATCGCTCCAAATTGCACGGTCATAATACCGGTGAGAAGCAAGGTGTGGGGGGGCGTCAGAATCTGCACATCGAGACCGTAGGTATTGTGCCACCAATCGTCGAATGGGGCTGATGTCAGCATGGCCAGGGCGCCCCACACACAGAACATAGCACCCAACGGTCCGTAAAAAACGCCCCAGAAGGGCACTGATGCGGCCCGACCCGGGTGATTTTTGGTTAGGGTAAGGTTCAAAATTTGGTAAGCAGAGAATAGGCCCGACACGATCGCTCCCACATAAATAAGCATGTGTGGAGGGGCCAGTAGTCCGTCCCGTCCGATGCTCATGTGCCACATGATATCCCACACAATACCCATAGCCACGCAAAACGACGAAACGATGACGGCATATATGTAAATGGGTACGGTGAGACCCTGATTACTGAAACGAGGGATTGTCTCTTTATGACCCGAGTCAACTAAGGCTAACCCCGTTATCTTCCTGATGGACTGATTAATCCCTGCCACCCACGGACTTAGGTGTTTTTCTGATTGAAGTTCTCGCATAGTATAGAATAACTACTATTGAATTTATTTTGTATTAAAATTAACATATAAGACCATTCACATACATAGTTGACTTATAATCTGGCCTTTATGGTAGTCTAAGGTTTATCAGGTATTTTACTATGGCATTTTATAAGCAAATAAGATATGCTGGTAGAAGCTAAAATCCGGCATACACTCCACCTTTTCCAAAAAAAATGCTCCTGTAATATCAAATTATTCAAAGGGCAGAGCAAAGTATCCGAATTTTTACCGAAAATGCCATTGAAAGAATAGATGAAACGTTAAGCCAGTACGTAAGCCATTGAATAGTATATAGTAAATTTGAATCAAAACTTATTCAGTTGGCAATCCGGTAAATTGGACAACTTCGCAGATCCTGATTTAAAGCAACGGATCATTCACTTGTGTATCAAAGACGGCTGTCAAAACTTCACCGTTTCGCTTCACCTGTACCCAGATGCGATAATGACCTGCCTTTGGAAAAGCGTATGGAAATTCAACCATATTATTGGCCTTCATGAGATGATTCATGCCAGGCATTGCGACCTGCAGCAACCGGTTTTTCTCTTCACCTGGTACGGTTTTGAGTTTAGCAACGTAACGATCAATGCTATCGCGGAAAAGGGTTGCGTCAGGATAATGGAAGGTTCGCGTGGTATCAGCAATGCGATTTACCAACGACTCCTCAGCCGCCATTGAGTACGTGCCAATTGGATGCAAATGAATATAAACGGTACCATCGGATCGTAAAATGGTTGCGTGACCGCTCATACCCAGATAAGGCTCTAAATCAGCGGCTTTTCCCAGTGAATCTGCCACCGCAAATTTCAGCGTGTACAGCTTTCCCGATTCGAGCACTTGCGAAGGTTTATCCATCCAGAGCATGACCGAGCCATCGGCAAGTCTCGTACTGGCACCGGGCTTTCCGCAAATGACTACGTCATTACTCAAATGCGGTACGTTCACAGCATCTTCTTTTACACCCATTGGTTCGGATAGGTGCCAACTGTCGTCATCGTCCGTTGCATAAGGACCGGATGGCTCAGCGTTGGCAACTACTTCTCGAGTGCTGCTGTTTACCGAGGGCACATACACTGTATCGGTCAGAGTTTCGGCAAAACCGCTTCGATACACGACATCAGAATAAAGAAGGTACTTGCCTTCCGGCAAAGGAGGTATTGCTGTTTCATAATGAATAGTATCACGCCTGTTGGGGTGCAGGTGGGTAAAGGCATCCAGGCCCGGAATCCGAACCAGAAACGTGTGCATCAGCTTGCCGTGATCGGGTACAATATAACTAAGGTTGCGTCGATTGTGTCGGTCCGCACTTGTGTCAAATTGGATGGTCAGTTGCCGATGGGCATTCGCAACACGCACCGATGTTTGAATGGATGCTGGTCGATAGAGTTGTTCAGTACGATAGTTATCAGCAGTGCTATTCCACCAGGACCGCCACCCGGCCAAAGTCAGTACGATTATGAATAAACCAATGCCCATCCCAATTGACCGTTGTCGCTTGAGTGTAACGGGCGCAGCCTGATTTGGGACCGACATTCCGTCGGCATTACAGGCGCCAATAATTGTAATAAGCATGACCACCAACAGCAGACCCATAGCAGCCAACCCCAATCCCGTTCCTTTGGGCATTTCACGCATTGCCGTTGCAATCGCCATCACAGGTATCACTACCTGTTGTTTTCCATCAGGGCCATCGATACTTAATTCAATGCTTGAAGAACCCGAAGCCATTAACCAGACTTCACCTTCATAGCGGCTACCGTCTGCAGTCGTCAGGACATCATGCGTTGGCGCTCCCTCATCACCTGACCCAAAATAAATTGGGCGGGTGCCAATACTACGGACCCGTCCCGTCTCCACAAAAACGGTAACGCTTGCGGTTCCGGGCACAACATCGGGCGGTTTTATGCTAATCAGGAATTGATAGTTTCCCGCCTTCTTCTGTACAATTACACCTGAACTTCCGACGTGGCTTTCAGCCGTTTGCGGAAGAGTGGTAAAGTAAAAGAGCGAAACAAGCAGAACAAACCACTTTGTTCTGACGGTATTCTTACCGCGTATAATCTTCATAATTAGTTGTGGATAGGTAGATAAATACTCTACATCGCTATTACAAACCTATAGACAGTTTTGCAAATCGCGGTCTTTGTACATATTTAAAAGCTTAACGTGCCGTGGTGAACCAGGATCACACCCCTTGATTACCCCGTTCTTGCTCAGTAATTCATGAAAGTGTAGCAACAGGCCATCAATTTTTCTCACTGGTTCCCGTAAGATTTTTGAATCTGCCACCTCAAGAAGCATATCAAGCACATTACTTTCTGTAAATAAAACCTTCGACAAATCTACAATAGATACTTTTCTATTTTATACGTATATACCTATAATTGAACTAATCACTTCATAATAAGAAGAGTATGACTCATAAATAGGTTAATTTTGAGCTGTTAATTTTAAAAAAGGAGGTGATGTTAAGTGCTTTTAATAAATAGTATATCTGTACAATTTGTAAAGTTAACCATTATTAATCAATAATAATATAGGAAAAAGAACGTATTATGATCACTTATACTGAAAGTCATCACGAATTTTAATAATCTTTTATGCACGGAAGTTTTCAAATTACTTGCTTGCAATAACAAAGAAAAGAGAATCTCCTGTTCAGGAACTCCGAAAAATCAATACCAGCGAAACCAACTTAAAAGCTCAGTAGTCAGCGAAAATCTTTCTAATTTTTCAATCTGTATCGCTAGTATTTGAGTTTATAAATTAATGATGATCACCATTTAATCTGAGCTAATCTTTTCTTTATAAGCTCGACTGATAGAAATTAATGTCCTTTAAAATAAAACCCTTTTAATAATGAAATAGCAGCTATAGCTAAGCAAATTGAAAAGTATATTTGCGTTTTAGGATCAACCATTTTTCAGATCAATATAAAATTAACTACTATAAATCAGGCAGTTAATTGCTAATCAATCGAAATACCGTAACAACTAAACAAATTTAATTTACTTCTATATACGACTATCCGACGCTTTTAATCACATTCATACTCTGATGGAACACATGCAATATATATCTATGTGTATCAAAAAGCTCCTTCAGCATTAAATCTTAAAAAGAATTCAAATTATTTAAACGAAATATTATAGCTATTAATACCTTCAATTGGTCAAGTTTTAGCATCATATAGTAGAACAATTCGAACCGTCAATACATATCTAAAAGACAAAACCCGACTGAACTCAGTCGGGCTGTGCTAAATTCAGATGTATATTCTTCTAAAACCGCAAAATGCTCTATTGAAAATTTCTAAATTATTCAATTTAATTGAATCCTGCTATTATACACGTGTCTCACGTCTAAAGATTTAAAAAAAACCGTATTAGTTCTCTTCTTATTCAATTTGGGATGCCTGCGACTATTCCTCAGAACTTTCTAGCCAATTCGATGATTATAACTTTACCAGCTCATAAAGGTTGCCAAATTAAATACGTAAAAGCTGCTTTTAGGAAAAATCAGACAGCCTTTTAAGGAAATTCGGTATGAATTAAAAAACCGCCTTTATCCTCAATAGCATTGGATAATGCTTATCTGAAATTCATCTTAAATTATAAGAACTATTCTGCCCTGATAACTTTTACTGTCTGACTATTTGTGCTTGACCTAACTCTTAGTATGAAGACTGTTCCTTGGCTCCCCTTAAAATCTAGCGTTTGCTGATCAATTGACCCGACATTATCTACTTGGCGTTCATTGACGACATTTCCTTTCAAATCCAGCAATTCATAACTAAGCGTTTGTCCTCTTGCACCGCTTACTTCTACCACAACTTGTCCTTTAAGCGCTGGATTTCCTAAAACTTGTACTTGGAAGGAATCGATTATCTCCTCTGCCGGTTTCCGGCCGCCTGATGCGATTGGCCGAGAGACGATCACACTGGTGCTGGCCTTGCACCCACTGCCGCTGGTGGCCGTCACC
>NZ_BAAGVR010000015.1:0-633 GCF_054780775.1 Larkinella ripae
AGTAGTGAATATCCGCTTCGATTTCCTGACCCCGCGCACCCCTGCGAGTTTCATGAGGCGTTCCGTCTGATCCCGGCCGATCTCCCACCCCTCACGCCGAAGCAAGGCATGCATTTTCCGTCGCCCGTACACGCTGTAGTGCTTCGCGTGGAGGCGTTGGATCTCGGACACGAGCAGTTCATCGCGGAGCTGTCTCGCTGAGGCGGGGCGATGTTTCGCTGCCCGGTACCCGCGGGAGGTGAGGAACCCACGAACTGCCGTCCTGAGTGTACGGCAGAGGAACTCGACCCCGAAACGATCACGATACTCGTCGATGAACTGGATCATTTCGTTCGTGGCTGGTCGAGTTCCTTCGCGAAAAACACGCTCGCTGCTTTAAGAACTTCGTTGGCCTTCTTCAGCTCGGCGTTCTCGCGTCGCAGGCGTCGGTTCTCTTCGGCCATGTCGGTAGTGACCCCGGGCTTCACCCCGGTATCGATGTCGTAGCGGCGCTGCCACACGCGCAGCGTCTCGGGGCTCACCCCAAGGAGGCCGCCGACGTGTCGGCAAGCGGCGGTCAGCGATTCATGTTCGGGGCGGGCCTCCGCGAGCATGCGGAGCGCACGCTGACGAAGTTCAGGGTCGTATTTGCTT
>NZ_BAAGVR010000016.1:0-5786 GCF_054780775.1 Larkinella ripae
AAAAAAAAAACATTTTTTAGTGATTAAAAGACAACTTATTAACCCTGTTTTAGTGATTAAAAGACAACTTATTAACCCTGTTTTAGTGATTAAAAGACAACTTATTAGCGATTAAAAGACAACTTATTAAAGTTATCCACACCATAAAGTGCTGTAAATCTGACGCTTATAACCCATATTTCGCCCGTACAAGTGTTTAACAAGTGATATTTGAAATACACAAGCACTTGACTCGCACGCGGTCACGTACATGCGCACACGAGAAAAGCCAAGTTAAAGTGGCTTGAAAAAATGGCTTTTAGGGCGCAAAGCGAACTAAAAAAATAGTTGGAAGGGGGAAAGAAAAATCGACTGGAGCGAAAATCAAAGAACCAAAGGGGAAGAAAAAAGGAAAAACAAAGCGCGAAGCGGTCTTCTTTAAGAGCAAGCGGGAATTACGCTACACGTAATTCAACCGCTTGTCCTGCGGAGCTAATCCCTGAATATCAAGCATTTATTATTATTTTACCAATCTGTATAGTATGCATAGAGTATATTTTTAGTAAAAAAAATGCTTTAATTAGCCTAAAAAAGATATTTTTGATATACTAATACGCTTATTTATGGAAACTAAAGCCGCCAAGTCCGTTCGGTTCACTTCAGATACTGATCTGAAATTCAGTAAGTTAAGTGAAAAGCTGAGCCGCAGTAAACAGGAGCTTTTCGGCCAGATGGTGGACTATTTCTACAAGTCCCAGAAAGATCCGGGCGATTTGAACGACGAATTACTGAAGAAAGAACTGGGCCAAGGCATCAACCGCATCATCGCTTTCATCAAAACACAGGAAAAAGAAGCCCTGACCCCGCTGTTGGCTGATCAACGGCAGATTCAACGGACGCTGGAGAATTTTCGGGTTCAATTTGCGGCTTTTTTCAACTTTGATGAACAGGACTATATCCACGGCTTTTATCTGGACAGTCAGGAAAAACGACAAGAAGAAAGCCATCGGCTGCTTACTCAGCAAAAAGAATTGCAGCAGCAACAGCAACAGATGGCAGGAACCCTGCAAAATCTGCTTTCTGAGGCCCGAACGTACCAAAATGAGGGAAAAGCATATCGAGAGGCAAAGAGTGCCTTAAAAGCGAGATTTCGGGCGCTATTGGAAACCTATATCCAACAGCGGGAAGGCTTGAACACGCTGACGCAAGGGCGCGCCGTCAAGGAGTTGCAGGAACACATCCGCAGCCAGGTCGATCAACTGTAACGTCTGCTTATGCCCCACATCAACATCACCACCAGTGCCTCCGGAAGCAACGCCGGCAGTTGTGGGCAACTGGTCACGTATCTTGAAAAAGAGAACGCCTGGGAACTGACCCGCGAACGCGAATGGTGGTTCAACCAGCAGCGTGACGATTTGTCGCCTCACGAAGTGCGGCAGGGCATTGATACGAATACCGCCAAACTCAAACAGCAGGAAGCCAAGTTTTACCTGATCAATATCAGCCCTTCCCAAAAAGAGCTCCAGCACATCAACAATGACCCCCGGCAGTTGAAAGCCTACGCCCGCTCGGTGATGGCCGAGTATGCGACCAACTTTCAGAAGGGGCTGGGTGCCGATGACGTAAAATGGTACGGCAAGGTCGAGTACAACCGGGGCTACAAGTGGACCGATCCGGAAGTGAAGCAAGGACTAACCCAGCGGGGCGATCTTAAAGCAGGCCATCAGATGCACGTGCAGATCATTGTGAGCCGCAAGGACAGCCATAACCAACGGTTATTGAGTCCACTGACCAACCACCGGGGCAAGGGTAAGAGCGAGACCCACGGCCAGAAATTCGGGCAGTTTAACCGGGTGGTTTTCAAGGAGCGCAGCGAAACGGTCTTTGATACCCAGATGGGCTACCATCGGGAATTGACGGAAACGTTTCGGTATCAAAACACGATGAGTAACGGTACCATTCAGGAGCGGGCCGCCATGACGCTGGAACTACGCGACACCGAACGCGCCCGTCAGCAGCAGATGGAAGCGGGTTTACGGCCAATGGAACAGCTGCGGGTACAGGCCGAGCAAGCCCGGCAATCGGAACTGACCCACCAACAGACGATTCCGAAAGAGCAAAAGCGGGATCGAGGTTTGGGAATGAGCATGTGATCAGCCGGTTTGCGAAGTGAAAAGTTGCCCTTTTTTGCCCCTAGGTTTTTAGGACTTTTCCGAGGGGTGTTGCATAATTAACAATTATGTTAATCAATTATTCCAGGATTGGTAGGTCACCGAAAGACCTTAGCAACTTACTCTTCTGAAATTGTTTTGACTACGTCACGGTGGTTTTTAATCCATTGTAAGCCCATTGTACGTGCAAAAGCAGCCCATTCATCTAACGGAATAACGATGATCTGATCATTCTTGTGGAGATGTTGTACTAGTCGATCTCGAAGCTCTGCTTCCGTTTCATTGGTTGCAACTGCCCAATTACTTGTCCAAAAGCGGAAAGTATCTGTCTTCTTCAGTTCGTCAAAAAAAGCGTCGTATTTTTTGGATGGATCGACGCGTTCCATAAACAGGTCAAACGATACGTTGTATATATTCATCGTGTTTGTTGTTTAAAGGTAAAACATTCATTTTCAGCTAATTTAAGAAAATTTCCTAACATCTCCAAATCGCTTTAGTGAAGTAGGACTATTATAGCATTTTCTGACAATGCCCCATTTTTAACCTAAGTTTACAAGGGGTTCTTCTTCCAATGGGACGATTTTACACGTTAGTGAACTAATCTCTTAGTTGATGTCTGTTTTTCAAGCACTTAGAAGCAAGTTATCAATTAGGAATTCCTTTTTGATAGAGTAAACTACCCCTCCTGATTGATTAGAAACGCAGATTTTTCAAACAAATTTTCAATACCCTTTTTGATAACTGTCTGATTAGTAGTATTCAGTAAACTGTAACTATATTTTTCGTTTCTTAGCGTGTAAAATCGCCCCATTGGAAGAAGAACCCCTACAAGTAATATTTTCGGCTTAACAAAAAGATAACATATACATAGCTTTGATGTAATACAAGAAAATTTATATTGTATTCCCAATGTGTCTTTGAAAAAGACTGGCTTTAATTAACACAGTAAAAGCCAACTTTTTATGGACACCAATACATCACCAACTGGCGAAAACCCACGCCGCGACTTTCTTCGGAAGATTCTGACGAATACCCATCAGGTGCTTCATGATATCATTCCTAATTTATCATATACGGCAGGTACGTATACTTTACTGGCGAGCTTTGGGATTGATCACATTCTAGCTGTGTGTGCGGGATTAATAGTGGGGTGGTTCGGAAAGCCACCCAAAAAAGCAGAATAATATCTGTAACGTACTCAGAAATAATTATTCATAGCCAATAACTCAGTTATTTTTGAAATCTATTTGGTAACGTCGCGGGAATTCGTTATATTCAAAAACACCGTAATTAAACCAATGAAAAACCAAATCACAGTTCACGAGTACTTTGTTATTGAAGCAACGAATACAAGTACCAATTTAGGTGGACACCAATTTTCTACACCGTTGCACAAAGGCGATTTTGTTTCTGTACTGAACAAAATTTACGAAGTTACCGCCGTTGTTGTTCCAGCCGTTTCCGAAATTAATAGGCCGGATAAATTACAAAATTCAGAATTTATCGTCCATAACGGAGGCGATTTAATCGTTACCTTAGTCGGTAATCAAAGTGATTTTTATGCAAAGGTAGAAGCCGAGTTCGCAATTATTTAAGCGTCCAAAATTGTGATAGTGTAAACCAAAAAACCCGGTCATTCCGGGTTTTTTGGTTTACGAAGGTTGTTAAAAAAGTTGATGATGTTGATAAAACAACTGATGATTGCAGCTGCCTGAGAGGCAATCATTAAACTCGAAATTACTGATACTATCATTTTAAAATACGTAAGGTGTTTTGGTTTAATTAAACCTTACAGTAATAAATAGCAGTGTCGGAAAGTAAAACGGTAAAAATTATAGGACTTTTAAAAGAATTTTATAGGATTTTTAAAAGAATTTTCTATTGTTCTGATTTACAACAAGTTATCTTTACATAAACAAATGTATTTATCATGTTTCTTCATTGTGTGATTTCTTTGCGAGAAGTGATTTTTCTACTGGAGCCAGTAGTAAGAAAAATGTAAGACAGAAATAGCCTTTTGTAAGACATGATTTTGTGGAAGTAAGACAACCCAGAGAAAATGTCTTACAAGTTGGTAGAAACTATTTTTTTGATAATCTTGTGTCTTACAAATGTAAGACACAAGATGGATGCTCAATTGTCAGGTCAAGACCCGACTTCTAAAAGAAGTAACCCCGTTACATGGTCAATACGTGGAGTTGAGCGAGAAACCCGCACTTTTATTGAGAAGGCTGCTAATCGAGCCGGTAAGACATTAGGGCAATATATTAATGAGGATATCCGCAGTTTTGCACAGAACCAACTGACTCAAACCCAATTACCGGCAGCTCCTATCGATATCCAGAACCAAATTGACCATTTAACTAAAATCGTTGAAGGAATTGCTCAGCGTATACCCGAACGGGGTAAGAAATCAGTTTGGCAGCGTTTATTTGGTTAATGGCTTACTTATAACAATACGACTTTGACTCGTTCAGACAGGTTGGATTAATATGTGTTTGCACCCCACGCACTGTATGGGGAGAATTGGTTTTAATTTTCATCTTTTCTCCCCTTTGTTTCTAAACCAAATACTTTGGCCGTATAGCTCCCTACGTTTTTAACAGTCCCGCTGGCCGCTTTAGTTTGAATGTCATAGAGTTGTCTGTTAATTGTATCTATCGAATGTATGGCCAACACCTGATCGGCTTGATCGATGCGAAGTCGGAATTGCTTTACAAGCCGTTCGTGGAGTGACGATGTTGGGATTGCTTCCTGCTTGGCTTGATAAAACACCTCAAATTCTACTTCGACTACAGGTTTACGGCCTCGTCCTGGTCGATCGCCATAAATGGGCTTGTAAGTGAATGTGACGTCCGTATGCCCATTGATTTCTCTTGAAGATACATCAAGTACCTTCTTTTCAAAATGAGTCCATTTCGCATAGCTATCTTGACCCGTTTTGGGATCAATGATACCAAGCATTGTTTTGAGCTCAGTTAGATTGCGCCGGAAGGTCTTGTCTTTCATGTTTTTGAACATGCATAGTAACTCGTAAATCCGCTTTGCATAAGCAGAATTAAGTGAGATAGCCGCAGCAAGTTGAACCTTGGTAAACTTACTGTGTAAGTGGATATAGAAAGGTCTCACCTCATCAGAAAGCCCTATTTCGATAATACCAGTTCCTTTTTTATAACGCGCAGACGAAATGAAAGTAGCTTGTAAAAGATCTCCATCAGGTAAAGTCGTTTCAAACACACGACCCAACAATTTGCGAGTGGCCTGTTTATAAGCTTCAAGCATCAATCCCTTTGAACCAGTTACTTCTGCCATTTCTTTAACCGATACTTGGTACTTTTTTGTTGGTGCATCATCCTTGTGAACAGAAGCAACAACCATGTACAAGATGTTTTTTTCAGTCTCAGTCATTTCATACCGAGCCACTGTTAAAGCATTATCCTGCCAAATCTCTATGGGTTTAGACATTACATTGGTTTTTAGGCAAATATAAAAGTTATCTTTAAAAGTTTACAGACAACAAAAAAAAAACATTTTTTAGTGATTAAAAGACAACTTATTAACCCTGTTTTAGTGATTAAAAGACAACTTATTAACCCTGTTTTAGTGATTAAAAGACAACTTATTAGCGATTAAAAG